>DEZB01000055.1 GCA_002364735.1 Bacteroidales bacterium UBA3143
ACGTGGATTACCGAATGGTTACGGTATATTTGTGGTACACAGATGATGCAGGACACATGTATGGTAATAGTGACCTATTTGATGAGTTTGTTGTGAAAGCAGACCAACAAGTTGCTCGTATATGGGAAGCTATTAAATATAGGGAAGCCAACTTTGATGAAGAGTGGATGATAGTTGTTACAACAGATCATGGACGTGATGAGAGCGGTAAAAGCCATGGAGGACAATCGTTGAGAGAGCGCACAACATGGATTTCTACTAATATAGAAGTAAACGATCACTTCAACTCCGAACACCTTGCCATTATAGATATTTTGCCAAGCATATACAGATACATGGATTTTTCGATTCCAAACGCTGTGAAGTGGGAACAGGATGGAATACCTTTTATTGGACAAACAGATATTTACAATCTTAGCTCACAACCCGTTTCATCTGATAATTCAGTTCAGCTAACTTGGAAGGTCTATACAAAAGGCGTTCCTGTAGATATTTATGTTACTACCACAAACAACTTTAAAGAAGGAGGATCCGATAAATGGCTAAAAATAGCCACAGTTAGCAGCGAACAAAAAGAATATAAAGTAGATCTAAGTGCACTGCCCTCTTTAGAGCTATACAAGTTTGTGGTGAAGTCTCCAAATAATCAAATAAATAGGTGGGTATTTAAATGATAAAGCTACTCAAGTAATTCGATAGCATAATGCAATAACCTTTTTAATAAACCTGCAACCTTTGAAGCACAATAAGCACCGCAGCTATTCAATTTAAATAATGTAATAAGGTAAAGCTAATATAGAGTAATCGCAGTTACTAAGGTTCAAAAAGGTGATTGAAGCTGATGTTTAGCATCTTGAATACAAGTAGAGAAGAATTATTAAGTGCCAAAACGCAAAAAGATAGAGCTAACGATAGTAGGCTTCGGGAACCTTAGTAACATCGAAATATAGCACTACCCCAACCTTATTAGCTTATTAATGAACCAGAAGAATAACAGGCGCAACTATATTAAATCAGCATTTGTCAATTCAAGATCGGTGCTTCATTAGCAATAAAACATATAATCAATCAACATTCATTCTATTTTTTTATCTTGTTCATGCTTTAAACACATAGTTTTTAGGTGATTCATTTGAGATTAAACTTTAAGCATATCAATTAGATTCTCTATTAATAAGTAAACGCCATTTAAAATGATGATGAAACATCGTTTTAAATGGCGTTTAAATTTTAATTCATAATTCGTAATTTATTTAGTGATATTCATCCCAACTCTTTATCGAAATGTCATCAATACTCATATTACAGAATGATTGAATAAATGCCCTTGCCAAACGTGTGTTAGTTATTAGAGGCACATTAAAGTCAATAGATGTTCTCCTAATCTTATATCCATTGCGCAACTCTGTAGGAGTCAAATTCTTGGGAATGTTTACTACCAAATCAATTTTCTTTTGCTGAAGCAATTCAATTGTGTTTGGGCTTTTCTCCTCATTAGGCCAATAGACAAGCGTTGCAGGAACACCATTGTCTACTAAAAACTTTTGCGATCCACCAGTTGCAAAAAGGTTATATCCTTTCTTTTGAAGCAGTCGTGCAGATTCTAATAACTCAGCTTTTGATTTGGCAGGACCAGTCGAAAACAATACATTCTTTTTGGGTATTGTTTGTCCTACAGATAACATTGCCGTTAGCAATGCCTCATCAAAGTTATCTCCTAAACAACCTACCTCGCCCGTTGAAGCCATATCTACACCCAAGACAGGGTCTGCATGTTGCAATCGCGAGAATGAGAATTGAGATGCTTTAATACCTACATGATCGAGGTCAAAAGCATTCTTATTTGGTTTTTCAACTTCTATTCCTAACATTACTTTAGTGGCCAACTCAATAAAGTTGATCTTCAAAACTTTAGATACAAACGGTATGGAGCGTGATGCGCGCAAATTGCACTCTATTACTCTAATCTTATTATCTTTTGCAAGAAACTGTATGTTGAATGGACCTGATATCTCCAATGCTTTCGCAATTTTCATTGCCACTTTTTTCACTTTACGTGCTGTTTCCACGTACAGTCGTTGTGGAGGAAATTGTATGGTTGCGTCACCCGAGTGCACTCCAGCAAACTCAACGTGTTCTGAAATGGCATAAGTTACAATCTCACCTTTATTGGCAACCGCATCAAATTCTATCTCTTTTGCGTTTTCAACAAACTCGCTCACAACTACTGGATACTTATTAGAAATATCAGCGGCTAATTGTAGGAAGCTTTCCAACTCCTCGTCGTTAGAGCAAACATTCATTGCAGCACCCGAAAGCACATAAGATGGACGAACAAGAACGGGATAGCCCACCTCTTCAACAAATAATTGTATATCGCTCAACGAAGTCAATTCTTTCCAGCGAGGTTGGTCAATACCAAGCAAATCCAACATGCTTGAGAATTTATGTCTATTCTCGGCATTGTCAATTTTGTTGGCTTGTGTGCCTAATATATTTACACCAAAATCATCTAAACGAACGGCAAGGTTATTAGGTATTTGTCCTCCAACAGATAAAATAACGCCATGAGGGTTTTCTAATTCAACAATGTCCATTACCCTTTCAAATGTCAACTCATCAAAATAAAGACGGTCACACATATCATAGTCAGTAGACACTGTTTCAGGATTATAGTTAATCATCACGGAACGATATCCCTCATTTCTAACTGTTGTAAGGGCATTAACCGAACACCAATCAAACTCAACCGAAGAACCAATGCGATATGCACCTGAGCCTAACACAATTACCGACTTCTTGTCGCCCAGATAGTGTACATCATTTTCAGTGCCATTGTATGTCAAGTACAAATAGTTGGTTTGAGCAGGATACTCAGCCGCAAGTGTGTCAATTTGTTTTACGACTGGAACAATGTTAAGACTCTTCCGATATTTACGGATTAATTCAGAACCATTGTCAGGCATATCTTCCTTCCACAAAGCTCGTGCAACTTGAAAATCTGAGAAACCTTGTTTCTTGGCAATCCTTAAACATTCATCGAATGCAATGTTCTCCGATTTAGATAAATCCACATCCTCTGGGTCTATTGCTTCAATAGCTTCTGCCGTTTTCAATATGTTGTACAATTTGTACAAGAACCATTTATCTATTTTGGTTAAATCGTGAATCTGATCGATGGTATAGCCCACCCTGAATGCTTTGCTTATCACAAATATGCGTTCGTCAGTTGGTTCCCTCAACGACTTATCAATATCTTTTACTATCAGCTCCTTGTTTTCAACAAAACCGTGCATGCCCTGCCCTATCATGCGAAGTCCTTTTTGAATAGCTTCTTCAAAGGTTCGACCGATGGCCATGATTTCGCCAACCGACTTCATGCTTGAGCCAATCTCTTTGGTAACTCCGCTGAATTTGCCCAAATCCCAACGAGGTATTTTCACTACCACATAATCCAGAGATGGCTCGAAGAAAGCACTTGTAGATTTAGTTACAGAGTTTTTCAAATCAAATAGTCCATATCCCAAACCCAGTTTTGCTGCAACAAATGCCAATGGGTAACCAGTTGCTTTAGAAGCTAATGCCGATGAACGGCTCAATCGAGCATTTACTTCAATCACCCTGTAATCTTCAGATTCAGTATCAAAAGCATACTGCACATTACACTCGCCCACTATACCCAAATGGCGCACAATTTGAATGGCCAGACTTCTAAGTTTATTTACTTCAGAATTGGTAAGCGTTTGCGATGGAGCAACCACGATACTTTCGCCTGTATGGATACCAAGAGGATCAAAGTTTTCCATGTTACACACCGTAATACAATTGTCGTATTGGTCGCGCACTACTTCATATTCAATCTCCTTCCATCCTTTTAATGATTTCTCAATAAGCAATTGGTCGGAGTATGAAAATGCTTTATCTCCTAACTCCTTCAACTCTTCAGGATTGTTACAAAATCCCGAACCAAGTCCACCAAGAGAATAAGCAGCCCTTACAATGATTGGATAACCCAGCATTTCAGCAGCTTTCAATGAGTCTGCCATGGTATTTGTTGCCACACTTTGTATGGTTTTAACATCAATCTGATTTAGCTTCTTCACAAACAAATCACGGTCTTCAGTTGCCATTATTGTTTGTACTGGAGTCCCCAATACTTGCACATTGTATTTTTCCAAAGTACCTGCTTCAAACAGCTTCACTCCGCAGTTAAGTGCAGTTTGCCCACCAAAAGCAAGCATTATGCCATCGGGTTTTTCTTTCTTCATCACTTTTTCTACAAAGTAGGGAGTAATGGGCAAGAAGTATATTTTGTCAGCCGACCCTTCGGAGGTTTGAACAGTAGCAATATTGGGATTAATCAAAACAGTTTCTATCCCCTCTTCCTTAAGTGCTTTGAGTGCTTGTGAGCCTGAGTAGTCAAATTCGCCAGCCTCACCAATTTTGAGTGCACCCGAACCAAGCAATAATACTTTCTTGATGTCTGAACGGGAATAGGCTAAGCCTTTTTGTTTGGGTGTATCTATTTTTGTCATTTGTTTTATTATCTATCTATAAATCGTTTTTCACATTGTGCTTTTTTCGCTTCTCATCTATTTAAAAGATGCGATTAAAGTTTATCTATAAAATCTTGAAAAAGATATTCTGTATCAGTAGGTCCACTTGCCGCTTCGGGATGAAACTGTACGGAGGAAAATGGTTTTGTTTTGTGCCTTATTCCTTCGTTGGTTCCGTCATTCATATTCTCGAAGTAGGGTTCCCATTCATTGTTTAGCATACTTGCATCCACAGCATAACCGTGATTTTGAGACGTGATGTAACATCTATTTTCTCCCACCCTTCTCACGGGTTGGTTGTGGCTACGATGTCCATACTTTAATTTATATGTTTTTGCTCCTGCAGCCATTGCCAATAACTGATTGCCCATACAAATACCAAAGATGGGTTTGTTTTTGTCCATTGCTCGCACAATGTTGTCTACTGTAGTTTGACAGAACTCGGGATTTCCTGCACCATTAGATATAAACAAGCCATCATAATCTAAGGAGTTGAAATTGTAATCCCAAGGCACCCTAATCAAGTGAACATTCTTTTTGAGCAGGTGACGGATGATATTATGTTTCACTCCACAATCTACCAACACCACTTTCTTTTCTCCATTTTTGTATTCAATTATTTCCTTGCAGCTCACTTTATCTACTAAGTTTTCTTTTGATGGATCGTAAAAGTCGATTACATCTTCAGCTTCATTGTCAAAAACAATCTTGCCCAACATAGAACCATTTTCCCGCAATTCTTTGGTCAAAGCGCGTGTATCAATACCATATATTGCAGGAACACCTTCTGCTATTAACCACTCAGAGAGGCTTGTTTGTGCATTCCAATGCGAATATTCATTAGAGTAGTCAGAAACTATTAAACCTTTAACATGAATACGTTCAGACTCAAAAAAATCGGAAATTCCGTTGGTCATACTGTTGGGTGGGACTCCGTAATTTCCGATTATTGGATAAGTGAGGGTTAGTATCTGTCCTTCATAGGACGGGTCAGTTAAGCTCTCTGGATAACCAACCATCGCCGTATTGAAAACCACCTCGCCCGAACTCGACTTTTCGGAACCAAACGATTTTCCATGAAAAACTACACCATTTTCTAAAATCAATCGTGCAGGCTTATCTTTGCGCATATATGTGGGATTTATGAAAGTTTGAAAGAGAGAAATAGTATCTCTCTATAATTAACAGCAAAATTATACATAATATCTCTGTTTTGATAATTTTTTGATAGATAAATCTTATCTTTTTTGATAAAAGGGTTATAATTAATGGAGAATTGAAAATTGAAAATGTTGGAGTGTGAGGTATGGGTTATCAGTTATGTGGTGTGAGGTATGGGTTATCTGTTATGGATGTGAGGTGTGAGATATGAGTGGATTTCTGTTATGGGGGTTGATTGTGCTTTTGTGGGAGCATTTATAACCCGGGACGGGTGAAATTATTATAGTAACGATAAAGATAGTTAATCCAGAACCCCGAGAGGGGTGACATAAATGAATGGAAAATTGACCCTTCGACTCCGAGGGCGCAAAATTAAAAATGTTGGAGTGTGAGGTATGGGTTATCAGTTATGTGGTGTGAGGTGTGAGATATAAGTTGTGTTACTGTTATGGGATGTGTTATGAGGTTTAGGTTCTTTTTCTAAATCCCGAAGGTTGCACATTGGTTTTGCGCTTTGCATACTTATTAAGTTGTTCGCTGATACAAATCTCCATACCTGATTTTATTTCACAAACCAACTTCTTTCAATAACAGGCTCACGATACATCTCAAAATATATAAAGCACTAATCTAATCATGATCGAAGCCTTTTTTGTATATTTGTCTACTATCAACTATCATCGGGTTGTCACTCATTGTACAAAAACAGGGAAAGCTAATTAAAAATGGAAGCTGTAAAAATATATCAAAAAGTGTATTCTGAAACGGGAGACATGAGTTTCGGTATTTTCAGAATGGACGATATTTACATAGAAGAAAACGGAAAACCAGACGAACCTCACCGCCATAGCTACTACACAGTCTTAATTGTTAAACAAGCAAAGGGAATACATAAAATAGATTTCAACACATATCCATTTTCAAACAAACAGCTATTTTTTGTTGCTCCAGGACAAGTGCACCAAGTTGTAACAACAGAAAAACCTAAGGGATTTGCAATGACTTTTTCCAATCAGTTTTTAGTGGAAAACTCTATCCCCATATCGTTTATTGACAGCTTATACCTATTTCAAAACTATGGACAAAGTCCGCCCTTATTGCCCAATAAAGAGCAATTTGAAACTATAGAGCAGTTTGCCAATCAAATATTCAAGCTCTACAGCACTGATGAAAAAATGAGTTGTTTGTCTATTGGTGCTTTTTTAAAGCTTTTGCTGATAGAGTGCAACAATATTTATTCCATCAATCCCATTGAAATGGATGTCGATACAACTGGCGCCAACCTAATAAGAGCTTTTAAAAAAGCAGTTGAGAAAGATTATAAAAAGAACACTCCACGTCCTATTATGCCGATGCGTTGTATATTACTCCTGACCACCTGAACCGAACATTTAAATCAAAAACCGGTACAACTGCAAAAGACTATATTCAATCGAGAATAATTACAGAAGCAAAAAGACTGCTCTATTTTAGCGACTTAGCAAATAAAGAGATTGCTTATGAATTAGGATTTAATGAACCAGGCAATTTTAGTGCTTTTTTCAAAAAACACACCCAAGTATCGCCCTCAATCTTCAGGAAAAACGAGAAACAGCAGTAGATGTCGGATTTTCATAAGTTTCCCCCTTTTTTTCATATTCCCCACTCCTCCAAATCACCCTATCTTTGCACTGTAAATTTTAAACAAAAAAGAGGACAACAATGAAAACAATAATTCACAGAGCAGAAACAAGAGGTCACGCCAATCACGGTTGGTTGAACTCACACCACACATTTAGCTTCGCTAACTATTACGATCAAGAAAGAATGCACTTTGGTGTGCTTCGTGTATTGAATGACGATACCGTAGAAGCTGGAATGGGTTTTGGAACGCATCCTCATGACAATATGGAGATTGTATCAATTCCATTGGAGGGCGACTTAGAACATAAAGACAGTATGGGCAACGTTACCGTAATTAAAGAAGGCGATGTGCAAGTGATGAGTGCTGGAACTGGCGTTACACACTCCGAATACAATAAAAACAGAGATAAATTAGTGAAATTTCTTCAGATTTGGGTATTCCCAAATAAAAGAAGCGTAACACCCAGATACGGCCAAATTTCCATTAAAGACTTATCAAAAGTAAATAAGTTCTATCAAATACTTTCACCAAACAAAGATGATCAAGGTGTTTGGATTCATCAAGATGCTTGGTTTCATTTAGGAAACTTCGAAAAAGGTAAATCAGATGATTACAAAATCAAAAAAGAAGGAAATGGCGTATATGCTTTTGTTCTTGATGGTGAAGTAACCATTAATGGTGAAGAATTGTACACAAGAGATGGTATGGGTATTTGGGATACAGACACTATTAGTGTGAAAGCATCAGAAAATGCACGTTTGCTTTTGATGGAAGTACCAATGACCACATAATTGAGTTGTAAATAAAAAACATAATAAAAAAACAATCATAAAACAAATAATTTAAAACTTACAAACTATGAAAAAAAATCTAAAAGACGCAATTAAAGATAGACGCACCTATTATCAACTACAAAACACTTCACCAGTATCAGATGAAGAGATACAATCCATCATTGAGCATGTATTGCTCTATGCTCCTTCAGCATTTAACTCACAATCGGCACGAATGGTGCTATTGTTAGGAGACAATCACAAAAAAATGTGGGAAATAGCAAAAGATGAACTCAAAAAAGTAAGCAAATCGGAAGAAGCTTTCAAAGCTACAGAAGATAAAGTAAACGCATCTTTTGCTTCAGGATATGGTACAATACTCTTTTTTGAAGATAAAACAGTTATCAAAGGTTTGCAAAGTAGCCTGCCCACTATGTCAGAAAAATTCTCACAATGGAGTGAACACTCATCAGCAATAACGCAAATATTGACTTGGATAGCATTAGAAAGCGTTGGCTTTGGTGCATCACTTCAGCATTACAACCCTTTGATTGACCAATCTATCAAAAAAGAATGGTCTATTAACGAAGACTGGGAGCTGATAGCTCAAATGCCCTTCGGTATGCCAGCTGACGAACCAGGAGAGAAAACACATGTTGCTTTAGAAGATAGATTGGTAGTAGTGAAATAGACAATATTTAAAGAAGAAAATAGATATAGCAAAGACGCCTAAAGAGGGCGTCTTTTTTTTATGACTATTAGCTGAACCCTCATGGTATATCACTACTGTTTATCACTATTATTTATCCGCTTACTGAGATGTTTAATCTTGTATCCCAATGCAGCAACGGCTATACTCATAAACGGACTGATAATATTGAAAAAAGCATAAGGTAAATAATCAAATACATCCACAGTCAACACTTTGCTCTGATAGGCTCCACAAGTATTCCATGGAATAAGCACAGAGGTAACCGTGCCCCCATCTTCCAAACTTCTGCTCAAGTTTTCAGGAGTTAACCCCTTCTCTTTATAAGCTTCAGAAAACATCTTGCCAGGAACAACAATTGCCAAATACTGATCAGATGCCAATACATTCATTCCGAAAGCAGAAAAAACCGTTGCACCCACCAGACTTGCATTGCCACGCACCATAGATAGCAGTGCCTTACTTATTTTACGCAAAGCACCCATGGCTTGCATGCTTCCACCAAAAATCATGGCGCAGATAATTAGCTCAATGGTACTCAACATTCCCGTCATTCCGCCTGATGAAAACAGTGCCTTATCATCCAAAATAGGGTTGCCTGTCGTAATATTTATGTCGTTACTAATACTTTGCATACTAACATGATACATATCTTTTAATGAGATAGATGTAGCATTTGCTCCATTTAGTTTGTTGGATAAATCAAGTATCAAATCTTGTTGAAAAATAGCTGCAAATATTGCACCCAAAATTACACCCGATAACAAAGCAACCAAAGGCGGTGTTTTTTTTATTATTAGTCCCAACACCACTACAGGCACTATAAACAACCAAGGAGTGATAGTAAATCTATCTGCTATTGCAGCAAGTATCACTTCATGGTTTATAGCACCATCAGTTTGGATGGACAACCCAATAATCAGAAAAATAATCAAAGTGATAATTATTGATGGAACAGTAGTAATCATCATGTATTTAATGTGAGTGATTAGGTCAGTTCCCGCCATTGCTGCGGCTAAGTTGGTGGTGTCAGACATTGGCGACATTTTATCTCCAAAGTAGGCTCCAGAAATAACAGCACCCGCCGTCATTGCAGTATTAATTCCCAACGAGTTGCCTATTCCAATCAAAGCTATACCAATAGTTGCACTCGTAGTCCATGAGCTGCCTGTTGCAGTTGATACTAGGGCAGCTATTAATACTGCCGAAACCAAAAAAAACGATGGATTAAGAATCTGCAATCCGTAATATATCATTGCTGGAACTATACCACTGAGCAACCAAGTTCCTGCCAGCGAACCTACTAAAAGCAAAATAAGAAGAGCCGGAACAGTCTCTTTAATGTTTTGAGACACCCTTTCCATCACTTCTCTAAAAGGTATTCTGCGAATACTTGCAATGATGATAGCTATTGCAGCACCCAGTATCAGTCCAAATTGATTAGCTCCACTTGATGCCTCGTCTCCAAACACTTGGTAGTTGATAGCCAAGAATAGGATTAAGAAAACTATTGGAATAAGCGCTTCAAAAAGAGTAATCTTTCTATTAGACATATAAATTAGAATTTATCTACAAACCGAGTTTTAATTAGTACAAATATGAAATTTATTGATGCACAGCTCATCCTAAAAACAAGAATATTTGAGTACACTCTGAAAACTCTCCATTGCTGATTATTAGTCTTTTTCTGCCCTTTGTCCCTGAAGGGAAAATCCTAATAATCAGCACTCTGCTAAAGTCCCCTTTAGGGGATTTAGGGGCGGAAATAAGTGAGATTGACTTTTCAGAGTGGGTTCATATTTCAATAAATTGGTAAAGAGAAAGTATGTTTCACTTCTTTCAATACAAAAATACTATGAAGACTACCTATACTTTCTATTACACCAAGCTTTTCCTGCACAAAAAGTTGATAGTGCTGCATATTTTGAACATATATTTTAAGCATAAAATCATAATCTCCAGACACATTGTAACATTCCGTAATCTCTTTGATATCTTTAATTGCTGCAGTGAAATTTAATATATATTCTTGGCTATGTTTCTTTAATCGAATATTGCAATATACACTAAATCCATTATTAATTTTCTCAGGATTAAGTATTGCTGTATATTTATTTATGTAACCATTTACTTCAAGACGTTTTATTCTTTCAAACACAGGAGTAGCTGAAAGATTTACTTTAGCAGCCAATTCTTTAGTTGTCAACTTCGAATTTTCTTGCAGTAATTCTAAAATCTTAATATCTGTATCGTCTAAGTGTGTCATAGCTTTATAGTTTACTTTACCAGTATTGTTTGCAAATATAGAATAATAATCTATTAATATGGAATAACGCACAAGTTGATTCTATAATAAAGCTCTTATTCTTATTCAGATCATGGTTTCTAACCAGTGCTTTGTGCAATAAAGGCACAAATTAAAGTAAATATTCAGCACCAAACCCATACAGATCAATTTTCAACCAGAAAAATAATCTACAAATGACATTACTCTTTCCTTTGTTTTAGATATATAATCTATACAATATAATTTTAAAAGAATCTTTTTCTGTATTTCAAAAACTATTTGTATATATTTTCTATTATATCTATTTTTGCAGTGTTGATATGAACAAGATAAAACTAAAATAAAAAAGATTATGAGCGAAGAAAAATGGAATTTAAACACAAAGTGTGTTAGAAGTGGATGGCAACCTAAAAAAGGAGAGCCATTGCAGTTACCTATCTATCAGAGTACAACTTTTAAATACGAAAGCAGTCAGCAAATGCAAGATCTGTTCGATTTAAAAGCCGCTGGCTATTTTTATAGCCGATTGCAAAACCCAACAAACGATTTTACAGCCCAAAGAATTTGTGCATTAGAAGGCGGTGTTGCAGCTATGTTAACCAGTAGTGGTCAGGCAGCCAATTTTTTTGCAGTTTTCAATATTTGTGAGGCAGGAGATCATTTTATTGCTTGTAGCGCACTGTATGGAGGCACATACAACCTTTTTGCTGTCACACTGAAAAAGATGGGAATTGATGTTACATTTGTTCCAATCGATGCGACAGATGAAGAAGTACAGGCAGCAATAAAGCCAAACACAAAACTAATATTTGGAGAAACATTGACCAATCCTTCAATAGAGATTTTCGATATTGAACGATTTGCCAACATTGCGCATAGCAATGGAATACCTCTAATAATTGATAATACATTTCCTACTCCCATCAATTGTCGCCCGATAGAATGGGGTGCAGACATTGTAACTCATTCCACTACAAAATACATGGATGGTCATAATTCCGTTGTTGGAGGTTGCATTGTAGATAGTGGAAATTTTGATTGGGAAGCCAACAAAGAGCGTTTTCCGGGATTAACTGAGCCAGACCCATCTTATCATGGCGTAGCTTATTCGGCAACTTTTGGCAAGGGTGCCTATATAACAAAAGCAACTGTACAACTAATGCGCGATCTTGGTTGCAGTCAATCGCCCCACAGTGCGTTCTTGGTAAATTTAGGACTTGAAACTTTGGCTGTAAGAATAAGACAACACAATGAGAATGCCGAAAAAGTAGCCACTTTCCTTGAATCACATCCCAAAGTATCTTGGATTCACTATCCAAAATTAAAAAGCTATGCGAACCAAGAATTGGCTGCGAAATATCTGCCCAATGGCGCAAGTGGCGTAATGTCGTTAGGCATAAAGGGCGGTACAGAAAACAGTATCAAATTTATGGACTCTCTACAGCTTGTGAACATAGTAACGCATGTAGCTTTTTCTCAAAGTTGTATTTTGCATCCAGCAAGTCATACTCACAGACAGCTGTCTGACGAAGAGTTGCTTGCTGCTGGCGTTAACCCTGAGCTTATTCGTCTTTCGGTAGGAATTGAAAATGCCGATGATATTATTGCAGATTTAGCCCAAGCCTTAGATAAGATATAGGCTAATTGTATATTCAATAGCAGTATATACTTAGTTAAAACAGCTCAGTAATAAGAGAGACCCCTTACATCATAAAGTAAAGGGGTCTTTTTTGTGAATGATAGGCAGGAAATAATCGCATCCCGTCCTCACCCTTATCATAAATAAATATCAATATCGCCTCGTCGCGAGCGTTTTAATTTCCACGCTTCATATTTCACCAAATCACTATGGATTTGCTTCAACACCATGCCGATAACAAAAACATCATCAATCATTCCAATACCTGGTATGAAATCGGGGATGAAATCTATTGGCGACAGAAAATACAATATACCTGCCACAGCAGCAATAATTGAACCATAAGGAATGTCTCTATATGCGCCTGATATATAGTCTTTGACAAGCGAAAGCAACAGCTTTAGATCATTGAAAACCTCTGCAATGAGTCCTTCATTATCAATGGCTTTATCAAATGCGCGCTTCAGCGTATCTTGTATTTTACCACTATCGTTTAATAGCTTAGTTGACTTTTTTTTAAATTGCTCAAACAGACTGTGCAATTCTTCTTTGTCCGAATCCGTAAATTGTTTGCTCATATTTATATGTAAATTACAAATGCTTTGATATAATGTCCAACAGTTGATCCTTAGTTGCAACACCAGCTTGCCTCCAAACAGACGCTCCGTTTTTAAATAAAATAAGTGTAGGGATACTCCTCACTTGATACTTTTGTGCAAGGGGTTGATTCTTGTCTACATCTATTTTTATGATTCTCGCTTTTCCTTTCATATCAGCAGACACCTCTTTCAAAATGGGTGCTTGGGTGTGGCATGGTCCGCACCATGTGGCATGAAAATCTACTAACACTGGCTGACTTCCATTAATAATACTATCAAAACTCTCTTTCATAAGGCAATTAATTTTTAATATATTGTTCTTCATGGACAGATCGCGACCTGTCTCTACATGTAATGCAATATTTCAATGATTTCATCTATTATAAACGTACTATTGTAGAGATTTGTTGCCATCGTAATCAACATCTCTTTTACTTTTTCTTATTCTCTCTTTTCGTTTTATCACAATAAAATCATATAAATCATTTAATCATAATTATTTGACGGTTCAAAAACTATAAGGATTGCATTGTTTTGTATTCGACCCCCTTAGGGGTCATACCTTAATTTAAAAATTGTGAGTCGTGAAACATAGAATACACAAGTAATCGATGGTTCTTGTAACTGCTGTACAAACGCGATTAATATATAACTGTATCGGTAACCGCTGTAGAGCCGCTATTAATAAATAACTGTATCAGTATCCGCTGTAGAGACGCGATTAATATATACTGTATCGGTATCCGCTGTAGAGACGCGATTAATCGCGTCTCTACGTTGGCATAAATCTCTACGTTGGTATAAATCTCTACGTTGCCATAAATCTCTACATCGGTTACTATCTCTACTATTCCACACACATATATTTATAGTCCCTCAACTACCCCAATTTCCTCTTCCGTCAACTCATACAGCTCATAAACCAATGTAGGTTTGAATTTATATTTTGCAGTTCAAATTATCGATTGCAATGATAATTATCATGGATTATTTGCCACACAATCAAATATTCATCTATCAATTGTATTAAATTTATCATCTTCCCAACTTGCAGGGTTGTTGATAATATATGTTTTTATTTTCTGATATGCTTCATTATTTCTGATGATGTGTTCATGAAAACGATCTTGCCAACAAAACTCAGGGTTTATCTTCCTGCATTCATAAGTTACACGACCTTTATACCATCGTATAACACGTGAAAGATTGTTATGCAACATGGGGTTGTGGAGGCCAGTGATACCACCAGGTTGTTTTGCTTGATTTGTATCTTGTGGCATCGGTGGTGGTGATGATGCCGGTGGCGGTGGCGGTGGCGCTGGCGGTGGCGGTGGCGGTGTAGAGACGCGATTAATCGCGTCTCTACGTTGGCATAAATCGTTACGTTGGCATAAATCTCTACATTGACTTAAATCTCTACATTGACATAAATCTCTACATTGACATAAATCTCTACCTTGGTAAATATCGCTATGGCAAACATTATCCCCATTTTTATAATCCCCATTATTTATCCGTACAATACCATGTACATGATTAGGCATAACAACAAAACTACACAACTGTACAAATGGATAATGATAAGGCATTTCTAACCACCGCTGTAATGCAATTTCGCCCAACGAGTTGGCAATAAACTTTTGGTTATGAATATGTCCAAAAAAAGGTAACTTCTCCTCGGTGCAAATAGTCATAAAATAGGATGCGTTCCATCCATAATCCCATTTGTTCAATCTGGAAGAACCTATTCTATATCTCTTATCAAATTTTTCAATCATAACGGTTCATATATTATCCCTTGATTATGTTGCTCTTGTTTCAAATTTACATTATACTTCATGTATATCCGCAAATTATAAATACTTTAGCTATAAATGAGACGTAATTTATAAATACTTTAGCTATAAATGAGACGTAATGTGTAAATACTGTGCCGCTGTTGTTGTAGAGACGCAATTAATATATACTGTGTTGGTAACTGCTGTAGAGAGCCGATTAATGAATAATTATATCGGTAACTGCTGTACAGACGCGATTAATATATAACTGTATCGGTAACCGCTGTCTATATCGGTAACTGCTGTCTGTATCGGTAACCGTTGTCTGTATCGCTAACCGTTGTACAGACGCGATTAATATATAACTGTATCGCTAACCACTGTACAGACACGATTAATAAATAACTGTATCGGTATCCGCTGTAGAGACGCGATTAATCGCGTCTCTACGTTGCCATAAATCTCTACGTTGCCATAAACCTCTACGTTGCCATAAATCTCTACATCGGTTACTATCTCTACTATTCCACACACATATATTTATAACCCCTCCACTACCCCAATCTCCTCTTCCGTTAACCCATACAGTTCATAAACCAATTGGTCGATTTCGGATTCGAGGGTGCGATTCTTTACTTTACACTTTCTTCTATTTCCTCTATCTCTTCAGAATTAAGATCAAATGTTGAGTAAATTATTTTATCAATAAAATGAGATGATTCATCTGGGTGTTTAATATATTCTTGTAATTTTAAAATTTGTTCTTCGGTGAATTTAGGCATTGGAAAGTTTTCAAAGAAAGTATGTTTCATTCGCACCCCAGTATTGCCTAATCCACCTCCACCATAAAATGTTTTGATTGAATAGAAAAAAAGTTTAGAGTTCATCACAGCAAGAAGAAGTTCTAAACCATCTCCTGTTATTATTCTTGCAGTATCTAAACACATAAACTTACCATCTTTATCCATAACAAAACTGGATTCTTGCACCATTTCCTGAAAGATTATTTTTTGCTTATTGAATTCATGTAAATAGGCGCAATTACGTAAATTATAAGGAGTTTCACCTTTGTCTCCTCTTCGTTTTAATTGAGGATAAAATTTATCAAGATGTTTTTTAATTGCAGGATAATCATTTATATTGATTGGCTTTAAACCTTTCTCTTTTACTCCATTATGTGTATTTATTAGCCATAGATTTGCAAATTTTAAATAATATCTTTTTACATCTCTACCCCTCAAAACAGGTCTAATAATTTCATTAGATTTAAAATCTTCGGCAATTAATTCATTTTTCTTATTTTCATCTATTACAAAGGCTTCATTTAAACCTGTTTTTATGCCATAGTTTATATTGAAATTCATTTCTTTTAAAGGAGTTCCCAAACGTTCAATTTTTTCTTTTATTTGGCTTTCAATAGGTGATAAGATAATCCAACTTTCGGAATCTTTAAATTCTGTAATATTTGCATATTCATGAATGTAATGTTCTAAATCTTTTATCCCTTCATCTTTGACAATACAAACAGATGTTTTATATTTATTTTCTTCTTTTACAAACATCAAAATATTAGTATCTACTGTTGCACTTTCGAAAATTTGTGTCCCTCCAAAATCAATAAGAATCACAGGATTGGTTTTCTCTACAAAAAACTCACGAGTGTTCTTTCCATAACCAGCTCGCATCCACTTATTAGAGGTAATGTAGGTTAGAACACCTGACTGTTTAAGAACATTGTAACCTAATTCATAAAACAAACTGTAAATATCACCTGTTTTGGCAAATGTATTAAACCCCATTCTGCCCAAATCATCACTCACTTCACCCATTTTTTGAAGTTGCACATACGGCGGATTCCCAATCACCACATCAAACCCCACAAAGTCTCCTTCATCGTTCAACACTTCGGGAAACTCAAATCGCCATTCGAATGCATTTTCGTAAATCTTGTTGGCCTTTATCTCCTCTATCTCGTTTTCAAGTTTGGTAATCTCTGTGGTGTGTTTTTCCACCTTGTCGGTCCACTCTTTTTTCTCTTTCTTCGACTGCTCAAAGAGCGATGTTTGTGTGGTGAGAAATAGCAACTCGCCTTTTATTTTGGCAAGGCGTTTCACTTTGGGGTCGTTGCCCGCTATTTCGCTACGGAAATCATTTTTGATGCTCATTATCAGTCGCTCCATTCCGCGCTTCTCCTCCTTGCTGTGTGCATTGCGATAGGTGGAGACAGCCATTCGGTAGCTGTCGATGGTCCATTTGCTCTTTTTGAGGGCTTGCCCAAGGTTGGCATCAAGGTCAAAACGACTCACCAATGAGTTGCCACATTTGATGTTGATATCTATGTTGGGCAGCGTTTGCAACTCGTCCACATGAGGTAGTTTAAAATCATTGCGCACTTCGTCGCTTTCTGCAAAACAAACGGGACTGCTCAGCTTTACGGATTCTGGTTTTATGTAATAGGCATTTTTCAGTAGCTCTATCCACAAGCGCAGTCGGCATATCTTCACGGAGTTGGGATTGATGTCCACACCAAACAAGCAGTTCTCTATAATGGTTTGTTTCTCATGAAACAAGGCTTCTTGCACCCGTTGACTCTCGCGACTGGTGGGCGTGTATTCGATTATGACCCCTTCTTCGTCGGTCACAATCAGCTCGTCGTTTTCAACCACCACGTGATACTCTTTTAGTCTGCGACCGCTTCTATCGCTCAGTATGCGCAAATCGTTTTTGATGGCTATAATCTCGTTGAGCGCCGACACCAAAAAATGGCCCGAACCCACAGCAGGGTCGCATATCTTAAGGCTATTGATGATATCATTGGCTTCCTTGCGGTCTTCAATCTCATCGTAGAGGTCATCAAAATTGGTGCATTTCCATCCCTTCGTTTCGTTGAACTTCTGCAACACCGCTTTGCGAATGGTTTCACGGCACATATACATGGTGATGAAGCCAGGGGTGAAAAACGAACCATCTTTGTAACCATTTATCTTCTCGAAAATGAGACCCAACACCGATGCATTAATCAATGTTTTGTTGTCCTCTTGTATAGCTTCAGAGCCTTCGCTGGTGAAATCGTATGAATCTAAAAACTCAAACAGATATTCCAATGGATTCATCCTGCCTGTTCGGCGTTTGCCATTGCTATCTTTCAGCACTGTACTGGCATAAACTGGAAGTTCACGACTATCGCCCAAGTTACTCACAAACAGCGTAGTGTGCTCCAGTTCGGTGGGTTCAAAGAGCGAACTATTGAGGTAGGGCACTTTATCGAAAGCCTCTTTGGTTGTTTCTCCTCGGTCGGACTGCTTTCGGGCCAATACTTTAAAGAAAAGGCTATTGAGGTCGTCGTAGTTTTGTATCTTGTGCGAGTTTAGAAACTCATACTGTGTGTTGCCTTTGTGATATTTAACCAATTGTGCTTCAAGCAATTTCATAAACAGAATGCGGTTCATCCAAGTGATGGTTAGCTCCAGAGCAACAGTAAAAAGACGCTCCTGCATGGTGCCGCCATACTGGCTGGGACGGTCCAGTCGGCTCATTTTGTCGAGGCTGTCCAATTCGTTTATGGCGTTCTCAATGAGCGAGCCAATGTTGCGCTTGCCTTCCTGTTCTCGCCCAATCACTTTTTTGCCTCCCTCTTTGCTTTCGCTCAACCCCATTATGTGTAGCAGTTCGCCATAGAAACTTTTGTCAAGCGTGTTGCTATCATTGGCAAAGGGTAGTTTCAGCAAATGTTCTGCCGACAGTAGTTTGTAGAGGGCTATTAGCTTATTATCATCGTCGGGATTATCGTTGCGCAGCGGATGATTGTAGTCGCGAATGTCGAAATAAGTAAACTCTATTTCGCTTCGGAGGCTTTCGATAAATGGGTGTGCAATATCAGAGTAGAACACCTCGGTGCGCTGTTTGCTGCGCTCAAACTCTTCGAACTGACGAACCAAGGCTTTGTTTTGTGCAAAGTTGCGTTCAAACACGGCGCTATCAAATATAAACCACTCGTGAATGTTGGTAACGATGAGGTTGCGCACTTCCAAGTTGCCATTGGTGATGCGTTCGCGCAAGTAGTAGAGCAGCAGTTCGTGAAATGCTTTGGCGTTTATCTCCCCTGGGGTAATTATCTCCCACTTGTTGGTGGGGCGCTTCGTTTCGATGATGACACCCACGGTACTTGCCCTATTTTTACCATTGTGAATAACCAGATCGGCCCGCTCTTTGGTGTTGATAAAGTAATCGTCTTTGTAATACGTGTTTTTCAGAAAATCGCTAATCAAATTTTTGTGAAATTCTTCAGATTCGGAGTCATCTATTCTGTCAAGCAACTGTATGAGGTTTGCTTTAAATAAATCGATCTTCTCCCTGTCAGGCTTTAGCTTCAGGTAGGCTTTGTTGAGTGCTTTACGTGGTTTTAGCTGCTTCAGAATCATTGTATTATTAATTTCTATTTAAAACTATTGTACAAATATACAAATTAACTGTAACTAATGTTTGCAATAATGCTTCATATATATATGCATAAAGAGATGCATGATGATTTTTCTGCTTATAATGGAAGTGAAAGACTATGAGAATCCATTTTTGCTCCTTTTTATTCGGTGAAGAAACCAAAAACTATTGATGGGTGGCGTTATTATTCGAGACAAAAGCATAAACTATTGATGGGTGGCGTTATTGTTCGAGACAAAAACATAAAACATTGATGGGTGAAGCTTTTGTCTGGGACAAAAGAAGGATAATTAAGCTATTTATTGCTTCGACTCTAAAAATTAAGGGGGATTTAGGGGCGGAAATAATTCGACAAATGAATAATAGATGCACACTGAACTCGCACGTTTTAATCCGTGTGTTACAAAACAAAATCAGTCCTCTTTTATTGCTTTCTGCTTTGCAGCACACTGATTTGGAAATCGGCGCGAGCGGGGGTCATAAACTTGTTGCTACAATGGTTAAAGGAACCGTTTTCAACTGTCAAGCCCCCCTTATCTTTAAAATGAGTATCTTTGCATAAAAAAATAAATAGAAATGAGTTTAACAAAGAAACTACAAGCGCGTAGCAATGGCACTTGCGAAATGTGTGAAGCAGCAGAAGCTAATAACAGCTACAACGTGCCTCACGGAAGTGGTGCAGAAATTGATACAAACATACATGTATGTGACAAATGTTTGGCACAAATAAACATTACCGAAGAGTTGGAAAGTGACTATTGGTCTGCATTTTTGCCCACTACTATGTGGAGTGAGGTTGCAGCAGTGCAAGTGATGTCGTGGCGAATGCTAAATAGATTTAGAGACGAGACTTGGGCGCATGATGCCCTTGAAATGTTGTACCTTAACGACGACGACTTGGAGTGGGCAAAAGCCAGTGGCGAACATTTGTCGAATGTGGAGGACAGTTTGCACAGAGATTGCAATGGCGTGCTATTGTTGGGTGGCGATTCTGTGAGCCTAATAAAAGACCTGGATGTGAAAGGCTCTTCAATGAATGCTAAAATGGGTACTGCTGTGCGAAACATTCGCTTAGATCCAAATAACGCTGAGTTTATCGAAGGTAAGATAGATGGGCAGAACATTGTTATTCTAACCAAATTTGTGCGCAAAATAAACTAATTCTTCTTTCAATGGTTCTATTAGTAGATTACACAATTAAGAATAAACAAAATCAATATGAGATTATCAATTCTTTTTCTAACTCTTTTCTCCTTAGTATTAGTTAGTTGCAGCAGTAAGAAAGCAGTTAGCAATGCAGCCAATACAGACCAAGATATAACTGAAAAATACTGGAAATTGATCACCTTGGAAGGGCAAGACATTACGATGGCCGAAAACCAAGAGCGTGAAACGTTTTTTATGCTTAAAGCAAATGACAATACTGTAAATGGTTTTGCAGGGTGCAACAATATTATGGGCGAATATAAGCTTGAGGAGGGAAATAGAATTAGATTCACCAACATGGGCACTACCTTAAGATTGTGTCCAGATGTAGAGGTTAATGAATCGGAGTTCCTGAAAGTTTTTGAACTTGCAGACAACTATACCATTCACAACGACACATTGGCGCTGAATGTCGGAAGAAGAATGCCTTTGGCACAGTTTGTTGCGGTATATTTCTAAGCCTTTTTAAATAATATAGGAAGCGTTATAACCGCAATATAAGATATATGCATAAGTCATTAAGTTTATAACTTTCTGATTTCATAAAGTCTCCGTTGGTGCTGCTATATTTCTAAATATATTTACATCTAAAACCAAACAACAATATGAATACTTCATCACTATTTAACTTACTTGGTAAAACTGCAATAGTTACGGGTGGTGGAAATGGTATAGGTCGGGCAAGTTCTATAATGTTGGCATCATTTGGTGCGAATGTTGTTGTGTCCGATTTCAATTTAGACGCTGCAAAACAAGTAGCAGAAGAAATAAATGATGAAGGAGGAAATGCAATCGCTCTGAAATGTGATGTAACCATTGACAAAGATTTGGTGGATTTGGTTGACAATACCATTAAAACCTTCAAGCAGATTCATATACTGGTGAATAATGTAGGTGGTGGTGGCGGTGGCAAAGAGAGTCCATTTAAAATAGATGTAGAGCAATTTCGCTCTGTTTTCGAAAGAAATATAATTAGTATGTGGCGATTGAGCCAATTGGTTGCTCCGCACATGAAGAAAGCAAACTATGGTAGCATCATTAATATGTCGTCAATGGCGAGCATTGATAAAAGCGCTGCAATGAGTGCTTATGGATCTTCAAAAGCAGCCATCAACCACATGACGCGCAACCTTGCTTTTGATTATGGTCCTGAAATTAGGGTTAATGCCATTGGTCCAGGTGCCATCAAAACAGATGCTCTTGCAAAAGTATTGACAGACGACATTGAAAAGAAAATGTTGAAAACCACTCCTTTGGGAAGGTTGGGTGAACCGGATGATATAGCTGGAGCGGTGCTCTATTTTGCTGCGCCTATATCTAAATGGGTGAGCGGACAGGTTATATTTGTGAATGGTGGAGGAAATCAGACGCTATAGACTGCAAATTGGGCTTGAAAAGAATAAAGAAAAAAAACCTCTTATCGATAAGTATAAATAGGTAGGGCTATAGCACCCTTTAGGTTTATAGTGCTGCCTTTTCTTTTTTGAGCACTTCCTCTACTCTTTCAACAATCATTTCTGGAGGTAACCACTCCATACAGGCATGATCGCCACGCCAACATGGAACATCGCCAAAAACGGAACAGGGACGACAATCTAAATCTATTTGTACGGCATTAGCTGGATCTTGATTGTAACCATAAAACCCCAAGAAAGGATGTGTAGCTCCCCAAACTGAAACTACAGGCGTGTTAACCAACGAAGCCAAGTGCATATTGGCGGAGTCCATTGATACAAGTAGTGAGAGATGTGACATCAATATCAATTCATTTTCCAAAGATAGTTTACCAATCACCATTGTAACGTTCGGATACTTTGACTCCCATTCTTTCATTTTACGCTCCTCATCACCCCCACCTCCAAATAAATAAATGTGTCGGTCAGCACTAACAAGCAGCGCTTTCACTACTTCTTCCATCTTATCAATGGGATACATCTTTTCTGCATGTTTTGCAAAGGGTGCAAAGCCTAAATTTGTTTTAGAAGCATCAAAAGGGATGCTGGTGAGGTTTTCAGTATTGCCTTTTTCGTTTTCGAAATAGGATACAAAGCTCATCTCAGCAGGCAGTTTTAGATGAGAGAATACATCTCTGTAACGATCAATGGTGTGTTTTAATGGTGTTAATGGTGCTGTGTGTTTGGTGATGGCTCTTTTTTGAACCCTTCCTTTGTCAATATGATGCACTTGTTTGCCATACAATAGAAAGTAAGTGCGCAAGAACTTGCTTCGCAATACATCGTGCAAATCGGCCACTGCGTGAATGTCATAATTTTTGCGAATTTCTTCGCCCAGTTTCCACAAGCCTTTCAGTCCCTTATATTGTTTTAAATCAACTGCAATAACTCTAATATTGGGCAATTGATTTATGAAAAGAGTTTCAAAAGATTTTGACGTTAACACATAGAAGACATGATTTGGGTAGGCTTTAGCCACAGAATAAACTGCAGGTACAGTCATGGCTACATCGCCAAATGCAGAAAACCTAATCACTAAAATGTTAAGGAACATCGGGTTTGTTGCTTTATTTTTTTGTGTACAACACAGGATTTAAAGAAGGGTCGTTATACATTTTCATCTGTTTGTACACCTTCATCACTTTATTTCCTTTTTTAATTTCATCCAAAAGCTCATCGATTGAGGCAGATAGATCTCGGCGTTGCTCTAATAGGACATCCAGTTTTTGCTGACACTTTTCGATGTGTGCTTGATCGGCATTAGTTCTGATTACTTCCACATTCATGTGAAATATTTTCACAGCCAATATGGAGAGTCTATCCAAAGCCCAAGCAGGACTCTCAGTATTGATTGTGGCAGTGGGCGAAGGCACTATATCTTTATATAAATAAAGAAAGAAGCTATCGATTTGTTCTACCAGATCAGTACGCAGTTGATTGGATTTATCAATAGTTCGTTTGATTTCTAATGCTTTTTTCGCATCAATATTTGTGTCACGAATGATATCTTCTAAATGCCATTGAACAACATCAATCCAGTTCTTTTCGTATAGAAAGTTGTCTATAGTTCCTTCAGAATAAGGATTTTTGATGGGTGTATCAACACTATCAGCTACATGATAGTCGAGTATAGCTCTATCAAAAATAGCATTTGCTTTCTCACTAAATGTCTTCATAATGGATGGTTTTTTTAATATTAATAAGTATAAATACAAAGATAGGTAAGAGTTTTCAATTTAAGAAAAACTATTTATAACAATACGCTGCTGAATAATTACTAAAAAAGAAACATTTTCAGAGGGTGTTGTGCAATTGTGATAATCGAATTATCTAAAATCTATGTGATAGATAATTGAAATTAGTGATACAAGCGTCAAATCTATCGTAAATATCTTATCTTTATCAACTCTATACATGTAATACCAACTAAAGTTTATTTCATAAAAGAATAAACTTTATAAACGCTGTTTTGTTTAATCAATAGAGAGTATGATTAAACAATAAAACCAATAAAGTAGATGAATGTATACAATGAAATAGCTTTCAAAACAAGCAAATTGATTACAAAGAGGTATAGCACTTCTTTTTCAATAGCTGTAAGCTACTTACCGAGCGAAATGCGAAATTCTATATATAGCATTTACGGATTTGTGAGATTGGCAGATGAAATTGTTGATTCGTTTGATGATGTTGATCAGGAACTTATACTTAATGATTTCGAAAGTGATTATTACAAAGCTTTAGCAAATGGAATAAGCATGAATCCTGTTTTGCAAGCATTTGCAATAACGGTGCAAAAGTATCAATTTCCAGAACATTTGGTTGACTCATTTTTGAAGAGTATGAAAGCAGATTTGAGTAAACAAATCTATGACAATAACAGTGATTTGGACAATTACATTCATGGTTCGGCAAATGTGGTGGGATTGATGTGTTTGCTTGTATTTCTTGAGGGTGACAAGGTGAAGTTTAAAGAGTTGGAAGCCTCTGCAATGAAATTGGGTGCTGCATTTCAGAAAGTGAACTTTTTGAGGGATTTAAAAGCCGACGCTCATGGATTAAACAGGCTCTATTTTCCCGAAGTGGATATGGATAACTTTACCGAGAAAGCAAAACGAACGTTGATAAATAATATTGAGTCAGATTTTAACGAAGCGGAAAAAGGAATAAAAGAGCTGCCTGGCAAATCGAAGCTGGCAGTTTACATTGCTTTTATCTATTACAAACAGCTTTTACACAAACTGGAGGTAACTCCAGCGAACAAAATAATTGAATCACGCATTAGAGTGCAGGATTCTATGAAGTTTATGCTGCTGGCTAAAGCATATATGAAATATAAATTAAATACAATATAGCGTTATAAGATGGAAGAAAGAGTAGTGTTAGTAGACGAAAATGATCGTGAACTGGGCACGATGCCTAAAATGGAGGCTCATGAAAAAGCAGTTTTGCACCGAGCAATATCCGTATTTATTCTCAACGAAAAGGGAGAATGGTTGTTGCAACGAAGGGCATTAAACAAATATCATTCATCGGGATTGTGGAGCAATGCTGCATGCACGCATCCTCGCCCAAATGAGTCATACAAGGAGGCAGCCCATAGACGACTGAAGGAAGAAATGGGAATGGAATGCGAATTAACTGATGTATTCAATTTCATTTACAAAGGAAAACTGGATAATGAGTTAACGGAACACGAATTAGACCATGTTTTTGTAGGATATTCGGAAAATAAACCTAATTTTAACCCCGAAGAAGTGTGTGACTATAAATACATTAGCTTTGATGACTTAAAAAAAGATGTAGATGAAAATCCAGATAGATACACCTATTGGTTTAAGCATGTATTTGAAAATGTTCAGAAACATTTAAGCTAAAAATATCACTGCTGAATGGCACTTTATATTTTGCTTTGCTTTGCATCATTTTGCTTCTTGGAGTTTGTTGCAGGGTCGAATCTTTAAATACATTGTGCAATAGTTTTTGTTGAATACAAAAAAAAGATTTTCACATCTACGGATTGTTGGTTTTTTCCAAGCCTCTTTCTTAAATAATATTGTATGTCTCTTTACACCATCATACTTATTACCTCCATTTCGATACCATTTATACTAAGTTTTGATAAAAAACTTCAGTTTTACAAACAATGGAAGTATTTGATTCCGTCAATTGTAATAATTGCCCTTTTTTATATAGTGGGCGATATTTACTTTACCAAAATAGGTATTTGGGGTTTCAACCGAGACTACCTTTCGTCTATATTTCTATTTAGACTACCCATTGAGGAGTGGTTGTTCTTTTTAGCCATTCCTTATGCCAGCATCTTTTTGCATGATGTGCTACATGTTTATTTCCCCAAATTTAAGGTTTCAGAGAAAATAGCACGTTATCTATCTTTCTTTTTTATTGCACTATCAGTTGTGGTTCTATTGTTTAATTTAGACAAAGCTTATACTGTATACATCTTCTCCGTCTTCATTGTGGTACTTTTGATTTCGTTTTTTGATAAATCAAATACCATAAATCGCTTCTATTGCACTTTTTTGATAATTCTGATTCCTTTTGTGTTGGTAAATGGTGTATTGACAGGTGCATTCACAACAGAACCTATAGTGTGGTATGATCACACCCAAAATCTCAACTTACGTTTTATCACCATCCCAATTGAAGACTTTGTCTATGGCTTTACAATGCTTTTGGGTGCAATAATGCTCCGTAATCGATTAAAGCATATAGGGAAATGAATTCAAACAATTCTATTTTAAATTTCTTTCATTCCAAACAGACTATAATAACATTGTTGTTTGTAGTTTTTTATTCGGTGGGCGTAATTGGTATGTTATTACCTGCAACAGCCGATTATTTCCTTCAGTTGATTCCATTTGCTCTAATCCTTAGTTTTACGATTCTTGCACTTTTTGATGAAAGTGAGAACAGGAAAAAGCTTCTCCTATACCTCCTATTCATATATGTTTCCTCATTTGCAATTGAAGTAGCTGGAGTTTATACAGGAGCATTATTTGGCACTTATTCCTATGGAAACAACTTGGGCTTAAAGTTGTGGGAAACTCCACTAATTATTGGTGCAAACTGGTTTTTCTTGGTTTACACGAGTGCTGCTATTTTCGAAAAAACAAGTATTGCACCTTCTTTAAAAGTTTTGTTGGCTTCCACCACTATGCTTGTTTACGATATCGTTATGGAGCAAGTGGCTCCTACATTGGATATGTGGGATTGGAAACATCCTTCTGTGCCTTTTCAAAACTATTTCACTTGGTTTCTCATTGCAGTGATTTTCCACATTGGACTTCGGTGGTTGAAAATCAGGATCAAAAACAAATTGGCATTAACTGTTCTACTTTGTCAATTTATATTCTTTGTGTTGCTATTTGTTTTCTTAAGATAATGATATGATTATAAAGGCAAAACATAATTTTATTATTCACCCACTATTTAAACAATTTTCTCGGGTGATGATTAATCGACACTTTTCGAGGGTAGAGGTTATAGGGGATGTAAAGGTGGGTGACGACCGTTCTGTTTTGTTGCTTTCCAATCATACAGGCTGGTGGGATGGCTTTTGGCATTTATACTTAAACATGAAGGTCTTTAAAAAGAAGTTCCACTTCATGATGCTTGAAGAACAATTGAAGAAGCATTGGTACTTTAATTACACTGGAGGCTTTTCGGTAAACAAATCAGCAAAATCTATTGTAAAGACCATACAATACTCGGCAGATTTGCTTTCTCATCCCCAAAACATAGTGTTGATGTTTCCGCAAGGAAAGATTGAGTCTATTTACAAACAAACATTTGCTTTTGAAAAAGGAGTGCAAAAGATTATTGAGAAAACGGATAAAAGCAAAGTTCAAATCGTTTTTTTGGTAAACTCAATTGATTATTTCCTCAATAAAAAACCCATTTTGCATCATTATATCACGGAATATACCGAAAGTGACATTCACTATCTTAGTTTAGAAAAAAGTTACAATGCGTTTTACAAAGAGAGCATTAAACAGCAAACAGAGAGGGAAGTATAAATGGAATATTTGGCCTACATAATCATTACATTTGCTGTCATTCAACTGATAGTATCATTTGTCAATTTCTTATTCAAACAGAAATTAAGTAAAGCATCTAAGAACAACAAGTTGGTTTCGGTGCTTATTCCTGCACGAAACGAGGAGAAGAATATTTCGAAAATATTGAATGATCTGCTATTTCAAAGATACAAAAACATAGAGATATTGGTTTTTGATGATCAGTCGACCGATAGAACGGCATCGATTGTAAAAACAATTACTAAACATCATGAAAACATTCACCTGATCACTTCTCATGGATTACCCCCAGGATGGCTGGGAAAAAACTTTGCTTGTCATTCGCTTTCTCTACAAGCAAAAGGTGACTATTTGTTGTTTTTGGATGCCGATGTAAGAATAAAGAACAATGTTATAGGTCAAACTTTGCATTTTGCTGAAAAGTACAAATTGAGTTTAGTCTCTGTTTTTCCAAAACAAATTATGAATAACAATGGTGAATATGCTACTGTGCCCATCATGAATTATATTTTACTGACGCTGTTGCCATTAATTTTGGTGCGCAAAGTTAGTTGGCCTTCATTGGCTGCAGCAAACGGACAGTATATGTTTTTTGATGGGGATATATATAGAAAGACTTTTCCTCATGAAACAATGAAGTCTGAAAAGGTGGAAGACATTAAAATAGCAAGGCACTATAAGAAAAATAAATTAAAAATAGCGTGTCTGGCAAATGAAACGGATGTAAAATGCAGAATGTATGGTTCATATAAAGATTCACTGAATGGGTTTTCTAAAAATGTCGCCACTTTTTTTGGCAACTCTATCATCTTGGCTATTCTCTTTTGGTTGATCACCACATTTGGCTTTATTACAGTTCTTATTATATATGGTTCTACGGGGTTGGCGCTTTATTTCGTTACCATCCTTATTATTCACATGATGGTGTCAGCAACAAGTAATCAATCTATTGCAAAAAACTTAACTTATCTGCCTATTCAACAATTGTCATTGGGATTAATAATCGCAAAATCAATCTATAATCAAATTAAAAAACAACATATATGGAAAGGAAGAAATATACTCTCATTCTAATGATTACGTTTACTAGCATGTATTCTCTCTCACTCTCCGCACAATACAAAACGGCTATTTATGATGCTTACATTAACAGCACCATGAATGAATGGAAGAGTACTATTGATAAAATGGAGCAACAGGAAAAGAAATCTGACGAGTTTCTTTTAGAGTTGATAAACTATCAATATGGCTACATTGCCTGGTGCTTAGGAAATAATGAAAAGAAGCAAGCCAAAACATACCTCAAGCTTGCCGAAGATAACTTAGAAAATATGGAAAAGTTGTCGTCACATCCATCTTATGTTAGTGCATACAAAGCAGCCTTTTATGGCTATTCTATTGGACTAAACAAGCTAAAAGCACCATTTGTTGGTCCTAAAAGCATAGATGCTGCAAAACAGGCTATGAAGAAGAACCCTGATAATCCTTATGGTTTTATTCAATATGCGAATGCCCAGTTTTATATGCCTCCCATTTTTGGTGGTTCAAAATCAGAAGCTTTGGAATATTATAAGCAAGCGCAAGACATAATGGAAAGAGATAAAGAGCAGTTGAAAAAAAATTGGAATTACTTAAGTTTATTGACAAATATGGCTCAAGCTTATACTGAAATAAAAGAATATGACAAGGCCGATGAATATTACAAACATATTCTCACAATTGAACCCAACTTCAATTGGGTTAAAAATGAATTATATCCCAACTTTATAAAACGAGAAAAAAAATGAACAATGATAAAAGTGTATTAGTGGTTGGTGCTGGTTTAGGCGGTCTGGCGACGGCATTGCGATTAGCGTCTAAGGGCTACAAAGTAGAAATGCTGGAGAAAAATGCTCAAGCAGGCGGCAGATTGAATCAATTGAAGAAAGATGGTTTCACTTTTGATATTGGACCAAGTTTTTTCAGCATGTCCTATGAGTTTGAGGAGTTTGCAAAAGACTGCAATATTAAGCTGCCATTCAAATATATTGAGCTTGACCCGCTCTATTCTGTTAACTTTAGCGACAACCCCAAAACATGTCATCTGTATAAAGACATTTCAAGATTGGCTGAGCAATTTAAAGATGTAGAGCCCGACTTTGAAGTAAAAATGAGGAAGTACTTGGATAAATCGGGAGCGTTGTTCAACGATACAGTTGACTTGGTGGTGAAGAACAACTTCGATTCTCTCTTTGATTATATCCTCACCCTCATGCGCGTGAACCCTGTTCACATACCCGTGCTTTTCAAAAGTTTTTTCAAACAAGTGGAAGAACATTTCGACTCGAAAGAAGCACAACAGATAGTATCTCTGGTTGCTTTCTTTTTGGGACGAACCCCGTTTGATACAATGGCAATTTACACACTACTCTCTTACACAGAGTTTCAGCATGATGGCTACTACAATGTGGAAGGGGGGATGTACAAAATTGTGGAAGGATTTGTTGACGAACTCGCAAAGGCAAATGTAAAGATACATTACAACACCGAAATTGTGGATTACACCTCAAATGGTAAAAAGATAGAATCGGTGGTGGATAGCAACGGTAAAAAATGGAGTGCTGATACTATTCTCATAAATGCTGATGCTGCAGTTTTCAGAAGCACGGTAATGAAACATAAGAATTACACCGTTGAGAAAATGGACAAGAAGAGTTGGACCATGGGATACCTTACTTTTTATATTGGCTTGAAATGCAAATTGCCACAAGTAAATCATCACAACTATTACCTTGGTTCGAACTTCAAGGAATATGCCGACAATGTGTTGAGAGATGCAGATACTTTGCAAAAGCCCTATTACTATGTGAATGTACTTTCGAAGTACAACAGCGATTGCGCACCCGAAGGTTGCGAAAGTTTGTTTTTTGTTTGCCCTGTACCCAATCTGCTAAATAAAGCAGACTGGAGCGACAAGGATGAGATTGTGGATAGCATCATTGCAGATTTCTCTAATAGAATTGGTAAAGACATAGCTTCTGAAATAGTTTCTCGCACGATATACACGCCTATTGAGTGGCAAGAGCAATTTAACCTTCATCGAGGAAGCGGTTTGGGACTATCGCATACATTCACCCAAATTGGGGCAATGCGTCCTGCCAATGTGGATGAGAAATTTAAGAACTTATTTTATGTAGGTGCTTCCACCATACCAGGTGCCGGATTGCCCATGGCTATGATTAGTTCTAAACTGGCGTTTGAGAGGATTGAGAAGTATTTGGAGAAATAGCTGGATTATTCTGCTACTTAAAGTTGTGAGATCTTACTGCTAATATAGTTGAGCATATTGATAAAAATATATACTTTAGTGACAGTAAAAAATACAACAGAAAAGAGAACCATTAAACAAGAATAATAGTATGAATAAATGTTATCAATTGTTCATTATAACCATTGCGTTAATGATGCTTAGTTGCGGGTCGTCAAAGAAAGTGCATAAAAGTGCAGGTCCATTATTATCAGACCAAACTGATAATAATAATAATAATAACCTAATGGAAGACGATGGAATAGAGCTTATCACAGTAGTAGAAGAACAGCCTGAATTTCCTGGAGGATTTGAAACCCTCATCAAATACTTAGCTGATAATGTTCGTTATCCAGATGAGGCCTTAAAGGATGCAATTGAAGGGAAAGTTATTGTTAGATTTGACATAAATAAAGACGGGAGCATCTCCAATATTATTATAGTGCGCAGTTTACAACCACTACTGGATGCCGAAGCAGTGCGTGTTATTTCGTCAATGCCTCATTGGAAACCTGCAACTCAAAGAGGTAAGCCTATAAGAGTGGTATTTACTTTGCCAGTGAATTTTAGTTTAAGTTATTTAGATCGAAAATATTAATCGACTCGTGACAACTTTTATTTCAAAAAAAAAATAAACAGCGTATAGATTGAATTTGGTCTAATTTTATTCAACTTACCTTCGTAGTGTAATATTTTTTGTAAGTTTGTTAATTATAAAAATAAACTACATGAATCTTCAGAAAGAAATCGATCATCTATTCTCTACACAGCTAATAGAGTGGGAGTTGTTGCGAGAAAACAATAAGCAATTTGAAAATGACGTAAAATATAAATCGCTTAGATGGAACGATCAACTTGAGGTTGTTTTACAATACAATTCTGATCGCATCACATCGGCTACCGCCAGTGTAAATGAAACTGACATTGAGAATCGTCCTTGTTTTTTATGTGCAGAGAACAGACCTGCTGTTCAAAGAGGCATCCCTTTTTTAGATAAATATATTATCTTGTGCAATCCCTACCCCATCTTAAAAAATCATTTAACCATTCCGCTTCTTTCACATGTCCCTCAACTTATTGGTAAAAAGATGGAGGACATGCTTACACTTACAGAGTCATTAGAAGACTACATCGTTTTTTATAACGGTCCTAAAAGTGGAGCTTCGGCACCCGATCATTTCCATTTTCAAGCAGGACTTAAAATGGATGTTCTATTGAATGGGGAGAATGATCTGCGCTCGTGCCTCACCATCGAGAGCACCGAAAAGAGTGAAGCAGTAGAATTATTTTATGATGTGTATAATTATTTAAAAAGCTATCAACCCAACGAAGAAGAACCAATGATGAACATTACTTCTTTCATGGATAGGGATAAATATGTAATTCATGTCTATCCTCGAAAACTACATCGTCCATGGCAATTTTCTACTAAGGGGAAAGCTCAACTACTAATAAGTCCTGGTGCTTTGGATATGGCAGGTTTGATAATTACACCTCGCAAAGAAGATTTTGATAAAATAAACAAAGAAGATATTGAAGATATTTATGCCCAAGTATCAATGGCAATAATATAAAAATAGATTATGACAAACTCTGAGATTATTCTCGTAACAATAAATGGTGAGGACAAACCAGGCGTCACTGCTGGTCTAACTCAAGTGCTGGCAAAACATGACACCTTTATTCTTGATATAGGTCAAGCAGATATACATAGAAATTTAGCATTGGGCATACTTTTTAAAACAAAGCAAGGCATTGGTGGTGATGTGCTTAAGGATCTTCTTTTTAAGGCATATGAGTTGGACGTTAATATTCGCTTCACGCCCATTAGCAATGAGAGATATAGCAACTGGGTGAAAATGCAGGGGAAGAACAGGTTTATTATTACATTGTTGGGACGGGTGTTAACTGCTAAGCAAATAGCTGCTGTTTCTGATATAATTGCAGATCAAGGTTTGAATATTGACAATATCGTTCGTCTCACTGGTCGAATACCTCTTGACGAGTCGCAACGATCGAGTCAAGCTTGTGTAGAACTTTCTGTGCGAGGGACTCTTGTAGATAAAAGAAAAATGCAAAAAGCTTTTTTACAATTATCATCAGAGTTAAATTTTGATATCTCTTTTCAAGAAGAGAGCATGTATCGCAGAATGCGAAGGGTAATTTGTTTTGATATGGACTCAACCCTTATTCAAACTGAAGTAATAGACGAACTTGCAGTGAGAGCAGGCGTTGGAGATCAAGTGAAAGAAATAACTGAACTGGCTATGCAAGGTAAAATAGATTTTGCTGAAAGTTTTAAACAACGCATTAAACTATTAAAAGGGCTTGACGTTTCAGTAATGAAAGAAATTGTAGAAAACTTACCCATTACAGAAGGATTGGATAGATTAATAGCTGTTTTGAAAAAAGTTGGATTTAAAATTGCTATCTTGTCAGGAGGATTTACCTATTTTGGAAATTATCTGAAAGAGAGATACCAACTTGATTATATGTATGCAAATGAATTGGAAATTGTAGATGGTAAATTAACGGGCAACTATATCGGAGATATTGTTGATGCAAAAAGAAAAGCAGAGCTGTTAAAGCTGATTGCTCAAGTGGAAAAAGTTGATATAAGACAAACGGTAGCTGTAGGAGATGGTGCAAATGACCTACTTATGTTGGAAACAGCAGGATTAGGAATTGCTTTTCATGCTAAACCAAAAGTGATAGAAAATGCCAAACAATCATTATCAACTGTTGGCATAGATGGCATTCTTTATTTTCTGGGTTACAAAGACTCTATGTTAGATGGAGAGTTGTTACAGTAACCTTACATTAAATCTAAAATATAAATATGGCTTTAATAAATAAATTTCTGAAGAAAACTATATCTGACCAAGATGATGAAGTTCCTTTAAATATACTTGTTTGTTTTTCTAAACCCGAAACAGGGAAAGCTCTTTGCAAAATTGCTAACTATTTTGTGCAATCCAAGCTAAAAAATGAGCAAATTGCATCTATGCATTTATTGGAAAAAGAAGAGTTTGATAAAATTGAAAACATTGAAACTTACAAAGCTACTCTTTATGAAGAGGTGATGAAAGAGTGCCGTAAAGGAAATGCTATGATACGCACTTTTGTGAAGTCATCAGATGATTTTGTTGCTGAAATTCTTTCAACCTCAGACGAGTTGGATAGCAATTTACTTTTAATAGGGATTGGTAAAACTGTTTTCACTCCTCAGCTATGGGGTGCTTATCAAAAGTTTCAAGCTGACAAAGGAGCGCTACAAGAACCTGAAACTACGCTGGAAAATATATCCAATAAAGGTGTGTCTTCATTATTAGAAAGGAACGATAAGACTACTGGAATATTTATTGATCACGACTTAAATACAATAGATGAGATATTCATCCCTATTCTGGATAAAACAGATATTCATATTTTTGATTATATAAAGCGACTGGCCGAAAAAACTACTGCACAAATTACAATATGGGACGCAATTGGAATAATTGAATCTATTCCAGAGTTAAAAAAGATGTTTCAAACATTGCAGAAAAATAGTGATAATAGCGTATCGCTTTGGGATAATTCCAAAAAAATTGAATACGATTTTATTAAGCAACAAGATTTAGTTATCGTTGGGTTTGATGGATGGGTTAAATTAATTAGCTCGGCTATAACATGGAGTCACTCGCTACCATCGACGCTTATAATTCGCAAAAAAATTCAAAACTAATATGAATCAGACCGAAATAATAACATTCCTAAAAAAAACAAATGCCTTTATAGAAAAGAAAGAGCTTAAAAGTGCACTTGATTCAATAGCAAGTTTAGCTGATAAATTGCAAAATTGGATAATAACAGACAAACTGAACGAGCTAAAAAACAACTATAAATACATGTTGCATTACCTCATTGAAGGAATCAATGACCCAGAACAAGATAAAATATATAAAAAACTTATTAGAGATACGTACAAACTAACAAGTGATGCTGCTGAAGTTGCTTTAACTGATCAGAGTTCAGCCTATTTTTTCGAAAAAATAAGGATTAACGCTATGCGTGCTCCCATGTCGCTGGATGATTATAGCGATCTGATCAAAAAAAATATTGACGATAAAGCCCTACTATCATTATTTGAAACGGGTGAAGAAAAGACAAACAGAAGTAAGAAAAACGCACAGGAGCATGAGCGTTTAAGTAGCGATATGTTTTACACCATTTTTTCTGCACCTCGTGCAAACAATGATATAATAGAAGAATACAATCGTTTTATCAATGATGAGAATATTCCCGTTAACGATAAAAGCATGTTGGTATCGGCTGTGATGCTCAACATAATGCAACGGTTTGATCTTAAAAAAATACTGTTTCTTTTAAATTGCTGTGCCCATAGCAATATGCATATTTCTATGCGCTCCATTTCAGCACTTACTCCCATACTGCAATACTATAAAAAAAGATGGCACTTGTATCCTGAATTCAATAGTCGACTTAAACTTTTATCGGATGAAGGTTTTTTCAGAAGAAGACTTTTGATAGCGATTATTCAATTTATTCAGTCGCGTGAAACTGAAAAAATAACCAAAAAGTTGACAGAAGAAATCTTACCTGAAATGATGAAACTCAGCCCTATAATTGGTAAGAAGATAAGAATGGACGAGTGGATGGGCGAAACAAGCATGGATGAGAAAAATCCGGAATGGCAAAAAATATTGGACGATGCCGGAATTACAGATAAACTACAGGAGTTTAGCAATTTGCAAATGCAAGGTGCTGATGTTTTTCACTCTACATTTTCAAATTTAAAGTCATACCCATTTTTTAACGAAATGAGTAATTGGTTTTTGCCATTTAATTTAAATCACTCTCAATTGCAAGGTTTCGTTACTGATAATGCGGAGAATAATGGCATTATTAAATCGATAACCAACGCAACCTTTATTTGCAATTCAGATAAATATTCTTTTTGTTTTAGCATTATGATGATGCCCGAAGAGTATCGTAAAATGATGAGTTCGCAATTGGGGGCAGAGAGCGAAGAGCTAAAGAACATGAGCGATGAGGAGTTTGCAATCAATCCTTATCAAGAAGAAGAGGCTGTTTGTAAACAATATGTACAGGATTTGTATCGGTTTTTCAAAGTATTCCCTCGTAAAAATGACTTTGTGGATATATTTTCTTTCCCTCTCAATTTTCATAAAATAGATGCTATCTCTTCAATTGTTTCCATGCCAAAAAACTTGGAAAAGATAGCCTTGTATTACTTTGAAAAAAATCATCTACCTGAAGCGCTGGGTGCTTATGAAATGTTGGCTAAAATAGATACATCAAACTCTGAAGTGTGGCAAAAAATTGGATACTGCAAACAGCAGTTAGTAGATTTGAATGGTGCATTAGAAGCTTACCTGCATGCCGATCTTATTGATTCAAACAATACATGGGTATTGAGGCGTATTGCACAATGTTATCGATTATTGAAGCAACCTGAGGATGCGTTGCAATATTATAGAAGACTGGAAAAACTCCATCCTGAGGATTTAAATGTTCAATTAAATATTGGTCATTGTTTTTTAGAATTGAAACAGTACGAAGAGGCTTTGAAAAACTATTTTAAAGTAGAATGGATTGACGACACCAACACGCGTGTATGGCGATCTATTGCATGGTGTTCTTTCTTGGCGCACAACTTCGATGTGGCTCAAAGGTATTATGCTAAAATACTGAATAACAAACCCAATGCGCACGATTATTTGAATGCAGGTCATGTTGAGCTTTGCTTGAAAAACATGAAAGATGTGATGAATTATTACTCCGAATCAATCCAAATGATGGATAATATAGACACATTCAAAGTATCGCTGAGAGAAGACTTTAAAGAGTTGAAACAAGCGGGAGCAGATTTAAGTATTATTCCTGCTTTGATTGATAAAATTGAATACGATTTAAATTAGGAGACTATCTATAAAGCTTCTGATCGCAAATATAGGCGTATACGCCGCTGGGTAAAAACGATTGTATATTCTTGTTTTGTTGGATACTTTGGCGAATGAAAGTGGAAGAAATTTCAACAATAGGTGCTTTGCAAAAGTGAATATTGTGGTGATACTGAGTTTCGATATTTACTTCTTGCGATAAACGAGGATATATAAGCATGTTGTATTCACTTTTCAATCGCTCATAGCTTTTCCACAAATGTAGCTCGTTCCAATTGTCAGCTCCTATTATAAGTGTAAATACAAAATCGCGATAATCTTTTTTTAATCTATCCAAAGTGTCTATTGTGTAAAATGGTTTAGGCATATCGAATTCTATTTCCGACACTTTCAATTTATTCATATCTTTCACAGCAATGTTACACATATTTAATCTGTGCTTCTCTTCTGCTAAATTAGAGAATTCTTTCAGTGGATTGTGTGGAGTTACCACAAACCACACCTCATCTATATCAGTAAACTCAGTGATATAATTTGCAAGTATCAAATGCCCTATATGTATAGGGTTAAAAGAACCTGAAAATATACCTATTTGTTTCTTTGCTACTTTATGATTGTACACTTTCATTTTTATTGATAAAACAAAAAGTCGATGTTCCGCTTATCACGAACACATCGACTTTTATTGATATATTATTTTTTTAGAACATTTAGGTCCTTTGAAATAGTGAAATTATCCATAACAGTACAATTGCACCTACAGTTGCAGTTACTAAGCTCCCTATAATACCGCCAGCAGCAATACCTAACAAACCAAACAACCATCCACCAAGAACAGCACCTATAATACCCACAATGAGGTTTACTAAAATACCAAAGCCGCCACCTCTCATTAACTTACCAGCGAAAAAACCGGCTAATATTCCGATTATTATAAACCATAACCAACTTAAATTTGGATCCATAAAATTGTTCTTTTAATGATTAATATTAGAAAATAACTGTAACAGATTTATTTTCTGTTTGTAATATTAACAAATACCCATCTAAATTGTTTACACATCAAATAAAAATGAAAGGAAATGTCTCAACTCATGCGACTTTTGTAGTCTTCATATTCAAATTCTCTATACATTTTCAACTCGTTTTCTGATGTCCACAAACCAATGGAAGGATGAGAAACTCCATTAAACATGGTAGTTTTAACAATGGTATAGTGAATCATGTCTTCAAACACAATTTTATCGCCCACTTTCAATGGTTCATCAAAAGACCAATCTCCCATGTAGTCTCCACTCAAACAACTACTTCCTCCCATTCGGTAAGTTGGCTTGTCAGCTACTGGCTCTTGGTGTGCACCACGAATGCGAGGTTTGTAGGGCATCTCTAAGCAATCGGGCATGTGGCAAGCAAATGAAACATTCAGCATGGCAGTTTTCACATTATTATTTTCAACAATATCATTAACTGTGGCTACTAACACGCCCGTTTGCCAAGCAAATGCACTACCAGGCTCCATAATTATTTCTAATTGAGGATATCGCTCTTTTAGAGATAAAAGAAGGGCTATAAGATGTTCTTTATCATAGTTTTTATCAGTGATTAAATGTCCTCCTCCAAGATTAAGCCATTCAATATCATTGAGTAAGTGTCCAAATTTATCTTCGACAACCTGTAACGTCTTTTCTAAATCGTAAGAATTATTCTCACACAAATTGTGTAAGTGCAAACCTGAAATGCCTTTCGGTAGACTCTCACCAATATGCTCTTTAGTTACGCCCAATCGCGAACCGGGAGTACTTGGGTTGTACAAATCTGTTTCCACTACAGAAAATTCGGGGTTAATACGCAACCCACATTTTATATCCTTGCCCGATGCTACAACCTTTGGATAAAAACGTTCGAATTGTGAAAGCGAGTTGAAAGTAATATGGCTGCTATATTTCAGAAAAGTGGGGAAATCTTCATCAGAATAAGAAGGGGCGTAAGTATGTGCCAAACTCCCCATTTCTTCAAATGCCAAACGCGCTTCATTAACCGAGCTGGCGGTGGAATAACCAATATATTCTCGTATAATGGGGAAAGATTTCCACAAAGCAAAAGCCTTGAAAGCAAGGATGATATTTACGTTTGCGCTATCTTTTACCGATTTAATTAACTTCAAATTTTTCCTCAACAATGTCTCTTCCATTACATAGCAAGGAGAAAGAATTTTGTCAAAATCTATCATTTATCAATCTATTTATTAGAGTTATACTCATACAAAGATAAGTCTTATTTTACAACTATAAATTATTGCGCAATTATTAAAGCTTTTACTAAATTTATCCTTGCACTTTTCGAGATAATGTAACAACCCATTTTCGGGGAGTTAATCTAACACTGAAAACAATAATCTTATTTATGAGACCATATATACTTACAGCTTCGCTCTTCATCATTGCCTTATATCCTGCCAAAGCTACAACATGAGATGAAGCTGGTTTTGTTTTTTTCATAAAATTGCTTTTCTCCATCTTGGAGTCTTTTATAAAATGAGTGTCTGTAGGTCCAGGACAAAATGCTGTTACGGTTACCCCACTCTTTTTCGCCTCATTATTCAACGCTTCAGAAAGGTGTAAAACATAAGATTTAGTAGCAAAGTAAACAGCCATCATTGGCCCTGGTTGAAAAGCTGCTATGGACGATATATTCATAATTTTACCAGTCTTGCGCTCCATCATTTCCGGCAAAAACAAATGACAAAGATGTGTAAGCGTCTTCATATTCAAGTCAATCATTTCCTCCAATCTGCTCCAAGGGCTATCTACAAAAAGACCAAACTCTCCTATTCCTGCATTATTAATCAAATAGTCAATTTGAATGTTCTTCTCTTTTAGCTCATCAAATACTTCTTTTCCACTTTCAGGTTTTGTCAAGTCTTTAATGAGAAGCTCTATTTGAATATTATCGTAATGTGCTTCAAGTTCATTCTTTAACAAAATCAATTGATCGCCACTGCGAGCAACAAGCACCAAATTATCTCCTTTAGAAGCATGGATCCGAGCAAACTCTTTACCAATTCCTTTTGAAGCACCAGTGATTAAAGCAGTTTTAGATTTCATTGAGTCTAATAATTTTAAGGGTAATAATTTATACCCTAAAGATAACTGAAAAGTTGTACAATATAGCTACTTCTTCCGTATTTAAAATATATACGAGTAATACCCATTCGCTTCAAGATGCTATAAGATCACAAACAGTGGTTTGATTCACTTTCTCTCGTGGCTCAATAGAAATTTTCTTTTTCGAGAAATTTTACCACCGTGAAAATCTTACAAATTAATGAAAATTGGAAACACCACGGTGAAAATGTTTCAAAACACTTTTTCTTCGTTTTTATTGCCTTAATTTGAGCATTTAAACAATAAATATTCTATTTCCGACTATAAAAATTATTTTCACAAGTTAATTCCTCAATTATAGATCCGCTTTTTCTATTTCTATAGCGTTTTATCTGCAAATTTACCCGAGAATGCTCCAAATTTGTGTTTTAAAACATTTCCACTACGGTGTTTCCAATTTTCATCGTATGAACGCTCAATCCACCACGGTGGATTTAATTTCCACCCGTTTTATGCCTCATATTCGAGTGAAATGTAAAAAAACAACACCTATTATTTGGAAATTGAAACTATTGCAAATGTGAGAATAATGTGATATGTGATAGAATTGATTCTCACCATTTTCGGAAGCTACAAAACAAAAAAAGAGACTGTACTCAATTGTGAGACAGTCTCTTTTAATGTGTGTTTTTAAAGTTGATTATTAAATCATCTTTATTTTAAATGCTGAAGATTGACTTATGCTTCAGCTACCTCTTGTGGCATAACTGAAACGTAAGATCTGTTGTTACGTCTTTTACGGAAAACAACTTCACCATCTATCAAAGCAAATAAAGTGTGATCTTTACCAATACCTACATTTTCTCCTGGGTGATGAGCAGTTCCGCGTTGGCGAACAATAATGTTACCAGCTATTGCTTTTTCTCCACCATATATTTTTACGCCCAATCGTTTACTATGCGATTCGCGTCCGTTTTTCGAGCTTCCTACTCCTTTTTTATGTGCCATTTTCTTCTGATTTAACTGATTAAGAAATAATATCTTTCACGATTACTTGTGAAAACTGTTGACGGTGACCGTTCAACTTCTGATAACCTTTTCTTCTTTTTTTCTTAAAAACAAGAACTTTATCACCTTTTACGTGCTTAAGCACTTCTAAAACTACTTTTGCACCTTCTATTGCTGGAGATCCGATTGTAATATCATCACCGTTACCCATTAGCAATACTTTTGCAAATTCCACTGTGTCACCTTCACTGGCGTCTATTCTGTGGACAAATAACTTTTGGTCTTTTTGAACTTTAAACTGTTGACCTTGAATATCTACTATGACGTACATACTATATAATAACTTAACGTTATAAGCCTTAGGCGAGCCACGTTGTGTGTCTTCTTTGATGGCCAATTAGCTAATTGAGGTGCAAAAGTACAATAAATATTTAATCATACAAAACTAAATCACCACTATTCTCCGTGCGAATCCATCATATTGTACACTTTGCCAATGTTATCTATAATATCGCTTGCAATAAAAGTGCGAGGATTAATTTCTTCTGTCGTAATATTGGCAGTTTTACCATGAATATAAACACCCAGTTGTGTTGCCACAATAGGCTCATAACCTTGAGCCAATAAACTAACGATGATGCCTGAGAGCACATCTCCACTACCCGCAGTAGCCAATGCCGAGGTTCCACTGCTATTTACATACATATTCATGGCATCCACAATTACAGTGTGAGCTCCTTTTATCACCACTATCAAATTGTATTTCTGAGTCAAAGCGCGTGTTAATTCTATTTTTTCGAAATCATTTTCCCAAGTGCCTATCAATCGTTTAAGTTCTCCAGGATGTGGCGTTAAAACTGTGTTTGGTTGTAAATCATTTAACCATTCACGATTTTCAGACAATATATTCAAAGCATCCGCATCTATAACTAACGGAATGGTGTTACTTTTAAGGAATTGATGCAGTGCCTGTTTTGTGTCATCTTGTTTCCCCATTCCCATTCCAATAGCAATTGCATCTGGATGGATATCGAATGTGATGGATGAAATACTGTTTTGATTGCTATCCTCAATTACCATTACTTCTGGAAAAAAGCTCTGAATAGCATTCGTTCCGCATTTTGGAACAAATGCAGTAACCAATCCACATCCACTTTTAAGTGCAGCTTTAGCAGCTAAAGACACTGCACCTATTTTCCCCAAACTCCCACCAACAATCAGTGCATGACCTTGCGTTCCTTTGTGAGCAAACTGCCGTAGTGGCTTTAATTGTTTCGCCATATCTTCTAAAGTGAGATAATACGTATCGGTTTCAGCTTCATCAATAGCCACTTGATTAAGCCCTATATCCACAATAGAGAGTTTACCTACAAAACGATTATTATCAGGAAGAAACAGCGAAAGTTTGGGTATTTCAAAGGTTATGGTTTCAGTAGCTTCAACTGCAAACTCAGTAGATTTATCCAAAAACAATCCACTGGGAACATCAATGCTTATTACAATTTTGTTTGCAGCGTTAATCGCTTTGATTACATCCTTTATCAAACCAGTTAGATCACGCGAAAGCCCAGTTCCGAATATAGCATCAATAATGATAGCTGAATCACGTAAGTCTGGCATTTGATCTGAAGAAGTGATATATTTAATATTAACCCCCGCTCTTTTTGCTCTTTCAACATTCAGGGCACAGTCATCTGAAAGAGTATCACTTACTCTTAAAAAATATACCACTACTCTATAGGCCGTATTGTGCAACAATCGCGCAACTACTAATCCATCGCCACCATTATTTCCAACTCCACAAAATAGTGTTATGGTTTTCTCTTTGTTTTTATACTTTTCTGTGAAAGAATTGAAGAAAGCTATGGCAGCATTCTCCATCAAGTCGCTCGATGATATTTGATTGTATTGAATCGTTTTGGCATCTATTGTACGTATTGATGCTGAGGATAATATCTTCATGATAGGATGGGATATTTGAATTATACTAAGCGTAAAAATAAGAATTTTCCTGATAGGAACAGAAAAAGCACCCACTTTTTACTGTGAATGCTTTCTTTATATTTATTGGTGCGCAGGATGAGACTCGAACTCACACACCGTTTCCGGCACTACCACCTCAAGGTAGCGTGTATACCAATTTCACCACCTGCGCTAATATAATATATTGTGTGCCCGGAACAGGGCTCGAACCTGCACATTGTTCCCAACATTAGTACCTGAAACTAACGCGTCTACCAATTCCGCCATCCGGGCGGCAATAAATCTAAGTACTTAGTTTTATATGTGATAGCTTTCTTTGAATGCTTAGTTTATAGAATGTCGCTTTTTGTGAGCGAAAGACGGGACTCGAACCCGCGACCCTAACCTTGGCAAGGTTATGCTCTACCAACTGAGCTACTTTCGCAATTAAAATATTTGTTGGATTAATTAAACTCTCTTGTTTAATTTCGTCTTGCCAAGGTTAGTTTTTAATGTCTAACTCTTGGGGGCAAGGTTATGCGCTACCAACTGAGCTACTTTCGCAAATGGATGACAAAGATAGAATGAACTTTTGATTTAACAAAATAATAAAATCAAAATTTTAGTTGTGCTACAATCTTAGTAAGCCATTTTTGATCAACCTCATCAAAATGATTTAAGTGTTCACTATCTACATCCAAAACCGCAACAACCTCATTATCTTTCTCTATGGGAATCACAATTTCGGATTGAGACAAAGAGCTACAGGCAATATGCCCTGGAAAACTATTCACATTTGGAACAATAATTGTTTTATTCTCCTTCCATGATGTTCCACATACCCCCTTTCCATAAGCAATGCGCGTACATGCAATGGGTCCTTGAAATGGGCCTAACACCAATTGATTGTCCTTCACAAGATAAAACCCTACCCAAAAGAAATCGAAGCTTTCTTTTAATGCTGCCGTAACATTGGCTAAATTTGCAATAATATCAGTTTCACCATCTATCATTGAACAAATTTGAGGATATAACGAATTATATCTTTCATCCTTACTTTCATTTCCAGAGGGAATTATGAGTTCTTCTTCCATATATTATTTTGTTGTTCTTATTTGTATACCGAAATATAAACTACAAATATAAAACATATTTGCATATCTATTGCTTTATGAGACTACCAAACTCACTTTGACCGATTGCACATCATTTTTGTAAGGTAAAAAGATCAATATTAGGGAAGTGATTAATAGTATGAAGGTACAGAACTAACTCCTTGAACAAGTTTATGCTTTCGTAGTCTACAGAAGCTGTTCCCTTAACAAGTTTTCTCTTCCGTAGACTACAGAAGCTGCTCCCTTAACAAGTTTTCTCTTCCGTAGACTACAGAAGTTGTTCCTTTAACAAGTTTTCTCTTCTGTAGACTACGGAGGCTACTCCATGTACATGTTCCTACTTTTGTAGGGGCAAAACTTACATTATAGATAGAGATTGTACCCTTTCGTTAACATCAATCTCTTATTTTATTGTTTATTAAGCAAATACAGCCATTCCCTGCACGCTTAAGCTGATTAATCTTGTTATCTGTGCAAAATCTGACAGGTTTGTGTTTAATATTCATAATTCAAAATCAAAGGAGAGTTGATCATTATCGTGGACATGTCTAATTGCAGTTTCTTGCTGACATCACGTTGGTGCGCATTTATGCAATGTGTGTGTCGCTTTTTGCAATAAATCTTTTGCTTACGCAAAATTCATCCTGTTAAATTATATTATATTTCACAAGGCAAGCCGATTGCAAATCAGCGCAAGTTGAGAATTTCAGAACATATTGCATATCGCGATACACGATAAATTTATTAAAATACTTAGTAAGATTGTGTTATCCAAATTCATCGCTATAGATCTATATAAAGCTAAAAACATGACTAAGATGTGTAACTTGAAAACCACTAAATCAACTTCTCTCCAAACTTCTTCCATGAAACAACAGTTGCCGCAGTTCGCGTTTGAGATTCATGCCCGCCATACACAAGATATTTATTTAAGTTCGTTTTCTCCGATATCTTCTCGTAGAAATTAAGCCCCTTGAACAAGTTTGGCATAATAGTTTGGGTAGCTTTAAACTCTATAGCTTCTTGTGTTTGTCCCGATTGAATTATTAAATCAACCTCATTTCCTGCAACATCACGCCAAAACCAAATATCGTTCAATTGATTGCAATGATGCATCCTTTTTACATATTCTGCAATCATCATATTCTCAAAAAGGCTACCTTTGAAATCTGATAATTGAATTTGCTCAACATCATCAATTTTTAGCAGATAGCAAAGCAAGCCTGTGTCGTAGAAATAAAGTTTGGGTGTCTTAACGATTCGTTTTGAGAAGTTTTTATAATATGGAGGAAGCAAAAACAGGATATAGCTACTTTCTAAGGCAGATAACCATGCCTTTGCTGTCGGTTGTGTTATTCCACATTGTTTGGCAAGTGAACTTAAATTTAATAATTGTCCTGAACGTGTAGCACATAAAGAGAGAAAGTTTTGAAACAGCCTCATATCTTTGATAGCGATAAGCTCACTTACATCTCGCTGAATGTATGTTTGAACATAATTTGAATAAAATATCTTTGAGGGAATTTCTCTATCGAAAATAGCAGGATAAAACCCTTTAATTAAGTTTTCCATATAGTTTTCTTGTAGCAAACGTGACCCATTTAACTCCTGTAAGTCGAAAGGAAAAAGCTTAAATATAGCAACACGACCTGCTAAGCTTTGTGTAATATTTTCGACAAGATGGAAGTTTTGTGAACCAGATAATATAAATTGCCCCATCAATTTACTTTCATCTACTTTTGTTTGTAGATACGAGAATAAGATAGGAACACGCTGAACTTCATCAAAAATAACGTATTCTGAGTATTCTTTTAGAAAACCATTTGGGTCGGTTGTAGCAAAGCTTCTAATATCAGGGTTTTCCAAACTAACATAGCGATACTCTGGGAACATATATTTTAGCAGTGTAGTTTTACCTGATTGTCTCGGACCTGTAACTGCAATTATAGGGTATTTATCAACTAAAAGATTAATAGCGGAAATTATTTTTCTTTGTAACATCATTTGAAGCAGATTTATGTCATTGTAATGAATAACAAAGATAATTTAATTTTGAAATATACCACCATCAATTTTGAAATATCAAAGATCTAATTTTGAAATATAGGACGTTCAACTTTGAAATATACGACATTCAACTTTGAAATATACTGCTTCCTATTTTGAAATATACTACACTATTTATCAATGCCTATTTCTAACACAGACTCGGTATTATCTCGCTTGCCCCACTTAATGCGTGTGTTGCTTTATCGAAAATGTTGTTTTACTTCTAAAGGTAAACATCACACAGATTGCAATCAGCGCAAGCGGAAGTTACAGCTTTGCTCCCTTATTTTATTTCAACTGTTACAAAAACTCTATTTCCCAACGAATCTTTCAAGTATATAGTCGTACTCCCTTTCAAATCATCTTTGTTTGTATCAAATTGAAGAATGTCATACTCCCCTTCATAACTACCTTTAGAAATTAATCCTGCATCCTTTAATAGAGAAGATGTAGGCATGTGCTCAAAAGTCCAGTCTGCCTTGCTTGTCTTTATTGTAATAGAAACTCGTTGGTCATTTATTGTAGTTATCTTAAGGTTTTCATCCTTCAAATCATAAAACGAAGGTACTATCACAGTGAGGGGAGAAGTAGAACCTCTTCTATCTTTAATTTTGATGTAAGTGTTTCCAATCTTGTTGGCAGTTACTTTTATAAAATCATCTTGTGTCACCACTGCTCCTGCCGAAGTTCCTTGTAGGGTCTCAATTTGATATCCGCCCACTCCAAATTCAATATTCATTGTATATGTACTATCTTTGGGTAGCAATAAAGTATTTGCTGTTGGAACAAGTTCTTTAGCTGTAGATTCAATCGTAAAAGAAACACTTTGGTCGCTTTTATCTGAAACTGTTACATACGAATGTCGATTGAGTAAATGCACTGTTACTTTATTTCCCACTATAGTGACTTTAATTGCATCTTCTTCTTTTGCGCTTATTTCATAGTCTCCATTACCATCTACAATCTCAAAGTCATAATCGAGTTTGTCTGTTGTTACAAAATTAGGAGCAGAAATTCTGAGTTCTTTTACATCATCCTCACTATCGATTTCAGAATCGACAATATCATCTGTGCTACAAGCTGTAAATATACAGCCAATCATTAATAATAAGAGTGCTTTTTTCATAAGTAGATTGTTTTTAATTTGCTTGCGCGCATTTATAATGCGTGTGTCGCATTAGCGAAAGAGTTTATTTGTTCTTTTTTGCCTACGCAACACACCGACGGTTACTGAGCCTGTCGAAGTATTGCAAATCGGCGTGAGCGGAGAACCGTTTGTTTGTTTAGACCTCAAACATAGTTATAATAATTAAATCCCCCCCCTCGTTTTGCTAAATATTGTTAAGTTGAGTGAGGGGAGTTTTTGATTTCCACGCAACACACCGACGGTATTGAGCGAAGTCGAAATGTTGCAAATCGGCGCAAGCGGATAGTAAAGTAAACTCAATGAAATGAAGATTGAAACTAACCTCAACATTAATATGATGCCTGTGTAATAAAATTTGCTTTTATATAAATGCTATCTTTTGAGTTTTCCACATTATATAGATAGCCCTTCATATTCCCTTTTAAGGAAGGAACTTTTAAGTCCATGTATTCGATGGATGATATGTTTAATTCAATTGAGAGTTTCTTTTTTACTGTAGTATATACTCTCTTATCTTCATCATTGCCTCTTAGTTTATAATAGTACAGATGAATCCAGTCTTTGGAGTAGTCTTTTATATCGGCGTATGTTTCAAATGTAACGTATGACTTTGAGTTTAGTGCATCTGTCAAATTTACGGTTAGTTCAGTATCGGTTTTGATAACATTACCTAATGGGTTACTTGAATCATAAACAGCAAATTTGAATTGATAGTTCTTCCCGTCAAAATGAGTTGTCTGCATTCTATGATTTGAATTATCATTTACAAGGTTATAACTGTCTGGTCCAATTTCTCCCCAAAATTTTCCGTGCGCTACTTCTTCGAGATTAGGATCTTCATTTTTTGTGCAAGACAATACTAATGTCACAATTAAAACCTGAATAGTAATAAATACTATCTTTTTGAATGGACTTTTCATCTTTTTGTAATTTAAATTTTTGTTGCTATGTTTAATGATGTAAATGTAGGTTCTTATTTTAAGATGAACAACATTCGGATAAGAATATCTTTTGTCTTTTCGTTACCAATCAAATAAACGAGCGGAATCAACTAAAACAATCTTGCGCTCTTTCAATTCAGCATTTCACTATTACACTGGGCGATGCCCAGTGCTATTGTCTTTTAGGGCTTTGCCCTATCCATTCGTTTCTTAAAGCTATGCAATATCATTATAATAGGTCTGTTTTTTGAATGCGGATTAGCTCTGAAAGAGCGTAAGACAGTAGCGTGGGGCATCGCCCCACCTCGTGTGGTAATCTCTTAGTTAAGCCCTGAAAGGGCGCAAGATTGATGTCTCTAATTTGTTAGATGTGTTGCCACAATCTCTACAATCGATTTATTTCCTTTTGCCCCGCGCCCGTACCTTTATACTTGCTTTTTGCAGAATTAAACTTATAGCGCACCGTCAACTCAACTTCACGACTATCATATTGATTGAGTTGATACAAATCCATTTGATGGTTGTATAGAAGGTTTGCATCTTTATGCCCTCTGAAAAGATCGTGTCCTTTTAGTGACACTTGCAGTTGATCGTTTAAGAAAGACTTTGTAAGGCCAATATTCACAACAGATATATTCTCACTTAAATATACATTTTGATAATTCCCTTTGCCTTGAAAACTCATGTCGAGTGACAATAGAACATTCATTGGTAACGAAAAAGAGTTGTTGAGTGAGGCTATGGGCATTGGTTTGTTCAAAACAATGGGGATTTTATTGGTTGTAATGATCAGCTTTTGCTTGATGAAACCCACACTTGCCTGTGGCGACCAAATGCCGAAAGTGGGTGATGCTGTAAGGAATGCTGAAAAGCTGGGAAGTTTCTCCAAATTGCGATAGGCAAGCAGAGTAACTGCTGGGTTTTCCTCCAACTGCTCAGCCCAATAGATGACAGTATTCTTTTCGTTTTTGTAGCTCGCCATTAGTTGCAGAAACTTCCAAGTGCTTACCAAGGTTATATCGTGAATAGTTGCAGGTTTCAGAAAGGGATTTCCAGTTTGCAACGTAAAGCGATTGCCATAAAAGACATTGCTGCTTAGTTGACGGTAGGTTGGACGTTTAGTTTTTGCCGTATAGCTTAGTTGCAAATTCACTTCTCTCAATGATGTTGCCAAAGAAACATTCGGAAACCATTGATCGTATCGCCTACTTTGTTCGTCAATTTTCAAGTCGTTATCGAAGTAATCAGATTGAACGTTTTCATAGCGTAATCCCGCACCAAGTTGACCAATGGGTGTGGGATGTGAATATTCAACAAAGAAGCTACTGTTTTGTTCCTTGATATTGGTGTTGGACGAAGGAACAATTTTTTGATTATTAGTATATTCATCTTTGCGGTCTGTGTCAATAAACTCACTTCCTGCCGACAGTTTTCCTCCAAAAAGGGGGTAAGAAAGCGCCAGTTTTGCAGCTATAAGTTGATTATCCACACGATTTTCAGACTTTACTTCACGGTTATCATACTCCTGACTTGTTTCTGTAACAAAGGATTTTGAGATTGCAGTTCCTTTATAAAAATCGGTATTGAAATCGAGTTTTAAATCGCCAAAGCTTCCATTGTAATATGCATTTAAGCGATGTGAGGGTTTATGACTGGTCTTTGTTTCTTCTACACTATTCCATTTATCATAGAAAACTCCATCCGCAAGCACTGTACTATTGAGTTCAGTTAGCGAGTTAAAGCTTGGAAAAGCTGTGTGCGTATATTTCATTCCTATATATTGTTTCGGAGAAATTTCATAATTCACTCCTGCAATCCCTGTGAGCGTATGCGATAAACGATCTGAATACATATCATTCTCTTGTATCCAAAGAGTGTCAACATACGTGTTCTGGGTCATTTTGCTGTCTTGGATTGACGCATTCCGATTGTAAATGAATGTTCCGAATATATCCCAACCATTTTGGCGATAATTCACATTGAGTTGTTCAGTTAAATCGGTGTTCTGCGATTGAAAATAACTTGACCGCACATCAAAACTGAACCCATCACCTACTTTGCGTAAAGTGTAGATTCTAATAACTGCTTTTACCGAAGCATCATACCGTGCTCCAGGATTATTTACAATCTCCACCTCTTTTATATCTGCCGAATTAAGAATGTCCAACTCCGACACATCGCGCATTTCGCGGTTATTGATATAAATTTTGGCTTGTCCTTTTCCAAAAACAGAAAACTCTCCATCCTTACCCGTGATGGAGGGAAGTCTCTTTAGCACATCATTGGCTGTTCCCGCTTTGCTCAACACTGAGTTTTGCACCGTAGTAACCAAGGCATCGTTTCTCAAGCGTATTTTGGGTAAATCTCCTTTAATCAACACTTCGCCTAATGTAAATGACTCTGCTTTCAAAACAATAGTTTGCTCCTTCATTGCAGGTACAATCTGTGTTTCGTATCCTATAAATGAGACTTTGAGAAATGCATTGTCTGTGCCATTCCCATTCAAATTCAAAGTGAAGTTTCCCTTTTCATCACTCACCGTGCCTGTTATCATTATCGAATCGGGCAATGAGTAGAGTGCTACATTGGCAAACTCAATTGGTTGTTGGTTCTCATCAATGAGGGTTCCTTTCAATTGTGCTTGAATGGAAAAGGAGAAGAAGAGGATGAATGCAAAAGTGAGTATTAAGTATTTCATATTGTTTTACGTTTGAATGTTCATTTTATATAAGACAACATGTTGAGGGGAAGGGTTACAGAAAAGTTGAAATTATTGCTGTTATGTTTAATGATGTAAATGTAGATTTTTATTTTAAGATGAACAACATTCGGATAAGAATATCTTTTGTCTTTTCGTTATCAATCAAATAAAACGAGTGGAATCAACTAAAACAATCTTACGCTCTTTCAGAGCTTAATGTCACCATCCCACTTTAACACTGGGCGATGCCCAGTGCTATTGTCTTTTAGAGCTTTGCCCTAACCATCCGTTTCTTAAAGTTGTGCAATATCATTATAATAAGTTTGATTTTGAAAACGGGATAGCTCTGAAAGAGCGTAAGATAATAGCGTGGGGCATCGCCCCACGTCGTGTCGTAACCTGTTAGTTAAGCCCTGAAAAGGGCGCAAGATTGATGTTTCTAATTTGCTATATGTGTGTCGCATTAGCGAAAGAGTTTATTTGGTTCGCGAGCATTTGTTATTCGTAAGCTCTGTGGAGTAATTGCTTTGCATTGCAAACAAAGGATCACAACCTATCCACCTCCCCACTCGCCTGTTGCCCTTTGTATTTATCCGTAGTAGAATTGAATCGATAGCTAACAGTTAATGAAAGATGTCTAGAGTCTATATTTTTGTCATACAACATATTAACCTTTCCATAATCCATTTCCCATTTGTTTGTATTGGTCTTAAAGATATCGTTTGCAGTGAGGTTGATTGAAAGTTTATCTTTCATAAGTCGTTTCGTAACCATTAAATCTATACCCCAAGAAGGCTGCATATATGCTACACCACTATGTCCTGATGTGCGACCCGAAGCATTAACTCGCAAAGTCCATTTTTGTGGCAACGAGAAGGTGTTGAGCCATTTTGCACTCCCAATGGGTTTGCTATAATCACTATCCACTTCATCGAGCTTTAGCCACTGCCACATTGCACCAGCTTCAAATTGTGGACGCCACACACCAAAGTTGGGAGAATAGGATAGTCCGAAATTGGTATTGCGACTGCGTTTAACATTTTCATCTCTTAGCAAAATAATGCCTTTGTCTTTAAACTGTTGGGGAATGGATTGCATAGCATCTTCAATAATGGAATAACCGGCCATACCTTGCAAGTTTTGCCAAGAGAACATCACTGAAAATTGATTTTCAATTTGAGGTTGCAACAATGGATTCCCGCTTTCGTAAACAAAAGGCGAACTGTATTGTATGTTGCTTCGCAACTGATTGTAGGAAGGATAACGCACACTTCGTTCGTATCCAACAACTGTTTGAATGTCATCATTGGCATACGACAAGGAGATATTGGGGAAGAGTTGATTGTATCGTTTCGATTGTTCGTCATTCTTTAGCTCACTTTCATAATAATCGAGCACAATATTCTCATAGCGTAATCCTGCATTCAATCCCATTTGGCCAAATTGTGTTTGGTAGGTTGCAAATAACGCACTTCTGTTTTGAAGGGCTTTATCGTTTGTGTTGTCAATTCCCAAGTCTTCATTGTTGATGTTGTAGGATTGCAATACACGTGTATAAGAATATTCTGCACCCATATCCAACACAGCCTTTCCCAAGTTGTATGATACTATTCCTTTCATGGCATAAAGTGTGAAGTCTCTTTCGCCCCTTGTCTTCAAAATTTCTTTAGGGGTCTCTTCGATGTATGAATCCATATTATCCTTTTCATTGCCACTTACGATATCGGTGTTGAAGTTGACAGATACCTTCTCACTCAACTCTCCGTTATAGTAACCATTGAGGCTATGGATGTTTCTGGGGTTGTCTGATGTAGAGTATTGTCGCATTTCATCTGAAACACCTGGCGCAGTGTAGATAATATCATTTGTGTAATCGCCCTTCCATTTTGTATAGTTGTTGTTATAACGAATTCCAGCTGAATGATTGGCATTGGGATTGAAGTTCAAGCCAACTACAGAATTAAGACTTTTATATCCGTTTTGTTCATTAGCTTTATACACCTGTTGATGCTCATTATCTTCGTGAAACATGCGCTGGGTGGCATCAAAATCAGTTTTAAAGTATTGATGATTGTAAAAAGCAGAACCAAAAATGTCCCATGCACCTGTGCGATAATTAAGATTTGCATACTCCCCTCCCGAAAAAATACTTGCTTGTTGACCGCGGGCATAAAGCATTCCACTCATCCCTTCGCCAACGGGTTTCTCTGTCGTAATTTTGATAACTGCTTTCACTGTGGCATCGTAAGCTGCACCAGGAGATGTAATTACTCGCACATCTTTGATGTCAGATGGAGAGAGTTGCTCCAACTCGTTGTTGTCCTGCACCAATCGGTTGTTGATATAGATAATGGGCGTTCCTTTTCCGAATACAGTAAAGTTGCCATCCTTTCCGCTCAAGAAAGGCATTTGAGCAATCACCTCGTTGGCATTGGTTAGGGTTTCGAGCACAGTGTTTTTCACGGCAGCTACAATACCTCCATTGTCTAATTTGAAAATCTTTCTACTGCCCGAAACAACCACTTCGCCCAATTGAGAAGCTTCTGCTCTCATCACAATAGTTTGCTCCCTCATTGCAGGAACAATCTGCGTTTCGTAACCAATAAAAGAGACCTTCAAAAATGCATTGTCTGTGCCGTTTCCATTCAAAGAGAAGCCTCCTTTTTCATCACTCACCGTGCCTGTTATCATTATCGAATCGGGCAATGAGTAGAGAGCTACATTGGCAAACTCTATTGGTTGTTGGTCTTGATCAATTAGGGTTCCTTTCAATTGTGCTTGAATGGAAAATGAGATGGAGAGAATGAATGCAAAAGAGAGTGTAAAGTGCTTCATAAAGTTGTGGATTGTGTATTTTATTTCTTGTTTGACAACATGAAGAGGAGAAAGGTTACAGAAAAGACGGCGAAGTATGCGAATATGCGAAAAGCTATTCCTAAAACACAAACCCTACATCCAATGATAAACTCAAATTATTGTAGTTGCTTTGGAAATCAGGTTCATTACCAATGTTATCTTTTGCTGTCATTTTCTGAAACTTGGGTCCTAAAGCAAAAGACCATGCCCTGCCATTGCGCAAATGATAAAGGAAGCCTGCCGAGAACGAACCAAACAATCCTCCGCTGTACGACTTGTCAACTTCACCTCTTGTCATCTTCCCGTTTTCATCAATCATCACATACGTGTGTTTGTCTTTTTCAGTAATGATTCCATATCCAGCCCTGCCCGATATAAAAGGGGTGATTCTTTTGTTAGTCAGAAAGTCCCATCGTCCATAGGCAAAGATAGGCATGCCAACCCTTTCAATATTATTATCACCCAACATCAAGAGTCCTGTACCAACCCCAATAGACAAATTATCTGTTGGCTTATAGTAGGGAGTTATTGTCAATAATCCAATATTATAAGCCGAGGAATTTAGTTTTACCCCGCCTACAGAAAGGTCTATTAAAAAACCAGTGGTATTAGATTGTGCATGTATTATTCCTGTGGACAGGAATAGAAGGAGAGAAAATATGATTGCTTTTTTCATTGTTGTTTTATTTAAAAGTGAACACTAAGTAACTGTTTAATTGAAGAGTCTACTTCTAAAAGTGAATCTCACTTATTTCCGCTCCTAAATCCCCTAAAGGGGACTTTGGCAGAGACTTGATTATTAAGCTTTTCCCTTCAGAGACAAAGGGCAGAAAAAGACTAATAATCAGCAATTGAGGGTTTTCGGAGCGGACTCATAGATTGAATTATTTTACACTATATACATCCATCACCTCCCCCCATAATAAGGAAAATACTTCGTTTCAAATCGCGACACAAACCGATAACTATTGAAAGCTCCAAGAATACCAATACCATTTTCAATATTGGAATGCACCTGAACAGGTTCTGTAAATGGGACATCCTTAGAGTTGGCTGCTTCATTGCCCGAAATCACATACTGATACATATCCTTTGAGAACGCTCCAATTTCTATGATGTACTCCACTGTCGCTTCTTTATCATCATTCCCGTCGTCTGTTATCTCTCCGTTCACATATTTAATGGATTCTAATAGATCGGAGAATGAGAAATTGAATAAAATCTCTTTACCGTTTATATAAAAATCTGAAAACAGATTATCCGTTCTGTTCGTATTGCCACCCTCTCCAAAAATCTCATCAAAGATATTCCCGCCATCTGTTATATTGTTCTTCAACACTTCACTGAGGTTCAGTTCTATAATTCTATTCATCACCAACTCATCTTTGCGGTAAAAGTTTTGTGTGGCTTTTATATAATAGTAGTTTTCTTCATTGATATTATCCTTTAATTTCAATTGCACTTGCATGTTTCGTTCCCTACTGATATACGTTGTGTTTGTTTGAGCAGGACTGACGTATTCCTTTTCTATAATGGTAACGGTAGAATCGCTCACTATGTTTGATGCGTGCGGAATTACTGTTTGCGATTTGACAAGGTCGTAGCCGTCGGCTTTCACTTCAATCTTTATTTCGTCACCCGCTTTTGGGAAATAAGTCCCTTTGTATATTCCTTCTGCATCATAAGTGAGTTGTTCTTTCAAACTGCCGTTTACAAACACAGAAACCGTTGCATCCGTTATATGTTTAAATGGTGCTATCTCCCCAAGATAGAAACGGCTTTGCGAAAGGTGTATGGAAACAACTGAATCGGGAGTAAGAACACTGTTCAACACCAAAAGCGGATCGGTAACAGTTCCTTTAAATTCGATGGTCTTTTCGCAGGATATAAAACAACTAATGAGAATGAATAATAGCAGTATGGATATATGTCGTTTCATCGCATTAAAATTTAATGATGTAGCTTACTGATGGGATAATCGGAAAGAGCGTAGATTGTATCAACTCGTTCTTTCTTTCGCGTTCGTCTGTTGCAGGATTATAGATGATATCCTCCGAGACATATATGTAAAAAGGATTTAGCTGACTGTACGCATTGAAGATGCTGACATTCCAAGTGCGCAAGTTGCCTCGTTTGGTCTTTTTGTGGAAGTTTATCCCCAAGTCCAATCGATGATAACTACTATATCTGAAATTATTTCGTGCCTCCACATAAGAATGGCTGCCAGGAAAGAAATATTCATGCCTGTAGCTCGGAGAGTTGACTGCCGCATATTCATGAAAAGCAAGAGTTGCCGTATTACCTGTACTAAAGACCCACGAAGCAGACACATCTATCTTTTCAGAGAACTTGTGGGTAGCGGTAATATTGAAGTCGTGTCTTCTATCATACTTTGCAGGAAACCATTTTCCATTGTTGATCACATTGCCTGGACGGTCAAATATCCTATCCGATTTAGACCATGTGTAACCCACCCATCCAGTTGTTTTGCCAAACGAGCGTTGTGCCAACAGTTCGATACCATAAGCAATGCCCCGCCCCAGACTCACCTTGTCCTCCCAGTTGGTGGAAGCACCCATAAAGGATGCACCGTCTTTATATTCCAACAGGTTGTCCATCGTTTTGTAATACCCTTCCACAGAGAAGTTGGCTATATCTTTCAGGGAATAGAATGCACCAACAGCATACTGATGCGATTTCATTGGTTTAATCTTGGATGTGGCAGGCACCCACAAATCAGTAGGCATGCTGATGTTGTTATTGGAAAGCATATGAATGTTTTGACTCATGGCGGCATATCCAGCTTTCAGTGACAAGTTGTCATTGAGCAACACCCGCAGTCCAACTCGTGGTTGTAATGAAAAATAGTTGCTGTTTTGCACATTGAATGAAGAGAAGTGCATTCCCAAATTGAGTTTCAGCATTCTTCCCAAGGAGATATTGTCTTCGAGATAAGCAGTTATTTCGTGAGCATACACTTTGGGACTTCCACTTACTGTATCAATATTCTGGTCTGTCTGTTCCGAATCTATTACTTTGAGGGAGGTAACATCGGGCGTAAATGTATGATACGTGAAAGCTGTACCGAATTTGATGTCGTGATTTACGTTGCGCGAAAAATCAAAATCAGTCTTCACTGTCCAGTCCTGTATTCCTGAATTGTAAGTCAGCCGTGACTCTTCACTTGTATGGACTTCTTCCTTATCATAATAATACCAAGTATTACTTTCGTAACTGTTGGTCATAGCCGACCTGTAGCGTGTGAAGGAAGCGGTGGTGTTCATAAACAGTTTGTTGTTCAGAATACGATTCCAACGCAGAGCAGCAATAGCATTGCCCCATCCCCAATTGAGTTTTGTATAATCTTTTGATTCGTAATTGCCTCCATACACATTTTTGTCTTGATTCTTCATATAAATGGCATCGTCGCCCAAATAGGTGCTCAGGTATAGTTTGTCTTTATCAGATAGCTTGTGGGTGAACTTGGCGTTCATATCGTAAAAGTAATAACCTGCACTGCTAATGCCTCCGTTGTCACTGCCTTGCGATAATTTAATAATTGGTTGAGCCAATACATCGAGGTAAGTGCGTCGCAACGATACATTGAATGTAGTTTTCTCGTTTATGATGGGACCTTCCACCTGAACTTTCGACGAAATCAACCCAATGCTTGCTGTGCCACTTATTTTTTTATTGTCTCCGTCTTTCATCTGCACATCAACTACAGACGAAAGTCGTCCACCAAACCGTGCAGGGAAACTTCCTTTATAGAGTGTCACATTTTTTAGTGCATCGCTGTTGAAAACAGAGAAGAAACCCAACATGTGGTTCACATTGTATAAGGGAACTCCATCCAGCAAAAGCAAATTTTCATCGGGTCCCCCACCCCGCACATACAATCCTGCCGAACCTTCTGTGCCAGATTGTACGCCTGGCAACAACTGCAAAGCTTTAATCAAGTCGTTCTCTCCAAACAGGGTCGGAATATTTTTAATCTGATTGATGGGTATCTCCACAGCACTCATCTGCGAACCTTTCACCCACCCTTCCTTCCGATTGCCAATCACGGTCACTTCCTCCAACAAATTGTCTTGATCTAAGTGAATGTTTAGCACCGTGTCACCCTGCAAGATAAAATCTTGTCTAAACGTTTTGTACCCAATATAGGAATACTCAAGCGTAACATTGCCAGCAGGCAAGGTCAGCGAATAGTAACCAAAGTTATTGGTGGTTGCTCCTTTCTTAAAACTTGCATCGAAAACAGTGGCAGAAATAAGGGTTTCACCGTTGGCACTATCGGTGATGTATCCGCTAACGGTGTGGCGTTGAGCAAAAATGGGTAGAATCGCCATGCACAAGAACAGTAGCCAGAATGTTGTGAGTTTCTTCATGAAGATAAATGATAGAATAATACGCTATACTGATTTTTCTTTCTTCGCTACCGCACGATTGCATCGTGTGGTTCTCCGCTCGCTCGCATTTGCATTGCGTGTGTCGCTTTAGCGAATAACTCTTTTGCTTTGCAACACACCGATTACAAATCGGCGCGAGCGGTGCAACATTAAAATGCCCAACCCACTTTCACAGCAAGGGTTGAATTGGTTTTATCGCTTTTGTAATTTCTTTCATTTGTTTTAACAGTGGTTGAGTAGTCTTGATGGTCATAAGATACCGACAATGAAATAGCGTGTTTTTCATTGATAGGATACATATATCCCAAAGAAGGTGATAAATATAAACCGCCCGAATAGTCATACATTACGTCATCAGTCGCACCTTGCCCTGTTATCGGGTTCATAGATTTAGAAATGATACCGTAACCTGCTTTTAGCGAAACAAATAATCCAGGATTACCCACTCTTCCAAATCTCCACATTCCATGCGCATATATAGGAATGGATATGAAGTTGCTATTGATTTCTAAAGGACCATCGTTACTACCATAAACATTGGTAATCAATTTGCTGTAACGGTAATCATACAAAGCCACACCTACGCCCGCAAAGAGTTTATTTGTAACATGATAACCAGAAGACAGAGCAATATTAAATGCTTCATGATTATATTCGGGATAGCCGTCGGATAAAGTAAAGGCATACCCCGTTTCGGCTTGCAATCCAAATGTTCCCGATTTGCTTTGAGCCTGTGTGGCAAAAGTAAAACAACATAACAATGTTAGGATTGTGAATAATTTTTTCATAATAAGATTGTTTTTATTGAGTTTATAATTTATTCAGGCCTCAAACATAGTTATTATTGTTAAATTTACCCCCCCCGATTAGCCAATTTTAGTTAACTGCATGAAGTTTATCAAAAAACTCTTGAGAGGAAAGGATTGATAGAACCTGAGACAATCAGGATTAAAACGCCCAACCTATCTTTACGCCAAGAGTATAAATGCTATCATCATTTTTTCCTATCATGATATTTGTTGCTTTATCCTCACGTTCTTCCTTATATTGTTGAATATCATAAGAAACTAATAAAGAGATGCTGTGTATATTATTTATAGGGTACATAAATCCAATGGAAGGAGAAGCATACAAACCACCAGAAAAGGTGCTTTCAATACTTTCGAGTTCAGCAACACCCTTCACTGGGTACATGCTTTTTGATATAATGCCATATCCAGCTTTAAGTGAAACAAAGAAAGAAGGTTCCTGACTACCCTTAAATTTCCACATTCCATGTGCATATATAGGAATGGAAAGAAAGCTACTTTTTAAGTCCATTAATTCTGAAGTTATGCTGCCGCTGTAATTATATAAGCCCACTCCAGCACCTGCGAAAAGCTTGTCAGTAACATGATATCCTGGCGAAACAGCAATGTTCCATCCTTCATGACTTAGATCCCAATAGCTACCCCCACCATAGCCACCCTCACCATACTCCGAACCGCTTGGCGAATATCCAAATGATTCTCCTCCAAATTTAAAGCCATAGCCCGTTTCAACTTGCAGCCCATACGTGCCGGTTTTCCTTTGAGCGTGCATAATAATAGAAAAACAGCAGAATAGAGTTAGAATTGTAACTAGTTTTTTCATAATAAGATCATTTTAAAATAGTTTGTAATTCATTTAGGCAACAAACATAGGCATTATAGTTAATTCACCTCTCCCCGATTAGCTAATTTAAGTTAATGCGTAGCTACCTTAATAAAAAGAATCAGCCAACATTCCAACATTGAAATTTTATTCTTTCCTTTTAATAACACCTTCATAAATTTTTTGCAAGAAAATATTATCTTTGCGCCTTATTTTTTCACTTTAATATTTAACTACAATGTATCGTAAAACTATTTTCTACTTTGTCCTATTGTGTACCTTTTCTTTACAAGCCCAAAATTTGCAACTTCACTTTGATCCAAGAAGTTCCATACATGGTGATGATACTTTCGATAAAAACTACTTTACAGCTACTTTTGAGATGTTTAAACCCGATAAGTGGGGTTCTACATTTATGTTCGTAGATGCTGATTTTAATTTATCGGCTGGAAATGTAGGATTAATGTATACTGAAATAGCCCGCAATTTTAAGATTAATGATTTTCCGCTATTGCCCCATATTGAATACAATGGTGGTTTGGGACTTTTTGAAATTGGTGATAATCTGGGTGGCTATTCTATTGAAAATGCTTATTTAGCGGGATTATCCTATCCATTTCAACTGGGAAATGCATTTATGGAAACTTACATAGCCTACAAATATAATGCTTTTAAAGAAGGAAGTCATGATGTGCAATGGACATTAACGTGGGTGGCAAATTTTGCGAATAACAAAATCACTTTAAGTGGTTTCGCCGATTTTTGGACGGAGAACAAAAACAAGTTGAACGCAGGTTCAGACAAGAAAGTTGTCTTTCTTGCTGAACCTCAAATTTGGTATAACGCTACATCTAATCTATCTCTTGGAAGTGAGGTGGAAGTTAGTAGCAACTTTGCTGGTAGTAACAAGGCGTATATATGTCCAACTCTTGCAATGAAATGGAATTTTTAATTAAATAAAATCAATTAGAAAGATGATTGAAAAATATTTTAAACTAAAAGATCACGGTACTAATGTACGAACGGAAATAATTGCGGGTATCATTACATTTCTAACGATGTCATATATTTTGGTAGTAAATCCAAATATTTTGGGGACTGCTGGAATGGACAAAGCCGCTTTATTTACAGCTACAGCGTTAGCAAGTGTTATCGGAACGCTTTTAATGGCTTTCATTCCCAGATTACCAATTGCTGCTGCTCCAGGCATGGGATTAAACAGTTTTTTTGCGTTTTCTGTAGTTTTAGGGTTGGGATATTCGTGGCAAATGGCTTTAACAGCTGTTTTCATTGAGGGAATTATTTTTATAATTCTCACGTTTTTCAATGTGCGCGAATTAATTGTACAAAGTATTCCGAAAAGCATCAAAAATGCCATCCCTGTAGGAATTGGTTTGTTTATTGCGCTGATTGGATTGCAAAACTCAGGATTGATTGTGAAAGACGAAAATACAATGCTTACGTTGGGTGATTTTGCAAATAAAAATGTGTGGGTAGCTGTTATTGGTTTACTTGTAACTGCAGTATTATATGTGCGCAAAGTGCACGGGTCATTTCTAATTGGTATAGCTATTTCAACAATAGCTGCTACTTTTTTCGGATTGGTTCATTTGCCAGAAGGCGGATTAGTTTCATTACCTCCCAGCATTGCTCCTATTTTTGCTCAATTTGAATGGAGTAATATTTTTACCCTTGACATGTTGATCGTTGTTTTCACTTTCTTGTTTGTTAATTTATTTGATACTATCGGGACATTGATTGGTGTTGCAACTAAAGCTGGATTTATAGATAAAGATGGCAATTTTCCAGAAATAAAAAAAGCACTTTTTGCTGATGCACTGGGTACAACCTTTGGTGCTGTCTTAGGAACGAGTACTGTGACCTCTTATGTTGAAAGTGCCTCGGGCGTCGCTTCTGGTGGACGCACTGGTTTAACATCAGTAGCCACAGCGAGCATGTTTGCTATTGCCTTGTTTTTGGCCCCATTGTTTTTAATGGTTCCTGCAGCAGCCACAGCTCCAGCATTAATTATGGTCGGATTATTTATGATTACATCAGTCGTGGATATTAACTTTGTTGATATGACTGAAGCTTTGCCAGCATTTTTAACGATTATCATGATGCCTTTTGCTTTTAGCATTGCTCAAGGCATTGTGTTCGGAATGTTATCTTTTGTGTTACTCAAAGCATTAAGTGGAAAAACAAAACATGTTTCAACCACAATGTGGGTGATTTTTGTACTTTTTATGGTGAAAATTATTTTAGAGGCAATGCACATAATGTAAATATCAATAATTCTAAAGTTTTAAAGTTCTAAGAACGGCATACATATTATTTGTATGCCGTTTTTTTCTCCTATCAACTTCAATTTGATTGACATTATAAACTCATTCTATTTGAGTCAACTAAGCTATTCAAAAAAAGGTTCAATTAATAACTCATTTATCATGAGATATAAATTGAACCTAATCATAAGACTCTAATCAATTAGATATATAAATAGATCATTTATTTAACCCACATTGCAGTAA
>DEZB01000014.1 GCA_002364735.1 Bacteroidales bacterium UBA3143
TTTTTAGAGGTTACCTTATATATAATGGTGGGGGTAGCTTCTTGGGTAATTAATTTTTTCTATAAATCAATCGATTTTAATAGACACTCAATTTGCTATTGCGATTTAAAATTGTAAAAGTATCAATTCGTAAGTAAGAGGACTTTATAATTTACAATACATGAGAAAAATCACCGAAAAAGAGGTGGAAATCAAATCCACCGTAGTGAATTAGACTTTCATCTGATGAAAACGCAATCTACCGAGGTGAAAATGTTTTGAAATGCCTAAATGACGTTTTTTCGAACAAAAATGTTAGAAAAATGGTGTGAAACACGAAAAAGCAACCTAAGATGGAAGAATTAATAGGTTGGAAAGAGAATAATCCATCAAGATTTGGAATTTAATGGTATTAATGGAGCGAATTCGGACAAAAAAATGAAAAAAATCTGTTTTAAAACATTTTCACCGCGGTGTTTGCAATTTTCATCAGTTTTAAACATTTTCACCGCCGTGAAAATGTTTTGAAAAACTTATGAGTCAACTTTGAAAATAAGCAGCGGCTGATAATTAGTTTTCTCTTTTAGGAGCCGAGTTTGAAAATAATCTAATTATCGAAAAATAAAAAATCCCATGCACACTACTATTGTACATGGGATTTAATGTCATATATTATATTGTCATTGACAAGAACTGCTGAAGCTTCTTATTTCTTCTCTTTTAACAGTTTTCCTGCATAACTATCTAAATACCAAGTCAGATTTCCTGATGAAGGTGCTACCTTAGCTGCCGGGTATTTACTTTTTGCTTCTTCGTTATTTTCAATTATTGCTTTTACTTTTTTTGCTTTTGCTGCTCCCGTCACCAAAAAAACGACATGCTTAGCTGCATTAATGGTTTGTCCAGAGAGACTGACACGTCTTTGCCTTGATTCTGGATGTGTTGCCACAACACACAAGTTTGAACTGTCCCACATATTCATTTCGTGCGGAAAAATGGAAGCTGTGTGTCCATCATCGCCCATACCTAACATCACAATGTCAAATTGAGGCACGCCAAGCTCATTTGTTTCTTCAAGTTCGTTCCGTAGCAATTCTTCGTAGCTTCTTGCTTCTTTGTATGGATCATTTTCTCCACGTATTCTGAAAATATTTTCAGCGGGTACTTCAATGTGATCAAACAAATAATCTTTGGTCATTTTGTAGTTACTCTCTTCATCACTTGGCCAAACACAACGCTCGTCACCCCAAAAGAATTTAATTTTTTTCCAATCAATGTCATCAGCATGATTTTTTGCCCAATAGTTAAATAATGATTTAGGAGTAGATCCTCCCGATAGTGCTATTGACAATGTTTCTTTTTCAGATAAGAGCTCCTTTAACCACAAAGTGAAGTCTTTGTTTAATTCGCTCAGGTTCTCAAATATTTTTGTTTTCATATGTATATATATATAATTTATAATTCGCAATAAATGCCATCGTCCGCTAAGTTTTTACATGGATAACGCCACTTTTGGTTATCCCCTTCGATAAGCTCATCAATTATGTCGGGTCCCCAAGAACCTGCTGGATATCCGTAGAGAGGTGCTGTTTTATCGTTTTCCCAATATGTAAGAATGGGTTGCACAAATTTCCATGTCTCTTCTGCAGCAGGACCATCCATAAACAGGGTGCTATCACCAATCATACAATCCAAAATTAGTCGTTCATAAGCTTCGGGAATATAATGATCGTCCAGATCAGAATAATGGAAATCCATGTTCACAGTTTTAACCTCATATCCATTGCCAGGCATTTTCATGCCTGTTTTAAGCAATATTCCTTCGTCAGGTTGTATGCGTAGAATGAGTTGATTGTCATTTTCTTCGTTTTGATTAAACAGTTGTTGAGGTGAGGGTTTAAAATGGATCACAATTTCGGATACACGGGTAGGTAAATATTTTCCAGTACGTATATAAAAGGGAACTCCAGCCCAACGCCAATTGTCAATGAAAAACTTCATAGCAAAAAATGTTTCTGTACGGGAATCTTTGCTTACGCTCTCTTCATCTCTATATCCTAAAGCTGCTTTTCCGCGTATATTAGAAGCAGAGTACTGACCACGTATAACATTGTTTTTGAGGTCGTTTTCTGATAGCGGGTGCAAAGCCTGAAAGACTTTCATCTTTTCGTACTTGATTGCTTCGGGATTAATTTTTGTGGGTGGTTCCATGGCGATAAGTGCAACCAATTGCATCAGGTGGTTTTGAACCATGTCTCTCAGCGCTCCTGCTTCGTCATAATAGCCTCCTCTGCCTTCAACTCCAATGCTTTCGGAAGCAGTCACCTCAATGTGCTGTATGTAATTTCTATTCCACAATGGTTCGTAAATACCATTAGCAAAACGTGTTACCATAAGGTTTTGCACTGTCTCTTTACCCAAATAGTGGTCTATTCGATAGATTTGCTCTTCTTTAAAAAAATCGAGTAGTTGTTCATTTAAGTCTTTGGCCGACTGTAGGTCGTGACCAAAAGGCTTCTCGATTATGATGCGACGAAAGCCTTTGCGTTCTAAATTAAGCCCTTGACCATATAAGTATTTTGGAATTTTTGAATAGAGTTGTGGCGGTGTAGAGAGATAGTAAATATAATTTTGCTCGGTTTTCAACTCTTCATCTATTTTCTTTAATCTATTTTTCAGTATACCGTACTCATCTCCATTGCCAGTGTCCATAGAAAGATAAAACACTTTTGACAGAAATAAGTCAATTGTGGAGTCGTCTGCAGATTTATAGTGAGAGAAGTTCTTTATTCCCTTTTTCATTTTCTCTCTAAAGTCCGGATCACTAATTTTGCTTCTGCTCACACCCAAAACGGCAAAGTGAGTCGGTAGCAGTTTATTTTCGTACAAATCGAAAATAGCTGGAATGAGTTTCCTGTATGTTAAATCACCTGAGGCTCCAAATATAACCATTACTTGGTTCTTAATATTTTTCAGATTGTTCATTATTTAAAAATATGTGTTACATGAATCGTATCCATAAGATGTCTACAATAATTTAAAACACTGTAATTGAAGAAAAGTTGTTTAATTTGGATACAATATAATCAAAGTTAATCATAATATCATGATATTCTGTTTTGTTGGATGAAAATAAAACAAATGTATTTGTTGTGATAAGAAAATATCAGTATCTTTGCGCCTCAAATTTATTAAATAATCAATCATAAACAAGTTAGTATGAATAATTACGAAACCGTTTTCATTTTGACTCCCGTTTTGTCTGATGCACAGATGAAGGAAGCGGTAGAAAAATTCAAAACCCTCCTAACGGACCAAGGGGCCGAAATTATAAACGAAGAAGGTTGGGGCTTGCGTAAATTAGCGTATCCCATTGACAAAAAGTCGACAGGTTTTTATTGCATGTTAGAGTTTAATGCAAGTGCTACAGTAATTGCTGGATTAGAAGTGAACTTCCGTCGTGATGAGCGCGTACTTCGCTTTTTGACAACTAAGCATGACAAATTCTCATTTGAGTATTCGGAAAAAAGACGAAGAAATCGTTCGTCTAAAAAAGACGCACCTGTGAAAGCAGAAGCATCTTCCGAAAACAAAGAATCTGAATCAAATTAATTTAAAAAAAGGAGGAAATAAAACAATGGCAAAACAATCAGAAATAAGATATCTTACGCCCGTATCTGTTGATGTTAAAAAGAAAAAATACTGTCGATTCAAAAAGAATGGCATTAAATACATTGATTACAAAGATCCGGAATTCTTAAAGAAATTCTTAAATGAACAAGGTAAGATTTTACCTCGTCGTATCACTGGAACATCACTAAAATTTCAACGTCGTATTGCGCAAGCAGTAAAAAGAGCTCGTCATTTAGCTTTGCTACCATACGTAACCGATTTAATGAAATAAAAAAAGGAGGAAACAACAATGGAAGTAATATTAAAAGAAGACATACTTACCTTAGGGTACAAGGACGATGTAGTGACTGTGAAAGAAGGATATGCACGTAATTTTCTTATTCCGCAAGGAAAGGCTATAATTGCATCTTCGTCAGCAAAAAAGGTGTTGGCTGAAAACTTGAGACAACGTGCTCACAAAATTGAGCAAGTGAAAAACGAAGCTCAAACTACGGCTGACAAAATGGAAGGTACTACACTAACCATTGGTGCTAAAACAAGTTCAACAGGAACAATCTTTGGTTCTGTAACAAACATTCAAATTGCAGAAGAGCTTGCTAAGAAAGGTTTTGAAGTTGATAGAAAACTAATCATCATAAAAGACCAAGTAAAAGAAGTTGGCAGCTATGTTGCAACTGTAAAACTTCATAAAGAAGTGTCAGTAGAAATACCATTTGAAGTAATTAGCGAATAAATAGAAACTACAAGATTCTATCAAAAAATAGAAACCGATTACCAATACTTTATTTGGCAATCGGTTTTATTTTTTTTGATAGTAGCATACTTTCTAAACATGATATATTTTTTTAGAGTCAAGTTATCAACAAAAAGAACATTCTTCTATTTAATTAACACAGAATTAAGCGATTTATTATTTATTTTGCTGATTCACAGTTTAACTTATTTATATGGGGAAAATAATAGCGTTAGCTAATCAGAAAGGAGGCGTTGGAAAAACGACCACAACCATCAATTTAGCAGCTTCATTGGCTGCATTGGATAAATCGGTATTGGTTGTTGATGCAGATCCACAAGCAAACGCTTCATCGGGATTGGGCATAAATGTTCGGCAAAATCATGAAACACTTTATGAAGGACTGATTGGTGAAAAATTAATTTCAGAAATAGTTCTTAAAACACCATTTGAGAATATCGATATTGTTCCTTCTCATATTAATTTGGTAGGGGCAGAACTTGAGATGATTCAGCTTGAGAACAGAGAGAACAAAATGCGAGATTTGCTTCAGGGAATCAAAAAAAAATACGATTATATCTTAATTGATTGCTCTCCATCATTAGGTATCATCACTGTGAATGCTTTAACAGCAGCTGATTCTGTAATGATCCCCGTGCAATGTGAGTATTTTGCATTGGAGGGTCTAAGCAAACTCCTCAACACAATAAAAATTATAAAATCGAAACTTAATCCCTCCTTAGAAATAGAGGGTTTTATATTGACAATGTATGATGCACGCTTGCGTTTACATAATCAAATATATGAAGAGGTTAAACTTCATTTTCAAGAGTTAGTTTTTACTTCAGTAATTCACAGAAATATTACCTTAAGCGAGTCTCAAAGTCATGCGCTGCCTGCACTGATGTATGATGCTGGATCTCGTGGAGCAATAAATCATATGCAGCTTGCAAAGGAGCTAATTGAAAAAAATGAATAACTTTGTAGTTCACTTTTAGAAAAACATCAAAATGTCAAAGAAAAAAGCTTTAGGAAGAGGATTAAATGCACTAATTACAATGGATGATAACGAAACTAAGGGTTCGTCATACATTAGTGAAATAGCACTTGATAAAATCAACCCAAACCCTGACCAACCGCGTGTAGATTTTGATGATGATACAATGGAGGAACTGTCTACATCTATAAAGAAAATAGGTGTTATTCAACCAATCACTTTGCGCGAGCTTGAAGACGGGCAGTTCCAAATTATTGCTGGAGAAAGACGATACAGGGCATCTTTGATGGCTCAATTGAAAACCATTCCGGCTTATGTTAAGACTGTAGAAGACGAAGATGTTATGGAAATGGCATTGGTTGAAAATATTCAACGTGAAGACTTAAATGCCATTGAAATTGCACTTACTTATCAAAAACTTATAGACACACAGTCTTTAACCCAAGAAGAACTAAGCGAAAGGGTGGGGAAGAAAAGGGCAACTATTGCAAATTACATGAGGTTACTAAAGCTACCTGCAGAAGTTCAAATGGGTATAAAAGACAAGAAAATAGATATGGGTCATGCTCGTGCTTTGGTAACTGTTGCCGATCCTGTCGTTCAACTCAATTTGTATTATAAAATAATAAAAGAAAATCTATCGGTTAGGAAAGTTGAAGCCATTGTTAAAGCAGAAATAGCAAAATTAGCGAATAAAGATAAAGCTACATCACAAAAATCCACCAGATCATCTGACGAATTTGATGTCCTTCGCAATCATTTGTCTCGTTTCTTTAATTCCCCTGTTGAATTTAAATATAATAAAACTGGTAAAGGAAAGATTACTATACCTTTCAATTCTAACGAAGATTTGGAACGAATTATTGGTATCTTCGACATAATAAAAAAATAAAAGTCAACGCCACATGAGGTTATTCAGGATTATAATTATATGGTGTTTCATTTTGATGAATATCACATTGGTGTTTAGTCAGCAAAATACACAGTTAGTACCTGATACTATTCCTCAAATCATGTTTGACAGTCTCACACATAGTCAAGACACTATCGTAGTTGATTCATTAGTGAAGCCAATATCTGAGTCACTTCCGCAAGATACAACAGAAATTCAAAAAACGCTTGTGGTAAATGATACTACATCTCTTCTTTTGAATGACAAAGTAAAAACTTTTAAACCTAATCCAACTAAAGCGATTATCTATTCAGCTATCTTTCCAGGTTTGGGACAAATTTATAATAGAAAATATTGGAAACTTCCCATCGTGTATGGTGGATTTTTAGGATTTTCTTATGCAATAGCTTGGAACGGAAGATATTATACAGACTACTCAAACGGCTTTAAAGACATTATGGACGAAGATCCTGCAACGGATAGTTGGAAAAACTTTTTGCCTTATGGTCAAGATCCTGAATCGGTAGATAAAGAGTGGCTTAAAACTGTATTGAAACGTCGTAAAGACTTCTATCGCCGCTACCGCGACTTAAGTATCATTGGTACTATAGCAATGTATGCATTATCAATGGTCGACGCTTATGTTGACGCACAATTATTTGATTTTGACATGAGCACCGATTTATCTTTTCGTATAGAACCAACTATTATTCAAAAAACTGATTATTTAGCCAATAGTTTTGGTGTACAATGTAGCTTTCACTTTTAAGGCTGTTAAACTTATAAAGCAATGAAAAAAAATACTTTTTTAATATTGGCATTATTTTTAACCCATTCTATATTTTTAGTATCACAAATTCAGGATATAGAGAAAAGTTCGATTCAAGACAGTGCAATAGTAGTGCCTGAAAATTTGAATATAAATTTGAGCAAATTGCTTCATTCTTGGCAAGTAGATTTTTCAGATTCCAAAAACGAATGTAGTAAAGGATCAAATGTGGTATATAGCGATTCAGTATATATTGAACGTTTATATAACCTACCCACAGAAATGGAATTATCTTTCAATCCGGTAGTTCGAAATTACATAGAAATGTATACTGTTCGACGAAGAGATTTGGTAAGCTATATGCTCTCTTTAGGAGAATACTATTATCCAATGTTTGAACAAGCTTTAGACAGATATGGTCTACCCTTAGAGTTGAAGTATTTACCTGTCATTGAGTCTGCTCTAAATCCCACTGCTGTTTCTCGTATGGGAGCAACAGGGCTATGGCAATTCATGTTGCGTACGGGTCAACAATATCAGTTAGAAATTAATAGCCTCGTTGACGAACGTCGTGATCCTTATAAAGCTACTGAAGCTGCTGCACGCTTCTTGAGTGATTTATATCAAATCTATGGAGATTGGAACTTAGTAATTGCTGCTTATAATTGTGGACCAGGAAATGTAAACAAAGCGATTGCAAGAAGTGGGGGTAAAAAAGATTATTGGGGAATTTATTACAACTTACCACGTGAAACTCGTGGTTATGTACCTGCATTTATTGCAGCAAACTATGTAATGAATTATCACAATGAGCACAATATTTGTCATCAAGAATCTTCAAGTGAATTTCTTGTCCTCGACACGGTTCATGTTTCAAGTGAAATCCATTTTAAGCAAATAGCTGAGGTGTTGGATATTCCCCTTGAGAGTCTCAGAAGATATAACCCACAATTTAAACGTGATAAAATTCCTGGGAATCACAAAACCTATGCGCTCGTTTTACCTACTAAGGACATGTATGCATTTGTAAGTAACATGAATGAAATAATTGGTCATAATAAATCAATCTATTTGAATCAACGTAAACAAACACTCACTGATTTAAACAGTAATACGACTGTAGCTGGTAATTTTGTAAACACATACTATAGAATTAAAAAAGGTGATACACTTGGTGCAATTGCAAGACGTAATAACACCTCTGTAGCACGTTTACAACAAATAAATGGATTGAGATCGACAAAATTGTCAATAGGTAAAAGGTTAATTGTAGCTCAAACAGCTAAACCTATTGTAAAAGGAGAGACTAAATCAGAAAATAATAACTCCTTAGCATCAAAAAGGGAGGTAATAAGTAAGTATTACCGTATAAAGAAAGGTGACACGCTGGGTGCTATTGCAGGTAGAAATGAAACAACAGTTGCTCAATTACAAAAGATGAACGGGATGAGATCTACTAAGTTGTCAATTGGAAGTAATCTGATTGTGAAACAAACATTTGAACCTAAAGAAGAGATAAGTGAAGTTACTAAGAACAAAACAGAATTTCAACGCATTGATTCTTTAAACACGTCTACTTCTGAGAATGAAAATATTGTAACGGAATATCTTACTAAAAAGTCTGCTCAATCACAGGATAATACTTGAATTGAGGATGTTACTTTTTTTGAAAAATGAAAAATGCACATTCCCATATTTGCGTTCTTCCGTAAAAAATGGATGATCAGAAAAGTTATTCTTTTTGGAGTGCTCAATAATAAAAATACCATCTTGTTTTAATAAATCATACTTAAATATTTTTTCTGGTATGATATCCAAATCTTTTAAATCATAAGGTGGGTCTGCAAAAATCAAGTCAAATGACTGTTTACATGATTTGATAAAAGTAAAAACATCTGCTTTTATTGTCATTAACTCATTGGCATCTAATTTCTCTTTCAACTTCTGGATGAAAGCATGATTTTTTGCACTTGATTCAACACTTACAACTTGATTGCAACCTCGAGAAACTAATTCTATTGCTATACTTCCTGTGCCAGAGAAAAGATCTAATGCTGTTATTTCTTCCCAGTCAACTTTATTATTTAAAATATTAAACAAACTTTCTCTTGCAAAATCTGTGGTAGGCCTTGCAGTGAAATTTTTTGGTAATTGAAATCTTCTCGATTTATATTTTCCTCCTATTATACGCATATTTGTTGCACTATTTCTGTGGGAATCTCACTTTGTTTAAAGACTAAACCTTCTCGAAGATTCATATTAAGCTGGTTAAAGTTCGCGATAGTTTTTTTCAATGTTTCAATACTTTCAATATGATTATCAATATTTCCAGAAAAGAAAATTTGGATATCTTGAGCATCATATTTAATACCTTCTCTAATTTTTTGAATAAAAAAGCACTCTTCTAACGTGTTTCTGGCAATGATTGTTTTTGCTAAAATAAGTTTTTCATTAGTAAAAGCCACAACATCCATCATGTCTTCATCATTGAAGTTTAAGAAAAGGGCTGATTTGGTCTTGTCGTGCAACCTAAAAAAAAAGGGAATTAGAATTGATAAGTGACTATTAAATGTTGGATTAATTAAGCTACGAGATAAAAAATTATGGTGAGATTCATCTATTTCCCAAATCATCTGGCAATTTAATTGATTCAACGTGTTTTTTAAAACCAGTGAGTTAACCCTATGGAAATTAAAAGCTAACAAGTTTGATTCATATCGCTTGTCGTAAAATTCATTTGGGACTAATGTTAGCTTATCTGTTACTTGAATTATATTAATTTGCAAGAAGCTCTCAGTAAAAAATGAATAATCGAAAATAATTTTCTCTAAGTTTTTTAGATAAGTTTCTTTTGAATTAAATGTAATGCTATTTTGATAGAATATTAAAGGATCTGTCGGGCAGTGTACAGAAAAATAAAATCCATTCGGAATTAACCGAATGGATAATATATATTTTTCAGATTGTGCAAAATCAATATTGTCAGTTAAAAACATATGCTTATATAATCGAGTTACAGTTTCTTTATTCGCTAAGCTAATTCTTTTTTCGTTATTAAATTAGCAGGAAAATAAAATACCAAACTGTTTACTCCCAATTACCTGCGTTATTGTTTGCTGTTGTTATTGAGCCTACTCTTAAACCTTCGTATCTATCTCCAGGCACGCTGCGGACGTTTTCTATTAGCAAGTTTAACTCGTTTTTATTCAAGTCTCCTAAATAAGTAGTGTAAGGAGTTTTAGCTTCAAAAACATTAATAGTATAACCTGATGACGTGGTTAGTGTATCTGTAGCTAATTCAAATTGAGCTCCATTACCATATGGAACGAAACGTAAAGAGTCTGCCACGAAGTTTCTTCTGTTTGGAAAGCGATTCTCAATAACAGGAACATAAATGGAGTCGCGGGCAAGTTGTGGAGCGTTTGTTTCATCATTCCATAGTCCTGCTTTTTTAATTTCAGCGACATTACCACTTCTAATAATTTCCATAGCTTTGGCTTCTGTCATCCCAGCTTCCATTTGGACTTCTGTCAAATCTCCGTGTTTTTCTAATAAAGCAACTTTTCCATTTTTCACGAAATTTATCAGAGAATCGAAACTTGATGTATATTCTCCTTTGTTTTCACGAAAAGCTACTTGCGCTGTACGGATATCTACAAGTCTTCTTATAACAGCCCTGTCGCGAGTTTCTCTTTGCTTTTTAAAATCGATAGGTCCTTGTATGCTTTTCCAGCATAAGAAAACTAAGAGACCAATTGCAGCAATTAAAATTACTTTTACTAATACTTTCATGGACTTTTTTTCTTTTTATTATTTGCTATTGAATGGATTTACTAATTTAGATTACAAATTTAGAAAAAGAATGATAATTGTACTACTTTTACACTGAAAATAATATGCAAAAAATGATAAATAGCTATTTCATAGAGAAACTGAGGTGTAATTTCCCTTTTTCTCTTACAAATGATCAAAATACTGCTATCTCAAAAATAGTCGAATTTATTTTTAGTCCAAAGTCCGAAGAGATATTTCTTTTAAAAGGATATGCTGGTACAGGTAAATCAAGTCTGATTGGAGCTTTAGTAAAAACAATGACTCAATTGCAACAAAAAACAGTTCTTTTAGCTCCAACGGGAAGAGCGGCTAAAGTTTTTTCAATGTATTCGGGTGAATCTGCATATACAATTCACAAAAAAATATACCGTCAAAAAAGCATGTCGGATTCGGGTGCTTCTTTTAGCTTGACTGAAAATTTGCACAAAAACACATTGTTTATTGTAGATGAGGCATCGATGATCAACAATGCATCTACGGAAGATTCTTTTTTTGGAACAGGTCGTCTCTTAGATGATTTGATTGAATATGTATACTCTGCTTCAAATTGTAAATTGCTTTTGCTTGGTGATACAGCCCAGTTGCCTCCCGTAAAACAAGAGTTAAGCCCTGCGTTAGATAGCTCTGAATTGCAATCTTTCGGGTTGAATGTTTTTGAGAGTACACTTACAGAAATTATGAGACAATCCGAGGAATCGGGAATTCTATATAATGCTACTTTACTAAGGAATGCTTTAAGCAATGAATTAACTCGAATTTCTCCCAAATTAAAGTTGGATAATTTTAGAGATGTTAGACGCATTTCTGGTAACGACTTGATAGAGGAAATTTCTTCTTGTTATTCTCGCGATGGATTTGAAGAAACAATAGTTATATCTCGCTCTAACAAAAATGTGAATGTTTTTAATAATGGTATTCGCAATAGTGTACTCTATAGAGAAGAGGAGTTATCTAACGGAGACTTGTTGATGGTAACAAAAAACAATTATTTTTGGTTGAAAGAAGAGGAAAAGGTTGATTTTATTGCCAATGGAGAGTTTGTTGAAGTTTTGCGTATTCGTTCTCAGGAAGAAGTTTATGGCTTAAGGTTTTGTGATGTAACACTGCATCATAAAAATTACGACCTCGAATTTGAAGCGAAAGTTTGTTTAGATGCTTTGCATAGCGAAAGTTCTGGTGCTTCATATCAGCAAAGCAACGTGTTTTACGCCGCTTTAAATGAAGAGTACGCTCATATTGGCTCTAAAGCTGGTAGGTATAGGCAAATAAAAAACAATCCTTTTTTTAATGCACTACAGGTCAAATACGGCTATGCCGTTACATGTCATAAAGCGCAGGGTGGAGAATGGAAAAATGTTTTTATTGATTTAGGCTACATAAACCCTAATCATTTAGGCGACAATTTTTATCGCTGGCTTTATACATCCATTACACGAAGCACACAAATGTTATATCTTGTGAATTTGTCGAACGAGTTTATAGCAGTTTCCGATTAATTCTTACATTTGTAATGCGTCAAACAATGATAGACAATATTATTAAACTATTATCTATCAATATTTAAAAGGTATTTAATGAAAAGTAAATTCATACAACTATTACATCTTGAAATCCAAGAATTAGAATCAAAAGTATCTAATCTGAAAGAAGACCAAAACATTTCCTTTTCTTTTTTTAGAGAGTCGTTCAAACATACACAAGAAATTGGTCGTTTGTTGCACGAACTTGAATTTGCTCAAATTGAGGATATGAAAAACCAAATGGGGAAATTGGTGCAGTTTTTATCAGAGTCAGAAACCTCTAAGGTCAAAACTTCTGAAGAATTGGAAAAACTGGAAGAAAAACCCATTGAAGATAAAATAACTAATATAGATGTTTCAGAAAATCAAAAAGGTGTTTTTATCAAACCTACACCTTTAACTTCTAATGATATACCTAAAGAGGCGATTAAAGAAGATTTTCCTCAGTTTGAAGATGACAAGAAAGATGAGAAAAATATTCCATCTGAAAAAAGTTCTTCTCTATTAAAAGATAAATTGGATGTCAAAGGTTTTATCAAAGAAGATTCACCTCAAACTTCGGAAGTAGAGACTTTCACCTCAAATAATAAGTCGTTAAATGATATACAGCCAACAAATCATACTGTCTTAGACACTAAGCGAAACATTAGTTTAAATGATCGTTTTTTGTTTCAACGTGAACTTTTCGATAATGATAGGCAGGCAATGAATAATATGATGTTGAAATTGCAGGCTTATAGTTCTTACAAAGATTGTGAGAGTTATTTAAAAGAAAATACTAATTGGGACTTTAATGATGAAAATGTCCAAAAGTTTCTTGAAATGCTGAAGAAAAATTCATAGATGAATCAGAATGAGTTTGAAGCCTTCGGTAAATTATATGTTGTTCCAACGCCTATTGGGAACTTAGAAGATATTACCTTTAGGGCGATTAAAGTTTTGAAGGATTGTGATTTTATTTTGGCAGAAGACACAAGAACAAGCGGTTTTTTGTTAAAGCATTATGAGATTGAGACAAAAATGTATTCACATCACAAGTTCAATGAGCATAAGAGTAGCGATCATATTGTTGAACGCATCAGAGCAGGAGCTCAAGTAGCTTTGATATCTGATGCAGGAACCCCCGCAATATCTGATCCTGGGTTTTTAATAGTTCATAATTGTATTGAAGCTGGTATTGATGTGGAGTGTTTGCCTGGTGCAACAGCAGCTATACCTGCGTTAGTTGTCTCAGGATTACCTAATGATAGATTTTGTTTTGAAGGCTTTCTTCCACAGAAAAAAGGAAGACAAACAAGATTAAAGGAGCTGGCAGATGAAAACAGAACAATGGTTTTTTATGAATCTCCTTATCGTGTTTTGAAAACGCTTACCCAGTTTGCAGAATATTTTGGTGAGGAACGTACGGCTTCTGCATCACGCGAAATATCAAAGATGTATGAAGAAACTATTCGTGGAACATTGACCGAATTAATTATTTATTTTACTCAGAATGAACCTCGTGGAGAATTCGTACTTGTAGTAAATGGAAATGAAATAAAGAAAATGACTGGAAAAGGGAGTCATGTATAAACTATATTTGCTTATTAACGTTTTAAATAAAAATGTATAGATATGAAGAAATTATTTGTTTTATTTATTGTTAGTTTCGCTATAATCCTCTCATGTACAAACGTGAAAGAATCGAAAGAATACAAAGATTTACAAGCTGAACGCGATTCACTTATGATGCAAAGCTCATCTGCAGATACAGAAATTGCCGAAATGATGTCAGTGATTGACGATGTTGAAGATAATTTTAATCAAATTCGTGAAGCCGAAAAGTATTTAGCTGTACAGTCTACCGAAAAAGGAGAAATGAGTGCTAATACAAAAAAACGGGTCACTGATAATTTTAAAATGATTAATGAAATTCTTCAAAAAAATAAAGCTCAAATGGCAGCGCTTAATAAAAAATATTCTACGAGCACCGGCCAAGTAGGAGCTTTGAAGAAAACCATTGATAGACTGAATCAACAAATGCAAGAGAGCGCTGTACGAATCAATGAGTTGCAAGATGAACTTTCTCGTAGAGATCAAACTATTGCTCAATTGTCAAGCAATGTAACTGATCTGTCGGGTCATATTGAAGAACAATCTGTGACTATTCGCGAACAAGAAAAATCATTAAACATTGCTTATTTTGTATTTGGCACGATGAGGGAACTAAAAGATCAGAAGATTCTTTCAGGCGGTTTTCTTCAGTCGACTAAAGTGTTAGATGGAGCTTTTAATAAAGATTATTTCCTTCAAATAGATATTAGGGAAGTGACAAGAATTCCACTTTATGATAAAAAAGCTAAGTTATGGTCAAAACATCCTGAGGGTACTTACGAGTTTGAAGAGGGTTCAGATGGCAATTTGACTTTTGTTATTACAGATACACAACGTTTTTGGAGCTTAACGAAATATTTGATTATTGAAGTAGGATAATCGTTTAATAATAAATTTATTGAAGAATGACCGATAAATCTTTACGATTTTATCGGTCATTCTTTTAAATACAATCTGATTCTTTTAAAATGCACATCTACACCGATTTATTTATTGACTTAGACGACACACTTTGGGACATACATCACAATAGCAAAGAGTGCCTAAAAGAAATATACGATGACTATGGCTACGGTAGTTATTACAAATGCTTTGAGGATTACTACAATGTATATATGCCAAGTAATCATCATTTATGGGGTCTTTATAGAGAAGGGAAGATTGATAAAGATGAACTTATTGTTGAGCGCTTCTTAGTTCCTGTCCGCCAGTTTGGTATAGATGATGCAGTATATGCAAAAAAATTAAGTGACGATTTTTTAGAGCGAACAACTTTAAGAACTAAACTTGTTGATGGTACTATTGATCTATTAGATTATTTAAAACCAAAATACAAAATGCATATTCTTTCTAATGGATTTAGAGAGGTGCAGTATAAAAAAATTGAGAATGCAGGGTTAACTTCTTATTTCGATAAAATAATACTATCAGACGAGATAGGAGTTAATAAACCGCATGTAGGATTCTTCAATTATGCATTGGAGAAAACTAATGCAGATCCTTCTAAAACTTTAATGATAGGAGATAGTTGGGATGCTGATATTCTTGGAGCATATAATAGTAACATTCATCAATTATGGTTCAATCCAGACGAGCTTCAACCCAAAGGCTTTGTTCCAACTTATTGTGTGAGAGCTTTAAATGAAATAAAAGCAATATTATAGTTCTAAGACTACAGTAGACTGTTTAATTCAATTCAGTTTATGGTTTTGTTTAAGTAGCAGTGAGTTGATCACTTTTTTTATCAGCACTTGCATGTTTAATCTTTTCTTCTCAATGGCATTGTCATACACCTTGCTCCGCCACCACCGCGTGGAAGTTCCGATCCATCAATGGTTATGACGCATTTATCTGATGAATTCACGTCATATTTATCATTTATCACATCCCATGCTGAGGTTATTTCATAACCATTTTTATTCAATTCTTCCAGTGTATGTATATTGCGTGCATAAGACATTACTTTTCCTGGAGCAATTGATAGGAAGTTAGCACCGCTATGCCACTGCTCTCTTTCTTGATCCCACTCGTCTGCTTTGCCACCACAAATAATCGTTTCTATGCCAATGCCCAATTTTTTCAATATGGTTGGGATGTTTGCTACCGTTGATATTTTAGAAACCTTTCCATTGTCTATTTGTATATGTACTGTTTTATATGGATTGTTTTCAAGTATTAATGGCTTGTAAACCATTGCAGTATTATTGTCCAATAGTGTAAATACCATATCGAGATGAATGAAAGATTCGGGTGAGTGAGGGAGTTGCTGCACAATAATATGCTTTCGTTGTGTTTCAGTATTGCATAAATTGGCTATTAAATTATCAATAGCCCAGCTACTTGTGCGACTGCCACTACCAATGAGTAATATGTCTTTGTTTACTATTAGTACATCGCCACCTTCTATATTTATGGGAGAATGAACATCTGACACAAAATTGTTGGCATTAATAATGGATGTCTCAAAAAGATTGTTGTTGCTGAATATAGCTTCTACAATAGAACTTTCACGCACTCGTACTTTGTTTGCCATGTTGCACACCAGTAAATTATTGCCAATGGTGACGCATGCATCTCTTGTAAAATAAAAATTATATAAAGGGAGGAGGGCATAGAAGTCATCTTTTAGGTATTCTGTTAGGGTATCTATTTTTGCAGGCAATCCTTCTATTAATACACGTGTCAATTCCTTTTCAGTTAGCTGCATTAAGTAATCAAAATAATGCATGACATTTTCTGTGTTACATATTTTTCTCAATAAAACTTCTTTTTGAACTGTATCTTTCAAGAACTCCGTTAGGAGCTTTCGTATTTCAAATACTTTTGCGTGTTTGCTTAATACTCCGTAGAGTTGTTGGTATTCATTCTGTGCAATAGATAGATTTAAAATGTCACTATAAAGAGCACGTTGCGCATTTTTGGGAGTCATGTTCTCAACTTCTGCTCCAGGATAATGGAGTAGAACAGCTTCAAGTTTCCCTGTTTCAGATTGAACGTTTAGGGTTGTTTTAGGATTATTCATTGATAGCAGATTTGATATAAACAAAAATACTAAAAAAGATGGTTCAACGATATAAATTTGGGTAATTAAATTATTAAAGTGAGGTTTTGCGTTTTTTGATGGTTTGTGTTCGCAAAAAGAAAAACATTTGTTTTATTTATGCTTATATTTGTGATACTACACAAATTATTTAATAATATAGAACGTTTAGCTATGACAACAAGAAGAGAGTTTATTAAAAATGTGGCCATCGGAACTGCTGCCGTTTCTGTAGGTGGTATTTTACCCAGTTTTAGTGCAAAAAGTTATAGTAACATTGTGGGAGCTAACGATAAGATTCGGATGGCTGCCATTGGAGTAAATTCTCGTGGAAACGTTTTGGCCACAGGTTTTGCAAAAGAAAAAGGATGTGAAGTTAGCCATATATGCGATGTTGACAGCAGAGCAATGGAAAAGACTATATCAAATGTTGAAAAAACTGCGGGTAACAAACCTAAAGGAGAAAAAGATATCAGAAAACTTCTGGAATCGAATGAAATTGATGCGGTTATAATTGCAACACCTGAACACTGGCATGCTCCTGCAGCATTGATGGCTATGAAAGCTGGAAAGCATGTTTATTTGGAGAAACCAACAAGTCACAATCCAGCTGAAAATGAAATATTGATGCAAGCGGTGCCAAAATATAATAGAATTGTGCAAACTGGTATGCAACGCAGATCATGGCCCAATGTTGTAAAAGCTATTAAAGAGGTGAAAGAAGGTGCAATAGGTAATGTTTATTTTGGCAAAGCATGGTATGCAGCAAACCGTCCTTCTATTGGTGTTGGTGCTATTACTCCTGTTCCCACTTGGCTTGATTGGGAGTTGTGGCAAGGTCCTGCACCCCGAGTGAATTCTTATAAAGATAATTATGTGCATTATAATTGGCATTGGTTTCATAATTGGGGAACTGGTGAGGCAGGAAATAATGGCGTGCACTTTATAGACTTACTTCGTTGGGGTATGGGGTTGGAATTTCCTACAGAAGTTAGTTCAACTGGTGGGCGTTATTGGTACAAAGATGATTGGGAATTTCCTGACACTCAAGTTGTAAATTATGGATACAATGACAACAAATTAATTTCATGGGAAGGAAGAAGTTGTAACGGAAAGGACATAGAGGATAGCAGTGTAGGTGGTGCTTTCTATGGTGAAAAAGGTACACTGATACTTTCAGGAGGTAACTCTTACAAAATATACGACTTGAAAAACAAATTAATAAAGGATGTTGTAAGTGAATTGGAGTTTAAAGAAGGTGACAGAATGAATCCGAGTCAAAAATTAGATTCATTTCATTATGAAAACTTTTTAGACGCTATAAGAAAAAACACTCCTTTAGCAGCAGATATGAATGTAGGTGGAATAAGTACTACTTTGGCTCTTTTGGGAAATATTGCACAACAAACAAAAAGCACATTGAAAACTAATCCGTCAAACGGTCATATTCTTAATAATAAAGCTGCGTCTAAACTATGGAGCAGAAAGTATGAAAAAGGGTGGGAGATGAAACTGTAGGTGTTTACAGCCTACTTTAATAAATTGAGACCCATTTTCTATCAGAAATGGGTCTCAATTTTTTTTGATTATCTTTTAGCCTAAATCAGTATTTCTTTTTCTTTTTCTTTAAGTTTTTAATCAATCTTTTTATACTTCGTGCAATTGCAAGCAGAAAATAAAGAACAAGTCCTATTACAAAAACATATCCAAGTTGAGTAATAATCTCATACCAAGGTGTTCTATAAACAATAATAGAAATCAAATTCATAAAAAATCCAATTGCGAAGCAAACTCCAAAAATGAGTAGCTCTTTCTTCTGACGGCTTTTTGTAAAAACAATATCTTTCATCGTATTAAAACTTTAAATAAGGGATTTTATATTCATCTGGGAACTCTACTTTACGTTGTTCGATCATTGATTGATCTCCTAAAAGGGAGAGCATGCTTGAGCTATATGCTTCTTCTACTATGTTTTCACCTTGTTCACCTGTAATACATGCTTGACAGAAAGCTGATAAAATTTCATCAGAACCATCTTTGTCTGCCCCAATCATAGACACACCATCACTAATTTTAGAACCAGGCAACACCAAATTTGGTTTATATTTCTCTCTTGTTTCGGGTCGCCAGCTTGCACCCGCAATTGGAACTGAACTAAATACTTTATTTCCTATCTGACTTAAAAGTTGTTCAATACCTGAACCAGGGGCCTCTTCTTCCAAATAATAAATTCCTTTTGACAAATCCATTGTTCCTTTATGTCCCAATATTTGCTCTTCCATACCATTGTAGCGGTTTGAAATAGTGGATTCGTAAGTTATTTTCACACCATTGTCATAGCCATATACTAAGCTGACGCTATCATATACTTCTCGACCATCTTTCCAGTATACAATATCTCCCATCCCCATAACCGAACGCGGAACGCGGTTTGTAGCCCAGTTACATACTTCCAATTGATGGGTTGCAAGTTCAGTCATTAATCCTGCTGATGACTCCCGATAGAGTCGCCAGTTAATTTGACGTTCCAATTTAGGTGATGGCACAGGACGACGCCAATCATGATTGCGAAACCAATGACATCTTGTTGCTACAATATCACCAATTAATCCAGAGTGAATCATCTGCATGGCTTTGATGTATTTCTCATCAAACATGCGTTGCATACAGAAATAAACTACTTTATTTGTAGTTTTATAAGCATTATATATTGCTAAACATTCATCCATGGTCAAAGCCATTGATTTTTCACAAAAAACATGCTTGCCAGCAGATAAAGCATCCAACAACATTGGTGCATGCCAGTTTAAGGGTGTTGAAATTATAACTCCATCAATATCTTTTGCTTCAAGAAGTTTTTTATAATCAGTGTATGTTCTTGATTTTGGGTATAAAGCGTGTGCTTCTTTTAGATTAGGGGGGTAGATGTCACACATAGCTACAATTTCAACATGATTAAACTGAAGTAAATTGTGAATATGATATTGTCCCCTCGAACCAACTCCAATAAGAGCAACTCTTGCTTTTTCTTTTTTAATGTCGTTTAGTTTGTCTGGAGTAAAAGATTGAAGCCATGGAGTGGTAGCTAATAGAGCACTCCCACCTGTAATGTAACCCAGATCTTTAATAAATTGTCGAAGGCTTACATCGACTTGTTTCCTGTTCTCTTTTGCCATTCTTGTTAAAGGTTAAAGACAATTGATTTATCTATTTTGAAATTTGATTTAATTCTATTTTCTTGGTCTGATAAGGCTATCATCAATGTTGTTGTTAATACCTCTGCATCTATAGAGTTTTTAGCAACAACGCAAACTACCTTTTTATCACTGTTAAACTGTTTGGTGAAAGGGTCAATAATATGTTGAGGGTGAGTAGGTACGTTGCCTGAAGAAGATAAATCTTGGTTTTTTAGCTTTATCTCTTTTAGCATCTCCCCTTTTTTGAACGGATTGTCAATTGAAACGCTCCAGCAATCACCAAATGGATGATGCCCAATTGCTGCAATGGAACTATCTCCAAAATTAAGAAAAGCATGCTCAATCTCTGCTTCCAAAAGCATTTTTTTTATTTTCTCAATTGCATATCCCTTTGCATATCCTCCTAAATCAAAATAAAAGTCCTTATTAGGAAATGCTACTGATTTTGATTCTATTTCAAATGCTATTTTAGATAAGTTATTTACAGTAATATCAAATAAACCTTCTGAAATAGAGTGATAATGTTTGCAATCGTTTAATACAGACCACATTTCATCGCTTACTGTTACGAAGTCTTTTTTAGCACCCTTATTTATTCTACTTAATTCGCTTTTAGAATCAAACCGATTCATCATTTTATGTAATCGGATCAACTCAGCAACTATTTTGTTCCAAACCAACAGAGCCTTCTCTTTTGTTGTTTTCGCTATGAGCACATCAAAACGTGTCCCCATAATTCCGGGAATGGAACCATGGAACGAAGAAGAAGATTCATAATAATTGGAGCTAAATGATATCATTATTTACTTGCCTATCTCTAATGCAGTTGAAGTATTGTGATAGGTGCGCTAAAGTATTAGATTTTTTTCAGTTGGCAAATTCTTTAGCGTGAAAAAAACGAAAATTGCTATACTCTATGATAATGTTTTTATTTGCAAACAAGGAGACTGTGAAAAAATATTACACATCCCGTTGAATTTGTTTGATTGAGTATAGAAAAGCTTGCAAAACATTGAAGCTGTATTAAGAATATCTTTTGTAAATTAACCCACATCCATTTCGTAAACAATGTATCACTCGTTTAATACTTCCACTCATCTCCTGACTTCGACAATGCGTCACCCTAAAACGCTCTCCAAAAATTTTCATCAAATAACATAGATATTGATTTGTGTTTTGGTGTAAGAAGCATTGTTTTTGTTGTAACAGTTCCACTTGAAGGTAACCTAATCTTTATGGTTGTAATTGTTTTAGCAATGCTAAGGACTTTATCTACACTTAGATTAATATCACTTATCTTTAAAATCCTTTCAAGCTCTTTATATACCTTATAGGCAACAAAACATATACAAACATGGGCTTCAATACGTTTTGGAGTAAAATGAAACATGGGACGCATCTCTAAAGTCCCTTTGGTAATGCGGTAAGCTCTCTCTATAACCCAGAGTTCATTATACTGTTTGCAGACTTCGTCAGCTGGTAGATGTGTGTTAGTGATATAGCCCTTTAGTCCATCCCATTTTTGATCATTTCGTATCCTGTCTTCACTTATTTTTACAGTAACATTCTCCGATAATTCCAGAAACTTGTTGTACCCTCGTTTGTTAATATCTTTCTTGGTTATGGTGCCACTTTTATAGGCTGTTCTAAGTCGTTTTACTCCTTTATCCCTATTATAGCGATCTTTTCTTGCTCTTTCATCCGTATAACCAATGATGAGTCTGGTATTATCTTTTTTAGTTTCGTGGAATAATCCCTTCTGTTTTTCCAGGGATAATATCCATTGCTTTATCTGTTCCGACTCATTTTTTATCCTTGCTCCTATGATGTACTTATATCCGCCCGTTTCCAAGAGTGCAAGATTTTTCTTATTCATTAGTCCCGAGTCGGCTACAACTACAAAATCTTTTAGTTCAAAACGATTAACAAAATCCTCTACAATAGGAATCATTGTACGAGCTTCATATTGTGAACCGTTAAACAGTGAATAAGTCAATGGATAACCATCCTTACTGACCAATAACCCCAGAACTACTTGAGTAAGGTTGTGCTTACCATCCTTAGACCATCCTTTTTCACGGAAGCCATCACCTTCGTCCGTTTCAAAATAGAGGGTAGTCACATCATAGAATACTAAACCTATTTTTCCACCTAAAATCTTACGAGTATGTTCCACACTTATCTGCTGAACCAGTTCTTGTTGTGTTTTGTGCAGTTTGTCTAAATACCTATATATGTTGTGTAATTCAACGTCTTCGTCAAAATAAGATTTTAGATATTCTACTGTCGCAGCTTTACTACAGGGCTGACTTATACGTGCCGTGACTAAATGTTTTAAAATATCATCGCCTATCTGGTCAAAACCAATGAGCCGAAAAACATAATCTAATATGATTTGTGTGCCATTTAAAAGGACATTTTCAACATTTGAGAGGAAGTAATCTATCAGTTTTTTTTCTTCTTCAACTCTTTCTTGCTCTTTAAAAATATCTCGGGTACCATAATAAATAGAAATCCATTCCTCACCTTGTTGTAACAGCTGATTTATCTCTTCTTCATTTCTTGAAACACCGATTGTTACAAGCTCTTTGAATTTCCCATGGCTTTTATCTACTACCACCACACTGGTAGTTCCTGAACGGTTTTTCTTTTTACGCACAAACATACGCAAAGATAACTTTTTTAGCTTGCGTCACCCATAACAACAAAGCTAAATTTGCAATTAACTGTATAACTGATAATTATATTTTTTGAGGGTGATGCGTGTCGAAGTCAGGAA
>DEZB01000047.1:0-344 GCA_002364735.1 Bacteroidales bacterium UBA3143
ATTTAGGGGCAGAAGATTGAGAGTAATGGACAATTGACAAAGGAGTGACAATGAGAATGTTGATGTGTTATGAGGTCTGTGGTGTAAAGGGTGCGGTGATTGTGGTTTAATGAATTGAGAATTGAGAATGTGTTATGAGGTCTGAGGTACGTGGTATGAGGTATATGGTATGAGGTATGAGATTGTTTAAAATATTGTGTGAGGCAACTGTAGAGACTGCGATTTATCGCGTCTCGGTGATAATTATAACCGATTTATCGCGTCTTGGTGATAATAATAACCGATTTATCGCATCTCGGTGAAAATTATAACTGATTTATCTCGTCTCGGTGAAATCTTGATAA
>DEZB01000047.1:423-930 GCA_002364735.1 Bacteroidales bacterium UBA3143
AGTGCAGTATTAAATCATTATTTCAGCCCAAAAACTTGCAGGATGCAAAAGTCCCCTTTAGGGGATTTAGGGGCAGAAGATTGAGGGTAATGAACAATTGACAAAGGAGTGACAATGAGAATGAGAATGTTGATATGTTATGAGGTCTGTGGTGTAAAGGGTGCGGTGATTGTGGTTTAATGAATTGAGAATTGAGAATGTGTTATGAGGTCTGAGGTATATGGTATGAGATATGAGATTGTTTAAAATATTGTGTGAGACAACTGTAGAGACTGCGATTTATCGCGTCTCGGTGATAATTATAACCGATTTATCGCGTCTTGGTGATAATAATAACTGATTTANNTGCAGGATGCAAAAGTCCCCTTAGATTTAGGGGCAGAAGATTGAGAATAATGGACAATTGACAAAGGAGTGACAATGAGAATGTTGATGTGTTATGAGGTATGAGGTCTGAGGTATGAGGTCGGAGGTGTGAGGTCTGAGGTGTGAGATTGTTTAAAATAT
>DEZB01000047.1:1030-42592 GCA_002364735.1 Bacteroidales bacterium UBA3143
GATTTATCGCGTCTCGGTGATAGTTGTAACCGATTTATCACGTCTCGATAAAAATATGTTTTTCCATTATCGTTATATATGAATAGAAAATGAATAAAAAAAGAATAACATTTGCTTCCAAAATAGGTATTGTTGCAGCAGCAGCTGGTTCGGCAGTAGGATTGGGTAACATTTGGCGGTTTCCCAGTCAGGCAGCTGATGGAGGAGGTGCACTGTTTATATTCCTCTACATTGGGTGTATTCTCTTTTTTGGTATCCCACTGATGATGGGAGAGTTTATCATTGGTCGTGCTGGACGAGCCAATCCCTCAAGATCATTCGAGAAACTTGCACCGAACACATCGTGGAAATGGGTAGGTCTTTTGGGTGTCATTACAGGATTCCTAATTCTTGGATTCTATATGGTGGTATGTGGTTGGACGTTAGATTATATTGTGCAAAGTATTACTGGTCAATTGATGACTACTGAAAACTTTAGGGATAACTTTTTTGAGTTGCAACAAAGCCCTTTTCGACAAATAGCATGGATGTTTCTTTTCACATCACTTACTGCATTTTTCATTCTTGCAGGCGTAAAGAAAGGAATTGAGCAATCAGCAAAAATATTGATGCCAGTTCTGTTTCTCCTTCTTTTGATGTTGGGTATTCGCTCTATTACATTGAGTGGTGCACAAGAAGGCCTATTCTTTTTGTTTAAACCAAGTATGGAGCATGTGAAATCCACTATCTTTTTAGATGCTGTTGGACAAGCGTTTTTCTCTCTTTCCATTGGGATGGGGTGTATGACAACTTATGGGTCTTACTTTAGAGACGATACTAATTTGCGCAAAACATCAGTTCAGGTTTCATTGTTAGACAGTATGGTGGCTGTGTTGGCGGGGATTGTGATATTCCCTGCTGCATTTGCATTGACACAGTCGCCCGATACAATAGTTTCAACTTTGGTGGCTGGCGGACCAGGCTTGTTATTTATCACCATTCCCGAATTGTTTCATCATTTACCTCTTTCCAGTCTTTGGGCCTCAATGTTCTTTGTGTTGTTGGGTATTGCTGCACTCACTTCCACCATATCTCTGATGGAGGTAGTGACTACTTATTTGCACGAAGAGTTTCAAATGTTACGTAGTAGAGCAATCATTCTTTTATCGATAGGGGTGGCTATGCTGGGGATAGTATCATCCGTTATACCGCAATTTTTTAATCTACTGGATTTTGCTACTGCTAAAATAATGCTTCCGTTGGGAGGATTGTTTACTTCCTTATTTATTGGATGGTACTTAGATAAAAATATACTACGTGCCCAAATTACCAACAATGGGTCGCTAAATATTTCTATAGGATTCATTAAAGGCTATGTCTTTATACTACGCTATGTGGCACCTGCGGCTATAGGCGCGATATTTATATATGGGTTGTTGTTTTAAAAAATAGGGCTTTAGCAAATTAGGTATTAGGTGTTAGCGAGTGAAAATAGGGAAAAGGGACAAGAAACAAGAAACAGAGAGCCAAGCAAAAGCTAATATCTAATAGCCAACGGCCAATACCTAACAGCTTACACCTAACAGCTAACACCTATTAATTATATTCCTTTTGATTTTACTCCAAAAAGTAGTACTTTTACGTAAAATAAAAACAGCCCATGGCATACAAAATAGATCCCCCACAATCATTATTTACAACCATTACACTACCAGGTTCTAAAAGCATAAGCAATCGAGCGCTTATACTTAATGCTTTAAGTTTGAGCAATTATGAGATTGAAAACCTATCATTATGTGAAGATACACGTGTTATAACTGATGCTTTTGCCTCTGATTCCAATGTGTTTGATGTACGTGGTGCTGGAACTGCCATGCGATTTTTGTCAGCTTTTTTATCAGGGGTTGAAGGGGAGTGGATTGTGCGTGGATCTACCCGAATGCACGAACGCCCAATACTTCCTTTAGTTGATACATTGACATCGTTAGGAGCAAACATTGAGTATCTTGAACGACGTGGTTATCCCCCTCTAAAGATTAAAGGTCAAAAACTGAAAGGTGGAGAGGTATATCTGACTGCAAGTGTAAGCTCGCAATTTATATCTGCACTTATTATGATAGCCCCAACAATGGAATTAGGTCTTAAACTAAACTTGGAACATGAAGTGATGTCAAAGCCATATATTCATCTTACACAAAAGATGATGGAGGATTACGGGGTGCGAATCAAATGGTCGAATGATACAATTACTGTAAAACCTCAACCCTATACGCCTGTTCGCTACTATGTAGAGCCTGATTGGTCTGCTGCTTCCTATTGGTACTCATTTGTGGCACTTATGCCTGAAGCTGAAGTGAGACTAAAAGGATTGAAGAAAAATAGTTTGCAAGGCGATGCAAACATTATAAATCTCTTCTCAGATTTAGGTGTGGAAACTGTTTTTGAAGAGGATGGTATAATGCTGAAAAAGAAAGCTATAAAAGCTAAGAAGTTTTTCCATAACTTTATCAATGAACCAGATTTAGCACAAACATTTACCGTGGCCTGTTGTTTAATGAATATTCCTTTCTTCTTTTCGGGGTTGCAAACCTTAAAAATAAAAGAAACTGACAGAATAGTTGCACTAATTAGCGAATTGAAGAAATTGGGATATGTGTTACGTGAAACCGAGAATGGTATATTGGAGTGGGACGGTGAAAGGTGCTTGACAGACGAAACTATTGTGATAGAGACTTATGAAGATCATCGCATGGCAATGTCTTTTGCTCCTGCCAGTCTCAAATTTGAAAATATGTATATTAATCATCCTGAAGTTGTGTCAAAGTCGTATCCATCTTTTTGGGACGATATGCAGCAAGGGGGTTTTAAGTTGAATGAATTAGATAATTTTTAGCTATGACAAGTTTATTAATATTAGTAGGAATTGTAATTCTATTTTCTCTATCTGTTTACATTTGGAACATTGCTCAACGCAGAAAAGGTGTTTCTGAAGAACCCGAAGTGTATGTTCGTCCCGATGGTTGTTGTGGTGCTCACGAGGTATGTGAACATCCAGCAGATGAGCTGAATCAAAAACCTGTTTATTTTGACGATGAGGAACTTGATAGATTCAAACGTAAGCGCTCACATGAGTATACTAACGAAGAAGCTGAAGAGTTTCGAGATATTTTTTACACTATGTTTGATGAGGAGAAAACGCATTGGCTGCGTAGTTTGCGCATGAGACATATTGCATTGCCCGATCAGGTGAAGCATGAGATGGTGGAAGTGATGAAATCGTTGCAGAAGGAGAATAAAACTGCTTAAACGCTTAGCTCAGGCTTGTTATGAATGTAGTTGAACTGCTCGATTATGCTTTCTTTCGCAATGCTTTGTGGGGGAGTTTGCTGGCAAGTATTGCTTGTGGTATTATAGGAAGCTACGTAGTAGCTCGACGCATGGTTTTCATTAGCGGGGGAATCACGCATGCTTCGTTTGGCGGATTGGGAATTGGCTTTTACTTCGGATTTAATCCAGTTCTTTCAGCAATGGTCTTCTCAGTTCTTTCAGCGTTTGGTATTCAGTGGTTGTCTAAGAGTCAAAATGTACGAGAGGACTCCGCTATTGCAGTGTTTTGGTCATTGGGAATGGCATTGGGCATTATTCTAATATTTCTTTCTCCAGGATATGCCCCCAACCTTTCGGAGTATCTTTTTGGGAATATTCTCACCATTAGTAGAACAGACATTCTGCTATTGGGAACATTAAGCATTGTTTTAATGCTTTTCTTTACATTCTTTTATCGTCCTATTCTCAATACTTCTTTTGATAAAGAGTTTGCCCAAACGCGCGGTGTTAATGTCGCGTTTTTTGAGTATGTACTTATTATGTTGGTCGCTGTTACTATTGTGCTTAGCATTCGTTTGGTAGGTATTGTGCTTCTTATCTCATTATTCACTGTACCACAAATGACGGCCAATATCTTCACCCATAAGTTCTCTAAGATTATGATTTGGTCAATACTTATCAGTCTTGTAGGGTGCATTGGTGGATTGCTTATGTCTTATTATCTAAACGTACCATCGGGTGCTTTCATTATTTTTGTATTGATTTCTATTTTCTTAATTGCTAAGGTGGGAGTGAAGGTGTTTAGAATTAAATAAGATGCGTAAATATGAGTCTCTATCTTTAATAATAAAACAATAAACAAATGAAAAACTTATTTCTTTCTATTTTGGTTTTCTCTTTTCTTTCAATTTCGTCATTCGCTCAAACTGGTAAGGTGTATGAAAATCTTACTGTGAAAAGTGATATACTAAAGATGGATCGAAAATTCGCTATTTATTTACCGCCAGGCTATGAGACTTCTGAACGTGAATATCCTGTTCTTTACCTGCTACATGGTGCTGGTGACGACCACACTGGCTGGGTGCAGTTTGGAGAAGTTTTACATATTGCAGACAACGCTATTTTGGAAGGTAGTGCTACAGCTATGATTGTTGTGATGCCAGATGCTAATACGGGTCAACGTGGCTATTTTAATAGCATTAAAGGAGATTGGCGTTACGAAGATTTCTTTTTTCAAGAGTTGATACCTTTTGTAGAGAAAGAATATCGAATAAGAAAAGATAAACGTTACCGTGCTATAGCAGGTCTTTCTATGGGTGGTGGAGGAACATTTGTTTATGCTTTGCGCCATCCTGAATTATTTTCTTCGGCATGTCCCTTGAGCGCTTCTTGTGGTCCATTAAACATGGAGGAGATGGAGCGTTACAAACAACGTGAAGGGATGCAAAATGCTACAGATGATGAGTTAAAAGCTTATTATAAAAAACATAGCGTGCTTGATATGATGAGAAATATGCCTGATGATCAGAAAAAAGCTGTGCGTTGGTTTATCGATTGCGGAGATGATGATTTCCTTTACGAAGGTAATTCTCTTGTCCATACTGCGATGCGCAAGAAAGAAATTCCGCATGAGTACCGTGTTCGTAACGGTGGTCACACATGGACATATTGGCGCGAATCGTTACCTGTAGTATTATCGTTTGTTTCTGACTCATTTCATCAACATTGATTTGTTTATTTAGAGTTCACAGATCCCCACATCAGAAATCAAGGAAATGAGCAAATAATTTTGTTTTTCAAACATTTATGCCTTAAAAGCGGGTCACCAACTATTTTATGTGTTCTGATTAATTATTATATCAAACACATTTATATCAGGACGCATCTACGAAGCTCCAATTAGTATTCATAAAGATGTACTACAGACAGGACGCTCCTAATAGGAGCTAAAAATAACCAGCTCTTTTAAGAGACTATAAATGATTTGATGGTAATAAATAAAGACATAGAAACAACAAAGAACAACAATTCAAACATTCTGCTATCCAGCGCATCGTAGATGCAGCGCTGTCTGTAGTAAGCAAGCAAGCGCACCACCCCAAGCGCCGATAGGTGTGGCCTGTAAATTGATTACTGCAATACAGTTTAATTGAATTGGACAATAAAAATGAAAAAACAAACACATGCTTTTGCATCTGATTCTTAAAAGTTCAATTCACGATATAGATATTTCACTGTTACCTGTTGATTTTTTAATCTGAGACTGTTTTTTTCAATTCTTATCAGTTTGTAAATAAGCCCTATATGGATCATGAACATCCTCTTTCCATTCTTTTGACATGCTACATCCAGTACAACCACCGCATATATTTTTTCTCCTATCGATAACGAAGAAAAAGCGATAGACATTGCGAATTAAGATTCCCGCAACAACAAGACCTATAAGTATGACGATAATTAGTTGTAGATTCATATCATTAAAACATATTAATCAACATAATGTTTAAAATAGCATCCCTATCTGATAGGTCAAAAATGCAATGAACCACGCTAATAAGGTGGTGTACACAATGGTAAAGAGACCCCATTTCCAAGAGCCCGATTCTTGTTTAATGGCCACAATAGTGGCTATGCAAGGGAAGTATATCAAAACAAATAGCATTAAGGCAATAGCAACAACAGGAGTGAAAACAGGGGTTCCATCGCTATGCTTCTCGTTCTTTATTCTGGTTTGTAACGATTCTTGTTTCTCTGGATCACCTGGATAAAGCACTCCCAATGTGCTTACAACAATCTCTTTTGCTGCCATTCCGGTGATAATACTTACTGATATCTTCCAATCGAAACCCAAGGGACGCATAACGGGTTCGATGAAATGACCTATTTTGCCAATATATGAGTTTTCTTGATGAACGGATGTGCGCATCACTTCAATGCCTGCTACAATACTATCTTTCTTTTGTGTAGATATTCCTCCTTGTGAAAATACATCTCTGGTTTGCTCTATTTGGTCATCAAAATATTCTTCTGTAGATTTATTATGAGGGAAATAACCTAAGAACCATATAACAATGGAGGCTATAAGGATGATGCCTCCCATTTTTTGTAAATACTGACGCGATTTGTCCCACATATGTGTGATGGTTGATTTCACTGTAGGCATGCGATAGGGGGGGAGTTCCATAACAAATGGAGAGTTCTCTTCTTTGAACATCGTTTTGCGGAACAATTTTGACATTATAACTGCAAGTAAGATACCGAAAAGGTAAATGGCAAACAAAGCAAAGCTGGCATGTTTAGGAAAAAATGCGCTTACAAACAATATATATATGGGGAGTCTTGCACTACATGACATAAGAGGATTGATAAGCATAGTAATCATTCTACTGCTACGACTCTCAATGGTACGTGTTGCCAAAATGGCGGGTACGTTGCAACCGAAACCCATTATCAGGGGGATAAATGACTTGCCATGAAGTCCAATTTTGTGCATCACTTTGTCCATAATAAATGCTGCACGGGCCATATATCCCGAATCCTCCATAAAGGAGATGAAAGCATAGAGAATGACTATGTTGGGTAAAAAGATAATCACTCCTCCAACTCCTCCAACAATGCCGTCCACCAAAAGGTCTTTCAGTGGCCCATCGGCCATATTGGTTCGTATAAAATTACCAATTAGTTGCACAACCCATTCAATCCACTCCATTGGATAACTTCCCAGTGTAAAGGTGGCTTCAAACATGATCCACATAAACACAAAAAAGAGCGGAAAGCCAAAGTACTTGTTAGTAACAATGTTGTCCAGGATACGTGTAGTGTCAGATATATTAATTTTCTCTGAAAGCGTTTCACGCAATCCTCCTGCAACAAAGCCGTAACGTGCATTTGTGAAAGCAGACTCAGGGTCTTCCCTAAGTAGATTTTCAATATAGTTACGTTCTCGCTCTGTTCTCGCAAAAATAGCTTTGTGATTTGGAAGCGTCGTGCTAACAACTTTTTGTATGTCTTTGTCGTTTTCCAGCAACTTGATGCATAAGTAACGCAAGGGCATATCTAAATGTGATATATCTGTCTTCTCAAATTGTTGCTCTAATCGTGAAATAGCTTTCTCTAATACCCTGCCATATGAAATATGCACGTTGCCACTCCCGTTTTGAGTGCCTGCTTCATACATTTCAATTATCTTATCTAACATGGCAGGAATCCCGAAACCTTTTTTACCAATGGTTGGTATTATGGGGGTGTCAATCATTTCTGCTAATGTAGCATAATCGAAGTCTCTACCACTAACTTGCAACTCATCAAACATATTGAGCGCAATTACCATTGGAACCTTAAGCTCCATCAACTCTGTGGTCAAATACATGTTTCGCTCTAACGATGAAGCTGAAACCACATTGATGATAATATCGGGCTTTTCTTCTAAAATATATTTTCTTACGAACAGTTCTTCTGGTGTATATGCTGACAAGGAATAGGTGCCTGGCAGGTCAACCATTTTGAAAGTATATCCTCGGTGCTTCAGTTTTCCTTCCTTAGAATCTACTGTTACACCACTATAGTTACCTACATGTTCGTGAGAACCAGATGCTATGTTAAATATTGAGGTCTTACCAGAATTTGGATTGCCTACCAATGCAACGGATATAATTTTTGAATCCTTTTGAGATGTAGACTTTGGGGTAGAGGTTTTGGTGCTTTCAGCAATCAATTCAAAGTCTTTTTCGGATGTTGCCTTTTCGTATTCTGGAACATCCTTCTTAATCATTGATATTTCAATCATCACAGCTTCACTACGACGTAACGAAACTTCATACTCCATAATATGGTATTTTATTGGGTCTTTGAGTGGAGCATTCAGAATAGACTTCACCTCCTGACCACGCACAAAGCCCATCTCTAATAAACGTTTGCGGAATGCACCGCTACCATTCACTTTTACGATATAGGCCTTGTCGCCTGTATGAAGTTCGGATAAACGCATTTATGAACAAGAAATAATGAATTAAGAAAATTGACCAAAAGATAATACACAAAGCATGTGTAGTAATTTGAGTGCAAAGATGGGCAATTTTATTCGAAAAGGAGATACCAGTAGTGCTTTATTTACAATTGTTTTAAATAGTGCGTGTGCTTTATTGCATGGTGGATGGATAATAAATCCTTTGTGTGTAATGGTTTGGGTGATGTCGAAATGTATTTGTAATTATTCTGCTTGACTTTATTTATGCTTTATCCTATTCAATAAAATGTGTGCTATTTAATTCTTTCCAACCGAAGAATGTGGCAGATTAAAAACATCATTTAAGTACTCTGTTTTCTGTTCATCCTTTTTTCTTTGTATTTTTGCAATCAGAAGATAAAAGAATTACATAAAAACTTAATTACGGAACCGTTATGGCTAAAAAACCATTCAAGTATCAAGACACTTTTCCTTTGTCGGAAGATAAAACTAACTATTATCTGTTGACCAAAGAGCATGTATCAACAACAGAATTTGAAGGAAAGCAAATCCTGAAAGTGGAACCTGAGGCATTAACTTTGTTAACACAACATGCCTTTCGTGACGTTAACTTCTTATTGCGTCCTGATCATCAAGAACAGGTGGCTAAAATATTATCAGACCCTGAGGCAAGTGAAAATGATAAATTTGTAGCTTTAACTTTCTTGCGAAATTCTGAGATTTCAGCTAAAGGAATTCTTCCTTTCTGTCAAGACACAGGAACTGCTATTATTATGGGTAAGAAGGGACAACAAGTATGGACTAATGGGTCTGATGAAGAAGCCCTTTCAAAAGGTGTTTACAATACTTACGTGAATGAGAACTTGCGTTACTCGCAAAATGCAGCTCTCAATATGTACGATGAGGTGAATACAGGTTGTAACTTGCCTGCACAAATAGATCTATATGCTACCCAAGGAGACGAATACAATTTCCTTTGCGTTGCAAAGGGTGGAGGGTCTGCCAATAAAACATTCCTGTATCAGGAAACAAAAGCATTGCTTACACCTGGTAAGTTAGAGGAGTTTCTAATTGATAAAATGAAATCGTTGGGTACTGCGGCTTGTCCTCCCTATCATGTTGCATTCGCAATAGGTGGAACATCGGCAGAGTCAAACCTGAAAGTTGTGAAATTGGCATCAACCAAATACTACGACAACTTGCCAACTGAAGGTAACGAAGGTGGTCAAGCATTCAGAGATTTGGAAATGGAAGCCAAACTGAAAAAAGCATCTGAAGAACTTGGCTTGGGTGCTCAGTTTGGTGGTAAATATTTTGCACACGATATTCGTGTGGTTCGTTTGCCCCGTCATGGTGCATCTTGTCCAGTAGGAATGGGTGTGTCTTGCTCGGCCGACCGTAACATTAAAGCGAAAATAAACAAAGATGGTATTTGGATTGAAAAGATGGAGGACAATCCATCTCGATTGATCCCCGAAGAGTATAGAGAAGCTGGCGAAGGTGGCGGTGTGAAGATTGACTTGAACAAACCAATGTCTGACATCCTTGCTGAACTGAGCAAGCATCCTGTTTCGACACGTTTATCATTGAACGGAACTATTATTGTAGGTCGCGATATGGCTCACGCCAAACTAAAAGAACGTATTGACAATGGCGAAGGATTGCCACAATATATAAAAGATCACCCAATCTATTATGCTGGACCTGCGAAGACTCCCGAAGGATATGCATCGGGTTCAATGGGCCCAACCACAGCAGGAAGAATGGACTCGTATGTTGATCTGTTTCAATCGCACGGAGGAAGCCTTGTTATGTTGGCCAAAGGAAATAGAAGTCAGCAAGTGACAGACGCATGTCACAAGCACGGAGGATTCTATTTGGGTAGCATTGGTGGGCCAGCTGCTATATTGGCGCAAAACAGTATCAAGTCATTAGAGTGCTTGGAGTATCCCGAACTGGGTATGGAAGCTATTTGGAAGATTGAAGTGGAAGATTTTCCTGCATTTATCCTTGTGGATGATAAAGGAAATGACTTTTATGAAACAGTGAATCAGCCGAACTGTGCATTTGACTAAATATTGATCTATTCAAGATAAATAGATACATCCGAGATAAGATGTATTGCAAATTGAGAGCGCATTTCGAAAGGGGTGCGCTCTTTTGCATATTTTGTAGCGAAAAAACTTTAGTTAAATATTAAGAATGTCTTTTATATTCTTTGTACACATACTCAAAAAGGACTTTCTTTGCTTGTATTCAGACTAAAATAACTAATTAATATAAAAATAGAAGGCATGAAAAAAGCAGCTTTATTCTTAACTATTTGTTTTGTTGCCTTGAGCGGCATTGTGACTGCACAAAACCGTACTGAGATAACCTTGGAAAAGGGTTGGAAGTTTACGCGTGAAGATAATGTGGCTTCTCAAAACAGAGATTTTGATGATCGTGGCTGGCAGTCGGTGCGTATTCCCCACGATTGGGCTATATACGGACCTTTTAGTCCAACTAACGACCGTCAAGATGTTGCCATCACGCAAGATGGACAGAAGGAAGCGATGGAACATGCAGGTCGCACAGGTGGTTTGCCATTTGTTGGTGTGGGTTGGTATCGAAACTCATTTGATGTACCTCATTTTTCTACTGATAAAAAGGTGTCCATTCAGTTTGATGGAGCAATGAGCAACGCTGTGGTGTATGTGAATGGAAAAGAAGCAGGACAATGGCACAATGGTTACAATACTTTTCATTTCGATATTACCAATCTGCTGAACAAAGATGGAAAAAACAACTCATTAGCAGTGCGTTTGGAAAACTTTACTGAGCAATCGCGCTGGTATCCAGGTGCAGGTTTGTATCGCAATGTACATTTGGTGGTAACCAATGAATCTCACATCCCAATTTGGGGAACTTATGTTACAACACCGCGCGTCAACGATGAGTTTGCTGAGGTGAATGTGAAAACAAAGATAGAATATCCAACAGGTGATGCCACTGCAGCCGACTTTGAGTTGGAAACAATCATAAAAGACACCGAAGGCAACCCAATTGCGCAGCAAATTGATCGTTTAGATAACTTCTCTGACAATGAATTCAACCAATCGTTGATTGTTATGAATCCTGTGTTGTGGGATGTCTTGAAACCTAATCTTTATTCAGTAGAGTCAAAACTAATAAAAGCTGGATCAGTAATTGATAACTATAACACCACATTCGGAATACGTAATATTGAGATAATTCCCGATAAAGGATTTTTTTTGAATGGAAGACGTGTTAACTTTAAGGGTGTGTGCATGCACCACGACTTAGGCCCATTGGGTGGAGCAGTAAACGATGCAGCTATTCGCCGTCAAATTCGTATATTGCAAGAAATGGGTGTGAATGCTATTCGTACATCGCACAACATGCCTGCCCCCGAATTGGTGAAAGCTGCCGATGAAATGGGTATGATGCTTGCCGTAGAGACTTTTGATGAGTGGGGCATCCCAAAAGTAAAGAATGGATACAACAAATACTTTGATGATTGGGCTGAGAAAGATGTTGTGAATGTGGTTCACCACTACAGAAATAACCCAAGCGTGGTGATGTGGTTCATTGGCAATGAAGTGAACGAGCAAAGCGTTATGTGGGGGGCAAGAGTTGCACGCTTCTTGCAAGATATTGTGCAACGTGAAGACCCAACCCGATTTGTTTCAAACGGAATGGACCGACCCGATGCTGTGTTTGCCAATGGCATGGCTGCTATGATGGAAGTTGCAGGATTTAACTACCGTCCTTTTAGGTATAAAGAGGCTTACGGTCGTTTGCCACAACAAATTATATTAGGCGCAGAGACAGCATCAACTGTTAGTTCTCGTGGTGTGTATAAATTTCCTGTTGAACGCAAGTCAATGGCAAAATACGACGACCATCAATCATCGTCTTACGACGTAGAACATTGCAGTTGGAGCGATTTGCCTGAAGATAATTTCGTGTACCACGACGATTTGCCCTATTGCATTGGAGAATTTGTGTGGACAGGCTTCGATTATTTGGGCGAGCCTACACCTTATTACTCAGATTGGCCAAGCCACAGCTCATTGTTCGGTATTGTTGATTTGGCAGGTATCCCCAAGGACAGGTACTACCTATACCGCAGTCATTGGAATGCCGATGAGGAGACTTTGCACATTTTACCACTGGACGTGGAAGGGCAGAGAAGGGGAGACCACTCCTGTGTTTGTTTACACCAATCATCCCACCGTTGAGTTGTTTATCAATGGCAAAAGCCAAGGCAGAAGAACAAAAGATACTTCAATCGGTATTGACAGCACTTACACCGATCAGGCGCAGAAGGAATTTGAACGCCAAAAGCGTTACCGTTTGATGTGGATGGATACAAAATACGAACCGGGCACGGTGAAAGCTGTGGCCTACGATGCCAATGGAAATGCAGTTGCAGAAGAAGTGATTCACACTGCTGGAGAGCCCCACCATTTGGTGTTGGAAGCAGACCGAAAAACAATCAAAGCCGATGGTAAAGACCTCTCTTTTATCACCGTTTCGGTGGTTGACAAAGATGGGAACTTGTGTCCGCATGCAGATGACTTGGTAAAGTTTAAAGTGAAGGGTGCAGGAACTTACAGAGCAGGTGCAAATGGCAATTCTGCATCGTTAGACTTGTTTCATGTGCCAGAAATGCACCTTTTCAATGGTAAATTGACAGCCATTGTTGAATCGTTGGAGCAACCTGGAACAATTCAGTTTGAAGCATCCGCAAAAGGCGTGAAGGAGGCTACACTGCAAATAGAAACTACTAACTAACTAAAACGAAATTAGCCTTGAAATTTACCGAAGACTTTAAAGTTGCCCTCTCTCAGTTGCCCTCTGTTGAAAAAGACCGATTGCTGTGGCGATTGATTAAGCGCGATGAGTTATTGGCACAACGCTTGGAGTTTGAATTATTGGCACCTTACGACGCCATTGATAAGCGCAATGAGTTGGCAACACTAATACAAAACAAGATGACCTATTTCTGCGAAAGAGGTTGGCGACTGTCCGAGATATTGACCCAATGCAGGGGCTTTAGTGGCGATATTACGCGACATGTCTACGTCACGAAAGACAAAGTAGGAGAGGTTTCCCTCAATTTTGTGTTGTTGCAAGAGGCATTTGGCATATTGGGCAATCCGTTGTACAAGTTTTCGTGGCGAAATGCACAAAAATATGTCATATACATGGTGAATAAGCTTTTCCGAACATGCATATTGATAGAAAAGCTTCATGTTGATTACCACATTGAGCTGGAAGATGACGCACACAAGTTGGGCAAGATTATTGGTGCGAATGACACCTTGATGAGGTATATGATAAGGGTGATGTTTGATGTAAATTGGTTGTTGCAATTTGATTTTCCAAATGGTTTAGACCAACATTACAAAGAGATAAAACAACAAGGCTTTCTAAGATAGCAAAAATGCAGACTAAAGTTTTTTTTATTCCTATAAGGATTGTCGTATATTTGACATTCATGAAAGATATGCTGAGTAACATAAAATAAATTTACAGTAGTAAATGAATGCAAGGATAAGACTAATATTGAATGACAGAATAAATAGTATTTAAGGTATGAGTAATACAAAAATATCCATACGTTTTTTTGACGACCGCAAAGTGCGAGCCGTTTGGGATGACGAAAACGCCAAGTGGTGGTTTAGCGTGTTGGATATTATAGCCCTACTTAGAGACGAAAATGATTACACCAAATCCCGTAATTATTGGAAATACCTTAAAGCTAAACTAAAGAAAGAGGATAGTCAAGTGGTTAGTGCCACTACCCAGTTGAAACTTCTTGCACCAGACGGCAAAAAACGCATAACTGATGTGTTGGATTACGATGGAATTATTGCATTAGGCAAAGAGTTCCCAAGCCCAAAGGCAAACCGTTTTATTGAATGGTTTACATTCAGCGATGAAAGTATAGATGGTAAGAGCAAAACAAAAGCTTATGCATTATTTGAAAGCTCTTTTATTAGCAGTTTAGAGGTGGGTACAGTTAAAGGTCTGCAACAAATACACGCTTATCTGTTTGGAGGATTGTATGATTTTGCGGGGCAAATTAGACAAAAGAATATTTCGAAAGGTGGTTTTCAATTTGCTGTGTCACACTTCTTGGGCAATACATTAAAGCGAATAGAAGCAATGCCCGAAGCTACATTTGATGAAATAGTTGACAAATATGTAGAGATGAATATTGCACATCCTTTTATGGAGGGCAATGGTAGGAGCACAAGAATTTGGTTAGATTTGATCCTAAAAAAACGTCTCGAAAAATGCGTAGATTGGAGTAAAATAAGTAAGCAAGATTATTTCAATGCAATGATGCTTAGTCCTACAGAAAGTTGTACGCTAAAAACACTTTTAAAAGGAGCACTTACCATTAAAATAGACGACCGCGAAATGTATATGAGAGGGATTGACTATTCTTATTACTACGAAGAGAATGACTAATTGAAATGCAGTTTGACTTACACAAATACATATATATAACAATGAAAATGAAATTATTTCTCACCAACGCACTTCTCCTATTATCACTAATAATTGCTGCACAAAACATTCAGATAACGCATGGACCCTACCTACAAGCTATAGGCGAAGAAGGGGTTACCGTCGTTTGGATTACCAACAATGATGCCATATCTTGGGTGGAGGTGGCGCCCGATGATTCTAACAGTTTTTTTTCAAAAGAACACCCTCAATATTTTGACACACAACATGGCCGACGGGTAGTTGGTAAGTTGCACCGTGTAAAAATTGAAGGGTTGAAGCCTGGAACTTCCTATCGCTATCGTGTAAACTCAAAAGAAGTGTTGGGTTATCAGAGCTACCATGTAAAATATGGAGTAGTTGCTTCAAGTAATGTGTACGAAAAGGAGTTGAAGTTTACAACGTTGAATAGCAACGCTCCTGAGGTTAGCTTTAAAGTGGTGAATGACATTCACGATCGCAGTGATGTGATGGGAGAGATGTTGAAGGATGTGAAACGAGAAAATACTGATTTAGTCTTTCTTAATGGAGATATGAATTCGTGGGTTGACTCTGAAGAACGCATTTTCAAAGGCTTTATGGATACTGCAACCACTCTGTTTGCATCCGAAGTGCCTGCTATTATGGTGCGCGGCAACCATGAAATACGTGGAGGTTTTGCCTCTCGCTTCCCCGACTATTTCCCTACTATTAATGATAAGTTATACTTCAATTTCACCCATGGTCCTGTCCACTTTATTGTGCTGGATAGTGGTGAAGACAAGCCTGATTCAAGCATCGAATATGCAGACTTAGTGCGATTTGATGAATATCGTGACAAACAAGCGGTGTGGCTGAAAGAGGTGATGGAAACTGAGGAATTTAAGAATGCTCTCTATCGGGTTGTAATTGTTCATATGCCTCCTGTAGCTTCCACATGGCACGGTACGTTAGATTTGCAACGTAAGATACTGCCAGTTCTCAACAATGCCAATGTCGACATCATGTTAGCTGGTCATATGCATAAATACAGCTACACGGAGCCTAACAGTATGTTGAAGTTTCCTGTTTTGGTAAATGACAACAATTCTTACCTCGATGTTAAAGCAGACCAAAAAGAGATGACCATTTTGGTGAAAGACCAAAAGGGCGATCTGCAACACAAGCATACGATAAAGAAATAATGAGTTTTTAAAATGAAATCGAAACTTCTTACACTCCTATTCCTATCTATTGCATCGCTTAGCTTTGCGCAGTATTCCGATTATGGCAAATATCCTAATCCATATGGAGAAAGTGGATTCGGTATTGGCGTTGGCTACAACCTAAACGCTGTTGTTGGCAAAGAGATGCGCCCCGTGGAGCTATCTTTGCGCTATCGCATCTATAACCAGCACATGTTGCAGCTATATGTACCACTGTTTCAGCAAACAAACTCATTTAAATCTGATGATGCGACAAGCGATTTGATTAATACATCTTTGGAAACAAAGAAACAACTGTTTGGCATTGGGTTCGATTATGATTATGCGCTCTACAGCTATTCGTCTTTAGATTTTGTAGTTGGTGCACGGTTCGAATATGCACTCAGTAAGGATAGGTCTAATCTCTCAAACAAATTTGTGATGACGGATGCCAACACGGGAACAGATCGCACAGATATAGAAGATAGTTTCAGAGAAAAGAGTACAACAAATTTTGTGGTGACTCCCAATGCTGGTTTTCGATTGCGTTTGAACAAGGTGTATGTTGATGCAAAATTTCTGCTGTCGATGCTGTCTATGCGTGGAGATTTGGAGAAACAGACCGAAACGTTACGAAATGCGGTATCGAATGACGTGACAAATACAAAATACACCATTGAATCAATCTCCAATAAGTTTAAATTGAAACCAGCCGTACTCATTTCGATGGGAGTTTTCTTCTAAAACTTTACAAAGAGTATCTTTTCAATCCTATTTTGCCCCTGTTTGTAGAAAATAGGGGCATTGTTTTGACTCGTAGGTATCATTTTGATAGCAAATAGCACTAAAACGCGTGAAAAAGCACTGACCTGAGGGTCGATTTCTGCTAAAACGGTAGAAAAAGCAGTAACCCGAGGGTCATATTTAACTAAAACACGAGAAAAAGCACTCACCTGACCCTTAGTTTTAACAAAAACACGAGAAAAAGCATTCACCTGACCTTCGGGTCATCCCTCAAAGACGATAAAATGGCATCTCTTGAGACTGAATTACCCCTTTTTTACAACAAAATCCATATTCCTCAACTTTGTTGTATATTTGCACACGCAAAAAAATAATAAGACAACGAACAAATGGCAAAAACAAGAAGAGAACTCCCATTATACGAGGGGGTAGAGATAATTGGCGTAGCAGCCGAAGGCAAAGCAATTGCAAAAGTGGATGGTATGACAGTTTTTGTACCGTTCACCATTCCTGGCGATGTGGTAGATATTCAAACCTATCGCAAGCGCAAGAGTTTTGCAGAGGGTCGCGTTGTTCGTTTTGTAGCGTATTCGAAAGACAGAATCCAACCCGTATGCGAACACTTTGGTGTGTGCGGCGGATGCAAGTGGCAAATGTTGCCCTATCCATTGCAACTGAAAAATAAACAACAACAAATTGTGGATAACCTCACACGCATTGGAAAAGTGGAGCTGCCCGAAATAATGCCCATCATGGGTGCTCCCGAAACTACGTTCTATCGCAACAAGTTGGAGTTTACCTTCTCCAACAAACGTTGGCTCACCGAAAAAGAGATTGGAAGCGACAAAGAATTCACCCATATGGATGCACTGGGCTTTCACATTCCCGGTATGTTTGACAAAGTGTTGGACATAAACAAATGTTGGTTGCAAGAAGACATCTCCAATCAAGTACGCAACTCGGTTCGCGAGTTTTGCTTGCAGCACAATTTCGAGTTTTTCGACCTGCGTGCACAACAAGGATTGATGCGCACCTTGATAATCCGCACTACATCTACAGGAGAGTTGATGGTGATTGTGGTTTTCTTTCAAGACGATGAGATGCGTCGCAATATGTTGATGAAACACTTAGCTGACACATTTCCACAGATTACTTCGTTGCTATACATCATCAATGAGAAAAAAAATGACACGATTACCGACCAAGAGATGATAACCTATAAAGGTAACGATTGCATTTATGAAGAAATGGAGGGGTTGAAGTTTAAAATCGGACCCAAATCTTTTTATCAAACCAATAGTGAGCAGGCATATAACCTCTACAAGGTGGCACGCGAGTTTGCCCAATTGTCCGAAACCGACTTGGTGTACGATTTATACACTGGCACTGGCACAATAGCCAACTTCATTGCACGAAGTGTCAAAAAAGTGGTGGGTATTGAGTATGTGGAGGAGGCAATTGAGGACGCCCGTGAGAATGCCAGTGCCAATGGTATCGACAATACACTGTTTTTTGCTGGAGATATGAAAGATATTTTGAATCAAGCGTTCATTCTGGAGCATGGTCGTCCCGATGTGCTCATCACCGACCCTCCTCGAGCCGGAATGCATACCGATGTGGTGGAAGCAATATTGTTTGCCAACCCAAAACGCATTGTGTATGTGAGTTGCAATCCTGCATCGCAAGCGCGCGACCTCAATTTGTTGGACGAAAAATATAAAGTGACGCGCGTACAACCTGTGGATATGTTTCCGCATACGCATCATGTAGAAAATGTGGTGTTGTTGGAGCGGAGATAGTCGCAATAATGGAAATGTGTTGTTATGGAAATTGTAGAGACGGAAAAATTTTGCGTCTCTACCTGCATATATATGTTACTCCACTGCCTCTACCTTATACCCTTTCTGACGCAATTGATTAATCAACCCATCATCGCCCACCAAATGCAGACAACCCACAGCAATAAATGAGGGTTTTTCGCGCATCATATCGGGAAGTAGTTCCATCCACTTTGTGTTGCGTCCTTTGTTGAGTTCGTCTTTCTCTTCTTGCGTGCTGGGGCAAGGATTGTCGGCGTCATCCTCTTCATAAAGCTTAGCCATGGCTGTCAAATCTTGTGCATGGTAGGCAACCATCAGCCTGTCCATTTGTTTTTTCGCATAGTCCACATTCTTGATGGTACACATTAGCGACTCAGCTTGTCGCTCTATTGGCTGCGAACCAAACAACACATCAATTTGATCTTGCACCGATTCTAAACCCAGCGTTTGGCGGTACCTGTCTCTTGCCTCTTTTTGGAAATGCTCGTCCATGCTCAAGCCCTCTTCATCCGAAGGATAGAATTTTTTGTACATCATCACAGATAGTAGGGTGTTTAGCATGGCAGGTTTCATTTGTTCAAACTGATTGAGACCAGCACCAACGTATTCTTTCATAGTTGCGTCAAGCAAAGCTCGGTCTTCATCGTTCAATAGGTCATCGTAGCTCTCGTCTTCGGGCATAAGCGATGCCATCATAAGTTGCATTTGCAATTCGCCCATGTTGTTCATGTCCACTTCGCCAACTGTTTGTTTGGTTGCCATAAATGCTTCATCAATGCCGGCAATACTGTCAAGAAATGATAGGGGTACCAAGTGATGTGTGCCAAACAAATAGGAGGGTTGCTCTAATTTGTTGCCCGATATCTTCCACAGCAGACCTGTTTCTTGTTTGTTGGCGGAAAGGTCGCAAGCAGATAAGCTAAAACAAGCCAGAAGGAAAACGATAAATGATTTTTGTAACATGTTTTTATTATTTATTTCGTAATGGGGGAGTGTTTTTGGGGTTTCCTACTCCCATCCAATCAAATAGGATACTGAATATTGTAAATGACGGAATGACATCTATAAATGGAAGAATCTCTTCAGTGAAAGTGGTGAGTGCTGTGAATTTGCCACGCTTCTCTCCAAACATTTTGTAGCTAATGAATGCCGCAATGGGTGCCCAGATAACATCAGAGAATTCCCCAACAAGGGGAAGCGTAAAACTAACCATCCCCACTGCATCAAGCAGAACGCAAAGAGCGAGCTTTTTTATTTTGTAGTGTATGGTTGTTGGTTGTTTGTGCATCACATTGTTGTTTGGCGCATTTGATTTGCAAATATAGTACTTAGCAGCTGTATATCTATCAAAGGTTTAGACATTTTGTTTGATAGATTGCTTAAAAAATAGAAAAGGGCTATTCCTTTTTAGAACAACCCTTTTAATATCTATTGTATCGGGAAGCAGTTTATACAGCTGATGTAGAAATTTCTTCGTGCGTACGTTGACCAAGTTCTTTATCTAACATGTAAATAGCATGACCCTTGTTACCGATAAGATTCAGGGCATCAATAATTGTTTGAACAGAGTCTTCTTCTTCCACTTGTTCGCTAACGAACCATTGCAATACATTGTCCGTTGCAAAGTCTTTTTCTTCGCGTGCAATGGAAACCAAATTGTTAATGAGACCAGTCACAACTTTTTCATGTGCAAGCGTGTCTTCAAAAGCTGACAACACAGAGTCCCAACTGGTATCTACTTTATCAATAGGCATGAGGTTCACCTTGCTGCCTTTTGCAACCATGTAGTTCATAAGCTTCATGCCATGTTCTTGTTCTTCATGAAATTGCACCTCAAACCAATTGGCAAATCCGGGTAGTCCTTCACTGGAAAAGTGGGTTGACATGGACAGGTAAAGGTAAGCAGACCATAATTCTGCATTAATCTGTTTGTTGATTGCGTCTTCTAATCTTTTACTTAGCATAATGTTTGTTCTTTATTTGATTGTTGTGTTTTCAATTGCTGCATTGCATTTGACACACCTCAAAAATAAACACGCAGTTCTTTTAATTGTTTCCGAATACTTATAATGTTATAGTTATTTAGTGTGATGTTTGTAGTTTTTTAATTTTGATTACATTAAATAGCTCGTAAAAGAGGGTATATAATTCATATAAATAAAAAATTTGCCTAAATTTGTCGCTCATTCAATATATATAATTTATATACATATAATTATATCACAATTATATAGGTATTTAAAAGAAAATGATAGAACACGAAGGTATCATAGACAGCATTAACGGGAATCAATTAACCATTCGCATCACGCAGAACTCTGCTTGTAGCGATTGTCATGCCAAAGGTGCATGTATGGCTGCCGACACCAAACAAAAAATGGTGGATGTGGTTGATGATTCGGGTCAGTTTAAATTGAACGAACATGTTTTGCTACTTTGTAAAAACTCTATTGGTTACAAGGCTATATTGTGGGCTTTTGTGATTCCGCTAATTCTTTTAATTACTGTAATTGTTGTGACAACATCCATCTGGCAGTTCAGTGAGTTGCAAGGTGCAATGATGGCTTTAATAGCGCTTGTTCCTTACTATGCATTTCTGTATATTGTACGTTTCAAGATGGGTGAAAAATTAGCATTCACGATTAAAAAATTAAATTAGAGGTAACGTATGAATATGATATTAATGGCGGTGGGTGTCTTAGGCGCAATTGGTGCCAGTGGAGCTACCATATTATATTTTATTGGTCAAAAATTTAAAGTATACGAAGATCCCCGCATTGAGCCTGTGCAAGATGCGCTGCCTGGTGTGAACTGTGGCGCATGTGGTTTTCCTGGTTGCAACTCATTTGCTGCAGCATGTGTTGAAGCCGAAACATTGGAGAATTTAAATTGTCCTGTGGGTGGTGCTGAAACCATGGCAAGTGTAGCCTCAATATTAGGAACAACTGCTGCTAAGGCAGCAAAAAAAATTGCAGTAGTTCGTTGTAACGGTACCTGCGAAAACCGACCCCGCAAAAATGAATATGATGGAGCTACCAGTTGTGCTATTGCAGCCCAACTGTATGGTGGTGACACAGACTGTTCTTTTGGTTGTTATGGTTTGGGTGATTGCGAAGCGGTCTGTCCGTTCGACGCAATACATGTAAACCCTATTACCTTAATACCAGAAGTGGATGAAGAGAAGTGTACTGCATGTAATAAGTGTGTAGTTGCCTGCCCAAAGAATATAATTGAATTGCGTAAGCAGGGTCCAAAATCACGACGCATATTTGTTAGCTGCATGAATCAGGATAAACCTGCACCTGCCAAGAGATCATGCGATGTGGCATGCATCAGCTGTAGCAAATGTGTGAAAGCATGCCCATTTGAGGCTATCACTATAGAGAATAATCTTGCCTACATTGACGATGATAAGTGCAGATTGTGTCGTAAATGTGTTCCTGTTTGCCCTACGAATGCGATTTGGGAATTAAACTTCCCACCACCTCGTGTGAGAGAGCCAAAAGCAGAGAAAGCGGATGTTGAGGCCTGATTGGGAGAATTCTGTTTGAGAGAATATAAAAGAGAATAAATAATATAACTAATAAAGAGCAACTGGTTCAGCTTTATTTGGAAAACTAAAAATTTCGGATACGGTTAATTGATTGCTATGAGTCTATGTTAAAAACATTTCGAATAGGCGGAATACATCCAAAAGAGAATAAGTTTTCTGCCGGAAAATCAATTGAGTCGATTGCAATACCTCAGCAGGTTATTGTGCCTTTGGCTCAACATATTGGTGCACCCTGCCAACCCGTAGTTAAAAAAGGCGATGAGGTGAAAGTAGGAACTTTGTTAGGCAAGAGCGTAGGCTTTGTTTCAGCAAACATACATTCGCCTGTGTCGGGTAAGGTGAAGAAAATAGATAAAGCGCTTGATGCAAGTGGTTATAAACGCGACGCAGTGTTTATTGATGTTGTGGGTGATGAATGGGAAGAGTCTATAGATACAACTGACACACTTGTACGTGAGTGCAATTTTGATTCAAAACAAATTATCAATAAAATTTCTGCTGCAGGTATCGTAGGTATGGGAGGGGCCACTTTCCCTACTCATGTTAAACTTACTCCACCTCCTGGAACTAAAGCTGAAGTGCTTATCATAAATGGTGTTGAGTGCGAACCTTATCTTACTGCAGATCACTCGTTGATGATGGAGAAAACGGAAGAGATTTTTGTGGGTATTGAATTGCTCATGAGAGCTGTGAACGTTAATCGTGCAGTAATTGGTATTGAAAACAATAAGCGTGATGCTATTGATAAGTTCAACGATGTTGCCAAAAACTATCCAAACATAGAAGTGCAAGCCTTGAAGGTGCAATATCCTCAAGGGGGTGAAAAGCAGTTGATTGATGCAGTAATGCAGAGACAGGTGCCAAGTGGTGCTCTACCCATCTCCGTAGGAGCAGTTGTACAAAATGTTGGAACAGCTTTTGCAGTTTACGAAGCGGTGCAAAAGAACAAACCTTTAGTTGAGCGTGTAGTGACGGTTACTGGAAAAGATGTCACTAATCCATGCAATGTATTGGCTCGTATTGGAATTCCATTGAGCAGTTTAATTGACTATGCTGGAGGTCTACCTGAGACAACTGGCAAAGTGATAAGTGGTGGTCCTATGATGGGAAAAGCCATTGCAAGTATAGATATTCCCGTAACGAAGGGTACATCGGGCATACTTATAATTCCAACCTTAGAGGCACGACGCAAAGCAATGAAAGATTGTATCAAGTGTGGTAAGTGTGTGAGCATTTGCCCAATGGGTATAAATCCAACTACTCTTATGACCCTTACCGAATACGAAGTATGGGATAAAGCAGAAAAAGAAAGAATAACAGATTGTATTGAGTGTGGGTCATGTACCTATACATGTCCTTCTGATAGACCTTTACTTGACTACATACGCTTGGGAAAAGGCAAAGTAATGGGCATTATACGTGCCAGAAAAAACTAACTTACATAATACAAACTTCAAAAATAGAATCCTCAATCAAGGATTTGAGCTATGACAAATAAACTTGTAGTATCACCTTCACCTCACGTTCACAGTGGCGACACCATTGCAAAAAACATGTACGGAGTGCTTATAGCACTTGTGCCTGCTTTTCTGGTATCGGTGTACGTGTTTGGTCTCAACGCTTTAATAATAACTGTTGCATCTGTCGTGTTTTGTGTAATAACAGAGTATGTCGTGCAACGGTTTATGTTTAAAAAAGAACCCACGATACTTGATGGTTCTGCCATTATAACGGGAGTATTATTGGCTTTTAATGTGCCGTCAAACTTACCAATATGGATTTTAGCGATAGGTGCTATTGCTGCTATCGGTATTGGTAAAATGTCATTTGGTGGATTAGGAAATAATATCTTCAATCCTGCACTATTGGGACGTGTTTTTCTTTTAATCTCGTTTCCTGCGCAAATGACATCGTGGCCCTTGCCGAGTACTGTTTCTCCAATAGATGGAGTTACAGCGGCCACTGTTCTTGAAAATATTAAATACAATCCTTCAGCTCTTCCTTCTATATCGGATATGTTTTTTGGGCTGGAAAGTGGATCTATTGGAGAGATGAGTGTAATGGCTCTTTTATTAGGTCTTATTTATATGCTGTGGAAGAAAATAATTACGTGGCATATTCCTGTGTCAATCATTGTCTCAGTGGCACTCTTTGCTGCTGGTATGTATTGGATTGATCCATCACCTGTAAATAACCCATTAATACATCTTTTTTCAGGAGGACTGATGTTAGGAGCGATATTTATGGCAACTGATTATGCCACCTCTCCACTATCTCATAGAGGCATGATTATATATGGTGTCGGAATTGGTGTAATTACAATGTGTATTCGCTTATGGGGGGCATATCCCGAAGGTGTATCATTTGCAATATTGCTTATGAATGCATTTACACCCTTAATAAACAATTATGTGAAACCTAAAAGATTTGGGGAGGTAATCAACCATGGCTAAATTATCATCATCGTTCAAAAATATGCTTTTAGCACTTCTGTTTATTTGTCTACTTGCTGCAGGCTTGTTAGCTAAAGTAAACGATATGACGAAAGAACCAATTGCAGATGCTAAAGCGTTGAAATTGGAAGAAGCAATAAAGGATGTAGTACCTGAGTTTGACAATAACCCAGTGAATGAATCATACAAAGTTGCAACAGATAGTGGGGACTCATTGCTTGTATACCCTGCTAAGAAAGGAGACGAAATTGTTGGATTTGCTGTTAATAGCTACTCCGATAATGGATTTTCTGGAAATATTCAAGTCATGGTGGGTTTCGATACGCAAAATAATATAGTAAACTATGCAGTCCTTTCTCATGCCGAAACGCCAGGATTAGGTTCTCAAATGGTGGATTGGTTTAAGCCTCAAGTGCAAGAAAAAAGCTTAGTTGAAACAGTTTTTGGTTTTGAAATGAAGAAGCAAGAAACCCAAAGCTCTATTATAGGCAAGAATCCTACAACTACTCAGTTCAAAGTTACTAATGACGGGGGAGATATTGATGCTATCAGTGCATCAACCATTACTTCGCGTGCATTTCTTGAAGCTGTGAATAAAGCATATGCTGCGTATACGCAAAGCGAAAATTACACAAGTACTGGTGCGACAATTGCCTCAGAAGAAGACTTACAAGAAACTAAAGAATAATTAAAGCTATGGCTAAAAATATAAAAGTATTAATTAATGGAATTGTTAAAGACAATCCAGTATTTGTTCTTCTATTGGGTATGTGTCCTGCGCTTGCAACTACCAGTTCTGCAATAAATGGTATGAGCATGGGACTTGCAACAATGTTTGTGTTGGTATGCTCAAATATTGTAGTTTCGTTACTTAAGAATTTTATTCCAGACTTAGTTCGAATTCCTTCATTTATTGTCATAATTGCTACGTTTGTTACTATTGTCGAAATGGTTATGAATGCATATCTTCCTGCATTAGCTGACAGCTTAGGCATATTTATTCCTCTGATTGTGGTGAACTGTATAGTATTAGGTCGCGCTGAGGCCTTCGCAGCAAAAAACAATGTTTTATCCTCTCTATTTGATGGGGTAGGCATAGGACTGGGCTTCACGTTAGCGCTTACATTGTTAGGGCTAACACGTGAGTTTTTAGGATCGGGGAAAATGTTTTCTATATCTATCTTTCCCGAAAATTTTGGAGCAACACTTTTTGTTCTTGCTCCAGGTGCTTTTATTGCTTTGGGTTATCTTGTAGCGATGTTCAATAAATTGCAGCGCAAGTAAGAAGAATAATATAAATACATTATATAAAACACATTATGGAATACATTGGAATTATTATAGTAGCTATATTTGTCAATAATGTTGTGTTAGCTCAATTCTTAGGTATTTGTCCTTTCTTGGGAGTTTCCAAAAAAGTAGATACTGCTATAGGAATGAGTGCAGCTGTTACGTTTGTTCTTACAATTGCCACAATAGTTACTTTTTTGTTGCAAAAAGGTCTTTTAGAGCCCTTCGGATTAGAGTATCTGCAAACCATTACATTTATTTTGGTGATTGCATCGTTGGTTCAAATGGTTGAGATTATTATAAAAAAAGTTTCTCCCCCTTTGTACCAAGCATTAGGTGTATTCTTACCATTAATCACAACTAACTGTGTCATTTTAGGGGTTGCTATATTGGTAATTCAAAAAGATTTTACACTATTATCGTCAGTAATATATGCAGTGGCAACAGCAGCAGGATATGCACTGGCATTAATTATATTTTCTACTATTCGCGAGCAACTGTCACTAACAAAAGTCCCTAAATCAATGCAAGGAGTGCCGATAGCATTGATAACTGCAGGAATATTAGCTATGGCATTTATGGGATTCTCAGGAATAGATCAAGTTTTTTAGCAAGAGAATCAATTCATTGTAAGCTATTTTGTCTAAACTACTTGCATTTAATTGAGAAAAATGTTTTATCTTTGCACGCTTAATGATAGAGGGGAGGTTATAGAAACATTCGGGACATACTGTAATACATATAATTATACTCGAAATACTGCGCTATAGAATGGTCGCAGAAAGAAAACTTTGCTCTACAGTATGGTGAGTTTTAGCTACAAGTTAATATGGAAATATAATCTCAGTAATAAGAAAACAAAAACAATAAAATACTTAATATGATAATTGTACCATTAAAAGAGGGCGAAAATATTGAACGCGCGCTCAAAAAATTCAAAAGAAAATTTGAAAGAACTGGTGTTGTGAAAGAACTACGCAAGCGCCAAGCATTTATTAAACCATCTGTTGACAGACGCAAGAAAAAACAGCATGCTGTTTATGTTCAACAAATGCAAGAAGACGAGGATTAATTTGCTCAATTGAATTTTTTTTTCTTATCTTCGTAGTCAATACAGTTGACTTATGTGGAAAGAAAAATATATAAAATATCTCCGATATGAAAAGAAATGCTCTTCTCATACGGAGATTTCTTATTTTAAAGATCTCACACAGTTTCAAGAGTTTATTGAACAAAGTCAAGGTCATTTTGATCCAAAAGAAGTAGATCCTGATTTAATTCGTATCTGGATATCAACTCTTATGGAGAAAGGCTTGAAAGCTACTACTGTAAATAGAAAGCTGAGTTGCGTCAAATCATTTTATAAGTTTTTACAAAAAAAAGAGGTTGTTGATTTGAATCCTGCATTTTATGTTGGTGGTCCAAAGATAGAAAGAAAACTCCCTAATTTTGTGAAACATTCTGACATGATGGATGTGCTCTCGCCTGATTTATTTTCAAATGACTTTGAGGGAATAAGAAATTTGTTTCTTATTGAACTTCTTTATGCGACAGGTATGCGTAGAGAAGAAGTTATAGCACTAAAAGATGTTGAGATAGATATAAATGCTAATTCATTTATTGTTCATGGTAAGGGGAATAAAGATAGGATGATACCTTTTGGAGATAATCTAAAGCGACACTTGTTGGAATATATCGAAATTAGAAATAAAGAAATAGAAAACAGGAGTCCCTATTTGTTTGTTAGAAAGAATGGAAAGAAGATGTTCCCTATGATGGTTTATACAATTGTAAATAAGCATTTATCGGGAATAAAGACACTTTCGGTAAAAAGTCCTCATGTTCTAAGACACTCGTTTGCAACAGTTATGCTAAATAATGGAGCTGATATAAATGCAATAAAAAAAATGTTGGGACATGCCAGTCTTTCATCTACTCAAGTTTATACACATGTGACTTTTAAAGAGCTAAAAAAAGTATATGATAACGCTCATCCGCGAGCATAAAAAAGGAGGGAATATATGGAATTAAGAATTCAATCAATTAACTTTGATGCTTCAGAACAATTGAAGGCATTTGCAAAGAAAAAAGTGGAGAAATTAGAAAGGTATACCGATGAAATTATCCAATCTGAGATGATAATGAAGGTAATTAAACCAGATGCTCCAAATAATAAAGAGGTTTCAGTGAAGCTAAGTATAAAAAATGGGGATAGCTTTGCAAGCAAGACTACAGACTCATTTGAAGAGTCAATCGACTTATGTGTGGAGGCTTTAGAAAAGCAAATCTTGCGATCAAAAGAAAAAAAGACAGGTAAATAGAAAAAAAGATGTTGTTTCTTTTGGTTATATAAAAAATATATCTACCTTTGCGACCGTTTCTTTGATATTTTAGTTCAGCGATATATTTCGCAAAGGAGATTTGCCTCTTTAGCTCAGTTGGCCAGAGCACGTGATTTGTAATCTCGGGGTCGTTGGTTCGAATCCGACAAGAGGCTCAAAGTGCTTTCGTTTTTTTTTTTTGAAAAAGATCAATGATCGCAGTTTGTATATACTAAGGGCAGTTACCAGAGTGGACAAATGGGGCTGACTGTAACTCAGCTGGCTACGCCTACGGTGGTTCGAATCCATCACTGCCCACTTTTTATACAATGTCCAAAACACTTAACAGAGTTTGATCTGTTATCTGCAATGGATGAATGCGGAAGTAGCTCAGTTGATAGAGCATTAGCCTTCCAAGCTGAGGGTCGCGGGTTTGAGCCCCGTCTTCCGCTCTTTAAGAGCAAATGATAAGGATGCATTGCGTACGAATTCCTGGAATACAGGATGACTGTTTTCCGCTTTTCAATGCCAATGTAGCTCAGCGGTAGAGCACTTCCTTGGTAAGGAAGAGGTCACGGGTTCAATTCCCGTCATCGGCTCAGATTTTAAATATCGAAGTTTGAGAATAAGGGAGACTTTATATCTTGAATTTTTGTGTATTTAATAAAGATTATAAGAATATAAAACTACAACTTAATTAAACTAATAGAACTTTTTTATTATGGCAAAAGAACATTTTAATCGATCGAAGCCACACGTTAACATAGGGACTATTGGTCACGTAGACCATGGTAAAACTACTTTGACCGCTGCGATCACAACAGTATTAGCTAAAGCAGGTCTTTCGGAGATTAAATCATTCGATTCAATTGATAATGCACCTGAAGAAAAGGAGAGAGGTATAACAATTAACACCTCACACGTAGAGTACACAACAGAAAACCGCCATTATGCTCACGTTGACTGTCCAGGTCACGCTGACTATGTGAAAAACATGGTAACTGGTGCTGCTCAAATGGATGGAGCAATTATAGTAGTTGCTGCTACTGATGGACCAATGCCTCAAACTCGTGAACACATTTTGTTAGCACGTCAAGTAAACGTACCTAAGTTGGTAGTGTTTATGAATAAATGTGACTTAGTTGACGACGAAGAAATGTTAGAACTTGTTGAAATGGAAGTAAGAGAATTGCTTGAGTTTTATGAATTCGATGGCGATAATACTCCAATTATTCAAGGTTCAGCACTTGGTGCACTTAACGGTGATTCTAAGTGGGAAGAAAAAGTTTTAGAATTAATGGATGCTGTTGATACATGGATTCCTATCCCACCACGCGATGTTGATAAACCATTCTTAATGCCTGTAGAGGACGTATTCTCTATAACAGGTCGTGGAACTGTAGCAACTGGTCGTATCGAAACTGGTATTATTAAGACAGGTGAAGAGGTTCAAATTATTGGACTTGGTGCTGCAGGTAAAAAATCTGTTGTTACTGGTGTAGAGATGTTCCGCAAGATTCTTGATGAAGGACAAGCTGGTGATAACGTAGGTTTATTGTTGCGTGGCATTGATAAAGATAATATCAAACGTGGTATGGTTATCACCCATCCAGGAAAAGTAACTCCTCATACTACTTTTAAGGCTGAGGTTTATATCTTGAAGAAAGAAGAAGGCGGTCGTCATACTCCTTTCCACCAAAAATATCGTCCTCAATTCTATATCCGTACACTTGATGTTACAGGTGAGATAACACTGCCTGAAGGTGTAGAGATGGTAATGCCTGGTGATAACGTTACTATTGAAGTGGAACTTATATATCCTGTTGCATGTAACGTTGGCCTTCGTTTTGCAATTCGTGAAGGTGGACGTACCGTAGGTGCAGGACAAATTACAGAGTTATTGAACTAATAATTTATGAATAAAAAAATCGAATAGTTGGTTATGTATTTTCTTAATCAACTATCGTTTTTATTCACGGGTCTAGCTCAGCTGGTAGAGCACTGGTCTCCAAAACCAGGTGTCGTGAGTTCGAATCTTACGACCCGTGCAAAATCATTAATATTAAATGAAAAAAATAGCTGCATATCTCAAAGACTCTTACACTGAATTGGTTTATAAAGTGTCTTGGCCTTCACGTGAAGAACTTTCCAATAGCTCAGTTATTGTTATGATTGCTTCCCTAATAATAGCTTTAATTGTATTTGGAATTGATTCTTTATTTGAGTGGACTTTGAAACTTCTCTATGGTATTTTATAATAATCTGATTAAAGAATGACTGGAACTGGAAAAAAATGGTACGTTTTACGTTCTGTTAGTGGTAAAGAGAATAAAGTCAAAGAGTATCTTGAATCAGAAATTCAAAAATCAGATTTAGGGAAGTACATTTCTCAGGTCCTCATACCTACTGAAAAAACTTATGTCGTACGTGCTGGTAAAAAAGTTCTTAAAGAAAGAGCTTACTTGCCTGGTTATGTTCTGATAGAAGCAGAATTGGTAGGTGAGGTTATTCATGAGCTCAAAAATATCAATTACGTTGCAGGTTTTCTTCCTGACACAGCTAACCCACAACCTTTAAGAGAGTCTGAAGTCAGACGAATTTTAGGAACAATGGATGAGTTGGAGGAAATAGCAGATGAAATGGATGTAAATTATTACGTAGGAGAAAATGTTAAGGTAACAAGTGGACCATTTAGTAGTTTTTCTGGAGTAGTAGAAGAGGTAAATGAAGAGAGAAAGAAACTTAAAGTGATGGTTAAAATCTTCGGGCGAAAAACGCTCTTAGAATTAGGGTATATGCAAGTTGAAAAAGAATAAAAGTATTTGGTTACGCATTTGCTTAATTGATTCTTTAGAAGTGTTTCGGAAAACGTAATTAAATTAAATCAAAAAAATGGCTAAAGAAGTTGCTGGACAACTAAAACTACAAATCAAAGGAGGAGCTGCAAATCCATCTCCCCCAGTAGGACCTGCATTAGGTTCTAAAGGGATTAACATTATGGATTTTTGCAAGCAATTCAATGCCAGAACTCAAGATAAACCAGGAAAGATATTACCAGTGGTAATAACTTATTATTCTGACAAGTCTTTTGATTTTATAGTAAAGAACCCACCTATTGCGGTTCAATTACTAGAAGCAAGTAAAAAGAAGGGTGGCTCTGCCGAGCCTAATAGGGTGAAGATAGCTCAAGTATCCTGGGAACAGGTTCAAGCTATTGCTGCTGATAAGATGTCCGACTTAAATTGCTTTGAAATCAAATCTGCTATGAAAATGGTTGCAGGAACGGCTCGAAGCATGGGTATAACAGTTAAAGGGAATTTCCCCGAGAATATAGAATAATTAAAACTTCAATTAAAAAATGAGTAAACTAACAAAAAACAAAAAGTTGGCTTTGAGCAAGATTGAAGAGGGGAAAGTTTATTCTCTGAGAGAAGCATCAGCATTAGTTAAAGAAATAACTACTACGAAATTTGATGCATCTGTTGATATCGATGTTCGCTTAGGCGTAGATCCGCGAAAAGCTAATCAAATGGTAAGAGGCGTAGCTTCTCTACCGCATGGTACTGGCAAAGAGGTAAAAGTTCTTGTATTATGCTCTCCTGATGCTGAAGATGCAGCTAAAGACGCTGGAGCAGATTATGTAGGATTAGACGAATATATAGAAAAAATAAAAGGTGGTTGGACTGATATTGATGTTATAATAACTCAACCTGCTATAATGGGAAAGATTGGAGCACTTGGTCGTATATTAGGACCACGCGGTTTAATGCCTAATCCCAAAAGCGGCACAGTTACAACTGATGTAGCTCAAGCTGTGAAGGAAGTAAAGCAAGGAAAAATTGACTTCAAAGTAGATAAAGCTGGTATAATTCACACTTCGGTTGGAAAAGTTTCTTTTACACCTGAGCAAATTAGAGAAAATGCAAAAGAATTTATTCTTACTCTTTTAAGACTCAAACCTACTACCGCAAAAGGAACTTATTTTAAAAGTATCTATCTATCAAGCACAATGAGTGCTGGAATAAAGGTAGATCCTAAGTCCATAGAAGAAATTCAAAAACAAGAACAAGTGTAAATATCTATGAAGAAGGAAGATAAAAATAAAATTGTAGATTTGATTGCTTCAACTATTAAGGAATATGAAAACTTCTATTTGACAGATATCACATCTTTGAATGCTGACAAAACAAGCATACTAAGAAGAGAGTGTCATGAAGAAGACATTAAATTAATGGTGGTAAAAAATACATTACTTCAGAAAGCGTTTGAGAGTTTAGATGAAAATTATGGAGAAATGGAGCCTATTTTAAAAGGTAATACCGCAATCATGTTTTCTAATGTAGCAAGTGCTCCTGCTAAACTTATCGATAAATATAAGAAAAGTAAAGTACCCGCTTTAAAAGGTGCGTACGTCCAAGAAAGCTTTTTTATTGGTGCTGAATATTTACCACAGCTGGTATCTATTAAGAGCAAGTCAGAAGTAATTGGAGATATAATTGGGTTGTTACAATCTCCTGCAAAAAATGTTATATCTGCGCTACAATCAGGAGGAAATACCATTCATGGTGTTTTACAGACCCTTTCAGAGAGATAATCAATTTTCAAAACAAAGAATTAATAAACAATTAAAATCATACAAAAAATGGCAGACTTAAAAGACTTTGCTGAACAACTGGTAAACTTAACTGTAAAAGAAGTTAATGAACTTGCTGAAATTTTAAAAACAGAATATGGAATTGAACCAGCAGCAGCTGCAGCAACTGTTGTTGCCGGTCCTGCAGGTGAAGCCGAAGTAGCAGAACAAACAGCGTTTGATGTTGTACTTAAGGCAGCTGGACAATCTAAATTGGCCGTTGTAAAACTGGTGAAAGAACTTACCGGTTTAAGCTTAAAAGAGTCAAAAGAAATTGTTGACGCTGCACCCAAAGCTGTAAAAGAAGGAGTTTCTAAAGATGAAGCTAACACACTTAAAACTCAACTTGAAGAGGCAGGGGCAGAAGTTGAAATTAAATAGCATTAGACTGATGTAGAATCAGATTTTGGTTAAGAATCTTCATTTAGAAGGTTCTTAACTTTTTGCGTCAATACATATTAAGTTCTAATAAACTCATTTACCCATGTCTTTAAACCAAACCAACAATAGAATAAATTTTGCAACAATAGCAAATCCTCTGGAGTTTCCAGACTTTTTGGAAGTGCAACTTAAATCTTTTCAAGATTTCCTTCAATTAGATGCACCTCCAGAGAATAGAAAAAACGAAGGCCTTTATAAAGTATTTACAGAAAATTTCCCTATTGCCGACACCCGTAATAATTTTGTGCTTGAGTTTTTAGATTATTACATCGATCCTCCACGATACTCAATAGAAGAGTGTATTGATAGAGGATTAACATATAGCGTGCCTTTAAAAGCTAAACTTTATTTATACTGCACCGATCCAGACCATGAAGATTTTGCATCAGTAATTCAAGATGTATATTTGGGAACAATACCTTATATGACTGAGAGAGGCACCTTTGTGATAAATGGTGCGGAAAGAGTTATAGTTTCACAATTACATAGATCACCAGGGGTGTTTTTCGGTCAAAGTGTTCATGCTAATGGAACTAAGCTATACTCAGCTCGTGTGATTCCTTTTAGAGGGTCTTGGATTGAGTTTGCTACTGATATTCATAATGTTCTTTATGCCTATATTGATAGAAAAAAGAAGTTACCCGTTACCACATTGCTTCGTGCTATTGGATTTGAAAGTGATAAAGACATTCTCGAAATTTTTGATTTAGCTGAAGAAGTAAAAGCTACTAAAACTGGTCTTAAAAAGGTAGTTGGTCGCAAGTTAGCTGCGCGTGTTCTCAAGTCATGGATGGAAGATTTTGTTGACGAAGATACTGGCGAAGTAACCTCTATAGAACGTAACGAAGTTATTCTTGAACGAGAAACCATCTTAGACGAAGACAATATACTCGAAATATTAGAATCAAAAGTTTCTGTAATCTTATTACATAAAGAAGCTCAACATTCTTCCGATTATGCTATTATATATAATACATTACAAAAAGATCCAAGTAATACTGAAATTGATGCAATAAGACACATATATCGTCAATTACGTAGTGCTGAACCTGCGGATGATGCAAGTGCGCGTGAAGTGATTAACAATTTATTCTTCTCTGAAAAAAGATATGATTTAGGTGATGTTGGTCGTTATAGGATTAATAAAAAATTAAATTTAAATATCGATGATTTGGTACGTGTTTTAACAAAAGAAGATATAATAGAAATTATTAAATTTCTGATTGAACTTATTAATTCTAAAGCAATTGTTGATGATATTGACCATTTAAGTAATCGACGTGTGCGTACTGTCGGTGAACAGCTTTATAATCAATTTGGTGTTGGTTTAAATAGAATGGCTCGCATTATTCGTGAAAGAATGAATGTGAGAGATAATGAAGTATTTACTCCTATAGATTTGATTAACGCCAAAACTATTTCCTCAGTAATTAATACTTTTTTTGGTACGAATGCTTTGTCTCAATTTATGGATCAAACTAATCCATTAGCAGAGATTACTCACAAACGCCGAATGTCAGCTTTAGGTCCTGGTGGTCTTTCACGAGAGCGTGCTGGTTTTGAGGTCCGTGACGTTCATTATACTCATTATGGTCGTTTGTGTCCTATTGAAACTCCTGAAGGACCAAATATTGGTCTGATCTCCTCTCTTTGCGTATATGCAAAAATAAATAACTTAGGTTTCATTGAAACACCCTACAGAAAGATAGAGGATAATAAAGTTAACACATCTCAAGATGGTGTTATCTATTTGGCTGCTGAAGAAGAAGAAGATAAAATTATTGCTCAAGGAAATGCTCCTCTTGATGATGAGGGTAGTTTTCTGTTAAATAGGGTGAAAGCTCGAAAAGATGCAGATTATCCGATAGTTGAACCTGAAGCTGTTGATTTAATGGACGTTTCTCCTATGCAAATTGCTTCTATTGCGGCTGCACTAATTCCTTTTTTAGAACACGATGATGCAAATCGTGCACTAATGGGTTCTAATATGATGCGCCAAGCTGTTCCTTTAGTATGCCCTGAAGCACCCACTGTAGGTACAGGATTAGAAGAACAACTCATTAGAGATTCTCGTACACAAGTTGTAGCAGAGAATGATGGTGAAGTCATATATGTAGATGCGACAACAATAAAAATTAATTACGAAAGAACTGAAGAAGAAGAATTTACAAGTTTTGAAGATTCGGTTAAAACGTATAATATTCCTAAATATAGGAAAACTAATCAGAATACAACAGTAGATCTAAAACCTTTGTGTAGAAAAGGTGACAGAGTTGTAAAAGGTCAGATTCTGACGGATGGATATTCAACTGAAAAAGGTGAATTAGCTTTGGGACGCAACCTCAAAGTTGCATTTATGCCTTGGAAGGGATATAATTTTGAGGACGCAATTGTTTTAAGTGAAAGATTGGTTAGAGAGGATGTATTTACTTCTATTCACGTAGAAGAGTTTTCACTTGAAGTAAGGGAAACTAAACGAGGAGTTGAAGAGTTAACGTCTGATATTCCTAATGTTAGTGAAGATGCTACTAAAGATTTAGATGAACGAGGTATTATTCGAGTTGGAGCACGTGTAAAACCTGGAGATATTCTAATAGGAAAGATTACTCCTAAAGGCGAGTCTGATCCTTCCCCAGAGGAGAAATTATTGCGAGCTATATTTGGAGATAAAGCGGGAGATGTAAAAGATGCCTCGCTTAAGGCCTCCCCTTCGTTAAGAGGTGTTGTTATAAACACTAATCTTTTTGCAAAACAAGCAAAAAAAGGCAAAAGTAAAATGTCAAACAAAGCATTGTTGCCGAAGCTCGATGAAGAATATGAATCTAAAAAAGAAGAGATAAGAAAAGCTCTTATTATTAAATTAACCTCATTGACAGAAGGAAAGTCATCTGCAGGAGTCAAAGATTACACCAATATGGACATTATCCCTAAAGGTGCTAAATTTACTCAAAGTGTTTTTGCGGACTTAGACTTCGAAGCTGTACAGTTAAATAAATGGACAACGGACTCAATAAAAAATCAACTGATTAGAACAACAGTAATTAATTACTTACGTAAATTCAAAGAGCTTGATTCTGATTTGAAACGTAAACGTTTTGACTTAACTATTGGGGATGAGCTTCCAACTGGTATTATGCAGATTGCTAAGGTATATGTTGCTAAAAGAAGAAAAATTCAGGTTGGTGATAAAATGGCTGGACGACATGGTAACAAAGGTATTGTTTCTAGAATTGTTCGTCAAGAAGACATGCCATTCTTAGCTGATGGAACACCAGTGGATATTGTTTTGAACCCTTTAGGTGTACCTTCACGTATGAATTTAGGTCAAATATTCGAGACTGTTTTAGGTTGGGCAGGTATGGAGTTAGGTCTACGTTTTGCAACTCCTATTTTTGATGGTGCATCGATGGATGACATCAATGAGTGGACCGATAAGGCTGGCGTACCAAGATACGGAAAAAGTTATTTATATGATGGCGAAACTGGTGATAGATTTGATCAGCCTGCAACTGTAGGAATTATCTATATGCTTAAGCTTGGTCATATGGTTGAAGATAAAATGCATGCTCGTTCTATTGGTCCATATTCATTAATCACTCAGCAACCATTGGGCGGGAAAGCTCAGTTTGGTGGTCAACGTTTTGGTGAAATGGAAGTATGGGCATTAGAGGCATTTGGAGCAGCTCATATTTTGCAGGAAATCTTAACCATAAAATCTGATGATGTTATGGGAAGATCTAAGGCTTACGAGGCTATTGTAAAAAGTGAACCTATGCCTCAACCTGGAATTCCTGAATCACTTAATGTATTACTACATGAGTTAAAAGGATTAGGTTTGAGTATTTCATTAGACTAATAATCATATACTCTCAATTACAATTAGTAAAGGGATTTAAATTAACAAGAATAACTTAACTCTTTATATAAGAATAGAAACATGGCATATAGAAAAGAAAGTAAAATAAAGAGTAACTTTTCAAAGATAACGATCAGTTTAGCATCGCCCGAAGAAATACTCGAAAATTCAAGTGGTGAAGTACTAAAACCAGAGACTATTAATTATCGCACATATAAGCCGGAGCGCGATGGTCTCTTTTGTGAACGTATCTTTGGACCGGTAAAAGATTACGAATGTCACTGCGGAAAATACAAACGGATAAGATACAAAGGTATTGTTTGTGATAGATGTGGTGTTGAAGTTACAGAGAAAAAAGTTCGTCGTGAACGTACAGGGCATATACATTTAGTTGTACCTGTAGCTCATATATGGTATTTTAGATCATTACCAAACAAAATTGGATATTTACTTGGAATACCTACTAAAAAACTTGATACGATAATCTATTACGAACGTTATGTAGTAATACAGCCAGGTTTATTAGAAGGAGAAGTTAAAGTGAGAGATCTTTTATCTGAAGATGAATATTTAGAATTGTTGGATAAACTTCCTAAAGAAAATCAATCTTTAGAAGATTCAGATCCTAATAAATTTATAGCTAAAATGGGTGCTGAAGGAATCTATGGATTACTTCGGAATATTAATTTAGAATCTTTGGCTAATAAATTGCGTCACAATGCTGACACCGAAACTTCACAACAACGAAGGAATGAAGCTCTAAAACAACTTCAAGTTGTTGAAGCTTTCCGAGGATCAAAAAATAGAAACAAGCCCGAATGGATGATTCTTAAGGTTGTTCCTATAATACCACCAGAATTACGTCCTCTTGTGCCTTTAGATGGAGGTCGTTTTGCTACTTCAGACTTGAATGATTTATATAGACGTGTGATTATACGTAACAATCGTTTGAAAAGACTTATTGATATAAAAGCTCCAGATGTAATTCTTAGAAATGAGAAGAGAATGCTTCAGGAATCTGTAGATTCTTTACTGGATAACTCACGTAAGTCAAGTGCAATAAAAACTGAGTCTAATCGTCCTTTAAAATCTCTTTCAGATAGTTTAAAGGGTAAACAAGGTCGTTTTCGTCAAAACCTTTTAGGTAAACGTGTAGACTATTCTGCTCGTTCTGTTATTGTGGTGGGTCCTGAATTAAAGATGCACGAATGCGGAATACCTAAAGATATGGCTGCCGAAATTTACAAACCATTTGTAATAAGAAAGCTGATTGAACGAGGTATAGTGAAAACAGTTAAGTCAGCAAAGAAGATTGTTGATAGAAAAGAGCCAGTAGTATGGGATATATTAGAACATGTGATGAAAGGTCATCCAGTTCTGCTTAACCGCGCTCCTACACTTCATCGTTTAGGTATACAGGCTTTTCAGCCTAAAATGATTGAGGGTAAAGCTATTCAGTTACATCCTCTTGCATGTACTGCTTTTAATGCTGACTTTGATGGAGACCAAATGGCCGTGCATCTTCCATTAGGAAATGATGCCATTTTAGAAGCTCAATTGCTAATGCTTGCTTCTCACAATATACTCAATCCAGCAAATGGTGCTCCAATTACTGTTCCATCTCAAGACATGGTTCTTGGCTTGTATTACATTACAAAAATACGCCCTGGAGCTCTTGGTGAAGGGATGTCTTTTTATGGAGAAGAAGAAGCAATAATTGCTTATAATGAAGGTAAGGTTGATATTCATGCTCTTGTTAAAGTTATAGTAGATGACGTTGACGATGAAGGAAAACTTATTCGTAAAATGCATGAAACTTCTGTAGGAAGGGTAATTACTAACGAATATATACCAAAAGAAGTTGGTTATATAAACGAACTTTTGTCTAAAAAATCATTGCGAGATATTATCGGTAAAGTTATCAAGACTTGTGGTGTAGCTCGTACTGCTCAATATTTAGATGATATAAAAGACTTAGGTTATCGCATGGCTTTTAAAGGAGGTCTTTCCTTTAATCTTGATGATGTTATAATCCCAGAAGAAAAACAAGCATTTATAGATCAAGGTTATGCAGAAGTGGAACAAATATTGGATAATTACAATATGGGTTTTATTACTTATAATGAACGATATAATCAAATAATTGATACTTGGACTCATATAAACTCTAAGTTGTCAAATACTCTGATGAAACAAATTGCAGAAGATGATCAAGGTTTCAATTCTGTATATATGATGTTAGATTCGGGTGCTCGTGGATCGCGTGAACAAATTCGTCAGTTATCTGGTATGCGTGGACTGATGGCTAAGCCTCAAAAAAGTGGAGCAGATGGTGGACAGATTATTGAAAACCCTATCCTTGCTAACTTTAAAGAAGGTCTTTCAGTTCTTGAGTATTTTATATCTACTCATGGTGCTCGTAAAGGTTTGGCCGATACTGCACTAAAAACAGCCGATGCTGGTTATTTAACTCGACGTTTAGTAGACGTTTCTCAAGATGTGACTGTAACAGAAGAGGATTGTGGAACTTTACGTGGTTTAGTGGCTTCAGCATTAAAGAATAATGATGAGGTAGTTGCTTCACTTTACGAAAGAATTCTTGGACGTGTTTCTGTTCATGATATACATCATCCACAAACAGCTGAACTTATTTTAAGTTCTGGTGAGGAAATAACAGAGGATGTTGCTACCAAAATAGAAAATTCACCTATCGAACGCGTTGAAATTCGTTCAGTTCTTACATGTGAATCTCGTCAAGGAGTATGTGCAAAGTGTTATGGACGAAACTTGGCCAGCGGTCAAATGGTGCAAAAAGGAGAAGCTATCGGTGTTATTGCAGCTCAATCTATTGGTGAGCCCGGAACGCAGTTAACTTTGCGTACATTCCACGTGGGTGGTATTGCATCTAACATTGCTTCAGAAAATCGGATTGTAACCAAATATGATGGTATTCTGGAGATGGATGATTTGCGTGTTGTTGAATCAACAGATAGTGAAGGTAAACCGTATAAAGTTGTTGTTAGCCGTTTAGTTGAGATGCGAGTTGTTGATCCAAATACAAAAATTGTTTTGTTGGCACATAACGTACCTTATGGAGCGAAGTTATATTTTAATAATAACGATAAAGTTACAAAGGGTGATTTAATTTGTGAGTGGGATCCATTTAATGCTATTATTGTATCTGAGGCTACTGGTAGAATTAAATTTGAAAATTTCATTGAGAACGTTACTTTTAAAGTGGAATCTGATGAGCAAACTGGTCTTAAAGAAAGAGTTATTATTGAGTCGCGCGATAAAACAAAAGCACCATCTGCTCATATATTAAATGAAGACGATGATATATTGCGTACTTACTCTCTTCCTTTAGGAGCCCATCTTGTAAAGAATGAAAATGATGTTATCAATAGTGGAGATATTTTAGTTAAGATACCACGTGCAGTTGGTAAATCTGGAGACATTACAGGAGGATTGCCTCGTGTAACTGAGCTTTTCGAAGCAAGAAATCCTTCAAATCCAGCTGTGGTTTCAGAAATTGACGGTGAGGTTAGTTTTGGTAAAATTAAAAGAGCTAATCAAGAAATTATCATCACTTCGAAGCTTGGTGAAACCAAGAAGTACTTAGTTCCATTATCTAAACAAATACTTGTTCAAGAAAATGACTATGTACGTGCAGGTTTACCTTTGTCCGACGGAGCTATAACTCCAGCAGATATTTTGGCAATTAAAGGACCTACTGCAGTTCAAGAGTACATTGTAAATGAAGTGCAAGATGTATATCGTCTGCAAGGCGTTAAGATCAATGACAAACATTTTGAAGTAATTGTACGTCAAATGATGCGTAAAGTTGAAGTTATTGAACCAGGAGATACTCGTTTCCTTGAACAAAAACTTGTAGACAAACACGAAATTATGGAAGAGAACGATCGTATATGGAGCAAGAAGGTTGTTACTGATAAAGGTGATTCAGAAATCTTTGAGCCAGGTCAGATTGTTACTGTCAGGAAGCTGCGTGATGAGAATAGCTCTCTCAAACGTAGAGATTTGAAACTTGTTGAAAGTCGCGATGCCATTCCTGCAACTGCTAATCAGGTGTTGCAAGGTATTACACGTGCTGCTTTACAAACCAAGAGTTTCATTTCGGCTGCCTCTTTCCAGGAGACAACTAAGGTCTTGAATGATGCTGCTATTCATGGTAAAGTTGATTACTTAGAAGGATTGAAAGAAAATGTTATATGTGGTCATCTTATTCCTGCTGGTACTGGACAGCGTTCTTATGATAAATTGGTTGTTGGTGCACAAGAAGATTATGAAAAAATCACTGTATTGCGTAGCCAATCTATCGAATCAGAAGATTAACACTATGTTTATAATATCAAAAAAACTGCTTTTTAAAAAAGCAGTTTTTTTTTTGTTCAAAACTATCTCGTGCAATTGCACATATAATTTCGGAAAACAAATACATTATTTTTTATTGGTGTCCGCTAAAAGTTA
>DEZB01000019.1 GCA_002364735.1 Bacteroidales bacterium UBA3143
ACTTAATGACATTGGGCGCAGGGACCTTACTTAATCTTGGGATTGGTACAGACGCCTTATAGGTCGTCTCTTATCAACTATCCATATTTCTTTTATTTTTATCTCTATCCTCCTATACAAACTTTCATCACCTTAGACATCCATCCATTTTTCATTCCATTATTGACCTATGCAATATTTTCCATTCAAATTTATTTACAATAATCACTTAATTTTTAAAGAAGATAGCTTTCTAACTTTGAATAAACTCTTCTGTCCCCTTCTTTTTTTCTATTATTTATTTTTTTAGCATCAAAAATCGAAATTGAATTTTAAAAATAATATATGATATATGCTGATTCGTGATGTAATATACTAATCAAAATATTCTGTTTATTAATTAGTGAATTTCTATGCAAAAAAATATCCGCTGTATTGACAATCGCAATTTACATTACAAAATATTGAACTTTAACTGATAAATATCAATTTATGATACCAAGGATAACATTTAGAATGATAAATCGTGATTGAGCTTAATAAAAACTACAAAAGGGTATCTTTACAAACGCAGAAACAGCTGTATGTCTTATAACTTATATCTTTAGGCGCGCATAATCGTTTATTTATCAAAATATTGTATATGTTTGTTGATTGGAATGATACTGTGCTCTTATTTAAGCATCTTTGCATTGACTCAACCAGTAGGTTGACACTAAGAATGCATGCTTACTGATGCTGAACAGATGAAGTAACCTTACAAAGGTATGTTTAATCATGCAAGATGCTCAGTTGTTCTTTTATAAATACTTTAATATTAGCGATATGCGTTTAAAATCAATCAGTCTGTCAAAGCTACATCAAATGGAGCTTGTTTCTTTTGTTGAAAGTGTTCTCAACGTTTTAGAAAAGCACGATTTAAGTGCGCTACATATAAAAGATGCATCTGATATATTAGTTCAACACCATCCCCAAGTCTTAAAGTTAGCACGAGCGTATGGTCGCTGTTTGGTGGCCAAGGAATTAAAGGAAGTGCACATAAATCGTGTAGAATATGTTGCTTTTATTTTCACCCATGTGCTATACCTTGAAAAATTGAAAAAGAAAAGTCTGACCCAACAAACGCATATTGCGGGGTTAGTAGTACGACTGCATTTAAAAGGAATAAGGAAGCATAATCGGTCGGGTGTTAATGGCAAACTTTCGAACTTTTTTAATGCCATAGACAATAATTCTAAAACCAATGATGCGTTTCAAGCGTTAGGTTTGCTCAATTATGTAGAAGAGTTGCGAGAATTGGATAGTCGTTTTGAGGAATTGTTTGATTTGCGAGATAAGGTTATGATTGAAACATCAAAACGGAGAGAAAATAAAGCCATACAAACCAAAGCAGAGGAGATTTTGCGGTTGCTTTTTGCGCAATTGGTGCAGGCGCAACAAACTTATCCTGAACTGAAGGATGAGTATGCACCCTTGTTTGCACAGCTTAATCGCATTATACCAAGATATACCAAATTGATAAGGACACGTGCGACACTAAATAAAAAACGAGCAGCTGCAAAAGCCAAAGCAGAGGCAGAATCTAAAACAGAGTCAAAAGCATTCGTTGTGTATGTTGATGGAAAGCAAACTGGATTGGTTACGCTCAATGGGAATAAGGAGGAGAAAGTAGGTGAGAAGATTCAGAAAAAGAAAGGTGCATCCACCAAGAAAAAAGCAAAGCGAGGTACTATAAAAAACAGCTATTACATCGCAAAAAAAGGATTCGTCGATTAAAGAAAAAACGAATCTTGTTAAAAACAAAACAGTTGGAGAGAATCCAGACCTTACAATTCGATCGGGTGATACCTCTTAATGATAATGAACGTTTGGGTCTGGGTGTACATGTTCTTTTTTTAAGGTTAAATGTTATCTCTTAAAATCACTAATTACACTTTTTTCTCTTCAAATAACACTAATCACAGCACAAATGATTTTATTTTTAGTAATCTGATCCTCTCTACCCCCTCGTTTGCAACAGCCTGTCCCGTCAGTATTGCGGGTAGGGGCTGGTGTGGTTGATTGTTTGTAGCAATCATGTCTATGACCTCATGTTGCCGCTCACGCCCTTTTGCAAAGCGTGTGTCGCTTATCGAAATTGTTACTCCTTTATCTTTTCTGCTTGCGCAGCACTCCGATTTGGAAATCGGCGCAAGCGAATGCACTGAAAGTAGTTCTCTAAATATTTTATGTCAGGCTTCCAGCCCTCACACCCTATTATTCATCTGTAACCCAAGGCTTACTCTTTGGGCTGAAATATGACAGCCCTTTAGGCTTTTGAATGTGAGCATCATTTTAACCCCTTCGCATCTTTACTCTCTTTGCGAGACTTACTTACAATAATCACTTCATTCTTAAAAAAAAGTTTTTTATAACCATTTCTACATGATCTTGGCGCAAAATATTTTCATGAATATAATTTTAGGAGTAAGATGTTTCAAATAAGCTATGATTAATGTGTGTTATGTAATACTTTTACTCATTTGTGAAATAAATCATTTTCATGTATCTTTGTATACTTCAAAATAAAGTGATAACTAATAGAATAACAATAGTATGTTTGAAAATTTAAGTGATAGATTAGAACGTTCGTTTAAGATATTAAAAGGTCAAGGAAGGATAACAGAAATTAATGTTGCTGAAACATTAAAGGATGTTCGCAGAGCACTTCTTGATGCCGACGTTAACTTTAATACTGCCAAACAATTTACCGAAACTGTAAAAGAAAAAGCGATCGGGCAAGATGTGCTTACAGCATTGAAGCCGCATCAATTGATGGTGAAAATTGTTCAGGATGAGTTAGCGCTACTTATGGGCGGAACATCTGTTGATATAGATATTAAAGGATCGCCTGCAGTAATTCTTATGTCAGGTTTGCAAGGTTCAGGTAAAACCACTTTCTCAGGAAAGTTGGCTAATATGCTGAAAACAAAAAGAGGCAAAAACCCATTGCTTACAGCTGCCGACGTATACCGTCCTGCTGCTATTGAACAGTTGAATATTTTAGGTGAACAAATAAAGGTTCCTGTATATTCGGAAATTGACAATAAAAACCCGGTTGAAATTGCTAAGAATGCAATTAAATATGCTAAGCAACATGGTCACGACCTTGTTATTATTGACACTGCAGGACGTTTGGCTGTAGACGAATTGATGATGAAGGAAATCTCAGCTATTAAAGATGCTGTAAATCCTAACGAGATTCTATTTGTTGTGGATGCCATGACGGGACAAGATGCCGTTAATACAGCCAAGGAATTTAATGAACGATTAAATTTTGACGGTGTTGTACTTACCAAATTAGATGGTGACACGCGTGGTGGTGCTGCATTATCCATTCGTTCAGTTGTAGAAAAACCAATTAAATTTGTAGGAACTGGCGAGAAGTTAGATGCGATAGATATATTTCACCCCGACCGTATGGCCGATCGTATTTTGGGTATGGGTGACATTGTTTCTTTGGTTGAGAAAGCCCAAGAACAATATGATGAAGAAGACGCACGCCGCTTGCAAAAGAAAATTGCAAAGAATCAATTCGATTTCAACGATTTCATCGGACAGATTCAGCAAATTAAGAAGATGGGTAACCTGAAAGACTTAGCTGCAATGATTCCTGGTGTTGGCAAACAGATAAAAGATTTGGATATTGACGATGATGCATTTAAAGGAATTGAAGCCATCATTCGTTCCATGACTCCTGCAGAGCGCACTACTCCAGAAATATTGAATGGTTCTCGTCGGCAACGTATTGCACAAGGTAGTGGCACCAATGTGCAGGAAGTAAACAAGTTGATTAAACAATTTGACGAAACGCGAAAAATGATGCGTATGATGACGCAAGGTGGAGGAAAAGCAGGGATGCGTAATATGCGTAGGAGGTAAATGAAATGATCTTTTTTTCATCAACTACTTGATGACACAATATTATAGAAGAGCAGAAAATATATAACACTAACAACATGCAACTCATAGACGGAAAAGCTACATCAATAGAGATTAAAAAAGAAATAGCAAAAGAGGTAGAACAGATTAAAGCCTCTGGAGGCAAAACGCCCCATTTGGCTGCAATACTTGTTGGACACGATGGAGGAAGTGAAACTTACGTTGCTAACAAGGTGAAATCATGCGAAGAGGTTGGTTTTGAATCCACTCTTATTCGTTTCGAAACCGACGTAACCGAAAAAGATTTGTTAGCAAGCGTAGAAAAATTAAATAACGATCCTGATATTGATGGATTTATTGTTCAACTGCCTCTTCCCAAACATATATCAGAGGATAAAGTAACTGAGGCTATTGACTACCGCAAAGATGTAGATGGTTTTCATCCCGTTAATGTGGGGCGTATGTCATTAGAGATGCCATGTTTCTTGTCTGCAACTCCATCTGGAATTGTAGAATTATTGAGAAGATACAAAATTGATACAAAAGGCAAACACTGTGTTATATTAGGACGTAGTAATATTGTTGGTAAGCCTGCAGCCATGTTGCTGATGCAAAAAGCTTATCCAGGAGATTGCACAGTGACTGTTTGTCATAGTCGCACTGAGAATATAAAAGAAATCTGCCTACAAGCTGATATCATTATTGCTGCATTAGGAGTGCCTGAGTTTTTAAAGGGAGATATGGTGAAGCAAGGTGCTGTAGTTATTGACGTTGGTACAACACGAGTACCATCCGATAAAACAAAATCTGGATTTAAACTAACAGGCGATGTTGCTTTTGATGAAGTCGCACCAAAATGTGCTTACATTACACCTGTGCCAGGTGGCGTAGGGCCAATGACAATTGTGTCACTCCTCAAGAACACATTGTTGGCTGGTAAAAAGGAAGTGTACAACTAAATATCGCTGTGTTTAACTAAATATTTTCGAGTAGTTATTTTTAATCTGACCTTATGTAAAAATGCGTACCCATAGTTTGTTTGCTTTGCTGATATTGTCTTGTTCAATTTCTTTTGCACAAGAAAGCAGAGTTACGCTACTTTTTGCAGGAGATGCCATGCAGCATTTACCTCAAATATATGCAGCGAAAACAGATAGTGGATATAATTACGATGCAGTCTTTGAATTAGTGAAAGATAAAATTTTAAATCCTGATATTGCAGGTGTAAATTTTGAAACCACTCTTGGAGGTAAACCTTACACTGGTTATCCACTTTTTAGCTCCCCGGATGAATATGCCATAACATTGAAAAATGCTGGTTTCGACATTTTCTTCACGGCAAACAATCATGCTTTAGACACAGGTAAGAAAGGTTTGGAACAAACCATTAGGGTAATAAAAGAAGAAGAAGCGAAACAAACTGGAACTTTCGAATCTGAACAACAGCGATCTTTGAATTACCCACTCATGATCATTAAGAACAATATTCGCATTGCCTTTCTTAATTACACTTACGGTACAAATGGATTAGTTGCTGAAAAGCCCAATATTGTTAATTTGATAGACACTGTACTCATCAGAGAAGATTTGCAAACAGCCCAACTTCTAAACCCCGACATACTGATAGCAGTAATGCATTGGGGCGAAGAGTATCATACAAAACCTTCTTCTAAACAAAAGGAAATTGCTCAGTTTCTTTTGAGAAATGATGTTCGCATCATAATTGGTCACCATCCTCACGTAATACAACCTATAGATATAAACAGAGTCAATAATAATATTGCGTCAACTGTGTTTTACTCTTTAGGTAATTTTCTCTCCAATCAGCGAAAACAAAATACAGATGGCGGAATGCTTGCAGAAATTGTAATTACCAAAAAAGACAATGATACTCCTATTAATATTGAGTCTGTTGACTATACATTGGTTTGGGTACACAAATACTTTGAGAAGAAAAAGCCCGTTTATCGACTTCTACCTATTGGAAAAGGCACGGAAGACGTCATCAATAACAGATACAATGAGTTAACTCCTTATGAAAAATACACATTAAAGCGATTTGTAAAAGCAGCTAATAAAACTGCTACAACAACTTATTAACATAGATATACATTGAAAATAAATCAAATGTTTTAACAATAGCTTCTCTTTGTTTGTTATACAATTTAACGGTAAGACTTATGCGCAGTGCATAATTAAATAATTACTGATTAAATAGAAACTTTATATAAAAATGATTCTAACTGAATTTACTTTTCGACTCTTAGCCTCAATAGTGGCTGGTGCTATGGTTGGTCTTGAGCGCGAATTTAACAACAAAAGCGCAGGATTTAGAACCAATACATTGGTTGCTATGGGTGCATGTATTTATGTGCTAATCAATGTCAGCCTCGCAGACCATGGTGGAGCCGACCCAACAAGAATAATTGGACAAATTGTTACAGGAATTGGTTTTTTAGGTGCCGGTGTAATTCTTCACCATGGAGGCAATATACATGGTTTGACAACAGCAGCAACAATTTGGGTTAGTGCAGCATTGGGCAGTTTAGCAGGATTAGGTCTTTATTGGGAAACGCTAATTTGCACACTTGCAGTTCTCATCATCAATACTACTTTTAAAACCGATAGGCTTTTAAAAAAATGGGAAAATAGAGAAGAAGAAACACATTTTGAACCTAAAGAAGATTTAGATTAGTTTAAAAATGCGTTTTACATGGTTCATAAATTAGCATGGATATATTTAGTTGTACTTATCGGTTAACTCTTGCCACAATCACACCCTTACAGTTTTTCTGCGACAGACAATATTCAGTCAGGGTTTTATCGTCAATCACTACCTTTTGCTTTGCACTGGAAGCATGAATAAAAGTTAGTCTTCCATTTTCATGATACGCAAACCCTACATGCGAAGTATCCAATTCATCAATAGAAGTAACAATACCAATGACAGCCATATGAGGTATATTGTTTGCTTTTTCTGCTATTAATTCTTTAGGCAAATAGTAAAAACCACCTCTATCGTTTATAATCTTTTCTGATTGAATAATCTTACCCAGCATTTCCTCATCATTTGCCAATTGCTTATATGCGCTTTGATGAGAAGACATAAATTTTATCTGCTTCGTCTCTTTTTTTCCTCCCAGCTGTTGGCTAATATTTTTAAGGAGTCCGTTTTTCTGATTTTCAAATATCCAATCGGATGTGTAATGCAGTCGTGAGGCATAATCCTTTATCTGGTTGTTTCGATAACGAATTTCAGTTAGTTTTCCCACAAAGTATCGTTCAGTCAATTTCTCATTGTAGGTGGCTAAGGATAGTGCCAATACATTTTCTACAAAAGTAACACAATCCATTTCTCTCAGATTCACCACTAAACCTTCATCTTTATTTAGATCAAGTGTATTAGCAACATAAGGTGTTCCCTGAAAATAAAGAGCTGTTTGTGCCAAAACATCTTCTATAGATTCTGTTTTATAAGAAGAGCTATAAGTAAAGTAACCTTTTAACAAAGCCTTATCTATATCTGCTACAGATGTTTCCTGTGAAACTAAATTCACAGGAAACATAATTAGCATAGCTGATAATATAAAGTAATATTTAAATTTCATTTCTTGTCTCTTCGAGTTCTGAATACCAATTTAACTCAATCCATGTATCTCACCATTTTCAATATCAATTCTTGTTGCTTGCGGATCGGTAGGTAGTCCTGGCATACGCATCATCTCTCCAGCAATGGCAACAATAAACTCTGCACCTTGGTTAATTACAATATCGTTTATTTTGAAACGAAATCCTTTGGCTACACCATATGCTTTTGGGTCGGCCGAGAATGAGTATTGAGTTTTCGCAATACATACAGGGAACTTAGTTATGGGAGAGCCATTAATCTTCTTCAATGTTTTCATTGCTTTTTCACCAAACACTACATCGCGTGCACCGTATAATTTCAATGCTATTTTTTCTATTTTTTCTTCTATTGAATCTTCATCTGCATAGGTAAAGTTGAGCGGTTTCGATGGATTGTTTTCAATTGCTTTAACTACTTCATTGGCTAAGTCAATTGCACCCTCACTACCTTTTGCAAAAGCTTCATTCACGGCAAAGTAAACATTGTTTTTTTTGCAGAAGTCTCTTACAATTCCAATTTCTTCTTCTGTATCTGTTGCATATTTGTTGAATGCCACTAATACTGTTTGACCGAATGAGTCCATGTTATCCAAATGCTTTTTCAGATTGTCGAGTCCTTTTTTCAAGCCAGCAATATCTTCCAACTTTATATCTTTCTCAGGAGTTCCTCCATGCATTTTCAAACCTTGTGCGGTAGCTACAATAATTGTCAGTTTTGGAGATAATCCACTCTTTCTACATTTGATGTTGAAAAACTTCTCTGCTCCCAAGTCTGCACCAAACCCTGCTTCTGTAATGACGTAATCTCCATAAGTCATGCTCATTTTTGTAGCTAACACAGAGTTGCAACCATGCGCAATATTAGCAAAAGGGCCACCGTGAACAAATGCTGGTGTGTTTTCTGTAGTTTGCACCAAGTTTGGATTTATCGCATCTTTCATCAACACAGTAATTGCGCCTGCAACATCCAAATCCTTCACGGTGAAAGCTTCTCCATCATGTGTGTAACCCAGTAATATATTCTCAATTCGACGACGCAAGTCTTCTTCATTCTCCGCAAGACATAAGATAGCCATTAACTCTGATGCGGCTGTTATATCAAAACCTCCTTCTTTTGGAATTCCATTTCCTGCACCAAGCCCAGTAACAACGTACCTCAAACTACGATCATTCACATCCAATACACGTTTCCATAACACTTGTTTTACAACTTTATCTCCCGTTTGATTACGGAACATATAGTTGTCTAGCAAAGCTGAAATAGTATTGTGAGCAGATGTAATGGCATGGAAATCGCCTGTAAAGTGCAAATTTATGTTCTCCATGGGTAGCACTTGTGAGTATCCTCCTCCTGCAGCTCCCCCTTTCATACCAAAAACGGGACCCAACGAAGGTTCACGCAAAGCAACAATCGCATTTTTGCCAATCTTGTTTAATCCCAATGCTAACCCAATGGATACGGTAGTTTTACCAATTCCAGCTTTTGTTGGCGTTATGGCAGTAACCAGAATAAGATTACTCTTATCAACATTTTCTTTATCAATTAAACTAATTGGAACTTTGGCCATATGTCGTCCAAATCCTATTACTTCACTTCTTGGAATGCCTACTGTTTCGCCTACATCCTTGGCTTTAATCAATTTTGTTTCTTTTGCTATTTGAATGTCTGACTTCATTGTGTATATTTTTTGTTTTTAATATTGTTATCGCTGTTTTAATACAAATCAAAGTGTAGGAAGATAAAAAGATTTTGCTAGTTAACATATAAGTGTGATTATAGCATATCCTCTTTTAATCAAGTTTCTAATGAAAGACGGGATTACTCTAAGATATTTTTCTATTACATTTCAAAGTTAATAGTTTTTCAGAATACGTGTCAGTCTTTGTCCATATTATTTTAGAATTGCATTAACTTCAAACTTAAACAAGAGACTAATTAGTGCCAGCCAGAAAACTCAAAGTTATTAGTCTTTGCCCTTTTCTTGCAAAGAATAATTATAAAACTAATTGGAAAATAAGATAGTACAACTCTTCGACAAACCGTTATATCAATTATTCATTCATAAATCAATAATAGATCTCCTTTTTTGATCCATCTTTTCTTACTCATGTAATAGTAAATTAGCAAACTTGTTGCAGCTGGTATCAAAATGTGAAATATCAATACCATTAATAATGTAGCTATGGAAAACCCCATTGTTTCAAATGCCATAAATTGTCCCACCAGACCACTTGTTCCCATTCCCGCACCTGCTTCGTTATTTGTCATTCTGAATATTCCTATTGCGATGGGAGCAGTTACAGCTCCTGCTAATGTAGGAGGAATAAGGATGAGTGGGTTTTTGACAATATTTCCTATTTGCAACATAGATGTTCCCAATCCTTGTGCAATCAATCCACTGATTCCATTTTCTCTGTAACTGATTGTAGCAAATCCTATCATTTGGGCAGAGCAGCCTATGACTGCTGCTCCAGCTGCCAATCCATTCAGCCCAAGCATAAAAGCAATTGCAGCACTTGAAATAGGCGCCGTTAGCGACAGTCCCATAATAGTGGCAACCAAAATAGACATCACAAAGGGTTGTTGCTCAGTAGACCAATTCACAAGTGTGCCAAGTGAAGTCATAAAATTATTAATAGGAATCCCCACAAAACTACCTATATAATATCCCGTTAAAATTACAACCAAAGGGACCACAATAATATCTATTTTTGTAACGTGATATATTAACTTGCCAAATTCTACTGCAAGCAAGACCGTTACATAGCTTCCAGCAGGACCTCCAAGTGAGCCTCCATATGCTCCAGCAAATACTGCTGAAAAAAGAACTAATGGCGGAGCTTTCAAACTATAAGCAACTGCCACTCCAATAGCTGCACCCACGATTTTGGGATCCATAGCAAATTGTCCCATTTCTACAAAGGATGTTAGGCCCAACTGTTGTCCCAGTGTTTTTATAATTAATCCAATTAATAGAGATGAGAAAAGCCCAAGTGCCATATAGCTAAGAGCATCCACAAAGTAGGCTTTCGGCGAAAGTAAAACTCCTTTACTTTTTAAAAATTGGATCATTGTATGTGTTGATTCTAAATAATAAAAGTTGACTGTAAAGCGTATAGTATCAAAAAAATGTGTATGCAGACATATGACTCATTTTTGCATTCATTCTAACTATTTCTTTCTCTTCAACTTATCTTCTAACAAAATAAGCTGATCCCTCAATTGAGCAGCCTCCAAAAATTCAAGTTTCTTTGCTGCATTATTCATTGATTTACGTGTGGCTTCTATCAATTTTATCAAATCTTCTTTACTGTCACCATATTTAATATTTGAAACTGGTTCTGCCACACTTGCATAATAATCGGGTTCAATGTAAGCTTTTGGCTCATCTGTTTTAGCATACTGTCCTAATGATGATACAGTTTTCAATTTGTTTATCTGTGTAGGAGTAATGCCATGTTCAACATTATAAGCAATTTGTTTTTCTCGTCGCCTATTGGTTTCATCAATGGTTTTTTGCATGCTATTTGTGATGCGGTCGGCATAAAATATAGCCCTGCCGTTTACATTTCGTGCTGCTCGTCCCACTGTTTGTGTGAGCGAACGATGAGAGCGCAAAAATCCTTCTTTATCGGCATCTAAAATTGCAACCAATGATACTTCAGGTAAATCCAGTCCTTCACGCAAGAGGTTTACGCCAATAAGCACATCATACAGACCATTACGCAAATCATCCATTATTTTCACACGGTCCAATGTCTCCACATCCGAATGTATGTAGTTACATCTAACACTGTTTTGCATCAAATAATCAGTAAGTTCTTCCGCCATTCGTTTAGTAAGGGTGGTTACTAAAACGCGCTCATCCTTCTCAACGCGCAGTTGAATCTCCTCCATCAAATCATCAATTTGATTCAGACTCGGGCGTATATCAATGGGAGGATCAAGCAATCCAGTTGGACGAATCAATTGATCAACAATAACGCCTTCCGATTTCTCTAATTCATAGTCTGCAGGGGTAGCACTCACAAATATTATTTCTGGAGTAATTGTCTCAAACTCTTCAAACTTGAGGGGTCTGTTATCTATTGCTGCGGGTAAGCGGAAGCCATATTCCACTAAGTTTATTTTCCTTGAGCGGTCACCACCATACATAGCCCTTATTTGAGGTATGGTAACATGACTTTCATCAATTACTGTGAGGTAATCTTTGGGAAAAAAATCCAACAAACAGAAAGGACGAGTTCCTGGCAATCGACCATCAAAATAGCGCGAATAGTTTTCTATCCCCGAGCAGTAGCCAATTTCTTTAATCATCTCCACGTCATAGGTAACGCGCTCATACAGTCGTTTTGCTTCCAATGGTTTCCCAATTGATTTAAAGAACTCTACTTGATGACCCAGGTCTATTTGTATTTCGTCAACTGCCCGGAAAATACGTTCTTTTGTTGTAACAAATAGATTAGCGGGAAATATGCGATACGTCTCTAAACGGTCCATTGTAACACCTGTCATTGGGTCAATGCTTTCGATGCTCTCTATTTCGTCACCCCAAAATATTGTTCGGATAATATAATCATGATAAGCAAGAAAAACATCTACCGTATCACCTTTAACACGAAAGTTTCCTCGGTTAAATTCTATTTCATTTCGCGAGTACAAGCTATCTACCAGACTTCTCAAATAAACATCGCGTTCCAGTTTCTTTCCAACTTTAATTTCAATAATTGTTTCATTGAAATCTTCGGGATTTCCAATACCATAAATACACGAAACGGACGAAACAACAATTACGTCTTTGCGTCCAGATAGTAAGGAAGCAGTGGCTGCCAAACGCAGCTTTTCTATTTCTTCATTTATAGACAAATCTTTTTCAATGTATAAATCGCGTGAAGGGAGGTATGCTTCAGGTTGATAGTAATCGTAATAAGAAACATAATATTCAACTGCGTTATTGGGAAAGAAGCTTTTAAATTCACTATAGAGCTGAGCAGCCAATGTTTTGTTGTGACTCAACACCAAAGTGGGTTTATTCATTTCTTGAATAACATTGGCAATTGTAAAAGTTTTACCCGATCCTGTAACTCCCAACAATGTTTGATAGGGTATGTTATCTTTCAGTCCCTCTATCAAAGCTTTTATGGCCTGTGGTTGGTCACCGGTGGGTTTATATTGTGATGTTAATTCAAATGTCATATGAGTTAAAAACAATCGTTTATTTTATTTGTTCGCTCCATTTGTTAGTGCCTTTCTATTCTATTGATAGCATTGCATTATGGTGCTGAGGCAAAAGGTTTTGTTTCGTAAAAAGAGAATACTTTAAAATTAGGGTCAAGCTTCAAGTGAATAATATATCCTTTTATTAAATCAGTCGCATCATTGTTTTTTACAAATGATTTCTGTACAGGAACATTCACTGTGTAACTATCGTTACCCAACTTTTCGTACTGTAGTTTTGTTATCTCAGGATCAAAAATAACAGACTTAGCGTCTGCCTTTGCTGCAAGCAATAGTAACTGACCAATCATTTCATCACTTGGTATATTGGTAGTGTTGTTGAATCGGCTAACAACAGGAGAGAGATAAGTTGACAATGCTGTGTGCGACACATTCGATAATCCCGTAAAAAAACCGTTTACTGTCTCTTTTATGCGTTCCAAGTCCGATTCATCAATTGGTGTTGTTTGCTCTAACATCGATAAACGTTTTTGAGCCTCACCAATATATTGACCCGATATTTCTCCTGAATTCGACATGTTTAGATAATCTCTATATGCTTGCGGCGAATTGTCTTTTAGTGAAGACTCCCATGTCAGTGAGTCGAATCTGTTTTTCACCATGCGTTCATACGGACTTTGCGGATATGTTTCTAAAAAGGTGGTAAATTCAATCGCATTTTCCGAAACTCTCAAATTCTCCCATGCTTCCGCTTCATTGCTTTTAAGGCTGTACATCTTCTGTTGTGCTTCTGCTACATAAGTGCCTTGTGGGTGCTCATCCATATATGCAAGATAACTGTCTATAGAGTTTTCACGTTGTGCAAGCTCCCACTTAGAACGTTCTAAATTTTGTTTTTTGATATGTTCATTGTAAATATAGATCGATGAAATAAGTACTACAATAAGCAATAAGATAGAAATCACAATATAACGCAGGTTCTTGCGTGGTTTATCTTTCTTCATATCGTAGTATTTATTTTCTGTGCGTACTGCACTTTCTTTCAATTCTTTTTGAGAGAGCTTTGGAGGTGCTTTTACATCTTTTTGGTCATTTCTTTCTGTGTTATATTCCTCTTTAGTTGTTTGTACTTCACTTTCGTTATTCCGTTCTGAATTTTCTGAGTGAGGAACATACACTTCATATTCATTGTTAAGTTTAGTAGTGCAATCTGGGCAAAACAGACTTTCATCTGTTTTGCTTTTTCCACATAAAGGACATTGTAATGACATTGGGGCAAGAAGTTTTAGTAAGGTCTATCTCTTTTCACAAAGATAGAAAATGATTTATAGAGAAGCACACTATCAGATAGTGTTTTATTAAATAAAACATTTTTTGTACATTTGATTCGACGAATAATTTACACATGTATGATTGAAATTGTAAGTGCTCAAAACCAACATATTCTCACCATAAAAAAATTAGCAGACTATTTATGGCCAAAGGCTTTTGCATCTATTTTGTCGGCAGAACAAATAGAATATATGATGGAGATGATGTATAGTCAAACATCTATTGAGAAACAAATGGTTGACGGGCATCAATTTGCAATTGCCCGAAAAGACAATGAGGATATAGGATATCTGTCGTACGAAACAAATCACAACCACTCTAACAAAACAAAAATACATAAGCTCTATATTTCACCAGCTTATCAACGTCATGGTATTGGTAAGATACTGGTTGATTATGTAGCAGTGAAAGCATTAGAATCAAAAAACAACATGTTGTTTCTAAATGTAAATAAAAACAACAAAGGAGCTATTGACTTTTACAATAAGCACAATTTTGTTTTGACTAAAAAAGAAACAATTGACATTGGCAACGGGTTTGTAATGGATGATTTTGTTTTTGAGTTAGTGTTGAATCAACCAACAATTGATGATGAAACCCTATAGCATATATTATAATACATCAAGTATATGGCAAATAAAATAGTTAGTTACATTCGAGACAGATTGAAATCTTTTGTCTATGCTTACAATGGCATGCGCACTTTGATAAAAGAAGAGCGCAATGCCCAAATATATGTTGTTATGGCAATAATTGCAATTTCATTAAGTTACCTGTTGCACATCTCCACGATGGAGTGGATTGTTGTATGCAGTGTTATTGGCTTTGTTTTTGCCATGGAAGCAGCAAACACAGCTGTCGAAAACTTAGCAGATTTTGCTTGCAAAAAGCAAATTGACCCAACTATCAAAAAAGTAAAAGACTTAAGTGCAGCTTCCGTTCTGTTTGCTGCAATTGTTGCACTTCTTGTTGGTTGCATTATTTTTATCCCCAAACTATTTAGCCTCTAATTGAGTTTCAACAAATACAAACATGATTAACACAGACAACTACTGCGAAGAGATTCGTGAGATTGCACAATCAAACCTCTCAGTTACACAGAAGTCTATCCAGCTCAAACAATTGCTTGAAAGGTTTTGTAAAGAGACAACTAAACGCGAGGTAATGCAGTTTCCCAATCTTTTCTCGCGCATTGTTTTTGTTGCACAAAAGTATGATTTGACAAAACAGGCAGAGTGGCAACTGCAAAACTTAAGAGTGAAAGTAGCCGAACATTATAAACAGAACATTGAGATTAGTCAAAAAACCTTTAAGCAAGCCGAACGTGCCATTTTAGATATGTGTGCTTTGATAGCAAATGCCAATTCGGAAAATGATATTTCAGATGATTCAGTATTCAATGCATCTGTAGTGAACGATTCTTTTATTGAAGCCAATCAAGGCAATCTTTCTAAACATACTTCGGCTACGTTTGATACAGGAAACGCACTTCGTGTTCAAATTTTGTCAATCGACAGAGAGAAATTTATTATTGTTTGTGTAGTAGAAAAGAGTCCTGGTGTGCAACTCTCGGTTAAATACAACGTTAGCCCACACAATGATGCATTTAATGAATCTGTCTCTCATTTTAAAGAAGGTGCTCAGCTCAACTTAATTGACTACACAACAGATAAGGATGGATTTGTTGTACCCAATATTTTTGTGTTAGAGCCTGATTATTTAATTGATGCTTCAGCTATTGCCAATTGTTTCACCAATTATAGTGTGTCACATCTCAACTACTTCATGAATAAGTTTGAGATTGTGGAGAATAGAAGCTACTTATTGTTAGGTAATCTTGCCAATTACTTCTTAGACGAATTGATATTTGCTGACAATCCTGAAGGGTTAGCTTTCAACGATGTTTTTCTACAATCATTCAAGCAATCTCCATTTGAATATGCTACGTGCGAAGATATTATGGACGCCGATGATTTTCGTGCTTTTATGACCAAAGCGAAAGAGCAGTTTATCAATATCAAACGAGTTATAACAGACGACTTTCCTCGTCAAACTATCGATCCCAAGAAAAGTACCTTAGAGCCCTCTTTCTTTAGCGAAAAGTATGGTTTTCAAGGTCGATTAGACTTATTACAAACAGCAGACAATGACACATCCTTCAAAATAGTAGAGTTAAAATCGGGACGGCTACCATTCCCCTCCAATCATGTGGGGAAAGTATCGTTGAGTCACGAAGTGCAAACTGCTGTCTATCGACTAATGATTGAGAGTGTTTACAATCAACCATCGCGCAATATTGATGCTGCAATACTCTACTCAGCAGGAAATTACAAAGGTGAGAACTTGCGATTTGCTGCCGTATTTCAGAAGCTTGAAAAAGAGATACTGAATATTCGTAATTTAATTGTGAGCAATGAGTATAGCATTACACAAGGCACCGTTGCTGATGTCGAGACTCAATTTAAAAGTCTTCGCTTACTCACAAATACTACAGGGCGGATACCTGATTTCTTTGTGCAAAAGATAAAAAAAATAGAAGACACCTTGGCGCAATGCACCGATGTGGAGCGAACATACTTCTTCCGCTTTGTGCAGTTTATTTCCAAAGAACTATACTTGCAGAAGATTGGCGACATTGCCCACGAATCTCCTGTGGGTGTTGCTGCTTTGTGGAACAGCCAATTTAGTGAGCGTGCTGAAGCATTAGATTTGCTCTACGATTTAACCATTGCTTCAATTGATGACTTGGGCAACGATATGAAAATATTTTTCACACGTACCACACAACAAAATGACTTGGTCAACTTTCGCGAAGGAGATATTTGCATTGTTTATCCGCGAGATAGCGAGAACGATAATGTGTTAAACAATCAGATTCTGAAAGGTGTAATATCGTCCATTACTTCAGAGGTAGTAGAAGTACGTTTTCGCTACAAGCAACGCAACCAACAGCATTTTGCCGATCATACGCATTGGGCTATTGAGCATGACACACTTGACTCGTCATACAACAGTATGTACAAAAGTCTTTTCTCCTTCTTGCTTGCGTCACGTGAAAAGAGATCATTGCTATTAGGAATTACCCCACCATCATCCAACGAAATAGATTTAGATAACTTCGTATCTTATACTGACCGAGTAATTGAAAAAGCTTTCGTTGCGGAGAACTATTTCTTAATTGTTGGTCCTCCTGGCACAGGTAAAACATCCATCTTTGCACGTCGACTCATTGAAAGATATTATGCTGACAAATCAAAAAACATCCTCGTATTGGCTTACACCAATAGAGCAGTCAACGAATTGTGTGAGGCAGTGAATGCTGCATTTGGCAACGAAAACGGCGATTGCGACAAATACATTAGGGTGGGGACAGAGCTTTCGTGTGGCGAACCATATCGACATCGTTTGCTTCAGAATATTTCTGAAAAGGCCACCAATAGAGACTCCCTGTTGCAAGAGATTAAAAGCACACGTATCTTTATATCCACCCTCTCTTCTATCAATGGTAGGCAAGAACTATTTAACCTCAAAAACTTTGATGTGGCTATTATTGATGAGGCATCTCAAATTTTAGAACCACAGTTGATAGGGGTGTTATCTAAAGTAGAGAAGTTTATTCTCATTGGCGATCACAACCAACTTGCTACAATTGTACTGCAAAATAAATTTAGTTCCAACATTCAAGAGCAATCACTCATTGATTTAGGAATTACAGATTGTCGTGACTCCTTTTTCGAACGATTATTGCAGACATGCAAAACAAATGGCTGGTCGCATGCATATGCCCAACTCATCAATCAAGGACGCATGCACCAAGATATCTCTGCATTTCCTGCAAAGTTTTTTTACGATGACAACCTGTTTCCTATAATGGATTGGCAATCTTCACCATTAAATCTAATTGATGCAGGTAGCAATGTAATTGATAGCTGGATAACCAATAATAGATTGCTGTTTTTTTCAACAGAAAACTATGCTGCTCACAACGGATCAAATAAAATAAACCATGGTGAAGCTGAAGCTATTGTAAGACTTGTTACATCAATTAAAAGGGTGTACGAACAAAGCAACAAAGCTTTTTGCGCATCAGGGGTAGGGATTATTGCACCTTATCGCAATCAAATAGCACTCATCAAACAAAAGTTGGCAGAAGCAAACATACAAGATCACGATCAAATAAGTGTGGACACAGTTGAGCGTTATCAAGGCAGTCAACGCGATATAATTCTTATCTCCTTTTGTGTAAATAAGGCTTATCAGTTAGACTTTTTGTGTAACCTGAATAAAGAGGGTTCTGTTGACAGAAAGTTAAACGTGGCGCTGACCCGTGCACGTGAACAACTCTTTATGGTGGGCAACTCAAATATTTTGCGACGCCATCCCATTTATGCCACCCTGTTAGACTTTGTCAAAGATAAGATGATAGTTTTATAAAACTGTAGCGTGATAAACTAACGAATTTAAATCAACTTAATCACTACTAAACTACTAATTAGTTAATACATCTTTGAAGCTATCAGTGAAATGCATTTGAGTATATGTGGCCATTTTGCCTACAATTCTTTTACTTGAGCGTTCGTCTAATGCTATCTCAACAGCTTTTGGCAGGGAAACTTTTTCTACTATAAACTTAGTAAGTTCTATTCCATACTCTGAAAAATCGTTTTTCATAGCAAAGGTGGCTTCATTTGATAATTCGTTAAGATTCGAAGTAAGTTTAAGCGCAGCAATATTTGATTCAGTTAAATAGTCGGTAAATTTTGCTATTACGAATTTTCTCAATTGTTCTATTATGCTTTCTGTAGTAAATTTCCCATCTGTTCCTGCGATTTTTCGAATGAATACTATAGGATCATCCTGAACACGAAAGGAATAGGATCCAAATGCACGCAAACGAATAGCTCCAAATTCGGGGATGTGTATCAGAAGGGGATTTTCAGTACCCCACTCAAAATTCAGAAACTCTTTGGTATTTACAAAATAGACATCTACCTTAAATGGCGATGTAAAACCGTATTTCCAACCTTTTAAGGTTGAAAGAATGGGCATGTTGACAGTAGTGAGATCATAACGTCCTTGCTCATATACATCTGCTATTTGACCCTTATTTACCAAAACAGCTACCTGTTCTTTGCGCACTATAAGTTTTGCTCCATTTTTAATGTTTGCATGAGAAAAACACCATATTATGGTTTCTGGTGTGTGAACGATCCACTCAATGATTTCTGAAATCTCATCAAATAATAATTGTTTGATTTTTCTTAATACTCCCATAGGACAATGTTTTTACAGTAATGAGTTAGCCTCCTAATTTTTTTCTAATTGGATTACAAATGTATATTAGTTATACAAAATCAACTTGCACTAATTACGCAACAATTAGCATATTTGACGCATTAACAATTAATGATATTAGGATTATTTGAGCAAATAATATACATAGTGCTTTCTTAATCAGTAAATTATATATACTAATATTATATATTTTGATCATTGGAAAAACTACTTCTACTTTATAACTTTGGTGTAAAAAGTGGGATATTTTTTAATAATAAACCAATCATTTAAAAATTACTTATAGCAGAGAAAGGATAATGAAGAATAAGGGAACAATTAATTTGATGATTCTCTTCCTTTTGCAATTAGTTATTACATAAAAATGATTTGCTCATATTTTACAAGAAGGTAGAGAATATCATTTATCTGGATTAAGTAATTTGAGGTTTACTTTCCCTGAGTTGGTATTTCATAATATTGAGATGGTGATACTCCGAATTCCTTTTTAAATATTCGAGAGAAATAGCTGGCGTCATAAAACCCACAAGCATCTGATACTTCCGCAATTGATATGCTGTCATCAGCAAGCATCTTTTTAGCTTTGTTGAGTTTTAATTGTAAAACATAGGATATGGTAGAATAACCTGTTATGGCATTAATTTTTCTGTTTAGTTGTGATACACTCATAGCCATTTTATCTGCTAAAAAAGCAGAGTTCAAATCAGAATTATTTATTTCGGAGTATATGATGTTTGTGATTGTCTGTAAAAACTTCAAATTCGTATCATTTTTTAATTTACTCTCTGAGTCATTACGAATGATGGCACTCATGTATTTTTCCTTGAGGATAAGTCTATTCTCAAAAATATTTTTAATACTTAAAAGTAATTCTTCTTTTTGAAACGGCTTGCGAATATATGCTTCTATACCATATTGTAAACCTTTTATACGGTCTTCATCGGATGCTTTAGCCGTGAGCATAATAACTGGGATATGATTAAGAAGCATGTTTTGCTTCATGTCAGAAACTAAATGATAACCATCTTTCATGGGCATCATTAAATCGGTAATAACTAAATCTGGTATGTTTTTTTCTGCTAATTTCAAACCCTCGACACCATTCCATGCTGTAATTACTTTATAACGATCAATTAATAGCGACTTAAGGTATAGAGAAATATCACTATTATCTTCTACAATCAAAACAAGCGGTTGTACATGATTCTCCTCTTTTTCTAAAGGTTCGTCTTGGATAATTTCATCTTTTTTTTCTGGTAAAACAATCAATGGCTTGTCATCTTTTTTGAGGAGAGAAAAATGAGATAGCCGTTTGTTTGTCAATGGTAACTTTATTGTAAAAGCGCTTCCCCTTCCAAATTGGCTTTCTACTTCTATTTTCCCTTTCATTTTTTCAATCATCAAGCGTGTAAATGCAAGCCCAATTCCTGTTCCAGATGCATTTTTAGCTTGAGGACACTGATAAAAGAATTCGAATATACGCTCCAAGTCTTCTTGAGGAATACCTTCACCTGTGTCAGAAATGCGAATGTCAATTGTGTCAGCATTCTTTCCTTTTGCAACAACAAAAACTATTTTACCTCCAGCATCAGTATGCTTAATGGCATTAGAAAGGATGTTACTAATAATTTTATCGATATACGATGGAATGAAATCCATTTCAATTTCAGGAATATCGCTGTAAAACATTAATTTCACACCTTTTCCTCCAGCATATAATCGGAAGGCTTCTACAGACATATGCAGGTAGGCTACTATATTACCTCTTTTCCATTGAGGATCGTCAGATCCACCTTTAAGCTTTGCAAAATCTAACAATTGATTAACCAAGTTAAGCAAGTTGTTGCTCTGTCTTTCTATAGCTTCTCTGTATGCTATTTTTTCTCTCTCTGTAAGATTTTTATTCTGCTGCATCTGTCGATTCAATCCTTGTATTACAGTAAGAGGAGTGCGAAATTCGTGAGTTATATTAGTAAAGAAATCAGATCTTGTAGTTTCAAGTTTTTTCAATGTTTTGTTGCTGCGTGTGCGCTGGAGATAAGCGTAATAGAGCAGTATTGTTATTATGAGCGAAACTATGATTATTATCCACGACAGCATTATAATATACTCTCTTTCTTGCTGTTTTACCTCGCTTGCTGCCTCCATATGTTGGAGCTGGATCATGTTTTTGTTGTACTCGTGTTCTATACGTATATCCATATATCGATTTGCCTTTTGTATGCTTTGCACACTGTCTTCCATAGCTTTATGCTGCTTATAATGTTGAAGTGCAAGTTGATGATTGCCTTGCTTGAGATAATATTCGTGTTTCAGGAAGTATACAGCAGCAAGATGTTCGAGCGATTCAATTTCTTTTGCGGTGTTTTCCACCAATTGGATGCAGCTATTGAATTCAGCAATATTGCCTATAGTTAAATGAATACGTGCAAGCGACAGACAAGCCTGTAGCCAATGCCATTTATTGGATAACTGGTCCAGAAGCTCATATGCTGCAAGGTATTCGTTTTTTGCTAAGTCATACTTTTTTTGTTTTTCATACAGTTCTCCAATGTGTAATAGACATAATCCTATTCTTACATCCGATTTAGCAATTCTGTTTTGCTCCATCGCTTTTTGAAAATAAATGTATGCAGAGTCATATTGCTGACGTTTTACGAAGATAGTTCCCAAATTGTCATAATTAATTGCTAATCCTACAGGATTATTCATTGCTATTTCATCTTTCAAGATTTCTCGAAATATTTTTTCAGCATCATCGTTATAGCCGAGCCGGAGGCTTATATTACCTAATCCGTTTAAAGTTGAGTTTCGATTTTTAATGCCTATTGGTGTATGTAGATTCGACCAATTTTCAGCGTAATTTAGTGCTTTATAATAGTATTGAGATGCTTCACTTAATGCTCCTCTGCGTATGAAGTTGGTGCCTATGTTGTTCAAAGCCTGTACTATCTCTATAGTGTCTTTCAATTTAAGTGCTATTTTCAAACCTTGATTATGATTGTAAATGGCATCGGGATAGCGTGCACTTGCTCGTTGTAGGGATCCTAAGTGCTTGTAGCAAATCATTTTGCCAACATCATTTCCTTCTTGATAAAACTGATGTAAGATTATTAAAAGTGAATCCTCGTTTCTGATATTATAAAGTTTATCTGAAAGTTTGTTTTTATATTCAAGATTTTGTACTGTTTTTTTTACAGACGAATTGCATTGTATTAACATCGAAATTACAACAAATAGAAAAATATACTTTTTAATAGCCATATGTGCATCTTTTTATTTGAAATAACAATTGATACTTTAGTTTAAACTTTTCCTTGCTATTAACAAAGATAAGTTTATGTTTATAATAAACAATATTTATGACTTATTTTTATGATATTCATTAAGAAATGAAACTAAAATCTTTTGATTATCTTTTTCCTAAATCGTTATAAAGTGTTTGTAAGTTGGCTTTCCCTTTTTTTATTCTCAAGCTACTATATAATTGTGGCTTTTCAAACAAAGACCTCTCTATTGTATTGTCATATACAGATACACCTGTGCTATCTATGAATCCAAATCCATTGTTGAAAGTGTAAAATGCAAATTCTGGGTAATTAGAGCTAAAGAAATCTCGACTGAATGCAAATTCTTTCTTATCAATTTCAAGTTGGTTCAATAATGTTGCTGCCAAGTCAGTCTGATTAATTTGTTTTTCAAAAATAGCTGGATCTTTTATTGCACCTCCAATCCATAAGCAGGGAATGTGAAAACGATTAGGCTCATATTCATTGAGTGTTTCAGGATAACGGTAGCCATGATCTGAAACAAATATTATGAGGAGGTCATTCCATGCAGATGTTTTTTTTATTTTATCAACAAAGTCTCCCAAACAACTATCGGTAAAGGCAACCGAATTAAGGTAAGGATCTTTTAAACGGGTATATGGAACTTTGAAGGGTTCATGGCTACTAAGTGTCAAGAAAGTGGAAAACCACGGAGAAAGTTTTTTTTCTTTCTCGTTAAGGATGTCTTCATAGAGACGGTTAAAAGTTACATCATCATCTGCACCCCATTTACTGAGACGACTACTTAGCGGGAAATCCACATCTGCAGTAATACTGTTATAGCCAGAGTTAAAGAAAAAACTTCGCATATTTGTGAAATTTATATCTCCACCATACAATACATCAGTAGAATATCCTTCATTGCGTAAGCTTTTAGCAATTGATGGTAAAGTTTGACTTTTTGAAGGATATTTCATAATGGATGTAGTGGGTTGAGCTAAATATCCATTCAATATAGCAACTAATCCTCGATCGGTACGAAAAGAATTAGCATACATATTGCGAAATAGAATGCCCTCTTTACTGAGACGGTTCAGGTTGGGTGTAATACCTTTTTCTCCGCCTGTTGATTCAACTACATTTGCAGAGATGCCCTCTAAAATAACAAAGAGAATGTTTGGTCTCTTAGTTTTGAGTAAACGGGTCTCATCGTCATTATTAACATGGCTTGCTGGTGGATAAAGCGGAGAAAAAAGTAATTGACGCTCTTCTTCCGAAAAGAATTGAAATTGCTTACCAAAATCCTCTTGTCTACTAAGTGAAGTAAGTAGGCTGAAACACGGATTAATAGCTGAGTGATTTAAAAACTGATCTTTACTAAAATAGACCATTCCTACATTTGCTGTTGATGTTGTCACTCCACCCCTTATACCGATAAACAGTAAACCTCCAAGGGTGAATACAGCTATGAGTGTTTGCCATTTTTTTATGGTTGTTTTCTTCGGTAAAACTGGAATGACAAAACGTTTAGATAACCAATATATTAGAATGAAATAAACAATGGTTTTGATAAATTGAAGTATAAAGGTCAGGGTTGGAACGCTTGCCATAGCATTTGCAGGAGATGAAAGGTAAAAGAAAATGGTAGAGTCTAATCTGAATTTCCAATATTCATATAAAGCTTCGTCAACAGTAAATATTAGTGCCACAAAGATGCCTACCAGAGCAAAATAGATTTTCAACAATGTATGCATTTTTTTTTCCGTGAACCAAATAGAACCCAGTGTTAGTAGTAAAGGTATGGCAGTGAGGTAGCTGGCCATTGTTACATCCAGTTTTAGTCCTTTTAATAAAACTTGTATGAAATCTGATAAAGAGTGGGCTGAAGCAATTTTATGATGATATAACAGGAAAAGCAGTTTTTGAATAACAAAAATAAGCACCCAGCAAAAAAAAGTATAAACTATGAATAATATCCTTTCTATCATTTATTTATGTATTTTTATCAGCTGACATGTTGGCAGCAGACAAAACAATTTATTTTTTGAATTAAACTTTTTGGCTGCTTGTATTTATTATGTAGCTACTTTCAACACACAAAGGTAGAAAATATTAGTTATTTAGTTCTTATAAGAATAAAGTCTATAATTATTTTTGAATATTTATTGGTGAAGGGCAACTAGTCTTGTCCTGTTGGTATAGGACATAAACTTGTACCTAATCGTAATTTTCAATTCTTAATTATCGTCATACTTTCACATCACTCTTCATTAAGTAGAAAATTGTTTCATATTGCACTTTCTTAAAGTAAATTGAGCTTAAATCTTTTTGGTTTGAATCAAATTACTTAGAAGAAAGTATAATAAATTCTGATAGGAGCAAAGTAACATTAAGTATGCATGATTTATGTTTTTAAGTATTAAGTATGCCTCAATCAGAATAGGATTATAATTGAGTTGAACTGAGTCAAATGTAATTGAAGGAAAATATTTGGTTTTGAATGCTTCAAAGAAAGAAGAACAAATGGATGCTCTTAAAAAACCCAGAGGGTTGTTATTATTTAAGCACTATCAGTAAAGACAAATGGTGAAGCTAACTGCAATAAAAACACGCATGCTATTTCAATAATGTTACATCCTCTACATACAACTCCATTTAATCCGCATTATTCCCAATAAACAGTCTTTCCCTCTTTTGCAGACTTACGTGCAGCATCAAGTATCTCCACTACACGTACATTATTTTCAATCGAGTATTGACTATAAGGCTCGACTGTAATTTTATTTTTAAGTACGTCATAAAAGTAAGAGAATGGGTCAGTATAAACAGCTACATCTTCGTCGTTGATTGTTAGTTTCTCCTCGTTTCTCATTCCACTGTTGCGGATATACAAATCGTGTTCATTCACAGTTTTAATATACCCGTTTGAACCATATATTTCCATATCTTTCCTACTAAATGGCCAATTCCATGAGGCTTGAATAATACATTGCGATTGTGGATAGGATACGATGATTGTTGCCTCGTCATCCACTTTGGGATATACGTCAGGTTTAAATTGTCGAAGAACAGCAGTAACAGAAATGGGCTCTTCACCTTTAGTTATAGCTGTCATCAAGTTTGCACCATAACAACCAAAATCGACAACAGCACCTCCACCATTTAGAATAGGATCTGTCAACCAATCTAAAAAGAACTTCCTATCAATTCCAATGCTATTTGGACCTCCATGTCCATGATGAAAAACTACTTTGCGAATCAGTCCAATGGAGTCATTATCATTCACCTTATTCAATGACCAAGCTGTCGTGGGATACCATGATGTTTCATAGTTTGTGAGCAATTGAATGTTGTTTTCCTTGGCTAATTGTGCCATTTTATTGGCATGTTCCATATTCACAGCAAGGGGTTTTTCTACCATCACATGAATGCCTTGTGGAGCACAAGCCTCAACTACTGCCAAATGATCGAATATTGATCCAAAAGCAACTACAGCATCTGGCTGAACTGCATCCAGCATTTTCGCTAAATCAGAATAAATTAGTTGAGGTCGTAATTTATACTGCTCCATTCTTATTTTCACTAATTCTTTGTCTGTCTCCCAAATTCCAACTACTTCGAAATCTTTCTTATCAGCCCTATTAAGTATAAATGAAATATGTCCATGTGACATACCGGCTACTGCTAAACGAATTGGTTTATTTGTTTTCATGACTGCTCTTGTTGGTAAAACCGATAATAGAATCATTAAAAAGACAATAATATATTTTTTCATGATGTAATATTTAATTAATTAAGAAAATAAGTTGTATGATATAAAAGTTGGTTGATTGAATAACCTACCTGCAAACAAAAATAGATATATTAATGAGAACAGGATAATTACTTCGATAAAATTTAATGCATGAATCAGCATTTGATAAGATGCGAATTGTTCAAAATACTCTCTGTGTATATATTTACGAGCAAGCTACTAACTCTTTTTTGATTCTCATAGTACGTTATTGATTTAAATTGAGTTAGGGTTGACTTTAATTGTGTTTTGAACTAAAAAAGTGTATCTTTGATTGCAACATAAAATCATTTTGGGAGGAATTCATTTTCTTAAATCGATAACACAATCTATTTTACCTTCCTTGATGACAGAAAATTTTATAACTAACATTTTATCATGAGCAGAGCATTTATAAATGAAGATCAACAAACGGACGCACCTTTTGTGCCACCTCGCGCTGATTTACCGCAAGGGGTAATCAACTATGTAACTCCAGTAGGAATGGAGGCTTTATTAGAAGAAAAAGAAGAGCTCTTAGAAGAACTGAAAAAGTGGAATGCTGGTGAAGAGCATGGGAAACTGAATGCAATAAAAGTACTTCACATTAAACTGCAAATGTTGGAAAATAGGATTGTTACCGCAAACGTCATTCCTATTGATAGACAAAATAAAGGTGAAGTCCATTTTGGCTCAACCGTCTTATTGCAAATAGGAAGAAGCAGTAAACACCGTAAACTTCAAATTGTGGGTGTGGACGAAGCTGATATGAAAGAAGGGAAAATTGCTTTCACTTCTCCGCTTGCAAAAGTATTGATGAATAAGAAAGTAGGGGAGAGGGCAGTACTTAAATTGGAACATGGAGAAAGTGTGTTTAAGATATTGGAAATTGAGTAGTGTTGCACTCTATTTTAATTAATAAAAGAAAGAGGCATTATATATTTCCACCTATATAACACCTCTTTCTAACCCAACATTAAAATAATAATCCTAAAAAATCTTACTCTTTAATTGTAACAATACTTGTTCCAAGAAGGTGTAAGTCACTTCCTTTACCTACTTCTGTAGAGTTTTCTCCTAACATGCCGTTTTCTTGATCTACTCCTGTATATACTTTTACGAAGTTGATACCTGGTAGATCTACTTTGTTGCCATCTTTATCGACAGCCCAGTCAATATCGAATGTGGATCTGTCATCATTGTTTGCATGGTTGTCTACATATCCATATTTAAAACTTTTAAGTTGAGCGAAGGCACCACTTTTTACACCATTTTGTGCTAAAGATATGCCCTCAAATGAAATCTTATCATCTTTTATCCATGCTGGATAGGCATATCTTTTAGCTTTGTATCCCTCTTCACCTTTATTGTTAGTCCAACGGAGGTAATTTGTGGTAGCTGATTCGTCAGTTGGTTTGTAATATGTCATTTCAAAATTGCGATATGTTTTTAAGTCGTTTCCATTTTTTAATGCAGCTTGATACCACTCTTCGTTTTCTGCAGTTATGCTTCCACTGCCATAAATTTCATACCACTCATCATCGGGTTTTCCGTTTCCATTGGCATCATACGACACCATTAAAATACCTGGTTCGCTACTGTTAGTAAATCCATTCCCTTCAATTCTAAAATCTTGCTTGCCTGCAACATTTACAATGGTGTGGTCAAAACCAAAAACTACATAACCTCCCCATCCACCAAGTGTGATATAAGTTCCTTTTTCACCCACCATGTTTTTTGCTGCTTTTGCAACCATATCTTCATGCGTGTTACCATCTTCATATGTAGGTATTTTATTTACAAATTGACCTGGAGCAGGTAGGTAATCAAAAACATTGGCAATATAAGCCGAGGGAGCTTCTGTAGGTTTAGTTACTACGACTGTTACAACACCTTTCATTTCTCCAGAACTAACTTCTAATAAATAGCTTCCTTCTTCAGCGGCAATAAATAGTGGGGCTTCTTCCGCATTCATTTGAGAAAAACGGTAAAGCTCTGAAGGTGTCTCAAGAACGTTCCATTCAATGTCTCCGTTATCTTTAATATAATCAGGTAATTCAAGGGATATCAATGTATGTGCCAAACCTTCAATTGTCATATCCTTTGCTCCAACAACAATGGTTATTTCCTTCTTGTCAACACCACCTTCGTTTCCTACTTTAAAGATTAAGTTATACTCTCCTGGATTTGATTCCTCAAACACATAGTTTTGTGTTTGAGCTACTTCTACTCCGTTCAATTGCCATAAATAAGTAGCACCAATGACATTTTCTATTGTGGGATTCAATTCAAATTTTACACCTTCTATAACGGTGTATGCATCTTCTAATCCCGAAATTACAGGAGCTAACACAACTTCTGCATCATCTTTACATGAAGTAAAGCCTGCAAAAACAATCAATAAAGCGAGAATAATTTTCTGTTTCATAATTCAAATGTTTAAAATTAATATTTAGTTCAATTTGTTATTTTTTCGTTCAAACTGGTAGTAAAGCAAAGTGTCCTGGTATATCTCCTACTTCTACGCTCCATTTTTTCTTACCATTCTTATCAAAACAATACAATATACCTGTGGTTACATAATTGCCAGCATCGGTGATGTATATATCTTTAGTCTCTGGGTCGACCATTATGCCATAAGGTTTTTCAATCATTTTATCTGTTCCATCAGTGATAATGTTTTGATTGACTACTTTGCGCGTTTTGGTATCTACTATATTGTAGGTAATAGTCCAGTCACCAGTAATGTGATTAAACTCTGTTCCATAAGTATAAAGCATATCATCATCCAACCAGTAGTTGCTAACAGCAATATCTATTGTATCCGTAACTTGTTGTTTCTCTTTATCTATAAAAAAGAGTTGCGAAGGAATATTCATATGGTCACCTTGCGAGCTAACCCATAAGTTGCCTCGCTTATCTGCTTTAATGCGTTCTAAATTGTAGGCAACATTTATACGTTTTTCTTCCTTGAATGTAGCAATGTCTATAACTGACACAGTTCTTTCGTATTTCTCAGTGCCTCCTGCTCCCATATAACCACCCGAGTTGGCAACATATATTTTGCCATCAACTATTTCTAACTCTTCAGGCTGAAATCCCACTAAACATCTATCTTCTTGTTGTAGCTTAGTGGTGTTTATTTTGGCTACATACCCCAATTGTTGATAATTAGGGTCAACGACTACTGGTCCAGCAAACGAGGTTACGTAGGCATAACCATCATGAAACCTGATGAATCGACAATTGGGAATATCTATTTTACCAATGCGCTTGGTGGTGTAGGCATTCATCACCTCCACTTTATTGGATGTATTGATTACAGCAAATAATTTTCCATCATATATACCGATATCGTTTCCCACATCGCCCAACTCTTTAGGAACATCTGGATTTCTTTCGGCATATATATTGCGCATATACTCTCCTGTTTCGAAGTTGAAAAAATCGAGGGTTGATTTGTTGTTCCCCATGTTTCCTTCGTTCAGCAAATAGAATCCTTGATATCCATCAATTGGCCTTGGGTTTCCTATCTGAATGTATTCTGATAATATCATCTCTACATCATCCCTACAAGCAGTAAAGCTTATGAATAATGAAAAAGCTACAAGAGATAGTATTGTTTTTGTTATGTATATTCTCTTTTTATTTTTCATATCTCAAAAGTTAATGAGAGTTTGTAATTTCTTTTTGGCATTGGGTAATTGAGTACCACTTCGTAATCTTGATTTAGGAAGTTGTTTACTTCGGCACTAACTCTAAATTTCATCTTTTTATACTCTAAATTCTTTATTAACGCCATATCATTTGTGTACCATGGTTGCTCATGGTTTTGGCGAATGTTTGCAGATGAGTGATATCGTTCGCCCACATACATAAAGCTATAATTCAATTGCCATGATTTATAATTGATGCTTGCGATGGCCGAGCCATTATGCCACGGTATGTATGCAATTTGTCCACCATAAGTAGTTTTTTCCAATTCTGGGCTGATGCGTTTGGTAAAGTCTTGTGCTTTTTGATAAGTGTAAGTCAGTTTCAAATTGACAAAGAAATCTTTGTATGGCTCCAATATAGCCGATGTAGCCACATCAACACCCCGAATTTCCACATAGCCATAGTTCATCATCATCCAACGGTACTGTCCACTGCCTTTGGGTATTGCCACAATTTTATTTGTAATCTCGTTATAGTAAGCATCGGCTTGAAAATCTGCTTGTTTCACAAATTTGTTCTTAAATGACTTTGAATACTGAAAGCCTAAGTTGTATTGATGTGTAAATTCTGGTTTTAAGTTTGCGTTGCCTATGTCGGTATAGTATAAATCGTTAAGGGTTGGCATTCTAAAAATATTTTTATAAAATGCCCTGATGTTGAAGTTGTGATGAACAAATGGTATGTAGGAGGCAAACAATGCAGGTGTAAACTCTTTTTTGTTTGGTGCAGCATTTGCAGATTGGTTATTGCCTGAAGTTCCTCTCTCTGTTTTTTCGTTTACAAAAGTACCCAATATGCTTCCTTGAACTTTTATGCTCCCCAATTCTACTGCACTGGCTAACGCCAACAATGTAGTCAATCGTTTTGGGAAAATGAAGCCAGCCATGTCAGAAGTAAGGGTGTTGTATTGTATATCGGCGGAAAGTGAAACATCCCAGTTGGGTAATATAGTATATCTGTTGGCAAGTGATGCATAAAAGTCTTGTTGACGAAATGTATTGTCTATCAACATCAAGGTGGTGTCGGGGTTGAGGTAACGCATATAGTCATGCGCATATTTAGCATTTGCCAGCAATTCATAGTTGTTGCCAAATGCTTTTTGCAACGAAGCTTGCGAAAAGAAACTTCTGTCCCATTGACGTTGAGGATTCATCCACCGATTGTTGACAATGGCACCTGGCATTCCTCTTTCCGAGTTATAGAAATAGTTTTTCCATTTCCAATGTCCTTGCGAAAGTAAACCGTACAATCCTGCTTCAAAACGAACGGACTCAATATCTCCATTTTGTCTGACGGCAGTGGTGTCATACATTACATCTGAAGTGCCTGGGAAAACACGTTTGTATCTGTACTTGTATTTACCCGATGAATTGATATACTCACCGTTAATTGAAGCACTGATGTTGTCATTTATTTTATGCTCATAGAGCACCGATGGGTTGAAGAGGTCGAAAGAACCTGCTTTGACAACTGCTTTAAGATTGCGCTTCTTGCCGTTTTCAAACTTCGGAGAACGAGAGCGAAGATAAACAGAGCCAGATGAACCATAGTCTTTAGCAGTTTGCAAGATGTCACTCTTCTGACCGTTGTACAATGATATCTCTTCAATATTGTCAAGCGAGAACTTTCCTAAATCGATTTGTCCATTTTGGGCATTGCCCAATTGAATGCCATCATAAAAAACACCCACATGATTGGTCCCCAAGCTTCTTACATTAACAGTCTTAAGACCACCAATGCCGCCATAATCTTTTATTTGTACGCCAGAGAAATATCGGATGGCATCAGCAACCGAAAAGCTGTTGAGTGTCTTCAACTCTTCGCCCGATAGCTTTTGTGCAGGAATTACTTCTTTGTAAGTGCTACCAATAGTTATCACCACTTCGGGTAGATATTGCAAGCTGTCCGTTTTGTATTGTGCAAGCACAACACTGTTGCTTAGCACAAAGAGTGCGAAGAGCAATAAAAAAGCAGTTTTATGAAATGAGTACATTTATCGAAACATTATTTCGATAGAATAAAGAGGTGAAAAACGATTGTATGCCAAAATTGACAATAACTTAAGTTATTGTATTTGTCGTTTTCAAGCTTTATTCCCCGAAAGCATTTGAAACAGTTATTTTATTTTGGCAGGTTTTCTGACTTGCTCATTCTTTGTGCGCCCTTCCCATTTCGCTATGCGAGACAGTGGTTTGTGAGTTTTGCACAAGAATTTTAGTTGAGCTTACAGCAGCGGGTCTGTTCAGGATTTTAACCTGATTCCCTTTTCACTGCATGTTTCGAAGCAATACTGAAACATGTAGCACCAAAATTTCAAGACAAAGATAGGTATTAAGTTTTGAATAAAGAACAATTTTAACTTGTATATTATTTTAGAAGTAAGATGTTCAAAAATTGGCAATGTTTATGGATAGAATGAATGCGGATGTTAATGTGTACGCTAACATGAGTGTTTTTTTATGTAAAGAGTTCGTTTTTGCATCCTACAGAAGTAGTACCTTGTACATGGAGTAGCTTCTGTAGGCTACAGAAGAGAAAACTTGTTAAGGGAACAGCTTCTGTAGTCTACGGAAGAGAAAACTTGTTAAAGGAACAGCTTTTGTAGTCTACAGAAGTAGAAACTTGTACGTGGAGTGAGTTTTGTAGTCTACAGAAGCAATACCTTGTACATGGAGTGAGTTTTGTAGCTTGCAAAAGGATAAATATTTTAAAAGAAACAATTTTGTAAGCTGCAATCAAAAAAAGTGCGGGCTGCTTGGTGGAAAATATTCCTAAAACCAAGCAGTCCGCACTTTGTTAAGACCTAATAAATACTTCTTTAAGATCCTATTTTAGTTCTTCCTCAATAGTTATTAGGTATATGTGTTATAAAGTTATTTGTATACTGCTACAACACTATTAACATAAGCAGTACCAGTTTTAAATGCATGCTTGATCTCTTGAGTGCTTGGGTCAAAAATCACTACATCATCACCCATCCCGGTAAGATAAAGATAATCAGACCCATTAATTGTACCAATATGATACTCCATAAGCAGATCAATTCCTTCGCTTGCTAAATCAAGATTGAGTTGGGTTGCTTTATCTGTAGTTGTATTAAATTGATAAACTTCGCCCATGAATGTATCCCAACTAAATGAACTTGTGTAGATGTTGTTATTGGTGTATGTCATGTCTGCAACACTCAATCCAGGTATTTCTGTTATTTCATTATTGTCTGTTGTAAGTTTATAGAGTGTGTAAGTCGGATAATTTGTACTGTAGTAAATAACACCACTGCTTGCTGAAACTATGCTATATGGATTCTTTGCTGTTTCGATAACATCTACCTCTTTCATACTCTCAATATCTACAACTGATATTGTGCTATCTTTTCCTTGTCCACTGTTGCAAACGTATATATTGCCATTGTTATATGCTAAGCCCTCTGCTAATGTGCCAGTTAAAGTTGCTCGTGCATCAAGCTGATATGTAGCGGTGTCTAAACGTACTAACTCATTAGAGTAGCTGGTTATATATCCTTTGCCATCTTCAAAAATGATGCTGCGTGGTCTTGCAGCAGCTCCTGTAGCTGATGTAAATGGGATTCGCTTGAGTGATTCTCCACTTTTTGGATCAATCACTTCAATATAACTTGTACCTTCGGTAGTTTCTGCTCCAAATCCTTCACCCGCAATAACAGCATACATTTTACTTCCATATATTTTGAGCGCATTACCGGAATCGCCTAATTCATTTGCGTTTTTTTCTTTGAATTGTTTCGTCTCAAGCTTCTTTGTGCTTGCATCATACCAAGCTAATTCAGCATCGCCTCTTCCCATATTACCTTCACTCAATATCCAGTAACCAGCAAGCTCAGGTTTCTTTTCCTGCACAACATTCAGTTTTAGCATTGTTCCATTGAGTGTTGACAAAAAGAGTTCTGTAGTGCGAGCTTTATTTTCGGTGTTTTCTGACACAGTAATTGTAACTTCTTTGTTTCCTTCTGTAAATGAAGTGGTTCTTGTCACAACCTCTACAACATCCTTCACTTCTATGCTCACCCATTCGGGAAGGTCGGTTACAAACCACTTGTCGTTGGTTGTTAGCATAAATGATTGCTCTCCACCTTCAGCAGTGAATATAAATGTATCTGTTTCTGAATCAGTGGTTAGTTGCGAATCAAAATCATCATCGCTACACGCCACAAATGTTACCATTGCGATTAATACCGCATACAATCTAAATCTTTTCATTTTTATTTTAATTTAATAATATATAAAATATTACAATTGAGGCAGAGGCAAACACACCTGATCAATTGTTCCAATTCCCGAGAACTTTTGTTTATAATCTTTTTGGCAGGTTTTCTGACTTGCTCGTCCTTTGTGCGTCCTTCCCATCTCGCTATGGCGAGACAGTGGATGTTGAGTTTTTGCACAAGGATTTTGGTTGAGCTTACAGCAGCGGGTCTGTTCAGGATTTACACCTGATTCCCTTTTAATCCTTTGTTTCGAAGCATATTTGAAACAAACGACACCAAAACTTCTTTGCAAAGATAGAATATAAAATTAAGAAAGAGAATATATTTAGTTCAAAGATTTTATCATGAAAACTGTTTACATAGTTTCTTTTTATACCATACATACCCTATATGCATTAAAATGTTAGTAAAAAAGAATAATGCGTTTCATTTTAATACTCTATCGTTTTACTTTTTGATATTTTTATTACCTTTGTTTCTTATGCTATAATTATAAAACGTAATCATTCATTAAATAACTCATTATATTTAGTAATCACAATGCAAGAAATTAAATTTTATAGTGGAGAAAACATCCCTCTTGAGTTACACAAAGTGCGAGTAGTTCAAAAATTACATTTAGTCCCCATCGAACGTCGTTTAGAAGCTTTACATGAGGGTGGTTTTAACACATTTCGATTAAGCACCAAAGATGTATTTCTCGATATGCTTACCGACTCGGGAACGAATGCCATGAGCGACAACCAGGTGGCTGCCATGATGCAAGCCGATGATGCTTATGCAGGCTCTCAAAGTTTTGTACGTCTCGAAAAAGCCGTGCAAGATGTGCTTGGTAAGAAATACCTACTTCCTGTTCATCAAGGTCGTGCTGCCGAAAATATCATCTCGGTTGCATATGTACGCAAAGGTAGTTTGGTTCCAATGAATTATCACTTCACTACTGCCATGGCTCACATAACTGACAAAGGTGGACAAATTGCCGAATTGCTCTATGATGAGGCTTATGTAATTAATTCTGATCATCCTTTCAAAGGAAACATGAATATTGAGAAACTGGAACAAGTTATCAGTTATCATGGTCCAAAAAATATTCCGTTCATTCGTATGGAGGCTTCTACCAATTTGATTGGTGGTCAACCGTTCTCTATACAAAATTTGCGAGATGTGCGAGCAATTGCCGATAAATATAATATTCGTCTTGTATTAGATGGAAGTCTATTGGGCGAAAATGCATTTTTAGTGCAACAACGCGAAGAGGAGTTTAAAGACGCTGATATGAAAACCATCATACACACTATGACAGGGCTGGCAGATTTGGTTTATTTTTCAGCTCGAAAACTTAGTTCGTCACGTGGTGGAGGTATCTGTACCGATAGTTTGGAGATTTTCAGAGAACTGGAAGCATTCATTCCCTTATATGAGGGTTTTTTGACTTACGGAGGTATGTCCATTCGCGAAGTGGAAGCTATGGCTGTAGGTCTATACGAAACATTAGATGAAACCATGATTAGCCAAAGTCCTACATTTATAAAGTATCTTGTTGATGCACTTGATGCAAAGGGTGTTCCTGTAATTAAACCTGCAGGAGTGTTGGGCGCTCATGTTGATGCAATGCAAGTGTGTGCTCATATTCCTCAATCGCAATATCCTGCTGGAGCTTTAGCAGCTGCTTTGTTTCTTATTTCTGGAGTGCGCGGCATGGAACGTGGCTCTATCTCGAATCAGCGTGATGAGTATGGAAATGAAACCTATGCTGACATGGAGTTGCTTCGTCTGGCGGTGCCTCGTCGTGTATTCACGCTTTCTCAAATAATGTATGTGAAAGACCGCTTATGCTGGTTGTATGAAAACCGTGAACTAATTGGTGGATTGAAATTTGTGTACGAACCCCCAGTGCTTCGTTTCTTTATGGGAGGCTTAGAGCCAATAGGCGATTGGCCAGAAAGATTGATTGCTAAGTTTAAAGAAGATTTTGGGGATAGTTTGTAAAAGGCTATTTGATTAAGGCTCAATTAGATTATATATCTTCTACAGATAGTGTTGATTAACGCTGATTTATTATATGCGTTAAGTTATATTATCTGTAGAAGATTTTTTTATTTAATAAGTCAACCACGCTATTTTTAGCGAACATCAAAAGAAATAACTTGTAAATTCTGGATATTATATTCAGATAGTTACATTTAGTGGAATAGTATATTTTTGAAGTGCGGTTTGCCTCTTTCACTAAGTCCAAAGAATGTAGAAAGACTTTGATTACATGCAGGGATTTATTAAGTGCCAAAATGCATTTATATAAAAACAAATGTAAGTAGGTATCCCAAACCTTAGTAATATTGCAATTAAACCCCCTGCTCAAACCTTATTACCTTATTTTTTGAAAAGAGCACTATCAGCAGAAATAATATTGTAATTCATCTTTATCTTTTGTCTTAAATTTAGAATTGTGGCAGAAGAATAACAGGACGCACCTATCGGAGCTACACTGATTTATATCATCTGCACACTACAGACAGTGAGGCTCCTACGGAGCTACATCTGTAGTTTTAATATTTACATTATAGTTGAGCAATGCTACTCCCCTTCGTTTGCAACGAAGGGAAAATGGTTCTGCGTTTGTAACGCAATAGTGCACAATTATAATACATGCAATAATGTCGGGTCAGGCTGCACTAAACGAAGGGGATAGAGACATGCTACTATAGGAGCCAAAGATGTTTGTAATAAGTCAACCACGCTATTTTTAGCGAACATCAAAGGAAATAACTTGTAAATGCAGAATGTTTATATTTAGATTGTTGCATTTAGTTATATAGTAAGTTATGCTTTAAACCATTTTAATTGTGCAGCTTCTGTATTTATTGACTATTATCAGAAGTAATTTTCAAGAGATTAAAACTCCAAGGATTATCGAGTTCTACTTCAAGCATGTTTTGACTTTTTTCTTTTACTTTAATTGGATCACCCAATATGCTTTCAACCTTGCTCAATGTGAAAGGTAGTTTAAATTCAAATTTTTTGTCTTGAGTGTTTTCCCTATATATTAGAAGAAAGTGATGGTTCTTTTCACCCAATGATAAGAAACCTGTCCACGAACTACCGCTTGGTTCTTGAGCCATTGGAAGGATAATACCAGAGTGAATATCTTTTGCCACCTGTTTGTACTGTTGTACGAGTTCATAAAAGTTTGAAGGGATATGCTCTAACTGTGAAACTTCCATCCAAGCCAAAGGTTGAGCCATCATGCTAACGGCAAAAGCATAGTTAAGACCCACTTTATGTGGTGCTGCATAATCGTCGATGGGGTATTTATCTTGGTTTCTATTTACATTCAAAAATTCTATTTGGAATCGTTGTGTGGGAACCCAAGAAGATAATAGCCAAAGATTTCTCAAACTGCGGTAAGGATAATAATTACCCCAATCTGTATAGCGGTTCTCTAAAAAGATATTGCCATATTCCTCAAAATAATGGTAACCTATGCGATGTCCTGCTGTTACATCTAAGTTGAAAACAGCTTTATTATTGGTCTCATGCTTTACTTTCGAAAATAAACTTCTAAGATTAAGCTCAGCTTGCTTGTCATTTAAGTCGAGTCCATCTATTTTGAAATTAGATATGCCATATTGACGGTAATAAGATAGCAGAATATCCGCATCTCGCTCCCATTTTGCATAATTTTTTGCTTTGCTGGGGTTGAACCATAACCCTATTCTAAGACCATTTTTGTGAGCCGACTCTACGATATTGTCCAAGCCGTTTGGGAACCTCTCTTTGTGAGGTATCCAGTCTTTTTTGCTCCAATCATCCCATTTCATACCAGCTTTGGAAGCGGAATTCCTTGATAAGCCTTGTTGCCATCCATCGTCAAGTTGAAAATGAGTAACCCCCATTTTGGATGCAGCTGTTATTTCTTGCAAAATAAAAGCTTCATTCATTCGGGAATCTTTGCTTCGATCGCCCCAAGTGTTAGACATTATCATAAAGTCCCTTTCAAAATCGTAAGGATTCGACTGTTTTTGATATTCAAGCAAAGCCATTTTTTCATCTGTAGCTCCAGCTTTAGAAATACCTATAGCATATCCGTAACCACGTGTCCACTCTTCATTTATATCTTTAGGCGATAACCCCAAACCGTGAATGGATATTTCATCATAATCCACCAAGAAGTCAAAACCTGGATAGTATTGCTGACTTGTTCCAATAGGAGCTTCTTTGAGAATGAAAATAGTTTGTTGTGTTAAAGGATTGGTTGAAAAGAGTAGATTTGCTTGAATTTCATTCTTGCTCCGGTAGCTAACAAAAGACTTTTCTTCAACAGGGTTGTCTTGATGATCGGTTGCTTCACGGAATTTTACAGCTTTAAACTTCCAATGTCTCGAGTTAAGACCCACGTGACCAATACGACTTAGCCTATCATTGTTTCGCTCTGATGTTTCAATCATTTCTAAACTCCTATTTATATTGGAGTTCCATGATTTGTTATCGTTCTCTCCCTTTAGGAAGTATGTGTGACGCAATACTTGGGTGTCGCTATACATTCTTAAAACTTGCTTTACACTTATATTGTCAATGTCAAATGTGATAACAGCTTCTTTATAATTGGTCATTGAGTTTTCAGAGATATTCAGATTGCTATTGCTTATTTTTGATGTTTCATCATTTAACTGAAAAACTTCTTTGTTATTTGTAAAAGCTATTGGCTGATCGTCTTGTTTGTTTTTTATACCCAACAAAGCAATGTTGCCACTATTCCATAAATACTCAACAGATATTTTATTGTTTTCAAATAGCAAGGTGTCATTTTTCAAGGATATTTGAACTGTTGAAATATTAGCTTGCATATGTGAAAAAGTAAGCAACATTATTAATAGAATTGGGAGTTGCTTTAAACTTGTATGTACACGATTAAGATTCTTCATTGTTATTTGATTGTAGATGTTATCAGAAAGTAAAGATAAGAAATATTGTGACAATTGAGAAAAAGACAATTTAAATACATAAGGAGCTATATTGACTTTTAATATTGACAGTTAATCTGCACAACTTTTTCTATTGTTTTATCATTAAGGTCATTTCTAATATTCTTTTGTAGAATATCATTAATTTACCTCTTATGCGATTTGAATTACAATTTGTCATGTATCTATATATTACGAACAACTTACTGTCCACTCACTCCATCTCACTTGGAATAACTTTTTAAGGTAACCTCTAAAAACCCT
>DEZB01000061.1 GCA_002364735.1 Bacteroidales bacterium UBA3143
ACGGCTTGTTTGGGATGCTTACAGTTTAAGCAACCCTTCTTCTATTGTGTATTTTTCATCTAACATAAGCTCGGGATGAACAAAAGTGAAATCGCGTCGTATTTCATTGGTGAGCCATCCACTTATGGTTTGATAATCAGTTTCGGATGAGACATAATAACCTTGACGAACATTCTCCGGATTATCAAAACGAAACCATCCTGCTAAACTTTCAAAAGGATATATCACACCTATTTCGCTAACGCGTCTGCCTCCTCTTAGCAACATACTCGAACGTCCAACAAATTCAGAGTAAGCTGGTAAAGCAGAAGCTATTTCTTTATTATAGGGAGAAACTAAGGGTGGAATATAAACCTTTTCAGAATTGTACCACATTCCGTGAGGTATAACCAAATTAACGCCTCTTGCAAAAAGATCCATCACAGATCGATATAACATCAACGAGTCGAAAGAAGTACGATCGTAAGCACCATATACTTCTGTTGCTACCAATGGACGATCGTAGAAGTCTGCAGCAGAACTTATTAATTTATGTCCATTTTGACCATATTGATAACCAATAATAGCATCGGTTAAGGGAATGGCAGTGTGTCTGTAGAACTTAAATATATCACCATTCATATCAATTGGTGAAACATTGTAATTGCCCGGTGGATGCCCCGTATCTTTTACGCCATGTTTTTTTGCCCATTCTCCTACAAGTTTCGGAAATCCTTCAGCGAGCAACTCCGCACGTGTAAGAAAAAATGCATATCTTACGGCTTCTGTTTCTGGACCTATATTATACCAAAGTGCAGGATAAAAAGGTGTAGGATCAAAACCATTGAGTTCGACAAATTTTTCATTGAAAAGATTAGTCCATGTGCGAGGATGCCTCCAAAACCCTATATCATCAAAAAAGTCATTTTAATTGTACTTCCAAAGTGATCAGAAAAACGTTCGTAATATTTATCATAAGTATGGTTTATCATGTGGCGTACCGCTGTTGTATCTAAATAATCGACAACCAAATATTTTTTATGAAAAGAATCTTTCATTAAAGGAAACAGCATCACTTTCCATTTGCCTTTGGGCACGCTCCATTTAATTATTCCATCTTTAACAAACTTGCTTATTTCTATACGTTCTAAAGTTTCTAAATTCATTGCAACTGCAGCCATGAGTTGTACTCCTGGTATGCTATCAGTGAAAATGTAGGGTCCATTTATGTCTTTTTCAATAATATCCAGACGCTTCATGGTGTGATTAGGAAATAACTCTTCTATTTTACCACCTGCCATCCCACTTGGAAAATCATTGTCATCATACAATATTACCTGCATGTCCAACTCCTGAGAAACAGTAAGAAAATCTTGAAAACGTTGAAAATAAAATTAATATGCCAAAAAGGCATAGGTTTATACTGATCAGGTGGATTCCTGAACTGTTGATCCATTTTATTAATGTTGCAACTCATGATAACAAGCAATAAAAAAAGAATCTGAGCTTTAAAAATCAAATGTCTCATAATAGTTGATATTAAAATAAATCCTCAGGCTTATATATCTATGGGCAATCAAACAATCTGAGGGTTTACTTCTTCCACAATTTCTCCAGTTCTTCCAAAGTCTTACCTTTAGTTTCAGGTACCATTCTCCACACAAATATGGCAGAAAGAATGCTCATTAAGCCGTAAAATCCGTAAGTCATTGCACCACTAAATTCCATCATGGCAGGATAGGTAGAAGATATGAAATAGTTGGCCGCCCACTGAAAGGCAACTGCAATGGCTACAGCACGCCCACGTATTTTGTTTGGGAATATCTCAGAGATTAACACCCATGTGATTGGTCCCCACGACATCATAAAAGATGCTGTGTAGATAATGATAAAGATGAGCGTTCCCATTCCAATAATATTGAAATAGGAGAGTGTTGAAATGGCAAACATACCGATAGCCATACCTATTGAACCAATGATGAGTAGAGGTTTGCGTCCCAGCTTATCTACTGTCGTAATGGCTATAACTGTAAATATAACGTTCACCAGACCCATCACCACTGTTTGCATCATGGAAGCATCTTTCGCAGCACCCATACTTTCGAAAATACGCGGAGCGTAATAAAGGGCTACATTGATACCCACAAACTGTTGGAAAATTGATAGTAGTACACCAATGACAATAACCAACTTACCGTAAGCAAATATTTTGCCTGAATGGTGACTCAGTGTGCTTTTGATATCTACAATGATTTCTTTTGCTCGTTCCGCACCATTGATACGGGTTAAAACACGCAATGCTTCGTTGTTTCTGTTGGTAAGGGCCAAATAGCGAGGTGTTTCGGGCACAAAGAATAACAAAATTCCAAATAAAGCAGCTGGAACGGCTTCTGAAAGGAACATATAGCGCCAACCAAATGAATTAATCCACTCAATGGTTTGACCGTTGGCAATGCCCCAATTAACGAAATAGACAACCAGCATACCGAAGATGATGGCAAACTGATTGAGCGAAACCAACCTGCCACGTATATCGGCAGGGGCAATTTCACCTATATATACAGGACTGATGGCTGATGCAAGACCAACACCAATACCTCCAACAACACGGTAGAGGTTGAACATCATAAGAAGACCTATGCTTGGTGCACCTTTTTCGAAGAAAAGGAATTCAGGAAAGCTCGACCCCAATGCAGATAAAAAGAAAAGCAGAGCGGCAAGCATCAATGAGCGCTTACGTCCAAATCGTGACGATAGGATACCAGAAATTGCCCCACCTATGATGCAGCCAATCAAGGCACTTGAGGTGGTAGCTCCGTGAATAAAAGAACTTAGCCCTTGGCTATCGATGAGGTAGGCTTGAATAGATTTTTCAGCTCCCGAAATAACGGCAGTGTCATAACCAAATAGTAACCCACCAAGCGTGGCCACCAATGTTAATCCGACTACATATAGCTTATTTTGATCATTTTTCATTGTTCAGTTTCTTTGTAAATTATGTATTTAAGATAACGTGTTTGATATTGTGAATTGAGTTATGGAAGTACTAAAACAGGATCATGAAGTTAGTTTTTAATTCATGACCCTGTTTTATATTTTATGTATAGTATGTTTAAGTCCATTCCGATTATACTACAATATTAATTATTATACTTTTCTGACCTTTATTCTTTAAAGAAAAGATTTGTAATAATGACTCTGCCTAAGTCCCCTCGTAGGGGATTTAGGGGCGGTAATAATTGAATTTGACTATTCGGAGTGGACTCATTGTTGATATTCTAAATCAGATTAGATGTACAAGTTGATTAACTGCTCATACAACTCTTGCTTACCACTAATTTGTTTAGGTTCGCCATTTTCAAGTGCAAATTTACGCAAGTCTTCCAGTGATAGTTTGTTTTGTTCAAACTCGGCACCTTTTCCACTATCAAATGATGCATAACGCTGGCTACGCATTTTTTTGTAGTCTGACTCATTCAATATTTTGTCAGCTATAATTAACGAACGAGCAAAAACATCCATACCTGCAATGTGTGCAATAAATAAATCTTCTCTGTCTGTAGAACTGCGTCTTAGTTTTGCATCAAAATTCACTCCACCTGTTTTGAAACCTCCTGCTTCTTGAATAACAAGCATGGCTTCAACGGTTTCGTATATATTGATAGGAAATTGGTCAGTATCCCATCCATTTTGATAATCTCCACGATTGGCATCTATAGAACCTAACATATCGTTATCGGCTGCAATTTGCAGTTCGTGTTGGAAAGTATGGTTAGCCAATGTAGCGTGGTTTACTTCCACGTTTAGTTTGAAATCTTTGTCTAAACCATGTTGGCGTAGAAATCCAACTACTGTGGCAGCATCAAAATCGTATTGATGTTTGGTTGGTTCCATGGGTTTTGGCTCAATGTAGAAAGAACCTTTGAAACCTTGTGCACGAGCATAGTCGCGTGCCATGGTAAGGAAGCGTGCCATGTGTTCAAGTTCGCGTTTCATATTTGTGTTTAGTAGACTCATATATCCTTCGCGTCCACCCCAAAACACGTATCCTTCCCCACCTAATGCAATGGTAGCATCAATGGCATTTTTAACTTGTGTGCCAGCATGAGCCAATGCTACAAAATCAGGGTTGGTAGAAGCCCCGTTCATATAGCGAGGATTGCTAAATACATTGGCTGTTCCCCAGAGTAGTTTAATACCCGATTCTTGTTGTTTGGCTTTTGCGTAGTCAACAATGGTTTGTAAGTTTTTTTCGTACTCAGCTATTGATTTACCTTCGCTTACCAAATCCACATCGTGAAAACAATAGTAAGGAGTGCCCAGTTTTGTGAAAAACTCGAACGCTGCATCCATTTTGTTTTTACCAGCTTCAATGGCATCTTTTGCACCATCCCAAGGGAAAACATGTGTGCCTGGACCAAAAGGATCGCCACCATCTCCACAGAAACTGTGCCAATAGGCAGTCGCAAATCTTAAATGATCTTTCATTGACTTTCCATTGATAATTTGATCGGCGTTATACCATTTAAAAGCCAATGGGTTTTTCGATTCGCGGCCTTCGTACGCTACTTTTCCAATACCAGGAAAATACTCTTTGTTACCTAATGTAATACTCATAATAAATATAGTTTTTTTTGTTAGAATTTTAGTTTGTTTTTCCACGCTTCATATACATTCAAGACGGTGGACTGATCTTTATCAGGAGTTATTGTATCTAAACACTTTAATTGTGTGAATGCTTCTGATGGCGATGCGTATAAACCTGCACCAATGGCAGCACCACGAGCAGCACCCAAAGCGCCGTCTGTGTCATACAGTTCGATTGTTGCATCAATCACGTTTGCCATGGTTTGTCTAAACAATGGGCTGAGAAACATATTTGTTTTACCAGCACGCACTACTTTTGCTTTAATACCCATGTCGCGCATAACGTCTACTCCATACCGGAAGCTATAGGCAATTCCTTCTTGCGCAGCACGTAAAAGGTGAGATTGATTGTGGATATTGAAGTTTAAACCTTTAATCTCAGCACCTGGATCGGAATTTCCTAAAACTCTTTCAGCTCCATTTCCAAAAGGATAGATTAATAAACCATCTGTTCCCACTGGAGCTTTCATAGCTGCATCATTCATTTCGGGGTATGTCATGCCAGTTGCTACATTGCGGCGCAACCATGAGTTAAGAATGCCAGTGCCGTTAATGCATAATAACACGCCCAAACGCTTGTTAGTGGCTGTATGGTTGACATGAGCAAAGCTATTTACGCGCGATTGTTTGTCGGGTTGTGGATTATCTCCGATGCCATATACTACGCCTGAAGTTCCTCCATTGGCTGCAACCTCTCCAGGCTCTAATACATTGAGAGAAAAAGCATTGTTTGGTTGGTCGCCTGCTCGGTAACTAACCGGTGTGTTAGTAGCAAGACCCAACTCTTTTGCTACTTGTGCAGAAACGCCTGCTTGTTTAGAAAAAGTGTCTACTATGGTAGGGATGATATCGGTTGAGAAACCGTAATAATCGAAAAGTTCTGTGGCTAATGCATCGCGTGTGAAGTTCCACATAATGCCTTCAGTAAGACCAGAGATGGTTGTTTGCATTTCGCCTGTCAATCTGTAGGCTATATAGTCACCTGGAAGCATTATTTTATGTATTTTCTCAAACTTATCAGGCTCATTGTCTTTCACCCATTTTAGTTTAGATGCAGTGAAGTTGCCAGGTGAGTTGAGACAATGATTCAAACAAAAGTCTGCACCTAAATCTTCAAACGCTTTATTGCCAATGTCAACTGCTCGACTGTCTGCCCATATAATGGAAGGTCGCACAACGTTACCTTCCTTATCAATAGGAACCAGTCCATGCATTTGATAAGATATACCAATCCCTTTAATACTCTCTTTGCTAACTTGAGACTGCTTGAGGACGTCAGCCAAAGCCAGCTTTGTGTTTTCCCACCAGTCTTGAGGGTCTTGTTCGGCCCAGCCACTTTTTATTGCTTTAATGGGCATTTCTTCGGTAGGGTAGTAAGCCGAAGCAGCACAACTTCCATCTTCGAGTTTAAGCAGACTTACTTTTACTGACGAGCTGCCCACGTCTATTCCTAATGTGTATGTCATTGTAACTGTTTTATTGAAAGATAAATTTATAAAGATTCTCGAATATGTACTTCAGTTGGAACGCAATAACGCATTTTATTATCATTAGCACAAAACTCAGCAGCTTTTTTACCCATTTCATAGAAATCAGTAGATATTACTGTAATTCCTTTATAAATAAATTTTTTCATTGGTGTTTCATTATATGATATAATGCCTGTATCTCTTCCAGGCTCTAAGTTTTTAGTTCGGCATTGCTCTAAAAATCTTCCTAACATCCTATCACTTACACTAAAGTACGCAGTATCTGCTTCAACATTGAAATTTGAAGAATCTTTTAAGATAGAATATCCTATATTGTGATCACTGCAGAACTTTTCAAAATACAAAACTGACTCGTAAGGATGATCAGTGTATTCAGGATATAAAAATTGAAAGTGCTTGTATTTTTTAATTAAAGGTAGAAGAGTAACTAATTTTTCATATAAAGTTGATCCAAAATTTTGATACAAAATATTATTTGTATCTTTTGAATGTATTTCCCAATCAATTATTAATAATTGATCATCTGGTATCAAATCTAAAATATCTTTCATTTCTGGATGATCAAAAGGCATAATAATATATGTGGCATATTTACCTCTGCTATCTTCTATTTGACGTTTAAATACTTCAATATTGTAATGATGAAAATGAACATCTGCATAGATATCTTTTGGCAAGTTTTTTTTAAATGAATCGTACAACACTTCTTTGTAAGCTTTAAAGGTATCTAAATAAAGAAATACTTTACTGGTGGCTTTTGCTACAAAATAGCCTTTGTTAGGCACAGATTCTACAACTCCTTGATCTTTAAGAACGGTGTATGCTTTAAATACCGTATCACGAGAAACATTATATTCTTTGCAAATTTGATTAACGGATGGAAGATGATCTCCAACGAACAATTTGTTTTCTGCAATGGCATCATTAACGAAGTCTACTATCTGTAGATATTTTGGCAATGCAGATTCATCTGAGATGGGTATATTTGAGATATTAAAATGTTTTTTACTCATTCTGTTCTGTGTTGTTCGTATAAGATGCAAAAATAAATAAAACATTTTGATTTAAGAAATTAAAGATAAATAAAACTCGTATACTATTATCTCGTGATAATTGACGAAGTTTTAGATGAGTTGATTATAATAATTTTTTTTTTGCATAATCAAAATATTCATAATGTCTCTGAGGTTAAGTCTGTTTTATATATTAAGATTGTCTGTCTTTTTTTTTTGAAGATTCTTTAATTCATATGTTGTTTTATGCACTTCAATTGATTTTTCAATGATTTTTTTATTAAATATGTCATAGAGAGTTTACATCAGTATATGATAATATACTTGTTGTAGATAAAGTTTTTATTGATATAGACACATAAGTTCAATTTCATATACACTCCATTTTATATAATTTTTTTTCTTCATATTATTCAGATTAATATAGAGGGTCTACGAAAGATTTCATGTAGATTTTACTTTTAAGTTGAATGATTTTTTTAATAATAATGAGAGATTATTCTTATAATATTTTTTATTTCAAATCTTTTATTTACTTTTGTTTTTAAAGCGAACAACACAGAACAGAATGGACAAAAATTGAATGATGTTCTAGAAGATATTAATGATGTAAAAGCCTATAATCTGTCTGTTTTTTGCTTGGAAGAGAAAAGAGAAATAAAATCAAAAATAAATCCTTATATGTTTCACTTTATTAATCTAAACAAATCAGAGAATGAAAAGAAAAATTTCAAATTTATTTAAAAGGTTTTTGCTCACTTTCTTGTGTGCATCCTCCTTAAGTGTTTTTGCTCAAGACGTTACAGTCAAAGGGACGGTTTCTGATGCAAATGGAGAATCACTGATCGGTGTGACCGTTCAGGTGTTAGGTACAACCATTGGTACAATAACGGACATAGATGGTAATTTCACACTTTTAAATGTTCCCACCCAAGCCACACTAGAAGTTTCATACGTTGGTATGACTTCTCAGCTGGTTGCGTTGAATGGACGAACTTTCTTGCATATAGTATTAGTGGAAGATAGTGAGCTCTTAGATGAAGTTGTGGTTATTGGTTATGGTACGATGCGTCGTGAGGCAATCACTGGATCTGTTTCATCTATGCGTGGGGATGTTTTAAGAGATATTCCAACAGGGAATGTGACTACAGCCTTACAGGGACGCTTGCCTGGTGTTCAAATGCAGCAAAGTAGCTCGAAACCAGGAGCGGATATGCAGATTCGTATTCGTGGTACACGTTCACTTAATGCTGATAACGACCCTCTTATTGTACTTGATGGAATACCATTTGCTGGGAATATTTCAGATATCAATCCAAATGATATAGAAAGTGTTGATATCCTCAAAGATGCTTCTTCAACTGCAATCTATGGTTCAAGAGGTGCAAACGGCGTTATTATGATTACAACTTTTAAAGGGATTCCAGGTCAGAGTGCTAGGGTGAGTTATAACGGTTATTATGGAGCGAAAACACTCTACAACCGATATCCAATGATGACTGGTGATGAGCTTTATCAGTTACGTGATGATGCAGGTATTTACAAGGAAAACATTGCAGACGGAGGCTCACGTCCTACTTTGGGTAGCGATGAGGTAGAAGGCACTAACACAGACTGGCAAGATCTGATGTTTAAATCAGGAATGGTAATGAGCCATGATATAGGAGTATCTGGAGGATCGGAAACAGGAAGTTACAATTTTGGAGCGGGGTATTTTGAAGATCAGTCTCTTATGCCTGGACAAGATTATAATCGTATTAATCTTCGCGCCAACATTGATCAAAGTATTGGCAAATTCCTCCGTTTTGGATTAACCACCAATAACAATTACAATGTGACTAAGGGACAAAATCTTGGAATGTATAATACGCTGTCAACATCGCCATTAATTAATCGATTTAATATAGACGGCTCTTTAAAACCAATTGTACACGCTATTGCTGATAATGTTTGGACCTATACTCGCGAAAGGGTGCTTGATTTGGGAGACAGATATGCAGATAGCCGTCGTGGTTATGGTTCCTACAATTCACTTTACGGAGAAGTGAAAATTCCAGGTGTGGAGGGACTAGGTTACCGCATTAATATAGGACTAAATTTAAGAGGTTTTAACCGTGGTCAATATCAAGGTGAGGGAGTCTTCAGTGATACTCCTACTGCGGCTTCATCAGGTTCAATGGAAAAATCACTCACGTACCAATGGGTAGTTGAAAATATTGTTACTTATGATAAGTATTTCGAAAAGCATCACCTCACTTTTACAGGATTGTATTCGGAAGAGGCAACTCATTATGACCGTTCACTTATAAAAGCGACTAATATTCCTTCTGATCATTTCCAATACTGGAATCTAGGACAGGCTTCCAAAGATGATGTGACTGTCGATCCTGGAGAGCAACGATTTGAAGAATGGGGGTTGAAATCGGTGATGGGTCGTTTAATGTATGATTATGATAGTCGCTATATGCTCTCGGTTGCATTGCGTTCCGATGGTTCATCTCGTTTATCTCCTGGTTATAAATGGCAAACTTACCCCGCCATATCTGCAGGATGGAATATTGCCCGAGAACAATTTATGGAAAATGCAAATTGGGTGAATAGCTTAAAGCTTCGTTTGGGTTGGGGACAAACCTCAAACCAATCAGTAGACCCATATGCAACTTTAGGACAGCTTTCATTAAGGCCTTACAACTTTGGTAGTACTACTACTACAGGTGCATATGTATCGGACGTGCCAAACACCGAACTGGGATGGGAGTATTCAAGTACATATAACGCAGGTTTGGATTTTACTTTGTTGAATCAACGATTACGCGGTTCAGTGGATTACTATGTTGTTAATACCGAAGATCTTTTAATGAGGGTTAATTTGCCGCAAACAGCTGGGGTAGCTAGTTATTGGGCAAATATCGGAAAATCTCAAAACAAGGGTATAGAATTAGCGATTAACGGAATCATATTTGAAAATAAAAATGATTGGTCATGGGATGTAGGAGTTAATTTCTACTCAAACAAAAATAAAATTGTTGAACTTGCATCAGGGTCAGATCGTGACGAAGCAAACGCTTGGTTTAAGGGCTATCCCATTAATTCCATTTTTGATTATGAAAATATTGGTATTTGGCAAGAAGAGGATAAACATTTAGATATTCTTGAACCAGGAGGGAATGTTGGCATGATTAAAGTGAAGTATACAGGGGATTATAATACTGACGGATCTCCTGTTAGACAGATCGGAGCTTCAGATCGCCAGATATTCAGTGCTGAACCAGACTGGTTGGGTGGTTTCAATACACGTGTGGCTTACAAAAATTGGGATCTGAATATAATTGGTACCTACCAACACGGAGGTATACTTGTAAGTTCACTACATGCTGCAAATGGGTATCTTAATATGCTTTCTGGTCGCAGAGGAAACGTTAAGGTAGATTACTGGACACCTGAGAACACCGATGTTAAATATCCAAAACCTGGAGGAGTGCAGAGCGGGGATAATCCGAAGTATGGTAGTACACTAGGTTATTTTGATGCATCTTATTTTAAAGTGGGACAGATGACGCTTGGGTATAATTTAGATTCGAATACAGACTGGCTTAAAAGAGCTGGTATTGCAAATGCACGTCTTTATTTGAGTGTCCAAAATCTGTTCGTTCTATTCTCTCCATTTAACAGAGAAACTAAACTTGATCCTGTAACCAATTCTTATGGTGATGAGAATTCAGCAGTTACGAGTAGTTTGCCATACAATGCTGGAACTATGCTTACTGTGGGTACTAACACACCACAAACACGTAATTTTTTATTCGGAATTAATCTGACTTTTTAATTTACTACACATAATCAAAAAGATAAGAAATATGAAACATGCAGTTGTTTTATTGATGTCAATTAAATATTTTTTACAAGTTCTAAATACATAATAAAAATTTGAATCAAATGAAAAAGATAAATTATAAAAATATAATGGGGATGTTCGTAATTGCTATCATGACATTCGGTTGTTCTAACGATATTCTCGAGGAAACCCCACGGTCCATATACGAACCTGGATTTTTCAAGACAGAACAAGGTATACAATACGGTCTCACTTCGCTGTATGCGCATACACGATATTTTTTAGGCCAATATTATTATGCTGCAACACAGAATGGTACCGATGAGTATACTTATGCACAGAGTGCAGATAATAACTTTAAAGATACTGATATGTCAGGTGTAGGATCACTAAATCCCTCAAGCAGCCGTTCCGATGTGCTTTGGAATGCGGTCTTCACTAACATAAACACAGCTAGTGGTATTATAGAAAATGCGACTGAGGTAGGAATCTCTGACGCTCTTATTTCCGAAGCTCGATTCTTTCGTGCGTATGATTATTTTCTACTTGTACAGACTTTTGGAGGTGTTCCGCTTGATCTGGGGGCAGGAGAATTAATGTTTAATACTTCACCATCACGAGTTTCAGTTCGAAATACAGTTCCAGAAGTATACACAAAAGCAATTTTCCCTGACTTAAAAATTGCTATTTCTAATCTTCCAGAGATAGGTCGTCTTACAGGTACTGCAACTAAAACCGCAGCACGACTATTTTTGGCAAAAGCATATTTGACTTATGCATGGTGGCTCGAGAATCCCTCTAATATCCCTACATACCCAGAAGCGCCTAGAACAGATCCCGACGGACATAATGCCACATGGTATTACCAGGAAGCTTATAATATTGCTTTAGATGGTATAAATAATCCGGGTCCATTTGGTTTGCTGGATCATTTCTATGATGTACATCTTGGTAGTAATGACAGAAATAAAGAGATTGTACTTTATTCAGATCATATTGAAGACGAATATTACAATAATGCAAGTCTGTCTTGGTCTAATGGAACTCCACCAGAGAACTATGCAGTCTGGTACGTTACTTCTAATTATGGTAATATTAGAAGTTCAGCTAACGGTACAGATTTCAATATATCTTCTGTTCAGCGTGATGCTGTTCAATGGGGAGGTCGTCCCTGGACGCGTATGGCTCCCACGATTGAAGCTTATACCAATACATTTTCTGATAAATCTATAGATAGTCGTTTCGATGGTACTTTTGCTTCTGTTTATTACGGAAATTGGGGTAAAGCAGGTATAGCTAATGAAACACTCATTAATGCGAATGGTTTACCTATAAAAAACGGAGATCCAGTTCTTACTTTTCTGGAAGAGGAACCAAGTATGCCAGTTAAGTATCCAGAAGGTGGCGGTCTTAGTAATGTAGGTGCTGGTACATTGCCAGGAAGAGCTGATTGGGTGATTGCCCCCAGTGGCATTAGCCGTATTTACTATCCTGGTTTATGGAAACTTGGTACCTATCGAACCGATAGCGGTACTGGTTTGGGACAACCAAATGGGGCAATTACGCGACCTTGGAATATAGCAAAGTTCTCAGAACTCTATCTTATCGCTGCAGAAGCCGCAGTGAGAGGAGCCAACGGAAATATGAGTGCACGTCAACTGGTGAACGTGTTGCGTGCACGTGCTGGTAAATGGCGTTGGAGAAACAATGGGAACTATGCAAAAATTGAAGACAATAGTGCAGCAATGGTAGCAGCCACTCCTTCTGTAATTGATATCAACTATATACTGACTGAACGCAGTCGTGAATACTTCGGTGAAGGTTATCGTTGGTATGATTTAGTACGTACTCAGAAATGGGCGGAGTTAGCTGGATCATATACTATTTCTGGAACTGCTACTGGCGATCACACACCAGTTGTTTACACCCGTACAATTCAACCTTTTCATTATCTTCGACCAATACCTCAGTCTCAAATTGATGGTATGATAATGACTCAAGAAGAAAAGGATGCTTATCAGAATCCAGGATATTAAGTATCTGATAATTAAATCAGGAATTACAAAGAAAGAAAAACTTTCTTTGTAATTCTTTTTTAATATTTGAAAACCTCAAAAGTAAATCAACTTTCATTGTTTTATTTATAAAAAATAAATTGTTTTATAAATTATTTATATACAACTTTATTTTATTGAAGAATAATGAAATTATCATTTAGGTTCAAGTAATTTTAAGTGTGATTGTGAATCAAAACAAGTAATATAATAATTAGATAATAAAATATGAAGCAGAGCGATCAGTTTTGTTTAAGAATAAGAATAATTTTCGGTATTACAATTATTGGAATACTTTCAATGAATAGGATGTTAGCTCAAACAACAATATCTATCAATGCCCCTATATTTTCTCACTTTTCTTATGAAGGAAAAGATAAGGTATACAAGGATAATATATTGGATGGAGATGAGTTTTATAATCCCATTATGCAGGGTTGTTATCCAGATCCCTCAATTACTAGAAAAGGAGATGATTACTATTTAGTTACTTCATCGTTCTCTTTCTTTCCCGGGATTCCAATTTTTCATTCAAAAGATCTGGTTAATTGGAAACAAATTGGCCATGTACTTGATAAAAAATCTCAACTAAAGGTGCAACATGAAAATATAAGTGGAGGTATTTATGCTCCCGCAATAAGATATAATTCTTATAATGATACTTTTTATTTGATAACAACACAATTTGCCGGTGGAATAGGTAATATGGTGGTTAAAACAAAAGATCCTTTTCAGGGTTGGACTGAAGAAGTAATTAAATTAGATTTTGAGGGAATAGATCCGTCTCTTTTCTTTGATGATGATGGGAAAGCTTACGTTGTTCATAATGATGCTCCAGATAAAGATAAAGAATTATATGAGGGACATCGTGTGATTAAAATATGGGATTATGACATTGAGAAAGATCAAGTTATCAAAGGTACAGACAAAATTATAGTTGATGGGGGCGTTGATATATCAAAAAAGCCAATTTGGATTGAGGCACCACATATTTACAAAAGGAATGGTGAATATTATTTAATGTGCGCAGAAGGTGGCACTGCCGACTGTCACAGTGAGGTAATATTTAAAAGTGATAATCCAAGGGGACCCTATTTACCCGCTTTAAATAACCCAATATTAAGTCAAAGATATTTAAATCCAAACAGACAAAATAGAGTAGAGTGGGCAGGTCACGCCGACCTTATTGAAACTCCTGATGGAAGCTTTTATGGTGTCTTTTTAGGTATTCGTCCCAACGAAGAAGACAGAGTAAATACAGGAAGAGAGACATTTATTCTCCCAGTTGATTGGAGTGGAGAATATCCTGTTTTCCAAAACGGGCTGATTCCAATGGAACCAAAATTAAAAATGCCGAAAGGAGTTATCAATAAATCGGGAACAGATGGGTTTTTCCCAAATGGAAATTTTAAATTTGAAGACAAGTTTCAAACCGGTAATTTAGACTATAGGTGGATCGGCGTAAGAGGGGCACACGAAGATTTCACGTCATTTACAGAAAGGGGTTTACAAATAGAGCCATTTCCAACAAACATTAAAGAAGTTGCTCCCACTTCAACGCTATTTCATAGGCAACAGCATAACAACTTTACTGTGACTACAACATTAGCCTATACTCCTAAATCCGAAAAAGATTTAGCTGGAATTATTTGTTATCAAAATGAAAATTACAATTATGTGTTTGGTATAACTCAAAAGGATAATAACTTTCACCTCCTATTAGAAAGAACGGATAATGGTAAATCTCAAATTTTAGTAACCCATAAAATAGATGTTAAAAATCCGATAACTTTAAAGATAAGTGCGGAAGGTGATAGTTATCAATTTAGTTATTCTAATGATGGGGAGGACTTTATTAATATAGGAGGAACCCTTTCAGGTGATATACTTTCAACAAATGTTGCCAGAGGATTTACGGGGAATTTAATAGGATTATATGCAACATCAACAAATGATGCTATTCCTGGTAATGAATAAAGGAAACACTACCTAATTTAGTGTGCAACATATTTTGCAAGAAAGATAACAAAAAATAGAAACTATTCTTATTCGAAATAAGCCCTGCATAAATGACTAAAAATAATCTGATAGCCATTGTATTTTTAACTAACTTATTTTTATTGAGTGGATGTGTTAGTTTAAAGAATAAAGGTTCTTTTGAAAATAATTGGGTTGGTACATGGGGTACGGCCCAACAGTTAGTTGAACCTGACAATATGCCACCGGAACTGGGACTTTCGAAAAATACTCTACGTCAAATAGTTCGTGTTTCCATTGGTGGAGAACTCCTTAGAGTCCATCTTTCAAATGAGTTTAGCGTAAGCCCATTAAAAATAAATTCGGTTACGATTGCATCACCTGTTGAGGGTAGTACGATTAATCTCTCAACACAAAAGGAATTAAATTTCAACAGCTTAAAAAACATAACAATTCCCGCCCGCGGAGACGTAGTTTCTGATCCTGTAAAATTTAACCTGATCCCTAATTCTACTGTAGCGATTACAATTTGTTTTGATGAAACACCATCAGATCTTACGGGACATCCGGGCTCTCGTACCACTTCCTATTTACTTAAAGGAGATAATCAGTTAACTGGTACCTTTGAAGAAGGTGTTGAAATGGATCATTGGTATATAATTAAAGGCATTGAAGTGGATTCACCTGCTGGCTCTGCTGCAATAGTGATTTTAGGGAATTCAATTACGGATGGAAGAGGTTCGGGTATAAATAAGCAGAATAGATGGACAGATATTTTATCTGAAAAATTATTGAAAAATCCGGAGACAAAAAATATAGGTGTCCTGAATATGGGAATCGGAGGTAATTGCGTTCTGAAAAATGGATTAGGTCCAACGGCTCTAAATCGTTTTCAGAATGACGTTTTATCCCATAACAGTATCCGATGGTTAATCATCTTAGAAGGAATTAATGACATTGGAGGCATAAATAAAGCAGAAGATGCACCAATGTTAGCGCAGGAATTAATAGATGCTTACAAACATATGGTTGATGTTGCACATCAAAATAACATTAAAGTGTATGGTGCAACCATACTTCCATTTGCAAAATCTTTTTATGATAATGAATATCGTCAGAATGCAAGAAAAATTGTAAATAAGTGGATTAGAAATTCGAACTATTTTGATGCAGTTATTGACTTTGATAAAATAATGCAAAACCCCAATGAGCTGGACACGATGCACCCTGACCTTCACGACAATGACTTTTTACACCCTAATGAGGAAGGATACAAAAAAATGGGTGAAAGTGTAGATTTGAACTTATTTAAATAAGTTCAAGCTCAAATACAATGTAAATATTTTAGAATTTAGACACTGGATAATTATAAACTGTTGATATCATTTAATGCTACAAAGAATTTTAATAAAAGAAATTTTGAAAGAGATAATTTTTCAAATAAAATATACTTACTTATGAAAAATGTACTCAAAATAACTTTATACACGTCACTTTTTTTCTTAATGTTTTTTGAACTGCAGGCACAAAATGCAGAGTCATTTATTTCATCAAATAAATCTGAGATACTCTTTGAGTTGACTTCCTCAGATAAAGAGGTAATAATCTTATTTGATAAAAATGATTTTGCGGGAGTAAATAAAGCAGTTAATCAGCTTCAGAAAGATTTTGAGACAGTAACAAATCAAAAAGCCATCAAAGTAAACCACCTATCAAATAATCCAATCAAAATTATAATTGGGACCTATGCTAAGAGCAGTTACATCACTCAAATTATTGACAGAGGGCTAATTAAAAAAGAGGAGATTGAAGAGAAGAATGAAAAATTTATTATACAAACTCTGAAAGAACCTCTTAATGGCATTGATGAAGCACTGGTAATTTGTGGAAGCGATATGAGAGGCACTATTTATGGTATTTATGAATTATCTCGTCAAATGGGTGTTTCTCCATGGTATTATTGGGCCGATATTCCCATAGTTCATAGAACCAATATTTACATAAGACCTGGAAAGTTTACAGCCAGTGAACCTGCTGTTACCTATCGGGGTATTTTTATAAATGATGAAGCACCTGCACTTTCCAGATGGTCTAACTATACGTTCGGCGGATTTAATCATCAATTTTACGAAAAGGTCTTTGAGTTAATTCTAAGACTGAAAGGAAATCTCTTTTGGCCTGCAATGTGGGGTAGTGCTTTTTATGACGATGATCAATTAAATGGTCCATTAGCCGATGAAATGGGTATAATAATTGGCACATCACACCATGAACCAATAGGGAGAGCGCACGATGAATGGCGCCGCTATGGAACAGGAGAATGGAACTATGTAAAAAACAAAGAAGAACTCAATCACTTTTGGGAGGAAGGGTTTAAACGCATGAAGGATTATGAGAAAGTTGTTACCTTAGGAATGAGAGGAGATGGCGACGAGCCCATGAGCGAAGCAAATGATATAAATTTATTGGAGAAAATTATTACAGACCAAAGAGAGATCATAAAAAAGGTTTCCAAAGACAATATTAATAAAACCCCGCAAGTTTGGTCCTTATACAAGGAGGTGCAGGATTATTACGATAAAGGAATGCTCGTACCCGATGATGTTACCTTGTTGCTTTGCGACGACAATTGGGGAGATGTTCGAAAACTGCCAAGCCCTGATTCAAAAAAACGTGAAGGAGGTTACGGAATGTATTATCATTTTGATTATGTAGGCGGACCTCGCAACTATAAATGGCTAAACGTTAGTCAAATACAACGCGTTTGGGAGCAAATGAACTTAACCTATTCGCATGGGGTAGACAAACTGTGGATAGTTAATGTGGGAGATATAAAGCCCATGGAATACCCAATCAGTTTCTTTCTTGACATGGCATGGAATCCTGATCAATTTAATCCTCATAATCTTTTAGAACATACAGAAAAATGGTGCGAAGAGCAATTCGGAAAAGAATTTGCCGAAACCTCGGCACATTTAATAAATATGTACACCAAATACAGTCATCGAATAACACCTGAGTTATTAAATGACACCATCTATAGTTTGGAAAATTACAATGAATTTGAAACAGTTTTAAATGATTATCGGGCATTAGCATTAGATGCTTTCCGAGTATATCAGCAACTTCCAGCTGAAACAAAAGACGCTTTCGATCAATTGGTTTTATTCCCTATCAATGCGAGTTCAAATTTGCATGAAATGTATTTTGCTGTAGCAAAGAATAAACAAATGGCAAAAAAAGGCAACCTCTTAGCAAACTTTTGGGCTGATAAAGTGAAAGAGAGCTACGACAGAGACTCTCTCCTTACTATTCATTACAATGAAAAAGTTTCAGATGGTAAATGGAATCATATGATGGATCAGATCCGTATTGGATACACCTATTGGCAACAACCGGAAAAGAGAGTTATGCCTGATGTAATAAGAATTTCAGAGGAGGCTCCAGGTTTATTTATTGAAAAAGAGGGTTATATATCTATTGAAGCCGAGCATTTCAATCGATCAAAAGGAACCAAATCTATTTATTGGGACGTTATTCCAAATTTAGGTAAAACGTTATCAGGGGTCACCACTTTCCCTTCCAATGAATATCCCTCACAGGAGGATAAGATATATCTGGAATATGACTTTGTGATGGAATCAAGTGGTGAGTTTCCTATCCATATTTTTGTTTCACCTACTTTAAATTTCAATGAAAATAAAGGACTAAGATATGCTATCTCAATTGATGAAAATGAGGAGCAAATTGTCAATATCAATCAAACCTATGATGTAAAGCAAATGGAGCAATGGCAGGCAAATAGAATAAATAAAACTGTCACGAATCACAAATTCTCACTTAACGATAAACATACATTAAGAATAAGAGTTTTAGATCCCGGCATTGTATTGCAAAAGATAATCATTGATACAGGAGGATTAAAGAAGACTTATTTAGGTGCACCGGAAAGTGAAAAAACAAAAGTGAAATGGATCAAGAGTATTAATACATTAAATTAATGAACATGAATAATAGTACACAAAAAATATCTTTGAAAGAAAAAATTGGATACAGTATGGGAGACGGAGGAGCAAATCTCGTTTTTCAGATGATGATGATGTTCCAATTGTTTTTCTATACGGATGTTTTTGGGATTAAAGCATCTGTTGCGGGAATGATTCTACTTATTGCTAGAGTTTTTGATGCATTTGTGGATCCTGTAGTTGGAATAATTTCCGATAGAACAAATACTAAATGGGGTAAATATCGTCCGTGGGTTTTATGGACTGCAATTCCGTTTGCCGTATTTTACGTGCTTGCATTCACTACACCCGACTTAGGTGAAAGAGGTAAAATAATGTATGCCGGTGTTGTTTATATTATTCTTATGACACTTTATTCTTTCAATAACACTCCATACTCCTCCTTAAGTGGCGTAATGACCAGTAACATAAAAGAAAGAACAAGTATTTCATCCATCAGATTCATCACTGCAACCATTGCAACTTTTATTGTTCAAGGACTGACTCTTCCGCTAGTTTATAAATTTGGACAAGGAAACGTTCAAAAAGGTTGGTCTCTAACAATTGGTTTATTTGCTGTAATTGTGATCATAACAATGATTATAACTTTTTTTTCAACGAAAGAGCGAATTACTCCACCCAAAGGGCAAAAGACACCTATTAAACAAGACTTTAAAGACATACTGCATAACGGTCCTTGGAGAGCCATGTTCGTGTTGACTCTATTTCTATTTATAACACTAGCCATGTGGGGGAGTAGCATGTCCTATTATTTTAATTATGTAGTGGATAAAGATGCCTTATTCTTATTTTTAAAGGATTTCGGTTTAGTTGAAAATATGGCCAATTCAGATAATCCATTCCGGGTGTTTTTAAAAGCATTTGGTCTGATAGCATCGAATAATAGCGAAGTTTTTGCTGTCGGATTTAGTCTATTTAATATGATTGGGCAAATCATAACTTTGTTAGGAGTGATATTATTATCACAAACATTGTCGAACAAGTTCGGAAAAAAAAGTATTTTCATTATATTTTTAACCCTTACAGCATTTTTTACTACGCTGTTTTACTTTGTTAATCCTGCAGATATAAAGATGATATTCTTAATAAATATCTTCCGAAATGCTTCCTATTCTGTGACAATACCATTGCTCTGGGCTATGATGGCTGATGTGGCTGACCATTCCGAATGGAAAAATCATCGAAGAGCAACAGGATTTGTGTTTTCGGGAGTAGTATTTGCCCTTAAAGCTGGATTAGGAATTGGAGGTGCAATTTGCGGAACTATTATCGATTCTTTTGGATTTGTTCCTCACGTCATCCAAGATGCTAATTCTATTTTAGGTATTAAATTAACTTCAAGTTTAATACCTGCCGCAACATTTTTAGTTGGCGTGATTGCTTTATTTTATTATCCTATTACTAAAACTATAAATGAGAAAATTCAAAGCGAATTAACTCAACGAAGAGAGCTTGAAAACGAAATTAATTAATTATATTATAAGTAAAGATTATGAGAAAATATTATTTGTTTGCCGTAGGCATCACATTATTATTAAGTTGTAATTCTTCCAGCAAAGAAGAGAATCCAACTTTAAAAGAAGCATATAAAAATCACTTTTATATAGGGACTGCCCTAAACGCAGAACAAATTGAGGGAGTAGACGAAGTAACAACTAACGTTATAAAATCAAATTTTAATTCCATTACTCCAGAAAACATTATGAAAAGTGAAATAATACAGCCAAAAGAGGGTGAATTTGATTTTACTTTAGCTGATAAATTCGTTGATTTTGGTGAGCAAAATGAAATGAAAATTATTGGACACACCCTTATCTGGCATTCTCAAGCACCAAGTTGGTTTTTTGTTGACGCTAAGGGAGACGATGTTTCCCCTGAAGTGCTTAAAGAAAGAATGAAATCTCATATATCAAGACTTGTTGGCAGATATAAAGGAAGAATAGATGGATGGGATGTGGTGAATGAAGCTATTGAAGACGATGGTTCATGGAGAAATAGTAAATTCTACGAAATATTAGGTGAAGATTTTATTCGAATTGCGTTTGAATACGCTCATGAATCAGATCCCGATGCTGAGCTATATTATAATGACTATTCAATGGCTAATCAAGGTAGACGTAACGGTGTTATTAATATGGTGAAAACTCTACAAGAAAAAGGAGTCAAAATAGACGGGATAGGAATGCAAGGACATCTTAGTATGACTTACCCTTCTCTGGCTGATTTTGAAAAAAGCATTGTAGACTTTGCAGATTTAGGGGTAAAAATAATGATCACAGAATTGGATTTGAGTGTCCTCCCTTCAGTGAGGAATAGTGTAGGTGCAAATATCGCCAGCACCTATGAGTATGATAATGAAATAAATCCATACTCTGAAGGTCTGCCAGAAGATATAGAACAAGAACACTTTAAACGCTATATAGATTTTTTCAAGTTGTTTTTAAAACATCAAGACAAAATTGATCGAGTTACCCTTTGGGGTGTGAACGACGCACAATCTTGGAAAAACGATTGGCCAGTTAAAGGTCGAACGGATTATACATTGCTATTTGATAGAAATAATAATCCCAAAAGTGTAGTAAATAATATTATTAATCTAGTAAATGATAACAATTAAAAGTTTAGTAAAATGAAAGAGCCAAGGTATTTAGTAAATCATATGTATACTGCTGACCCTTCAGCACATGTTTATAATGGAAAAATCTACATTTATCCTTCTCACGATATAGAATCAGGTATTCCTGAGAATGACAATGGTGATCATTTCAATATGCAAGATTACCATGTATTTTCCATGGATGATGTAAATGGAGAAGTAACGGATCATGGAGTTGTTTTGGATGTTAAAGATATTCCATGGGCAGGACGTCAATTATGGGCTCCTGATGCAGCTTACAAAAATAATAAGTATTATCTCTACTTTCCGTTGAAAGATAAAAACGATATATTCCGAATTGGTGTAGCCGTAAGTGACAAACCTGAAGGACCGTTTGTGCCACAAAAAAATCCAATAAAAGGGAGCTATAGCATCGATCCTGCTGTACTGGATGATGAGGATGGTAATTTTTACATGTATTTTGGAGGACTATGGGGAGGTCAACTACAGCGTTATCGTAATAATAAAGCCATTGAATGTGGGCATGAACCCGATGATAATGAACCGGCTCTTCATCCTTTAGTTGCAACACTAACAGATGATATGCTTGAATTTGACGAAGAACCTCGTAACGTGGTTATTTTAGATGAGCATGGAGAGCCACTAAAAGCAGGTGACTATGATCGGCGTTATTTCGAAGGACCATGGGTCCATAAGTATAATGGTAAATATTACTTTTCTTATTCCACCGGAAACACACATAATATATGCTACGCAATTGGAGACAATCCATATGGTCCCTTCACCTATGCAGGTCTTATTTTAACTCCTGTAGTTGGATGGACATCACACCATTCAATATGTGAGTTTAAAGGAAAGTGGTATCTATTCTTCCATGATGCAGCACCTTCAAGTGGTAAAACTTGGTTGCGCAGCATAAAAGTGGTAGAGCTAGAATATAACGAAGATGGTACCATAAAAACAATTGAAGGTGGTGGTGATTGGTAATATTTAAAAACTTTATTTTTAGTATGATGAAATATACTTATGGATTTCTAATTTTGCTTTTTAGTATGCACTCATTTGCTGAAGATGGAAGCAAATTGTGGTTAAGGTTTCAGGAAACAAATATTCCTGAAGTGTCTATTTATAGTCTCAATGGAAATGATAATACCTTAGCAATCAAAGAATTTCAATTGGCATGGAAGGAACTATATGGCAGCCCTTTATCGGTAGTAAGCAGTCTGGATAATAATGCATTAATTATAGCAAAGACAGGAGATAAAGCAATCAAAGAATTCTCTATATCTAAAGATCTGAAAGCAATATCACCCGAAGGTTATATAATTAAATCAATTAATAGAAATGGCCACAATTATACGGTAATTGCAGCCCAGACAGATGCAGGATTACTCTATGGAACCTACCATCTATTGCGTTTAATTCAAACTGAGAAATTCAATAATACAATCAACATCATTGAAAACCCATCTTATAAACTAAGATTACTAAATCATTGGGATAACCTTGACAGAACTGTTGAAAGAGGTTATGCTGGATATTCTATTTGGGAATGGGATAAATTACCTCAAACAGTTTCTTCTCGATACAAAGAGTATGCACGAGCGAATGCTTCTATAGGAATTAATGGAGTAGTTGTAAATAATGTAAATGCAGCACCTGAAATATTATCCGAAGAATATTTGGAAAAAGTAAAGGTTATTTCCAATGAGTTAAGGCCATATAATATAAAAGTTTTTTTGTCTATTAATTTTGCTTCACCTAGTGAATTGGGAGGATTAGAGAATTCAGATCCCTTAAACACGGAAGTGCAAAAATGGTGGAGTAAAAAAGCAAAAGAAATTTATAAACTTATTCCTGACTTTGGAGGATTTCTTGTGAAAGCCAATTCCGAAGGTCTCCCTGGTCCTATGGATTACGGAAGAACCCATGCAGATGGTGCCAACATGTTGGCAGATGTCCTACAACCATTTGAAGGCATTGTTATGTGGAGAGCTTTTGTTTATAATCCGGACAAAGATGATCGGGCCAAACAAGCTTACAATGAGTTTATGCCCTTAGATGGCCAATTCAGAGAAAATGTAATTATCCAAATAAAAAATGGCCCAGTTGATTTTCAACCTCGCGAACCTTTTAGTCCTCTATTTGGAGCAATGCAAAAAACCACAATAATGCCCGAATTGCAAATAACACAAGAATACTTAGGATTTTCTAATCACCTAGTGTTCCTATCACCTATGTGGGAGGAATTTCTACAAAGCGACACCTTTTGTAAAGGAGAAGGCTCAACAATCGCAAAAATAACCGATGGAACCATTTATAAGCAGAAAATTACAGCTATTGCAGGAGTTGCAAATATTGGAGAAGATAAAAATTGGAATGGTCATCATTTTGCACAATCAAATTGGTATGCTTTCGGTAGGCTGGCCTGGGATAATTCATTATCATCAAATCAAATTGCAGATGAATGGATTCGCATGACTTTTACAAATGACGTAGATTTCGCACAACCTATTAAGGATCTGATGCTTTCATCTTACGAAACAGCAGTAAATTATATGATGCCTCTTGGGTTACATCATATATTTGCTTGGGATCATCATTATGGTCCCGAACCATGGACTAATATATCCAATGCAAGACCTGATTGGTTGCCAAAATACTACCATAATGCCGGCACTGATGGAATCGGATTTGACCGAACAATAAAGGGAAGTAACGCAGTTTCGCAATATTACTCTCCTTTAAAAGAACAATTTAATGACCCACAAACATGTCCGGACAAATATCTCTTATGGTTTCATCATTTACCTTGGGATTATGAGATGAAAAATGGAACGACTTTATGGAACAATATGTGCTACTCTTATGATGCGGGTGTGCAGAAAGTGAGAGAATATCAAAAAACATGGGATAAGTTAGAAAAGTATGTCGATAAAGAACGATTTATGGATGTACAGTCAAAACTCAAAATCCAATCTAAAGATGCAGTTTGGTGGAAGGATGCCTGTTTGTTGTACTTCCAAACATTCTCAAAAGAGCCTATACCTTATGATATCGAAAGACCAATTCATGAATTGGATGATTTGATGAATATTAAGTTGAACCTTAAACATCACAACTGACTAAAAAGTTGAAAAACGTTGTAACTATAACATTAGATATAATATTTGGAAAATAAATAATATACCACTGTTTATAATAAAAAGATTATAACCCAGGACTATGGATTGTGATCAATAATAAAATAATGAAGATAGAAGAAGTTGATAGATGAGGACATCACTTTATTTTTCTCAGAAATCTCGAATGCTGTATGGAATAAATGGTTAATCCGTTTGCCAAACGTAGTTCCAGTTGTACAGCTTTAATCATAATGACATTGAGTACATCTTCTTGAATCTTGAATAATACAATCGCCCTTTAAAATATAAGTTTCATTGCAACACTTTTTGTATAAATATTCTTTTTAAATAAAAAAGACATGCTACTAAAAAAACAAAAATAAATTTTATGCCACCCAAAATAATCATTTTGAGAGCTTTGAAAAATACATCAAATTTCTTTTCAGGTATATTTTTCACTTTTCCTCTTTATTTCTAAGTTATTTTCTTCACTTTGCTTGAATATTT
>DEZB01000048.1 GCA_002364735.1 Bacteroidales bacterium UBA3143
TGATGCGTGTCGAAGTCAGGAAGTATTGTGATAGGTGCGCTAAAGTATTAGATTTTTTTCAGTTGGCAAATTCTTTAGCGTGAAAAAAACGAAAATTGCTATACTCTATGATAATGTTTTTATTTGCAAACAAGGAGACTGTGAAAAAATATTACACATCCCGTTGAATTTGTTTGATTGAGTATAGAAAAGCTTGCAAAACATTGAAGCTGTATTAAGAATATCTTTTGTAAATTAACCCACATCCATTTCGTAAACAATGTATCACTCGTTTAATACTTCCACTCATCTTTCCATTCTATCTGGGCTTCGTTATCCTTAAAAGTTAGTGGTAACCATGCGTATCTTCCATCGATTGCATTTGTAGGATTCCATATATCAAACATGGCAATAAAAGCATCTTTTTGACCTTGGATTGGGAAGAACAAAAGTGCTTTGTCCACCGAAAGTTTTTTCAGGGCCTAAATCAAGCTTTTTATTATAACCCACTGCAGGATTGCCAATTTCTGTCCATGGTCCAAATATGTTCGGTGCAGACGATAAGCGTGCCTCGTTAGGCTCCCATGCTGTACAACCTGATGAGAGCATATAATAGGTTTGGTTGTGCTTGAATAAAGCTGGAGCTTCGTGATAGCTGTTGGGAAATATTCTGTAAAAAACACCACTCTCTGAAAGGTAGTCATCACTTAGCAAAGAGATGTGTATTGTGCTGTTACTTTCAGAAGAATATATATGATATGCTTTACCATCATCATCCACAAACACAGTTTGATCACGCGCCATCTGACCTACATCATAATGACTGCCTAACATATTCACCGAATCGGCATGAGCAGGTAGGCTTCCAGGCCCTCCACGGTAATATGATTTTTCTGCTCTATTGGTCAAATCCTTATGTTGCTCCATTACATTTTGAGGCCAAACACCCGCATTGGGTCGATAACTTTTAACGAAAGTGAAAGGTCCTGTAGGTGTGTCACTGATTGCTACACCAGCTCTTGATGACTCATACCAACGATCCTTATACTCGAAATGAAAGAACATTACAAAACGATTTGTTTTTTTGTTGTAAACCACTTTTGGACGTTCTATTATGCATCCTTTGGTTATGTCATGATTAGGATCGTCTTTAATTACTTCAAGGGCTATGCCTTCATCCTTCCAATTGTATAAATCCTTAGAAGAATAACAATGTACACCAACTTGAGCAAAATTTCCTTCAATTCCTTCAATTTTGTGTTCACCATACCAATAATATGTGTCTTTATGAGGCAGTACACCTCCGCCATGTGCGTTAATATGCACGCCATTATTGTCTTTCCAGATTTCGCCTGGGTGAAATTTATCATAGTAAGTTTCAGGTTTTTCATCTTGTTCACAAGAAAACATCCAGATAGATGCAATAATCAATAGTAATAAGCTTTTTGTATAATTCATAATTGCAAGTTTATTTTATGGTTCAAATCTATAATTAGCACGGCGTTCAGGAGCATTATCTCCAATCATAAAAAAAGAATTTATATAGTAGTAATCTTCAATATTATCTGCCCAGTGAAAATTAAATGCTACCTTATTTTGATCAATCAATTGTCGAGGAATCTGAATCATCAATTCATTTTCTAAGTATTTGTATTTGATTTGACTAACTTTTTGCCATTTGTTTTTACTGAATTTGTTTAGGGTAGTTGTATTGTCATCAATAATTTCGCCGTTAATCATGTAGTCATATCCATGCCATCCAGTTTTAGAGTTTTGGTCGGCATCAATAAAAAGCAACATCCAGTTTTTGTTCGTATGGCTTGATAGGTTATTGTCAGTTTTCACGTAAAAATAAATATTTTCATCATCTCTTGCAACCCGTGTTTCTACAATATCGTTTCTTCCCGTATTGTCTGTATATGGTCCAGATTGTCCCACTCCTTCTGAGTTACGATGCTCTATATCTCCAATATGGTCGTAGTAAACAGTTTGAATTTTGTTCCACTGTCCAAAGTCACCATTAATATTAATAGTGATTTTTTCTTCAGTTTCTAAAGGTGCGCTCACCCCCTTATACCTTCTTATATTAGCCATTAATTGATAATAATAATTGTCGGTATGTCCACCTTTCATTGGTTCAATGTCGCGACTGAATTCTTGATTATATTGGTCTATAAAATAGGTGTCACCAGGTTGTATTGGTTTGCCTGCTTGTCCTAAATGGGCACCAGGGTAAAAATCCCATTTCAGTAATTCGTTTTTTATATCTGTACCCATTACTTGTTGACCTGCTGACCACTCATTCCATCCTGTTACAAAAACAAACTCGGGGTCTATTTCTAACGCCCTGTCCCATTGCTCTTGAAAAAACAATCCTTTATCAGTATCGGGTGTGATATCGTATTCGTTTGTTTCGGGTTGATGAAAATTATGGTAGCTTCTACCAATATTGGAAAGTGGATGCTGTGCTGCTGCTACAGGCATGTGCTCATTAACAGCAGGGTCATCGTGCCAGCCAATGGCTTGAGGGTAATGATCTATCCAAGGCCATTCGTCTTTTCCATTATCATACCAAGGCAGTGAGGTCCAAGCCCAGCTTTGACGAAGACTGAAAAAATTAAGGATGTCATTTGAAAATACAATATCGTTAACTTTATTTCGGGAAGGCAATTCGTGCTGCCCATAGAGCAATAATGGCTTTCCTTTCCATAAAAACCACAAATCTGGATACATGCCTTTTTCATAAAAGTCTTTCCAAAGGGTGTTGACAGATACTTCACTGCCAAAGAATGCAATTTGAGGTGTCTTTTCTCCGCTCGCTCGCATTTCACGCCACACTTCGCATAGAGGAAGATAAACTTCAGGATAGGTTTGGTCGTTTGTTACATCAAAAATAATAGCATCAACACCAGCGTCAGCTAATTGAGTGGCATGTCTACGCAACACCCATTTTTCGTTATTCAAGTAGTATCCTATCTCTGGTTGACCCCAATAATGACTACCATTACCCCATTGAGGATTTTCTGGATTTGCAGCTTTAATTTTTGTTACATCATGAGGACCTTCTCCGCCTGCATTCAAATGAGTCATAAAATAAAACATCCCAACATATCTATCCTCTTTTTTTGGTCCACACGCTGCATATCCTGGTAGTTCACGACCTAAAGCATCTACTGCTACCCATGTGTCAGCTTTTACATCACGAAAAGCTTCTTCTCTTAATTTTGGATCAATTTCTCCCATGAAGTTTACCTGATCCCAATCATCAATGCCAATTGTCTCTTTATAAGGATCAAACACTTTATCTTCGTTTTCTGTGTCAGCTGCTTCGAAAACATACCAAACAGGTTTTTTACCGCCTGGATCTGTTTTGTCGTCTGGAAATCGTCTTAGTCCAATTCTAAGTCCACCTTCACCTCGATGATCAAACCAATTGTGCCACTGAAATCCATCAATGCCATCCAAGTTTTTTAGCTTTTTCCAAGTATAAGCAAAACCTGCTGCTTGTTCTTTTAAATCTTGATCAGAGTATGTTTTTGAGTTAGTCCCATTTTCAGACAACCACAACGTGCGTTTGTGTTTTCCTTTGTAAAGCACCTCAGGTTTTTTTATCCATGCATCCAAAACCTCCAAATTCTTAAAAGTGATGAGGGGTGAATCAAAAGTGAAATCTACTTTTTGATCAAGCCATGTTTTGGGTTCAAAAAGTGATTCTGGATAGGGATGTTGTGCTACTGCCCATTTAAAATCTCCTTCTACATGGGTGTAGTCAATTAGTATTTCCATCAAATTTTTAGAAGGGTAAAATTTAGGTTGCGAGGTCCATGCCCAATAATGGGTTAAAGTTACGAATACTTCTGAATGAGGATTATATGTCCTTGCAATATTGTAGCACATTCGCATCGACTTTATATAGGTGTCCATGAAAATGAGTTCTGTTTTATCGCCCATATTGGTCCAAACCCATCCCGCATCTACCTCGTTGTGCATTATCCAATGATTAATACGACCGTATTTTTTATCCTCTCGACTATAACGACTTGTTAAAAAATCTAACGCAGCGGCATAGCATTCTACACTTTCAGGATTAGTCATGTTAGGCATGGAGTAAATACCAGAAGGATCCATATCTGGGTGCTGCATCAATCGTCCAATTTCAGAGTCAGGAGTTTCTTGTGCTTTTGATACAAGCAGAATGGCTGCAGTGATGATGTTTCTATGTGCAGTAGTTTTAAAAGTAGAATCCATATTATCTACCTCCTTTTTCCCAAAATACCAATCTTTGCCATTGTAAGTATGCTTAATTCGATCGGGTGCAGGAGTTGTATACATAAACTTGCTAAACCATATATTTACAGTAGCAGTAGTTATATCGAGTTCATGTAGATCTTCAACATGTCCTCTATGTACATTAAACCCCCAAGTCCTTTTTTGCTTGTAGGTTTTTCATCGGGCAGGTTGTTTTTTGATTCTATTTCATCGGCATAACGAGCATGAGATTTCAATTCGAATATACCATTTTGCTTTTTAGCAAGAACCCATTTAGAGAGCAGCCTGTCATATATTATACTTCCATTATCATTAAAACGATCAATCTTTATTTCAAGTTGATCTTTTAATATTGGATGTGAACTATCGAAATCATGAGTTTCAGTAACATCCATATACGGAGTTGCTTCACAAAGGAAAATGGAGTCTTCATTCAACCTTTTAATTCGAATGTTTATCTCATTTTCACTTACAGAAACATTGTCAATCTTTAAAGGATAATCAGTCGAAAGATAATCTTTTAGTTTTTGCTCCAGAATAGCTTCCTGTTCTTTTCTCATCTCTCTATTAGTAGCAATCTCCTTCTCACGTTCCGACATTGGGCGTAACTCTATGTTTCGCAATTGGATATTGACATTTTCTTGACTACCGAAATCGAGACGTAGCGAGTCACCTTTATTACCCCAGTTTTTCATATCCTCGCTAAGATCAACTGAAAATTTAACCCAACCTTCGGACATACCAACCTCATGTACCATTTTAGAATGAGGTTTCGTTACATCAAAATATATTTCTAAGTGATCAAGACCTTTTGGACAAAAATAATCGAAGGATAAAACACTATTCTCTTTTGGGAGTTTTGCTGATAGAGGATGAGTAAAGGAATAGGGATCATTCCCAGTTGTTAGTATTGAAATAGTATTGTTAGTAATTTCTGAAATTTCCAGGTGGTTAGTTCTTTCAAAATTTATTGACAGAGAAGTTTGACCAAATAATGAATTGCTCAACATCCATGTAAAAAGGACTATTTGAATAATTTTGAACCGCAAGTTATGTGTTTTCATCTCAATTATAATTTAAATATTTAGTTAGCATCTGAAGTTTTTAATTCATAAGCTTGAACAATGAGTTACTTTTGACAACAGGTTAATGTAAAGTGTAAACATATTAGCTATGCACTCTCATAAAAATATATGCTAAGCTTTAGCAGCCTACTATTAATATGGCTTAAGAATGGTAACTCTTAAGCGTCAGTCAGTAAGTCTCTTGAGGACTTAACCCTATTTTATTCCATATAAAATACCTCTTTCAGAGGGATAGATACTGGTGATTTGTCAGGGTTTGTATCCATTATATCAGCCATGTAATCCCACCATTTCTGTACAGCTGGATTATCACCCAAATCTTGAGATGAGGCATCTCCATCAGTTTTTTGAACTGAGAACAAGATGTTAGTATCTTTATCCCAGAAAATTGAATAATCAGAAACCCCAGTAGCTTTAAGCAATTCTTTTATTTCTGGCCAAATTTCACGATGTCGTTTTTCGTATTCAACTTCACATCCTGGTTTTAAAAACATTTTGAAAGCATTTCTTTTAATCATGATTACTTTGTTTTAGATATTTGTATGATCAATTTAAACTAAAATTCAAGTGTTATTTGCAAGTCCTTTATTGCCAACAATGCATGTTTCTCACACATTCTCTTCAATATCTCATTCTTCTATTAATAATTGATTTCATAATTGCCTGATGGAAATTTATAAAGAGAATATTCTTTGTTATCTTCAATTTTCTGATATTTCTTGCTGTTTAACTTGACTCCATTTACTATTGGATTCTTTTTGTTTGGTAAAGCAACAATTCCAGATGAGTTAGGCGGAATTGTGATGTTCCACTTTAGTTGCTCATCTTCAAGTTTCCAGTCACTAACAATTACACCATATGGAGATTTAACGCTCGCTTTAGCCCATGATAGGTGCGCTGTAAATAAAGGTTGGAATCGTATAGTTTTAAGTCCGTAGCCTGAATCATCGGGGCGAATGCCTGCCATGTCTTCATAAAAACACACATCATAACCGGCATGCATAGGATGGCTATGTGAGCTTTTTTCAGCTGCTTTTTTACTTTTGTCATTTATAGGAAGTCTTTCCCATAAAGATGTAGCTCCTGCTTCATTAATCATCCAATCAAAACTATTCTCTCCTTTCTTTGTAAACAGATTATATGCAGCTTCAACATTTCCGTGTCTTGCAAGCATGCTTCCAATACGACCTATTCCAAAAATACCCGTGCTGATAAATCCTTCTGTTTTATCATTCATGCTTTTTACAATGGAATTCGAAACATCTATTTCGTCGCCTTTTGGCACTAATTCTAAATCAAGAGCCATTGCATTAGCTGTTTGGCTACCGTAAGTTTTGTTTTTCCTATCATAAAACTCATTTACAAACTCCTTGAAAATTGCAGATTTTAATTCTGCATATCTCCTTGCATCATCCTTTTTATTTAAAATGACGGCCGACTTTTGCATTATACTTACATCAAGATAATGAAAAGCAGTTGATGTAAACTCTACAGGTGTGCTATCATTTTGATTGTACTGCGGAGGACACCAATCACCCAGTCCTTGATATATAATATATTTTGTATTCTTACCATACTTGTTAGTTCGTGCTGTATCTGTAGCAAGTGTTGAAACATAGTCGGTCCAATATTTCCTATCCTCATAAAACTCGGATAGGATTTCTTTATTACCATAGTAAACATATTGCCACCATGGCAATTGAACTAATGCCGTTCCCCAGTCTGGAGATGCCACGCCACACAATCGTTTTCCTGGAGCTATCATATAAGGCAGACCAGCCTTTTTTTCAGTATGATAAAATAATCTATTATATCTTTCATGAAAAAGTGTTTTCTTTTCCTCTCTCATTGCTCCCGATCGTATATCATTCAGATATTTTGTCCAAAAGTTATTTGCTTGAAAATTAAGGTTTGCCATTTTAGCATATGGATGTGTGTCACCCAACCAGCCGCATTTTTCACGGTTCGGACAGTCTGTAGGTATTCCGTGAATGTTGCTCAATACAGTGTTGATTGCTAAGTCATGAAGGGTGTTAATTTGATTATCAGAGCAGCTAAACGTTCCTGTTTTATCCAAATCAGTATGAACAACCATCAATTTTAAAGTTGATGTATCAGGAGTACCTATAAATCCTGAAAGTTCGGCATAGCGAAAACCACTGTATGTAAATCTTGGTTCCCAACTCTCTTTATTACTTCCTTTTGCAATGTAGTTATATACGGGTGTAGGTTCTTCAGAATGATGTATCCATCCTAAAGAATTAAAGTTTAAGTTTCCTGCACTATCTACTTCTTCAGCTATACGTATTTTCAGGGACGTGTTAGCGGGTGAGTTTTCTATTGTTAAAGATGGAATACCAGCAATGTTGATTCCAAAATCGTATATCCAGTTGCCAGAGGTATCTTTCCATATTTTTTTTGCTGTTAATAGTCTTTTTTTCCTTATAGGCTCAATCATTTGAGGAACTAAGTATGGAGGCTTATTGTCTTTGGCGATTACTGCTTTCTCCCAGCTATTATCAACTATTTCAGGTTCGCACCAGTTTTTCAATTCACGTCTTGCATCATATGTTTCACCTAAAAAAATATTAGTTTTAACTACAGGACCTGACTTGTAACTCCAGCTTTCGTCACTTCCAAATACAGTGCTGCTTCCATCAGAATAATCTACCATTAATTGGAAGCGGAGCATAGGTTTTCCGTAGCTGAAATTAGCCCCCCTCCATGCATCTTTCTGATTAAACCAACCATCTGCCACCATAACTCCAAAACAGTTCTCACCATTTAACAACTGGTCAGTTACATTGAAGGTTGTGTATAAAGCATATCTTTCATAATTCGTTGTCGCTGGATCTAAAAAACGTGTTGGGTCAACAAGTTTTCCATTTAAATAAAATTCATTTGCTCCCAATCCGCATAAATAAACAAGTGCCCTAACGGGCTTTTTATCTTGATTGCTTAAGTTGTAAACTTTTTTAAAATAGGGAGAAGCTTCAATATTATCCTCATTATAAGTTATCCATTTAGCTTGCCATGATTTTTCATTCAATAATCCTGTTAAGAAGTAGGCTGTTTTACTCCATTCACTTTTTTCATTATTGTTATTCCAAATACGTACACGCCAATAATATCTTGTTGCATCCGATTTAAAATCAAATTCTGGAATTATATTAAATTGTTCATCAGATAGCTTTTTGCCTGAATTCCAAATATCAGCTTTCCCATCATTTAAAAGCTCTTCGCTACTGGCTATTTGAACCTCCCAAGCAGTCTGAAATAAACCTTGAATATTCGATTCTGTTTTCCAACTTAGAGAGGGTTCATGAGTGCTTTCAGGATTTATAAGATTGTTGCAAAGTAGGTCATTAACTCTAAAAAACAGTTTGTCATTAGCTTGAATAGATACTATTAGAGCATTAAAACAAATTAATAGGAGAACTTTGTAAAATGTTGATTTTTTCATTTTGATGTTTTATAGATATAGTTAAACCTGCCTTCGGGAGCTACATCTCCATTTATATACCAATCCATTGGGTCGTTGTCTTGCATATTGTCAGACCATTTAAATTCAAAATCCAGATTTTGACTGTTTTCAGAAATATATTTAATGGGGAAGCTGTACATTAGCATATTGTTTTCTAATGCTAATGATATTGTTTCGTTGTCTACCCATTTTCCATTTGAATACTTCTGCAATTTATTTCCTTCCGTAATTCGATAATCATATCCATACCAATCATTATTATATTTTCTATCCGAATTGATATAGAGAGTCATCCAATTGTCACTTTTCTCTTTACTAATATTATTTGCTGTTTGAGCGAAGAAATAAATATTTTCTTTGTCTCTTGCAACTTTAAGAATATGGAAATCGTTTCTCCCAGTTGTGTTTGTATATGTTATCGATGGATTTTTTACCGCTCCTTCGTGATTTCTATCTTGTGTGTCATTGGTGTAATCAACATACACTGGTTTTACATCATCCCAATCATTAAAGCTTTCAATTTTTTTTGGAGCGCTAACTGACGGATTTGAGTTCATGCCTTTATATCTTCTTATGTTAGCTACTAATTGCATGTAATAATTATCTTTCATTCCTGCTGTAAATGTTGGCTCAATATCTCTGCTATATTCAGGACTTGCCTGATCACAAAAATAAGAATGCTCGGGATTATTGTCTGTTGTTTCCCATCTTCCTGCAATCCATTCATTCCAGCTTGTTATGAAAACATAAGGCACATCTTGTTCAAGGGCATAATCCCATTGTTCTTGAAAGTTATACCCGTGTAAAATGTCTTCTTCTGAATTAGCGTGAGATCCATTTCGATAGCTGCGTCCCCAATTATCTTTATTGCCATAATAAGCAGATCCTCCCATTCCTGCAAAGGCATTAGGATGTTGAGATACAGATACGTTGATAATCTCTCTTTCTCCTTTATTGTTTGAGTAAACCGATTGTGGACGATTAAAGTCTATCCAAGGCCAACCATTTGCTTGTTCAGGTTCATTGGGCCATTGCGATTCTTTGTAGGAGAAAAACGATTCGAAGTCTTTATCTTTTGTTTCTTTTGTTCTTCCAATAATTAGGGGTTTATCGTCCAAATAGTGCCAAGTTGTAGGATAGTAATGAGGTGCACCTGTTTTATAAAAGGAGTCATAAATGTCTTGCATTGTTTCTCCAGATTTACTATTTGTATAATATACCAACTTAGGAGGATTCTTACCTTGTCTCTGAAGCGTAGTTATAGCCTTCATTAAAGCCTCGGACTGTCTTTTATAGATAAGTCTATTTGTAGCATCCAACACCAAGAAGTCTACATTTGCATCAGTCAATAGTTTCATGTTTTTAAGATGTACCCAATAATCATCACCGCTATAGTAGCCATATATAGGCTTCCCCCAGAAGTAATAATAACCTCTACTGGTAGATCCCCAGAATTTATTTTTGCCATCTTCTAATACTTCAGGATGTTGGGGTATTATTTCCGATAAATCCCAATATTTCTCAGATGTTTTTGATCCTTCGTCTCCTTGCCACAAGAAATAAAACATTCCAACTTGTTTGTTATCTTTCAATTCACCCACATCTTCAATATTTGGTAACGCTCTCCCCAATTCATCTTGTCCAGCTAAAGGTGGAACAAATTCAACTTCTTCTACAGAGGGTGTTAAAGGTTCATTTTGATTACTCAGCACCTTGTTTCCCTCACATGATGCGCCCATAGCAAAAAGCGGAATGATGAATATAAACATGTAGTATATGACTCTAATAACAAAGTCACTATCTTTATTTGTTAAATTAGCGTATTTCATATTACATTTTGTGTTATTCGGATTGAAAAATTATAAATTTTATATTTGTTTTAAGAATTTCAATTGATCGATAATAAACTGTTAATCCAATTAAACTTAGAAAATATCATATTTAAAAGCACTAGATTATTTTATCCTATCATCTTCTACTTTCCTTGTTCCAGTTCTTGGATTAGCCATTTGACAAATCCGAGGTAAGAATATGGATCTGATTCTGGACCTACTGGTCTTTGTGAACCACAGCCATGAGGAAATGCATTCAAATAGTAATACATATTCTCATGATGTTTAGGTAAACCTCTTGCCCAAAAAGCTTTCAACCAATCTCTTTCAAGAAAGTCGGTATAAGTTTCACAACCTTTATACTGGTAAGGTCCGTAATAGAAAATATAATCCAATCCTTGTTCGAGAACCCACTTAGCTCCTCGGGCTATTTCCTCAGGATTTGATATTTCATTTCCCAGAGGCCAATAGCGATTAAACTGATGAGATTCAATACAGATGCCATCCATCGTGCTTATGATTGATCTTGCTTCGAGGTCATCAAGAAAAACGGCAGGGTGAACAACCATTTGTATCAGCTTGTAATTATCATGTTTTATTAAGCCAAGTGCATAAGCATCTTTGAAGACTTTACGCTGATCGTCAACATCTCTTTGATGGAGTATTCTGGGGTCACCAGCAATTGGTCCGGTATCGCCATTTTCTTCATCATAGAGCCACCCTTCTCGACAAATGATTATATGCTTTACTTTAGTACATGACAAAAATTAC
>DEZB01000005.1:0-23959 GCA_002364735.1 Bacteroidales bacterium UBA3143
GCAGCCTGCAAGATGGGTTAATTCAACAGAACCAGCTTGTTTACTTCTAAAATAATACCAACAGAACACAACTTACCATGAACCACGATTTTCAGGAACTCGTGATATTATTGGAGCGGTCACCAACAATAATATTGAAAGACCCAAATATGTCATTGCCTGAGCTTTAGATGGATACGCTGCCGCTGCAATAATTGAAGTAGCAACAGCAATAGACATTATTTGACCCATTTGTAAACCAAGAGAACGAATAGCTGCAAGATTGGCTGATTGTTCAGGTGCTAATTGAATACCTGCATTTCGTGCTGCTGGACTCATTATCCCAAATCCAAAACCTATAAAGAATGTACTAATAGAGAGCCAAATGAATGGAGAAATGCTAAACAATGGTTCAAAGAAAAGAAGTGCTAATCCTAAAACTAATATCATAGAACCAACATACAAAGGAATTCGGTAGCCAGTTCGACGCAAATAAATACTCATAATTACAGACATCACAACTGAAGCACTCCCTTCTAAAACTAAGAGAATACCTGAATTTAGCTCACTTATACCATATCTATTAACGGCATAAAAAGGAATCAACGATGCGCTTCCAATAACCATTCCTGTATGGACAAGATTGATGAAGTTAACCGCTCCAAAGCCTTTGCCATATATAAAGTTTGGATTTATAAATGGAAATTCAACTCGATTTAAATGTCGGAAAAAGAGGATAAAAGATATAACAGAGAATAAAACTAATCCAATAAAAAGTGGAGATTGAAAAGAGGAATCATCTTCTCCCAAATAGGTGGTAGCATACATAGCAGTAATAATGCCCATAGCCAGTAGTATAAGTCCTGGAAAATCAAAATTCTTTTTGCTACTATCCACAGGAGGTGCTATAGGAATAAAACGCATTGCAAAAAACAAAACAGTTAAGCCAAATGGTATATTGATATAAAAAATCCATTGCCACGATGCATAAGTAACAAAAATTCCTCCAAAGATTGGACCAATCATACCACCAATTGCAAAGATACTACCAAATAAACCCAAGAACTTATCGCGCGATTGGTTGAAGTGATTCACTATTATTCCTGTAGCTGATGGAGTTAGACCTGAGCCACCAATGGCTTGTATAGCTCGCATGGCAATAAGGACATATATATTGGTTGAAAGTCCGCAAAGTAATGATGCGAAAGTAAAAGTGGCTACAGAAACTAAAAAAACGGGCCGATTTCCAAATCGGATACTAAATTTTGCACTAAGTGGAAGCATTAGCACAAAACCAAATGAATATGCAGTTAATGTCCACCCTGCCCAACTAACCGATGTGTTCAAGTCGACTTGCAATGCATGTAATGCCGTTGCAACAATAGTTGAATCGACCGTTATCATCAGCAATGCCAGGGCAACAATAGGAAAGACTATTTTAGGATTAACTTGCTCGTATCTATTATCTAAATTATTAACTTGTTTCTCTAACTTACTCATTTTTGATATCCAACTATTATGCAAATATTAGCGTACAAAAGTACTGATAAGGATGTTGTTTTCGTTCTTCTTAGTTGATTTTATATAAATAATTGCTTTTATATAAAGTAAATTCTTTGAATAGATAGGATATATAGAGACTCCCATTATAATCACCTACAAGTGTTTATAATGGGAGCTAACTAATATCTATTGATAATTCTATTTATTTAAAAATACTCATCGATTGCTCATTGATTGCATTTTGATCGTGACACATCTCCTAAATATCCTCCATGATGTCTTTTGGCATAATCATTGGCATTGAAATTTATCTTCTTCATCGTCTCTATAACCAATAAGTCTCCCATTACAGTCATAACAGTTATAGATGTAGTGGGCGTAAGATTTAAAGGACATACTTCATCTGGATGACCTGTAAATAAAAAAACATCTGCTTCATTAGCCAGAAAACTATCTTTACTTCCAGTAATTACAATAATTGGGATAGTAGAATAAATATTGCGTGCTAAGTCTAACAACTCTATAATCTCGCGTGTCTTGCCTGAATTAGTTATCAAAAGCAATACATCATTGCGTTGCAAAATACCCAAATCTCCGTGTTGTGCCTCACTTGGATGTAGAAATATGGATGGAGTACCAGTTGAACAGAAAGTTGTAGCTATGTTTTGACCAATTTGTCCAGCTTTACCCATACCACTTATTACAAGCTTCCCATTTTTGTTGTGCACTTGTTCTACAATAATATCTACAGCTTTGCTGTAATTATCAGTTATTGGTATACTGCGAATAGCTTCTGCTTCCAGCTCTATAATTGATTTTAAATCATCAAGATTTATGGGTGTATTTTTGGAATTCAATTTGTTTTATTTTTAAATTTTATTTCAGATAAATCTTGATTTGCTTTTGTGATTTTATCTTTCAATCCGTCTTTGTACTTCGAAAGTTTTGCTTGGTACTCAGGATTGTCAGTAGCCATTATTTGAAGCGCAAGTATAGCAGCGTTGAGCGATCCATTAATACCTACTGTAGCTACAGGAATGCCTGGAGGCATTTGCACTATAGCTAAAAGAGCATCCAGTCCTTGCAAAGAAGCATTGATTGGCACACCAATGACGGGTATGGAAGTCATTGATGCAATTACGCCCGGAAGGTGTGCGGCCATTCCTGCAGCGGCAATTATTACTTTTATATTGTTAGCTTGTGCATGCTTTGCAAAGCTCTCAACCGCTTCGGGAGTGCGATGCGCCGACAATGCATTTATCTCAAACGGAATATCCATTTCGTCAAGAAATTTAGCAGCTTTTTCCATCACTGGATAATCGGAAGTGCTACCCATAATAATGCTTACTAATGGTTTCATAATGCGTATATATTTTAGAGCAGTTTAATTTGGTAAGAGTCATTATAATCAAATAATTTGACGCTTATCTGTTTTTAAACAAACAGACTTTCAAAAATAATCATATTCTGTTAATTTACCAATGATATGAATGAATAAAAGAAAAGCGAGTACTATTTTGCGAAGAACTGAAAAGTGTCGAAACAAAAAAATGTCTAAAAAGACAATCAATATGCGATTACTTTTTAGACACTTTTATTTTAATAATAGTGAGGGTTGTTACTTCCCAATGAATTCTTTGTATGCAGCAGCATCCATCAACTCATCTAATTCTTTTTCGTCCTCAATGGTAACTTTGATAATCCATCCGTCGCCATATGGATCTTTATTCACCAACTCTGGATTATCGTCTAACTCAGGGTTTAACTCCAGTACTTCTCCAGTTACAGGCATCATAAGATCTGAAACTGTTTTAACGGCTTCAATACTACCAAAGACTTCATCTTTGTCGACGGTTTCGCCTTCGCTGGTAACATCTACATACACAATTTCTCCCAATTCGCTTTGTGCAAAATCGGAAATACCTATAGTGGCCTTGTCTCCCTCAACAAGAATCCATTCATGGTCTTTTGAATACTTTAAATTTTCAGGAAAATTCATAGTCTTAATGTTTTTAAGTTTTTAAATTACAGAAGTGTAAATATAGTGATTTTTTCTATATCCTATTGAATGTTTAATCAAGATCCTATCCATATACATGTGAAAGAGACAATAAAGCCTAATAAAAATCCTGCATATACTTGATTGGGTGTGTGTCTCCTTAGTATCAGTCGTGATACTCCTACCATCCCAGATATTACAAATAAAAGTATAAAAAGAAGATAAGGATTACCTCTTTCAACAAAATAGCTGATGGACATAACACCTCCAAGAAGGCTTGAAACTCCAAACATATGAGCACTTATTTTCCACCATAATGTAATGATGGTTGCCAAAATCATTGTAACAATTGGTGCAACCAACATTAACAAGAACCAAAGTGGCAACGCCAAATTATAGAAGTGATATATCAAGAATCCAAAACATAGCATTGTAACGGCATATGGGGCAAATCTATCTCGTCGTTTTAATAGTGTCAGGTCGGATATTATTCCTACACGCATCATAATATATATTAGCATGCCTGGAATTAAAAAAGTAAATAGAACAGTAGGAATTAGCAGTGTGAAAAACTGATTGACATAAATATACCTGAAATGAGTGTACACAAATAACAAAGCCACACTATAGATGGGCATTAAAAGCGGCTGGAAAACACTGGATATAAAATGTGAGAGTAGTTTCATTTAATTTTCTTGAAGCCCAAAGTTATAATATTTTTCTTAATCGAGCTACAGGAATGCCTAATTGTTCTCTATATTTAGCAACTGTTCGTCGTGCAATTATATATCCTTTATCATTTAGCATTTTTGTAGCCTCATCATCAGTCAAAGGTTTTCGAGGATCTTCTTTTTCAATCTTCTCTTTCAGCAAAATTTTAATTTCACGAGAGGATATATCTTCGCCAGTATCTGTTTGCATTGCTTCGGAAAAGAAAAATCTTAAAGGAAATATACCCATATTAGTTTGTACATATTTGCTATTGCTCACACGGGATACGGTGGAAATGTCAAAACCTGTTTTTTCAGCAACATCTTTTAATACCATAGGTTTTAAATTAGATTCGTCGCCAGTTATGAAATAATCATATTGGATATCAATAATAGCTTGCATGGTTACCTGCATGGTTATTTGTCGTTGATGTATGGCATCAATGAACCACCGAGCCGAGTCAACTTTTTGTTTCATAAACAGGAGAGCTTGCTTATTTTCATCAGACATGGTTTTTTTGTTTTCACTATATCCTTTCATCATTTCAGAAAAACCACGGTTGATTTGTAATGGAGGTATATTTTTGTTGTTAAGTGAGAGAGTAATTTCTTGTCCATCTATCTCTACAAGAAAATCAGGTGTAATATTTGCCATAGCCATCTCCATATAATCAGCCCAAATATTTCCGGGTTTTGGATTGAGAGTCGTAATTATTTCTACAGCGTCACGCAAGTCATCATATGACATTTCTGACAAACGCATGATTTTGTCATAATGTTTTTTTGTAAACTCTTCAAAGTAATTTTCTAATAAAAAAGTAGCTTGTTTTATTATTTTGGTTTGTTGTTTTCTTGCTAACTGAATCAATAAGCATTCTTGCAAATTCCGTGCACCAACTCCTGCAGGCTCTAAGTTTTGAATTTCTTTTAATATTTCCTCGATACGTTCGGGAGTAATATCAATGTTTAATTGAAAAATGAGATCATCGGAAATTGATTGTAATGTGCTTTCTAAGTAACCATTTTCATCGAGATTGCCAATAATGTATTCAGCAATCTGCATCTCCTTATGGCTCAAATTTCGTAGATTTATTTGATCTAAGAGAGATTGATGTAATGTACTGTCCGAAAAAGCGAAATCAGTGATGGGTTGATCAAAATTGGTGTTCGCTCCAATATTTAAACGATAATCAGGCATTTCTTCTTCAGAAGTATAGTCACCTGTTATTATCTCTTCTTGCGAAAGTAGTTCGGCATATTCATCCTCTTCATGTTTGTCATCGTCTTTAACGCCATCTTTTGCAATAGCTTCATCTAAAGCAGGATTCTCCTCCAATTCTTGCTTAATTTTATCTTCGAGTTCGATTGAATTAAGTTCAATTAGTTTTATCACCTGTAGTTGAAGAGGCGATAATCTTTGTGTTTGTTTTAATTGTTGTTTTTGTCTAAGGGTCATGAAATGAATTGATGTTAGTACGAAGAACAAAGATAAAAAATAAAAGTTTTTTGAAATAAATAAATTGTACTTATTGCATAACTATGTCGCACTAAGATTTTACTTGTTGTAGTACTTGATAGTTTTTCATTCTTCGTAACCTGCTTTGCATGAAAGACATTCATTTGCAAAGGCATCATATTCATCGAAGGCGGGTCCCGGCTTTCCATTGTAAACAATAATTCGATCAATGCGGACTTCTTGTTTATTTTCAAAGATTATAAAATATTCATTCTGGCTATTCTTTTTAATATCTATAATTTTGCTGTTTACCTCCTCTAAGGTAGTGCCTTCGCCAAAGTAAACCACTCTGGTTGAATCTTTATCTTTCTCTTTCTCAAAGAAATCAAAGAAATCAGGATCTACAGGGAGATAGGATGGTGTCATAATTGTGTTCGTTTTTATACTATTACTATATATATAAATAAACACACTGGAAAGTAATCGGTTCAATTTTTAATATATAGAGACAACACTTTCACTTTCACTTTCACTTTCGCTCTCATTCTAAGTTATAGAACAAATATTTGATCAATTGATTATCAATCAGAAGCAATCATCCCTATATATTGATTCTGTTAATTATATCCTCTTTGGCATTCACATGCTCATCTGATAAGTCTATCCAATGTATCTCTTTATCACTATTGAACCAACTCAACTGCTTGCGTGCATAATTACGCGAATGTTGTTTAATTTTATCAATAGCGAATTCCAGCGACCAATTTCCATCAAAATACTGAAACAGTTCTTTATAACCAACTGTGTTCAATGAATTCAAATGTTTTTGAGGGTATAACTTTCGAGCCTCTTCAATCAATCCGTTGTCTATCATTTGGTCAACACGTACATTAATTCTTTGGTATAGTTCTTCTCGTGGTCGTGTCAATCCAATCTTAACGATATCAAATGGTCGTTTTTTCACGGTATTCGTACGAAAAGATGAGTATGGCTTTCCTGTCATAATGCAAACTTCTAAGGCATGAATAATTCGTTTGGGATTTTTTAGATCAACTTGATTATAAAACACTGGGTCACGCATTTTCAACTGCATTCGTATTGGATCAATTCCCTCTTTTTGATATAAATCCATTAATTGTTCTCTTAACACTGGATCAATATCAGGTACCTCATCTATACCCTTGCAAACAGCATCAATATACATCATTGAGCCACCAGACATAATGACACAATCATGTTTTTCGTGGAGTTGAGAAAGCAACTTTATTGTTTGATCTTCAAACTCACTCGCGCTGAAATAATCATTCACCGAAAGAGTACCAATAAAATAATGAGTGGCTTTTTTTAATTGTTCTGCGGTGGGTGCGTCTGTACCAATTGTTAAGTCTTTGTATATCTGTCTTGAATCGGACGAAATTATAGGACATTTTAAATGCTCCGCAACGCTTATGCTCAAATTCGTTTTACCAACGCCCGTGGGGCCAAGGATAACGAGAAGTTTTTTCATTTACAATAATTCTATATCTTCTGGATATTCCAAATCACTATCATCGGGTTCCTCTTCGTCCAATCCTTCAAATCCTTCTTTATCTATCTCTTCCAAATCATAATTGTCTTCACCATAAAACTCTTCGTCGGTATCCATAAAAGGTGTAGACGTAATAGCAGGTTTTACTATTTCGGGTTCTACCTCCTCTTTTAAGAATTGAGTTGGAGCATTACCCTGTTTTTTATAAGTAGGTTTATTTAGGCTCTTGCCTAATATCATTTCTTTTAATTCGATATAAAAAAATCGATCCTTATTGTAATCAAAAACAAACATCAATTTTTGTTTCTCTTCATCAAACCATTCCGATAAAACCTCATCTTCCATCACATAAGAATCAACATCCCAATCAGTATCAATCTCCATTAAGGTAATTTCTTGTTTTTTTCGCCAGTCGTCATCACACATAATGAAAGAAGTCATTTCCACCTTTTCATAATCGCAACTGTCCATTATTGTTTTATGAAAATCAAGAAAGGTAGCATCAGCATCAATTTTTATTTCTATTTTGAAATTACTAACCTCTTCAGATACGAGTAAAAATTTGTATATCATATTTATCAAGTAATATTTTTCTGTTTATGCTTTTTATACAATTCAAAGATAGTAAAAAGTTGCATAAAGAAGAATGTGGTCAAACAAATTGAAGGTTCACTTTTAAAATAAAGTGAATAAACGTATCGAATTATCTACTTAATAATTATCTTAGTGCTATAATTTAAAAAACTCACAATTATGGAAGCAAATGAAATAGTGAAAGCTCAAATTTTGGAAATTGTAAAAGAACAACTCGAAAGTAACGACCCACCTGAAACAAAAACTACTTACGAAAGATTAAAGAGAGAAGGTTTTAACGATTCTCAAGCCAAACAAATGATTGGTCAATGCGTGTCAGTTGAGTTGTTTGACATTCTCAAATATGGTAAATCATTTGATGATATCAGGTATATTTATAATTTATCAAAACTGCCAGAAGAGCCTTTTGATTAATACATTAGAAAAGAATTATAACAATCCTCACAAATATATTCTATCCGTAAATAAATATTTTGATTATAATTATACAGTTCTGTTATTAAAAAATACAGGACCTCTCAAGCTTTCTCAAGCATAGTCATTTCGTTGGATATTAGAGCAGAAAGAATACTTTGATTGACAAACAAATTTTATAAAGCAGGCTATTCAAAGTTTGGAAATTGAGTATTGAAATCATATTTTCACTTTTTTCCCTCAAACCTATTGGATAATTCAAAAGTTTGTGCTACTTTTGCAACGCTTTTTAGGAAAGATAAAATTCTTCAGTAGCTCAGTCGGTTAGAGCATCTGACTGTTAATCAGAGGGTCGCTGGTTCGAGTCCAGCCTGAAGAGCTAAAAAGTTTAAGGTTTTATTAAGTACAAATTCTTCAGTAGCTCAGTCGGTTAGAGCATCTGACTGTTAATCAGAGGGTCGCTGGTTCGAGTCCAGCCTGAAGAGCTAAAAAGGTGAGTTGTTTATTTACGACTCACCTTTTTTGTTTGTATAATCTTTCCATAACTTAAAACTTACCGTTAAGTATCCTGATAAATCTCCTACAATGATAGATTTACTTACATTTTTACCTATAGATCGCACAACTATTGTATGAATCTGCTTAGTGCTTAGCTAACTTTTTTTTAATGTATTGCGCTTCTCAGGTCAGTCATAATTAAAAAAGTTATTGATTCTTTTTTCGAAATAAAACAATTATGTTTGTTGCTCGTTATTTAAACATGTCCTTTGCAACGATATGAAATATAAACCCTCATTCGAATAAATAAAACCACAATGAAAAAAGCGCTTATTACCTACAATCTTAATCCTGAAGTAGCTAAAGAGTTAGATGGAAAGATAGATTATACGCTTCCCAATAAGTCTGGATTTAGACGAGAAGAAGTGTTGGAGATGATTGCTGACTTCCATGTTTTAGTTCCAAACTTTAGCTTCTATACCGACAAAGAAATAATGGATAAAGGAACAAAACTGGAATTAATTTCAAATTTTGGAGTTGGATACAACAATATAGATGTGGATTATGCCAAACAAAAAGACATAGCTGTTACTAATATCCCTAACTCGGTTTTGGAACCAACAGCAGAGTTTGCATTTTCTTTATTGTTAGCAGCAGGTAGAAGAATTGGATATTACGATAGAAAAATTAGAGTTCCCAAAGGGTTAAGTTGGGGTCTTTATGACGAACCCGGTTTACCTATATTTGGCAAATCTTTGGGCATTATTGGTATGGGGCGGATTGGGCAAGCATTAGCTCGCAGAGCTGTGGCTTCTGGTATGCATATTATGTATCACAACCGAAACAGACTTGACAAAGCAATTGAAGAAAAATACAACGCAAAATATGTGTCTTTAGAAACATTGTTGCAAACAGCTGATTACGTATCATTGAACGCTCCTTCATCTGAAGAAACCATTCACATGATTGGCAAAAAAGAATTGGAGCTGATGAAGCCTACTGCTGTTTTCATTAACACGGCAAGGGGCAACATGGTAGATGAAATTGCATTGACCAAGGCACTAAAAGAAAAACAAATATGGGCTGCAGGTTTAGATGTTTTTGAGAATGAGCCAAAAGTAACTCCAGAACTATTGAAGCTTGACAATGTAGTGCTGACACCACATGCAGCCACAAAAACATTGGAAGCCCGCTATGAAATGGGATTAGAGATGGTTCGCAACATATTAGGATTTTATTTCGACACCCACCCTATTTCGCGAGTGGTTTAATAAGATAGAAGATGCAAGCAGAAACAATCAAGAATGAACTCATTGCTTTAGGCAATCCTGAAAAAGCAATACTTCTATCCTCATTTTTCCAAACCAAAGAAGGACAGTATGCTCACGGCGATATTTTTTTGGGTGTAACTGTGCCACAAATAAGAAAAACGGTAGTGCCATATAAAGTGCTGCCTTTAGAAGAAATAAAAAAACTATTGAGCAGTAAGTTTCATGAGTGCCGATTTGCAGCACTTGTTTTGCTTGTCGATCAATTTGAGCGTAGAGATGACTCTTTGCAAGAAAAAGTCTACAATTTCTATTTGAGTAACACCCTACACATCAACAGCTGGGATTTAGTAGACCTATCCGCACACAAAATAGTGGGTGCGTGGCTCATAGACAAAGATCGCTCAAGGCTTTATGATTTGGCAAAAAGCAATTGGCTATGGGATCAGCGCATTGCCATAGTAGCTACTTTTGCCTTCATTCGCAAGAATGATTTTGACGATATATTACGTCTTTCCACTTATTTTTTAACGCACAGCCATCACCTCATTCACAAAGCTTGCGGATGGATGTTGCGTGAAGTGGGCAAAAGAGATATCACAATTTTACAAGACTTCTTAGATAAACACGCATCACAGATGCCTCGCGTAATGCTTCGATATGCTATTGAAAAACTGTCAGAAGAAGAAAGAAAGGCTTACCTTTACACTCCAAATAGCATCAGAAATAAAAAAACGTTACTTTAATACATCAATAAAGACACTCAATTCTTAATGAATTAGTAACTGCTAAGCTGACAAAACAAACCTATTGTAAAATAAAACCAAAAAACATTTGTTAATCTCTAAAAACTGGTAGTTAAAACGTAAACCTTGAACAATAAATGAGAGTAACTGTTTTAACTATTAGAAATTTCGGGGGATAGATAAATCCAAGAAATTTAAGTATGAATTAAACAAAAAATTATTATGAGAAAATTTAAACTATCACTTATTATTGCATTCTTCGGAATGGTTACACTCGCAGGTGCTCAATCTGTTTCTTACAGTATTAAAGGTGGATTAAATATGTCAAATTTCTACGCAGATGACCTTGATGACAAAGACATGAAAGTTGGTTTCCACGTTGGTATTGGTGCAGACTTTGAATTTGCTCCAAACATTGCTTTACAAACAGGTCTATTCTATTCAACCAAAGGAGCTGAATATTTAAGTAAAGATGATGGTGATCCTATTGATGTAAATGTATCAGCAAACTACTTACAACTTCCAATACATGTTGCATACAAAATTGATGTAACTCCAGGAACTAAAGTAGTATTGCATGCAGGACCATATATTGCTTATGGTATTGGTGGAAAGGCAAAAGCTGGGACATTAGAAATGGATACTTTCAAAGATGATGCAATGTTAGATGTATTCAATGGATTGAAGCCTTTTGATGCGGGTCTCGGTCTTGGTGTTGGTGCTGAATTTGGACCAATTTTAGTTGATATTGGTTGGGATATGGGTCTAACAAATCTTGCAAGATCAAGCAACGTTGATGTAAAAAATCAAAATGCTTACATTTCATTGGGATATAAATTTTAGTATATAAAATAATATTTAAAAAGCATCGTCCAACAGTTGGACGATGCTTTTTTGTGAGTAATTGTGTTGTAAACACCATCATCTATTTAAATAATCAACTACTCTTTGCATATTACAATCAGAATCAAATATAATTACTTATTTTTGCAAATATCTCTTGTTCGAACAAAAAAGAGAACACTCTTTTAATTTATGAGAACATTATAAGACAGCATTATTATCAACACAAAACAAATAGAACTAACAATGAAAAAAATTAAACTATCTCTTATTACGGCTTTTTTAGCTATGGTTACGATGGTAAGCGCTCAATCTGCTTCATTAAATATTAAAGGTGGACTTAATTTATCTAACTTTTATGGTGAAAATCTTTCCGATAAAAACATGAAGCCTGGCTTTCACATTGGTGTGGGTACCGATTTAGAGTTTGTGCATAATGTATCATTGCAAACTGGTTTGTATTTTTCAGCGAAAGGTGCTAAATATAATTATTACTCTAAGCTAACAGATGATGTTGAGTTTGATGTAAGTGCAAATTATTTACAGCTACCCATACATCTTGCCTATAAAATTGATGTTAAACCTGGAACAAAATTGGTGCTACGTGGTGGTACCTTTTTAGCTTATGGTATTGGTGGAAATAGAAAAATATCAAACTACAGACCAGACCTCGAGTTTATTTTTGGAAAACAAGATTTAAATTCATTTGATAAAAATCATGGGCTAAAACGATTTGATACAGGAGTAGGTCTTGGTATCGGCGTAGAATTTAGTTATTTAACCGTTGATTTAGGTTGGGATATGGGTCTGGTGGACTTAGCAAAAGAAAATAAAGCAATTGTTATAAAACAAACTGTTAAAACCCAAAGTGCATATTTATCTGTGGGATATAAGTTCTAATAAGTTTTGAAAAATATTTCATAAACTATAATGTAAAAAGCACTGACCTTAATGGGTTCAGTGCTTTTTTTATTATGTAGAAGTAGAAGATGACTGTTAAGAGCTATATTAGCAGCAATTCATGCAACAATTCATCTATAAGATGAGTAAAATATATGTAAAAAAAAAGACTTACATTTTTAGTGTAAGTCTTTTTTTGGAAGTGGGCGTTGACGGATTCGAACCGCCGACCCTCTGCTTGTAAGGCAGATGCTCTGAACCAGCTGAGCTAAACGCCCGATATGTATTTTACTTTCCTTTTTGTCTTTCTCTTAAGACGTGTTCTTTTGAAAAGCGATGCAAAGATATACTCTTTTTTGATATGCGCAAAATAAATTCAATATTTTTCTTCAATAATTTTTACTTTCACTTTAAAATTGATATTTTTGCACTATTAATTGGTTAGTTGATAAAGACACACAGAAACGATAATACGTAGACGTAGTGAACACTACTATAAACAAGAAACAAACAAGGATAAATATGAAAGCGATTTTATTTTTATTCAAAAGAAATAAACCGAGCTACACATTCTTATAATGAATACAAACGAGCTATTAGCCATTTCTCCTATCGATGGCAGATACAATAAACAAACTGAATTATTAGGTGAATATTTTTCGGAATATGCACTCATGAAGTTTCGAATGCATGTGGAAATAGAGTACTTTATTTCGTTATGCGAAATTCCCATTCCACAATTAAAAGAGTTTCCCAAAGATAAAATTGAAGCTCTGCGTAAAATAACTCTTGATTTTTCATTGGAAGATGGTAAAGAGATTAAGGAAATAGAATCTGTAACCAATCACGATGTAAAAGCCATTGAGTATTTCGTTAAGCATAAATTTGACGGACTTGGATTGGATCAATATAAAGAATTTATCCATTTTGGTTTGACTTCTCAGGACATAAACAATACTGCTTTCCCTATAATGTGGAAAAATGCGTTGCAAATGGTTTACATTCCACAACTTGAATCGCTTTGCAGTATTCTTTCTAAGCTATCAATTGAATGGAACGATGTGCCAATGCTTGCCAGAACTCATGGACAACCAGCATCGCCTACTCGTCTGGGTAAAGAGATAAAAGTATTTGAATACAGACTGCTCACTCAGATACAAAATTTGAAGTCGTTGCCTTTTACAGCTAAGTTTGGTGGTGCTACTGGAAACTTCAATGCGCACAAGGTAGCCTACCCTACGATTAACTGGAAAGAGTTTGGATCGAACTTTTTGGCAATCAAACTTGGTTTGACACGAGAGGAATACACAACCCAAATTTCAAATTATGATCAACTGAGTGCATCTTTTGATGCCATCAAACGTATACATACAATACTGATTGATATGACGCGCGATTTCTGGCAATACATATCAATGGACTATTTTAAACAAAAGATAAAAGAAGGCGAAGTAGGATCATCGGCTATGCCCCACAAGGTGAATCCCATTGACTTTGAAAATGCGGAGGGTAATTTAGGAATTGCCAACTCAATTTTAGAACATTTGTCTGCCAAACTACCTATTTCTCGATTACAAAGAGACTTAACAGATTCCACTGTATTGCGAAATATTGGTGTGCCATTGGCTCACGGATTAATTGCGTTAAAAAGTACAACAAAAGGACTTAATAAATTGTTATTAAATAACAGCAAAATTAATAACGATTTAGAAAACAATTGGGCTGTTGTAGCAGAAGCAATTCAAACAGTTTTACGTAGAGAAGGTTATCCAGAGCCATATGAAGCATTAAAAGCCCTTACACGAACAAACAAACAAATCACAAAAGATAGTATTCAGGAATTTATCGCACAGTTAAACGTTAATGATGACGTGAAACAAGAATTAAATTCAATCAGTCCTCAAAATTATACAGGAATATAAATAACAACATAAGTAAATCTTTAATTATTTAGTTATGCCGTGAGGCAATTAATAACACAGAACCATTAAATTAACAAGAACAAAAAGATGAAAAGCGACAACGAAGAAAAGCACGAACAGATGAGTGAAGGAGGAACAAATGAAAAACAATCTTCTTCAAATAAAGACGGCAATAAAGAAAAAAAGGTGATTAATAAAATCCCAAGAAGTAATCAAGATCCTGGACAAGAACGTAAACAACAATCTTCTTATAATAGCAGACCTGATCAAGTTAAAAAACGCAGACCACGTGTTGGAGAGCGAGGATACGCTTCTGATCAAAGAAATAGACCATCATCGTCTGACAGATACCAACCATCGGATAGATATTCATCGTCCGACAGATATCAACCATCAGATAGATACGCATCTCCATCATCAGATAGAGGCAGAAGCCAATCTAACTATCCCCCCGCAAAAAGAGGTGGTGGGTACGGTCAAGCTTATGGTCCAAAAAAGGTGATAAAACCACTAAACAAGAAGAAACCATTTAAACAAATTAAGTATAAAGAAAGTGCTGATCCTAATGCACCTATACGTTTGAACAAATACTTAGCTAATGCGGGTGTATGCTCACGTCGTGAAGCTGACGAATTTATTCAGGCTGGCGTGGTAAAAGTAAATGGTGAAGTGGTGAAAGAATTGGGAACTAAAATAATACGCGCTGATAACGTAACGTTTCAAGATAAACCAATTTCGCTTGAAAGCAAGGTGTATGTACTATTGAACAAGCCAAAAGGATTTGTAACTACAACTGACGATCCAGAGAACAGAAAAACTGTAATGGACTTAGTTAGAAGTGCTTGCTCTGAAAGGATTTATCCAGTGGGTAGATTAGACAGAGGCACAACAGGTGTTTTGCTCCTCACAAATGATGGAGATTTAGCATCAAAGTTGACTCATCCTAAATATGAGAAAAGAAAGATATACCAAGTATGGGTTGATAAACCTGTGACAATAGAACACATGCAAGCCATTGCTGACGGTGTAGAGCTGGAAGATGGAGAAATTTTGGTTGATGCAATAAGTTACGTTTCCGAAGATGATTTAACTCAAATTGGTATTGAAATTCATTCTGGTAAAAACCGAATAGTACGACGTCTGTTTGAAAAGTTTGACTATAGGGTGCTAAAATTAGATCGTGTGTACTTTGCAGGTCTAACTAAAAAGAACTTATCGAGAGGAAGATGGCGCTATTTGACAGAAAAAGAAGTGAACATGCTTCGAATGGGAGCTTTCGATTAATTGAACACAATCTACATAATTAATGCTTCATCCCATTTTTGAGATGAATAGGATACTGATAATAGAAAACATCAGTACATAAATGTCATTAATTACTAATTAAAATAATAACAATATATTTATAAATAAGTCTTTCGTTTGAGGAAGATTTAGACGGTATGAAACAAATTAAAAGAACAACAATTTCTGAAGCTTTACAGCTAAAGAATTTTGGTGAAGAGATAAATGTAAAAGGATGGGTGCGTACTCGCAGAGGAAACAAAAATGTTAGCTTTGTGGCATTGAATGATGGATCCATTATCAAAAATATTCAAATAGTATTTGACGTTGCAAAGTTTGGCGAAGAGTCTCTGAAGCCAATTACAACGGGTGCAGCCATTAATGTGAACGGAATTTTAGTGGAATCGCAAGGAAAAGGTCAAACTGTAGAAATACAAGCAACCGAATTAGAAATATATGGTACAGCCGACCCATTGACCTATCCTTTGCAAAAGAAAGGACACTCTATGGAGTTTTTGCGCGATATAGCGCATCTTCGTCCACGCACCAATACATTTAGTGCGGTTTATAGAATGCGCCACCACATGTCATATGCCATTCATAAGTATTACAACGACCGAGGTTTCTTCTATTTCCATACTCCTATCATCACAGCGTCTGATGCCGAAGGTGCAGGATCGATGTTTGAAGTAACTACACTGAACCTCAACAATGTTCCAAAAACAAAAGAAGGGGCAGTTGATTTTTCTGAAGACTTTTTCAGTAGACAAACCAACCTCACCGTATCTGGACAACTGGAGGGTGAAATGGGTGCAATGGCATTAGGTTCTATCTACACGTTTGGACCTACTTTTAGAGCAGAAAATTCAAACACTCCACGTCACTTGGCAGAGTTTTGGATGATTGAGCCTGAAGTAGCTTTTGCAGACAATACAGATAATATGAACTTGGCGGAGGATTTTCTTAAATACCTCATTCAATATGCATTGGATAATTGCAAAGATGATTTGGAATTTTTGAACCAAATGATTGATAAAGATCTGTTGGAAAGACTCCATTTTGTAGTTGATAATGATTTTGTTAGATTGTCATACACCGAGGGGGTGAAAATATTGGAAGAGAGCGATCAGAAATTTGAATATCCAATTTATTGGGGAGCAGATTTATCATCAGAACATGAACGCTATTTGGTTGAAAAGCATTTCAAACGTCCCGTAATTCTTTATGACTACCCTACTGAAATAAAATCGTTTTATATGAAGCAAAACGATGACAACAAAACTGTGCGAGCCATGGACGTTCTGTTTCCCAAGATTGGAGAAATTATTGGTGGCTCGGAACGTGAGGCTGATTATGACAAACTATTGAAGCGTGTTGAAGATATAGGTATGAATGCCGATCCCATTTGGTGGTACCTTGAGTCGCGCAAGTTTGGTACTGCTCCTCATGCTGGGTTTGGATTGGGATTTGAACGTTTGATGTTGTTTGTTACAGGTATGACAAACATCCGCGACGTAATACCATTCCCAAGAACTCCTCATAACGCTGAGTTTTAAAAAAGTATTTCCAGCGCATATTAACAACTACTCGTAGCTCATATAAAAACAACAAAATAGTTCACTTTGAAAAGTCAGCCTCACTTATTCCCGCCCCTAAATTACCTACAAGGGGACTTTAGCAGAGTACTGATTATTAAGCTTTTCTCTTAGGAGTTAAAGGTTAGAGAAAGACAAATAACAAGTAATGAAGGTTTTTCAGAGTGAACTCGTAAACGTTTTTATAAATGATCTGTCAAACAGACAGCTCACAACAGAAAAGTAACACCCAGCTTAGCTGAGAGGCTTTGCTCTAAGTTATTTTTACAACACACTTAAGACAAAACAATTAGATGAAGAATATACGCAATTTTTGTATCATAGCTCACATTGACCATGGCAAGAGCACTTTAGCCGACAGATTACTGGAATTTACTGGCACTGTTGAAGGCAAAGAAATGAAGTCGCAGGTATTAGACAACATGGACTTGGAGAAAGAGCGTGGAATTACTATTAAAAGTCATGCCATACAGATGGATTATGAGCATATGGGAGAAAAGTATAGTCTTAATTTAATTGACACTCCCGGACACGTTGACTTCTCTTACGAAGTTTCTCGATCTATTGCTGCATGTGAAGGCGCTTTATTAATAGTAGATGCTGCTCAAGGTATTCAAGCGCAAACAATATCCAATGTTTACATGGCGCTTGAAAACGATTTGGAGATAATTCCGATTATCAACAAAATTGACCTCGATAGCGCAATGCCAGAGGAGGTGGAAGACCAAATAGTGGATCTATTGGGTTGCGACCGTTCAGAAGTATTGCGTGCCAGTGGCAAAACGGGTGTTGGAATGAAAGAAATACTTTCTGCCATTATAAACAGAGTGCCCGAACCAGCTGGTGATCCTGATGCACCTCTTCAAGCACTTATTTTCGATTCAGTATTTAATTCTTTTAGAGGTATTATTGCTTATTTCAAAATTGTGAATGGTAGCATCAAGAAGGGTGATTTGGTGAAATTTGTTGCTACAGGTAAAGAGTATAATGCTGACGAGATTGGCATTCTCAAACTTACCATGCAACCCAAACAAGAAGTTACTTGTGGCAACGTAGGATACATTATTTCGGGTATCAAAACATCGAAGGAAGTGAAAGTAGGTGACACAGTTACTCATGTAAAGAATCCTTGCGAAAAAGCAATTGAAGGTTTTGAAGAGGTGAAACCAATGGTTTTTGCGGGGGTCTATCCAATAGATACAGAAGACTTTGAGGACTTACGTTCGTCGCTGGAAAAACTACAGTTAAATGATGCCTCACTCACATTCCAACCAGAGTCATCCGTAGCATTAGGCTTTGGTTTTCGTTGCGGTTTTCTTGGTCTTCTCCACATGGAGATTATTCAAGAAAGACTGGAGCGAGAATTTAACATGGATGTAATAACAACAGTACCCAACGTTTCGTACAAAATATACGACAAGAAAGGCAACATGACCGAGGTGCACAATCCTGCTGGTCTCCCCGATATAATGCTCATTGACAAGATCGAAGAACCATATATTCGTGCATCAGTTATAACCAATACGACTTACATTGGTGGCATCATGACACTTTGCTTGGGCAAACGAGGCGAATTGATAAAGCAAGAATACATTTCGGGCGATCGAGTAGAAATAACTTACGACTTGCCATTGGGCGAAATAGTAATTGATTTCTATGACAGACTCAAGAGTATATCAAAGGGTTACGCATCATTTGATTATGTGATGCACGACTATCGTCCATCAAAATTGGTGAAACTGGACATACTGCTCAACGGAGAACCTGTTGATGCACTTTCCACCCTTACTCACTTTGAAAATGCTGAGTCGTTTGGACGCAGAATGTGTGAGAAACTAAAAGAACTTATTCCGCGCCAGCAATTCGATATTGCTATACAAGCTGCGATTGGTGCAAAAATAATTGCACGCGAAACAGTGAAAGCACTTCGCAAGGATGTGACAGCCAAATGTTATGGTGGTGACATTTCGCGTAAGCGTAAATTGCTCGAAAAACAAAAGAAAGGTAAGAAACGAATGAAGCAAGTGGGTAACGTTGAAGTGCCACAAACCGCTTTCTTGGCGGTGTTGAAGTTAGATTAAGCCATACTCGCTATACTACAAATTAATAAAAAAACCACGGATGAATATTTCATTCGTGGTTTTTTATTAATTACTTATTCAATATCCTTTAGTTGTTAGGATTACTTTTGCTTTCTCTATACCATCGCATCTTTGCAAACTCGCATTTCTCCGTTCTTTTTGCAAAACATTTTCACGGCGATGAAAATGTTTCAAACTAATGAAATTCGCATTTACCGCGGAGGAAATGTTTTAAAACACATTATTTTCCATTTATCGCCGATTTTTTGGACGATTATGCCATAAAATATCATTTCGTCGGGAAGATTTATTTCCACATTACGTTTTTTCCAAAATTACGAATGATTTCTCTTCATTCTGGTGATATATTTGCAATAAATTACCGAAAAAGCACATTTTTTTCTTTTTAAAACATTTTCACCGCGGTAAATTCAATTTTCATCAGATGAAAATCCAATTTACCATGGTTGATTTAATTTCCACCTGTTTTATGGGTGGTTTTAATATAAATCGAAAAAAACAAACAACTATTAATTACAGAATCGTTATTTTTCACTCTCCCCTCGTTTTCAATGAAGGAGCGGGTGAGTGTTATTAGCACATTCGTAATTAATAATTAATAATTAGTAATTAGTAATTAGTAATTAGTAATTCTTATTTAACTTTAGTCTCCAAAAATATTATCCGACGTCATCAACAAATCAACATATTGTGCTCTTTTATATACCATTGAATCGGGTGAAATATTCTTTTGAGCCATCTTGCCTCTAAATTCATCAATGGAGTTAAAACCTTTCTCTTCCATCCATTCAGACAATTGATTTTTCGCAACTGCTATTTGCTCCATTCCATGTTTATATACAGCACTTACCATTTGCACACAGGATGAACCTGATAACAGCTGTTTCACCACTTCGTCACCACTAAAAATACCTCGGCTGCTGCAAACATCTGCGTTAATCTTTCCGAACAACATGCCGCTATAGCGCAACGATTTTTTGTATTCTCCTTTATGACTCAAGTTGTAATTTCGTTTGTGCTTCATTGTGCTAATATTGATATCGGGCTGGAAGAATGCATTGAAAAGGACCAACCCATCAACGCCAACTGCATCCAGTTTTTTTATGAAGCTTAATACATTTGTATAGTCAGAGCTGAGTTTTACACTGATGGGCAATGAGATTTGTTCTTTAATTTTTTGGACAATACTGATTTGATAGTCTTCAATTTCCTTAGCCTCTTTGTCAAAATCTACGGGAACTTGATAAAGGTTCAACTCCAAACCATCAACCCCTGTTTGGGCCAATTCCTTAGCATACTCCAACCAAGAATCTTCGTGCACTGCATTTAAACTGGCAATGAGTGGTACTGACAATCGCTCTTTTGCTTTGCGCAAATAAACTAAATGCTTTTTAGTATCAGAATACTCAATACGAGGATGTGTAGTAATCATTTGAGCATGAATATTGTCATACTGGGTCAGTTTTTCTTCCAACTGTAATCGTTCAAGTTGCACTTGTTCTTCAAACAGTGATTTGTAAACGATAGCCCCCACCCCATTTTCTTGTGCTTTCAGTAAATCGTCAATATTGTCCGACATATTGCATGCCCCCAATATTATTGGATTTTCAAGCTCAATTCCCATGTAAGTTGTCTTAAGATTCTTCATTGTATTGTCTATTTTAAATGATTTGTGTTATTATTATAAGACGCAAATTATTGCGTCTATACGTTATATTATTTATTACAGTTCGCCAATCATATCCTCAGGTCTCACCCATTCATCAAACTCTTCTGCAGTAACTAAGTTCAATTCTATGGCTGCTTCTTTCAGTGTTGAATTATCAGCATAAGCCTTCTTTGCAATTTTAGCTGCATTTTCATAGCCAATATGGGTATTCAATGCTGTTACAAGCATCAATGAATTCTTTAAATTCTCTTCAATTTGCATTGTGTTTGGCTCTATACCCACGACACACCTATCATTGAAAGAATTGCAAGCATCTGCCAGTAGTGTTGCCGACTGGAGGAAAGCATCAATTATTACGGGTTTGAAAACATTCAATTCGAAATTGCCCATAGATCCTGAGATGGTAATTGCTGTGTCGTTACCCATCACTCGGGCGCACACCATTGTCAGTGCCTCCACTTGTGTAGGATTCACCTTGCCAGGCATTATCGATGAGCCAGGCTCGTTGGATGGAATAGTAATTTCACCAATCCCAGAGCGAGGTCCCGATGCCAACCACCTGATGTCATTGGCAATCTTCATAAGGCTTACAGCCAATTGCTTCAAAGCACCATGACTACCAACCATTGCATCATTAGCTGCCAAGGCTTCAAATTTATTTTCGGCCGTTACAAACGGTAAGCCCGTCAAGTTAGCAATATTTTTCGCGACTTCCTCGGAATATCCCTTTGGAGTGTTCAATCCTGTTCCCACAGCACTTCCTCCCATCGCCAATTCAGACAAGTGAGGTAGCGTATTTTTAAGGGCTTTCACTCCATGCTCCAATTGTGCCACATAGCCCGAAAACTCTTGACCCAATGACAAAGGCGTTGCATCCATCAAATGAGTACGTCCAATCTTTATAACATCTTTAAAGTCATCCACCTTCTTAGCTAAAGTATTTTTCAATCTTTCAACGGCAGGAATAGTATCTTCAACCAATTTCTTATACGCTGCTATGTGCATGGCAGTTGGGAAAGTATCGTTGGATGATTGCGACATATTCACATCATCATTGGGATGAATAAACAATGTACCTTCGCCCAACTTATTCCCTTGCAAAACATGAGCTCTATGAGCAATCACCTCATTGCAGTTCATGTTGGTCTGCGTGCCCGAGCCAGTTTGCCATATTACCAAAGGGAATTGATCATCCAATTCGCCTTTTATAATCTCCTCACATACTTGTGCTATTAAATCAGCCTTTTCTTTGTTCAACAAGCCCAGCTTGCTATTAGTAATAGCTGCAGCTTTCTTCAAATAAGCAAATCCATGTATTATCTCAATGGGCATAGAAGCAGCTGGACCAATTGGGAAGTTTTCTAATGAGCGTTGTGTTTGCGCTCCCCAATATTTATCGTTGGCTACTTGTATTTCTCCTAATGTATCTTTTTCTATTCTGTAGTTCATATCTTTATTTATTTGTATTTGGTGGGGGCTTCCAGTTAATCGTGTATAGTTTTATTTCCTCATTTCACTGTTTATATACAATGCAATGAAAGGTTCTATTTATTAACAGAAAAGGAGGGTAGAATGTTTCTTTGGTGGGAGGAAATGATTTAAATGGGGGGGGTTGATCTCAAAGCAACAATAAGATTCTCTCTCGCTAAGACGCAAAACCGCAAAGAGAATGAAATTTAGAGCAGATAGGGTGTACTCTTGTTGGAGCAAGGTTCAAGACTTGTGCCTATATATTAAATTTACAAAGGCACAGGTCGGAGACCTGCGCCAACGGGAGTGTGTGACGAATAGTGAAATGTTTACTTTACTTCTTGGTACTCGCTCGCGCGCTTTTGTAAAGTGTGTGTCGCAATGCGAAATTTCCTTCTTAATATTTTTGCTTCGCAACACACCGATTGTAAATCGCAAACGAGCATTTGTACATTTCACTTTTACATATCATCACGAGAATAACTGTATTTCCAATTATTCTTATCTAAGTAATTCTTTGTCAATGTGACTTTCTTTACGAAAATCTGATTCTCGAATATTTTTTCCCATTGATAATCACGCATAGTTTTCTCAGTTATAAAGAAAAGGGAGATTTCACCTTCGTGACATGGAAGACGCGGTTTACGACGATTACCGCCAATAGCAATAGTTCCGATCTGATATGCGTTTATTCTATATTCAGGAGAAACTAACTTAGATTTGAGAGGAGCGCCTGAAGCATCACGCATACTCATATCTTCATTATTAAAAAACTCGAACAATTCTAATTTAGGAGTTAGCAGTAACGAATCAACCTTTCCACATCTAAGGTATACGTAAATGGCTTCATCCGAATTATTTTCAATATATAATAGTCCACGTGCAGGATCATAAGCAGGGCATCCATAAAGGATTATTAAAATAACAATACAAAATAATTTTCTCATTTTCTGGTATATTACAATATTATGGAATCTCGCTCGTGCACATTTACAATGAGAGAGTCGCAATGCGAAATTTCCTTCTTAATACTTTTGCCTTCGCAACACACCGATTTGGAAATCGGCGCGAGCGGTGAAGCAAAAAGCCATCATGTTCAATACTCATCAAAGCTCCCTACGAGGGGGTTGGGGGCGAATAAAGAGGGCAGGTCGCGATCTGTCTCTACAATTCACTTTTCACCACCCACAACCTCTCAAAAAAAATAAAAACCATTCCTTCGAATCGATGCTCCGCCAAAATTAAAAATTTTTACTACTTTCTCCCATACCAGAAACCAATAAACATTTTTATTTCATCCTTCGAACGAGTTCACAACATATATCAATAATAAATCAATCCTTCGCCAGCAGCGACAAGTGATATCATATTTTTTTTCCACTATTGAACGGATGCTTAAGCAAAAGGAAAATAAAACCGAGCTTTCGGACGCGTTCGAAATCACAAAGGAGAGTTTTTTTCTACTTTCGAACTGGTTCG
>DEZB01000005.1:24061-25620 GCA_002364735.1 Bacteroidales bacterium UBA3143
AGTTCCTTTCCACTATCGGATGCGTACGAAACAACAATGGAGATATACTTTCCCCTCTCGAACGTGTTCGAAACCTCAAAAGAGAATTCCTTTCTGCTTTCGAACTGGTTCGAAACCGATATTAATTTACTTTTCTACTTTCGAACGGGTTCTAAACCGCAAAGGAGAGTTCCCTCCCACTTTCGGACGGGTTCAAAACCGATAATGAGAGTTCCTTTTTACCATCGGACGGGTTCGAAACCAGGAGATAGGATTTATGATTGTAAGACATTTATGAGTTTGGAGGAAAATAAAAGTAGTCCCTCGCTGGCGCAGATATTTATCTGTGCCTATATTTACATCCAATAATGGCACGGATGGATATGCGCGCCAGCTTGCGCTTATATTTATAGATGAATGTGCTCATTCAATATTGTATCACAATATCTCTCGAATTTTTACAGAGCATATTGGAGATTGGTTTAATAGTCTTGCGGTTTTTCGAATACAATATCAAATAAAAAAGTGCAATTTTTAAAAGACGTATTCTGATAGTTCTTTATAAAATTTGCAGATCCATCAATACTTCTTTTCAAAAAATCATCTTCACCTTCCTCTTTTTGAAAATACCAATTGTCATGTGTCCAATCAATTTCTCTATTCTGATCTAAATAAAAAACATCTCCACCCAATACTGGGATTTCCAATTTATAATATAAATCAAGAGCTTGAAGAGCTTCGTTTTCATTCAACGCTCTATAAATGATGTCAGCTTTAGGATTAGCTCCTTTAAGTTTAGATATATCATATCCTCTACCTCGAAGAAATACATTTATTTGTTCTGTTTTAGTCATGATTTATAAAGTATATGTCTATTTGCAAGATTTAGATTAAAACCGCTTCCCAATAGAAATACCAATACGAGCATATATTTTAGATTCAATATAATCATCATCATAATTGAAGTTGCGTCCTGCACCTGAAAATGTTTCTCCCGTCCAGTTATTTCTTGACAGGTACTTCCAACCAAATGCTAATCCCATACCTCCGGTTGTCATATTTTTTACAAATGTGTATCGCCCACTATAATCCTCCATATAATTGTAAGAGTATATATCTAATGAACCTACAGCTGCGTTGGCTTCAAGAAAAAAACCAGTAGCTGGGGCTTTCATTCCCCTACTTCGGAACCACGACCAATCACCAAAGTACCATCGCAAAAAGGGTGTAGCTTTAAATTTATATCCATCACTATCTTTAGTGTCGAAACCATAACCAACCGCAGCTCCAACACTCATGTCTTCACTGAGCAAGTACTCATAAGTTACTTCGGGAAAAGCAAAGAAAACACTGCTGCCCAAGTTGAGTTTCAACTCGTGACGGTGTGTCAACTCTAAATCTTCTTGTGCCTGTAGGCACAAAGTATTGAATAAAAAAAGAAGGAACAAAACAATTGATACTTTTCGCATAATAGATGGTTTTTTATTGTAAACAAATAGTTGAATTCTTTATCAGTAAGACGTGAAATAGTGTGAAAGGTTGCATCTGAATAATGAATATAAGGGGGCCTCTAAAAACTA
>DEZB01000056.1 GCA_002364735.1 Bacteroidales bacterium UBA3143
TTGATGTAAAAATACAAAAAGTCGTGCATTTATACAACAAAAACATAGGCTATTTTACTGTAAATCATCGCATTTAGACTTTTTCAGCAGACCCTAAGTAAAGATTAAAATAGAAACAAATAACTCTAATCAAACATAGAGTATCATGTGACCTTAAAGTATGTTGATAAAATCTTTCTACAAACATTCTATAAGAACAGATGTTTATATGAGAGATACTTTTATGTACTTAGTGAGTTTCTATACGCATTGACGTATAGGAAACATACTAATAGAACACATTAAAAAATATAAACTATGGCATTAAAAGAAACTTTACAACAATTAGGCGCAGAGCAAAGTAATCCGTGCGTAACTATCTCTCTTAACACACATCGTTCGCGCCCGCAAACGGATCAAGATAGAATTCTCTTAAAGAATTTGCTAAAAGAGGCAGAAGATAGGGTAAAGAAAGATTATGATAGGAAGTCTATAGAAGAGCTGCTAAAGAAGTTAGCTTCCATTAAAGAAGAAGTAGATATGAACGCAAACTTAGAGAGCTTGCATATATTTCTATCAAACGATACAAATGAGATTGTGAGATCACCTTGGAAAGCAGCTTCAGACAGAGTCAACATTTCTCCTCGTTTTGCTATTCGCCCACTCATAAAGGCATACAATCGTAGCGAGCCCTATCTGATAATGGTATTGTCTCACAACAATGTGAGTTTATATGAAGCTGTAAATGATAGTGTTGTGAAAGAGATAAAGAATGATGACTTTCCTGTAACAGATAATATACCTTGGACGCTTTATCCAGAAAAGTTGGGTGACGCAAAATATGTGGATGATTTATTGCGTAACTTTTTCAATAAAATTGACAAAGCGTTGGTGAAAGTGTATAGAGAAACCGATTTACAATGTGTGGTAGTTAGCACCGATTCAAACTATAGCACGCTAATGCAAGTAGCAGATAAACCAAATGTGTATCACGGTTATGTTTCGATAAATGCCAACAAATCAGCACCTCATCAAGTGGTGAAACAAACATGGAAGTTTATCGAAAAAATACAATCCAAACGCAGAACTGAAGATATAGAGGAAGTAAAGAAAGCAATTTCGAAAGGTAATGTTCTTACAGATTTGCTTGAAATTTATCATGCAGCTGTTGCTGGAAGAGGCGACCTCTTGGTGGTACATCAAAATTATAAGCAACCCGTTATGATGAATGACAATGGTAGTTTTGAGTTAATTGATGATGCAGCAACTCCAGGAGCAGTAGACGACATAACCAGTAAGATCGCCTGGGAAGTGATTTCTAAAAAAGGCAGAGTAATATTTACCGAGCAAGAAGAAATAAAAGACTTAGGTAAAATAGTACTAAAAACAAGGTACTAAATTGTTAGTAATTCTTTCATCCCGATTTTATTATTGAACTTTCAATATAAGGTTGGGATGAATTTTGTACATTCGTTGTTGGAAACAATTAAACATGGAATTGTTGTTTAGGTCTTAAAAACATTGAGAAATGTATTTTGATAAAAAACATCAGTTGTAATTAGCAACAATCTCATTAAAGTAAAAAAAAATTAGTTTAGATATAATGAAGCATCCTTTTTCTCTTTTCAAGTTCTGTCCCAAGTGTGGATCAAATGAATTTATAGTTAACAATCAAGATTCTAAGAAATGCAATAGCTGTGGTTTTGTTTATTACTTCAATTCTTCTGCAGCAATAGTTGCAGTTATCGAAAACTCAAATAATGAAGTGCTTGTGGCTCGCAGAGCAAAAAAACCTGCAAAAGGCACATTAGATTTGCCTGGAGGTTTTGCTGCAAGACATGAAACTATTGAAGAAACAGTTCGTCGGGAAGTATTGGAAGAAACACGTTTGGTGATAACTTCATTAAAATACATATTCTCAATTCCTAATATTTATGTATATTCGGGGTTTGAAGTTCACACTATGGATCTTTTCTTTGAGTGTAAAGTAGATGATTTCAGTAATATTAAAGCGCAAGACGATGTATTGGAATTGATATTTATACCAAAGAAAGAATTAAACCCTGATGACTTCGGTCTTATGTCTATTAAAAAAGGAGTTGAAAAACTGCAAAAACTATCTATATGAAAAAAATTATTTTGTTGTTGAGCGTAGTCGGAATCTTTTCATTTGCAACCGCACAAAGAACTGCTAACGACCAAACGCCTGAGAAATTATTTATTCAAGGAAAAAACATGTTCCTTGAAGAAAATTACACAGGTGCTTACGATGTGTTAACGGAGTACTTGAAACAAGGACAAAACACAAGCTTAATTGAAGAAGCAGAATATATAATGGCTGCTTCTGCTTATTATCGCAACACACCAAACAGTGGTGATATACTAAAAGAGTTTTTGGAGAATCATCCCGAAACTACTTATGATAATCAGCTAAAATTTCTAATTGGATCGTTTCATTTTGATGAGAAAGATTGGAGCAAAACGCTATTTTGGTTAGATCAATCAAATTTAGATTACTTGAGTCCTACAGAACAAGAAGATTACAGCTTTCGTTCGGCCTATGCCAACTTGCAAGCGGGTAACAAGGAAGAAGCTGCTCGTTTGTTTGGGCTTTTAGCTCAGAACAGCAACAAATATGGTGATGCTGGCAACTTCTACTACGGCTATATCGACTATACCAAAGGTAACTACGACGCTGCACTCAATCGCTTTCAGCGACTACAAAATAATCCTGAATTTGGACAAGAAGTAGCTTTTTATACTGCTCAGTCCACTTTCTTTAAAGGAAACCTTGAGCAGGCCATTCGTCTATCAGACGCATTTGTAAACAATTATTCGAAAAGCGAACACTTAGCAGAAATGTACCGTATATTGGGTAATAGCCACTACCGATTAAATCGCTCTTCACAAGCCATCCCCTATTATGAGAAATACAAAATACATGTAGCTGAACCTTTAAGAGGTGATGCTTATTTTTTAGGTCTTTCATATATTGATGCAAACAAGCTGGCGGATGCTGTTACAATGTTTCAGTATGCAACTGGTGAAAGCGATGCTTTAAGCCAGAACGCACAACTCTATTTAGGACAAACTTACCTGCGCATGAATGATAAGCCCAAGGCACAAATGGCTTTTGCTGCAGCTTCTCGTGACAACTTCGATGCAAAAGCACGTGAAACAGCCATGTTTAATTATGCACTACTAACGCATCAAACAAACTTTTCGGTGTTTAGCGAATCAATCACACTGTTTGAAAACTTTTTGCGTGAATTTCCCAATTCACAATATGCCAATCAGGTGAACGATATACTTGCTGAAACATTCCTTACAACGAAAGATTACAATGCAGCCTTATCTGCAATCAATCGTATAGACAAACCAGCACGACGCATATTGGAAGCAAAACAAATGGTGTTGTTCCAACTGGGAACACAGCAGTTTGTGAATGGCAATCTCAACCAAGCTATTGAATACTTCAACAACACAATCAACTTAGGAAACTACAACAAAGAAGCACGCACAAGCGCATATTTCTGGCGTGGAGAAGCGAAGTATAGAATCAATAACTTCTCTGCTGCAGCAGCCGATTTTCAATCGTTTACGCAAGAAGCTTCACCATCCAACGAAAACTATGCACTTGCATTGTATAATTTGGGTTACGCCCGATTCAAACAAAACCAATATGCTACTGCACGCACTGCATTTCAAAATTATGTGAGTGCACAAAGCAATAAAGATGCGCCTGAATATGCAGACGCACACAACAGAATTGGTGACACCTACTATTTCAGCCGAAACTTTGCAGATGCAGAAAGATACTATAACACAGCATCTAATCTAAATCCTGCAAGCGCAGACTATGCTGCCTATCAAAAATCTTTTGTAATGGGATTGCAACGCAATTACTTGGGAAAAATAAGTGCATTGGATGATTTGATGCGCACTTTCCCCAACTCACATTATTATGATGATGCACTTTTTGAAAAGAGTCGTGCATTAGTGATGCTTAATCGTGAAAACGAGGCAGTAGCAGTTCTCAACAAATTGGTTTCAGATTTCCCACAAAGCCCTCTTGCTCGTCAGGGTGGTGTACAGTTAGGACAGTTGCATTACAATGCCAGCCGTTATCAAGATGCAGTTGCGTCATACAAAGCAGTTATAAAAAATTTTCCTGGCTCGGAAGATGCAAGAGCAGCATTACAGTCACTTGAAACTGTGTATAAAGACATGAACGATATTGATGCGTTTGTAAATTATGCCAATGCACTACCAGGAGGTATGCGCATTACACCATTACGACAAGATTCACTCACCTATATGGCTGCAGAGAGTTTGTATATGCGAGGTTCTAAAAGTGATGCTTCAAATTCGTTGACAAAATACCTTCAGAGCTATCCAAACGGTGCATATAGCAGCGATGCCAATTACTATTTGGGTGTGATAGCAGATGAGAATAAGAATAGAGATAAAGCAATGATGCACTTTAGACACGTGATTGATGCCAACAATGGCAAATTTCTTGAAAACGCTTTGGCTTATGCGGCAAACACAGAATATAACGATGGCAACTTTCAACAAGCGCTGTCAGACTATATTAGACTGAGCAATGTTGCACAATCTCTCACAAACAAACAATCAGCACAATTGGGGGTAGCACGCACCAATACTAAGTTGAATAATTATCACGAAGCTGCTCGTGCAATAGACCAATTGCTGGAGAATAAAAATTTATCTCCCGAGACTATAACAGAAGCACGTTATTTGCGCGCCAAGGCTTATCAACAAGTACGTGAGGTGGATAAAGCAATGGCCGATTATGGTGCCATTGCCAATGACACACGAAGTGTTTATGGTGCAGAAGCTCAGTTCAGATTGGCAGAAGCTTACTACAACTGGAAGTCGTATGACAAAGCCGAATCTCAAGTGAAAGAGTTTATGCAAAAAACAACTCCTCATCAATATTGGTTGGCACGTGCACTGATTGTTTTATCGGATACGTATAAAGCAAAAGGCGACAAATTTCAAGCACGTCAATACATAGAGAGTTTGCAAGCAAACTACAAAGGAAACGAATCGGACATTCAACAAATGATTAAGGAAAGACTCAAAGAAGAGTAAATTGAAGCAAAAGACTACAAACAAAAATTCAATTCGTTTTTTAAACAACACATTCAAGAAAATAAACAAGTATAGAATATGAGAAAAAATATATTCACTGTAATCTTAGGATTGTTAACAACCATAGGTGTGTATGCTCAGGTACCCAAAGACACAGTTTTGACGCGTCAGTTGGAACTGGACAGAGAGTTTAATCCTACTTTGCAAGATGCAAACAAAATAAACAGCCTACCTGCAATACGCGAACCACGAGTGGCGAAAGCAAACACTGACTATGCAACGTGGACATTGCGTGCCACTCCTCCATTGGAAATAGCAATGCCAAAACCAGGTAGCATAATGACTGACATTCCCTTTAGTTTGCACAAAGGCTATGTGAGACTAAATGCAGGTAATTATGCCAACGTAGATGGGGCATTAGGCTACAGATTTCTGGATAGCGAAACAGATAAATTGAACTTCATGTTTCTGCACAACTCAAGCAATGGTGAGGTTGATTACAACCAAGAAACAACTCCCCCATCCCACAAATTGCGATACATGGACAACTTTGCCAAGTTAAAATATAGACACATCTTTGAAACTTCACTGTTGGATCTACACGCCTCTTTTTTGCATTCGCAATTCAATTATTATGGCAACAACTTTGGAGAAACAAGGGTGCATGACGATAACAATCAGATGTTGGGAGTATTCAATGTGAGAGCTGCATTGCAGAACACACAAACTGACTTATTAAACTACATAGGCTCGCTCAACTTTCATCATTTTTCAACCAAATATGGAAGAGACTTGAATGATGAAAGCTTGAATGGCAATCAAATTGAATTAGACCTTGATTTGAATAAATCCTTTTTGGGTGGAGACAACTTAGTGGGTGTTAAAGGGAACTTTACTGGGATGTTCTACGACAAAATTGACATTGCAGGTGAGGAGGATATATCAAACTTAATGATGGTGGATGTAAATCCTTACATTCATTTCGAAGGATTCAACTGGAAAGTAAGATTGGGTGCTAACATTGATTTTGTATTTGACGATGAGAATAAATTTTATGTGTCTCCCAATGCTGCACTATTTGTAATGGTTACTGACAACACGTCTTTATACCTCAACGCTATTGGGGGTGTTAGTAAAAACACTTACTTAGATATGTATAAAGAGTCGCGCTACATTAGGCCTAACACAATAGTGAAACATTCTTACACACCTTACGACATCAGTGCAGGAACTAAAATAGGCGATATTGATGGTTTCAGAATTGACATCTTTGGAGGATATAAGAAAACAAAAGAAGATCATTTTTTGGTTCTACAATCCGACTTCCTGTATGATACGAGTCTGCCCAACGAACTTTGGAGCTATCAAGAGTTTCTTGTTCCTGTTTTGGGTGACTTAACCCATTCTCACGTTGGAGGTAGAATTCACAGTAACATATGGTCGCCTTTGGATATTTATTTAGAAGTGAAGAAGAACTTTTACACAGTAGATAAAATAGAAGGAATGGTAGTTGAACCAACTGAATTGAAAGCTTGGAACAAACCCGGATTTGAAACTGACATTCAAGGAACATTCGCAGTAACCAATCAAGTGAAACTGATGTTGGGATATTATTTTGCCAATGGCAGATGGACCATTGCCAATGGGCAAAGTGTTGAGATGGACAACATAAATGATTTGAATGCCGGAGCTATCTACAATGTAAACAATATGTTTTCAATGAATGTGAAAGCTAATAATCTGCTCAATCAATCTTACGATGTTTGGTACGGACATCCTTCACAAGGTGTTAATGTGATGGGTGGGTTTACGTTTAAGTTTTAATAGAGGTCACTCACTTAACAAATACCACACAGCCTCACACCACATTCAGTCTTTCTCGATTGTATCATTCGCAAACTGAATAAGCCGTTTACAAAACTGTGCGATTACATTAATTTCTATTTCACCTGATCAATGTTAGCATTAGCAGAATTATTATCAGCAGGTAAAAATCCATTTCAGCATTTACTATCAAATTTCTGAATCAGTAATTCACATTATTACACGAGCTCAATCATATTTTACTAAATAGAGCTAAAACTTATAAAATGTAAAGCTCCGACATTTAGGTTCAAAAGCATTTCTGCATGTGCAGAAACACAAACGTCTCGGTCCGAAAGCATTCCTGCACGCGCAGAAATCAAAATGTCTCGGTATTTTCTTCTCCTGCACCTGCAGGAATGGAAATATGTCGGTTCGAAACCATTACTGCATGCGCATAGATCAAATCGAACCCTCCGTTATTGATTACTGCACGTGCAGAAGTCAAATCGAACCCTCCGAAAGTATTCCTGCACGTGCAGGAATTGAAACGGAGGGATATTTTGCTTCATCACGATAGTGTAAGTATCATTTTAATCAGATGTTCACTGTTTTTACACAATCCCCCCTCGTTTGCAACGAGGGAGAAATAGTAGAGTGTTTGTAACATGAAAATATTAATAAACCATTACACAACTCACATCACACACCATAGCCCCCCCCTTTTGCTTATCTCTTGATGATTCTAATAAACTTACTTGTAGTAAAAATGTTAGACACTGAGAATACTTATAATAAAGGATGAAAAGAAATAACACAAAATCGGAAGCTGAACCAAGAAATAAAGTAGGATTGATGGACGTTCTTGCACCATACAAGGGGATTGTATCCTTATTGGTGATAATAGCAATGGCAGCAAGCAGTATCAATTTACTTATTCCAAAAATAATTGCCTCAGCAATCGATTCCTTCTCTGCCAACAGCTTTGATGCACGCAAAGTAACAACTCAATTCTTGTTTGCTGCACTTGGTATATTTATATTCACAGCAGTTCAAGGCATATTGCAAACTATTGCTGCCGAAAAAGTGGCGAGAGACTTACGCGAAAAGATTGTGGACAAATTATCTCATCAAAGCTTTTCATTTATCATCAAGTCCAATCCTTCAAAGCTGCTCACAAATCTGACCTCGGACATGGACTCGATCAAGACATTTGTTTCACAGGCTTTTGTTGCCATTATTTCATCGTTATTTATAATTATAGGCGTATCGGTTTTAATGTTGATGATCAACTGGAAGCTTGCCCTTGCTGTTCTGGTTATTGTACCCATCATTGCCACTGCGTTTTTTATTGTTTTTAGAAAAGCGAGGGTTATTTTCAAAAAAAGCCGCAAGGTAATAGATGCACTTAATAAAATTATCAATGAAAGTATATTGGGTGCTGACCTTATTAGGGTGTTGAATTCACAACAACCCGAAAACCAGAAATTTCTGGAAAAGAATCTGGAGTCTCGTGAATTAGGATTATCTATAGTTCGTTTGTTCTCTGTGCTTGTTCCCAGTATTATGTTTGTTTCCAATCTTGCAATTGTTTTAATACTTGCTCTTGGGGGTCATTATGTGGTAATTGATACATTAACTATTGGAAACTTTGCTGCATTCAATAGCTATGTTGTTATGCTCATATTTCCCGTAATGATGATAGGCTTCATGAGCAACATTATAGCCTCAGCAACTGCATCTAACGATAGGGTGCAAAATATACTTTCAACTCCTCCACCGCTTGAGGCAGGAACTATTGCCACCGAGATCAAAGGCAATATTTTCTTGAAAAACGTTTCGCTGACTTACGAAGACAAACCCATTCTCAAAAATGTTTCATTTGCTGTGACAGCTGGTAGCAAAACGGCAATCATTGGGCCAACTGCGGCTGGAAAAAGCCAATTGCTTTATTTGCTTACCAATCTGATTCCAGCTGACTCGGGAACAATTGAGCTGGACGGTGTTCCAATTGATAAATATGATAGTGCAACACTATACAATGATGTTGGATTAGTATTTCAGGATAGTGTTATTTTTAATTTGAACCTCAAAGAAAATATTGGATTTAGCGATTCGTATTCTGAAGCATCGTTGCAAAAAGCAATTGAAACGGCTGAATTGAGCAGTTTTATAGATACACTTCCCGATAAGTTAGCAACTATGGTATCGGAAAGAGGAAGTAGTCTTTCGGGTGGACAAAAACAAAGAATAATGTTGGCAAGAGCTCTTACATTAAACCCAAAGATTCTGCTCCTTGATGACTTCACAGCAAGGGTGGACCAGAAGACAGAAAATAAAATATTAGATAATATTCAAAGAAACTATCCAGATATTACCCTTATATCTATTACGCAAAAGATAGAACCAATTAAAGATTTCGATCAAATACTACTTTTGATGGGAGGAGAGATTATTGCCTCAGGTCGACATACAGACTTAATGAAAAGATCGCCCGAATACATTCAGATATATAAATCGCAACAAAGCACCGAAACGATATGAATTATAATCTGAATATACCAGAGAAAAAAATAAAAGGAAGACGTCGGGTGATAGCTTCGCTCCGTAAACTAATTGATATTATTGGCACGGAGCAACGCAAACTAACAATTGCTTTTGTGGCGATTCTGCTAAATGCAGGTTTAAGTCTGTTGGGCCCTTACTTGTTAGGTTATACCATTGACACACATGTTCAAACAAAGAATTATCAAGGTGTGTTAACTTTTGCAGGCATTCTTTTAGCAATTTATCTTGTGGCATATATCCTCAACTACATACAGATTCGTATGATGGGTGGCATCGGACAACGTTTGTTATACCGTCTACGTAACTCAGTTTTTGAGAAATTGCAAGAGCTACCGCTCGATTTTTTCAATCAAAACAAAGCAGGCGATCTTATTTCGCGTATCAATAACGACACGGACAAGTTAAATCAGTTTTTCTCACAATCACTCACTCAGTTCATTAGTAGTTTGATAATGATGGTTGGTGCAGGTATCTTTCTATTGTCAATAAATCTGCCGCTGGGATTGGCTACACTGTCACCCACCCTCCTATTATTGATTATCACAACAAGTCTTTCTCCATGGATAAGACGTAAGAATGAGGCAACACTTAAAAGTTTGGGTCATCTGTCTGCTGAAATTCAAGAAGGTCTTGCCAATTTTAAAGTAATTGTAGCATTCAACAGACGCGACTATTTCCGTAAACGTCTTGGCAAAGTAAACACAGAAAATTATAAAATATCTATTCGTGCCGGCATAGCCAACAGCATGCTCAGCCCCATCTATACGTTTGCTGCAAACATTGGACAACTTATAGTTCTCTCGTTGGGTATCTGGCTCATTGTGCAAGGTCGTTTCACGGTGGGTTTGTTAATTAGTTTCATTGCCTATGTTTCAAATTTCTACAATCCATTGAGGCAAATGGCCAGTTTGTGGGCCAATTTCCAACTGACACTTGCTGCTTGGGATAGAATTTCTCATTTACTTTCTCTTAAAAGTAACCTGCCCATTGTTGAAAGTATTGAAAGTATTACCAGTTCATCGTTCATACATTTCGACAATGTTTCATTTACCTATCCAAGTGATAAAGAAGTACTGAAGAATGTAAGTTTTGATTTGCAAAAGGGCAAAACATATGCTTTTGTAGGTCCAACTGGAGGAGGCAAGACAACAACTGCATCGTTGATAAGTCGCTTGTATGATGCAACAAAAGGCACGATTTCTCTTGAGGGCAAAGACATAAGATCATATACTCCCTGCGAAAGGGCTTCAAAAATTGGATTTATTCTTCAAGACCCAATCCTTTTCACAGGAACAGTGCGCGAAAACATACTCTATGGCAACATTGATTGTGGTGCGCTCACAAACAAACAGCTTGAAAGAGAACTTGCTGATGCACAGATCTTAGATTTATTAAAGGGCTTCGATAACGGACTTGACACAAACGTTGAAATGTCAGGAGACAGTTTGAGTTTAGGACAGAAACAAATTATTGCATTTATGCGATCGATATTGCGCAAACCAGAGTTGTTGATTTTGGATGAGGCTACTGCAAATATTGACACTGTAACTGAAAAACAACTGGAGATAATTCTCAATAACCTACCTAAATCAACTACAAAAGTGATCATTGCACATCGTCTTAATACAATTGAAAATGCTGATGAAATATTCTTTGTCAATTCTCGAAAAGTGATTGCTGCAGGATCATTTGATGAAGCATTGAGCATGTTGATGGAAGAAAAAGGAGAAAGTTGATAAACTGACTAATTGAGGTTTCCCACATATTATTTCTAATATCTTTCATTTGCTTTAACGGTGCAATATTTTTGTTCGCAGTTGGTGAAAGCATCAGAAAGTACTAATATTTTTTATTTGCGTCATCCAACTGATCAGAAAGTTATAAAATATTTATATTGCACTTTCTGACGATCAATAAGTCTCAATATTTTTATTTCATACTTGCTGACGATCAATAAGTCTCTATATTTTTATTTTATACTTTCTGACGATCAATAAGTCGTAATATTTTTATTTCATACTTGCTGACGGTCGTAAAGTTAAAAAATATTTTATTTGTACTTTCTGTCCGTCGAAAAGTCTCAGTATTTTTAATTTGAACTTTCTGTTCGTCAGAAAGCGCTAATTTTTTTTATTTTAACTTTCTGACGAATTTGCAATTTGAACGAAGAAGAAATTTAAAATAAATGAGAATGAATACAGGAGTAGAGATAATTCAATAATTATCTCTACAAACTATGACTACACACTGTGAAATTTTTTCGTGGAGTGATTTTTCTACACTTAGGGTTCCACCTTAATACACAAATAGCTAAATTAATATTTGAGTTTGCATGACTGAAAGTTTAGTGCATAAAAAAAGAGACAGTCAACAGTTGTTTTGTTGCAGCCTCTTTTTTTCTAAATCTAATTATTTGTTTCTATCGAAATGAGAAAACCTTACTCCTTAATGCCAGCAAATTCAGGATCAATCATAATTCTACCACAATATTCACAAACGATAATCTTCTTACCTAATTTGATATCCATTTGTCTTTGAGGTGGAATCTTGTTGAAACACCCACCACAAGCACCTCGTTGTATTGGAACAATGCCCAAGCCATTTCGCGCATTTTTGCGAATGCGTCTGAATGCAGTTACCAAGCGTGGCTCAATTGAAGCTTCTACTTTTTTCGCCTTTTCTCTTATTTTCTCTTCATTGGCCTTAGTTTCTGACACAATATCTTCAAGTTCCTTTTGCTTATGTTCTAAGTCTATTTTTTTTTCATTTAGGAGCGTTTTGGCTTCTTCGATCTTAAGTGAAATATCTTTTTGTAGTTGACTAAATTCGCGAGTGCGTTTTTCGGCCAATTCAATCTCTAAAGTTTCGTATTCAACTTCTTTGGTTAAATGATCAAACTCTTTGTTATTACGCACATTTTCCAACTGCGTATTGTATTTTTCGATTTTAGCATTGCTGGTTTCGATCTTCAGTTTTTGTTGAAGAGAGTTTGATTCAATTTCTTTCAAATCTAATTCAAACTTGTTGATACGTGTGCCCAATCCAGCAATCTCGTCATCAAGGTCAGCGACTTCTAAAGGCAACTCGCCTCGAAGTGTCTTAATTGAATCGATTTCAGAAAGATACATTTGCAGCTTGTACAGCGTGCGTAGTCTATCTTCAACTGATACTTCTTTCTCTTTTTTTGTACGTTTTTTTGTAGCCATAATATGTGTATGTTTTAAGTTTTAAGACAAAAAAATGCAGTAATCAATAAGATGTGAGCTTTACTCGTATATCTATTGCTTACTACATCATTTGCAAGAAGCGGGATTTATGTCAACCGCCTATGTTTACAAATAATTTACCGGATTTGAATCGAATGCCGATAAATGCATTACAAAGTTAGGATATTTTTTTGATATCACATCATAAAAAAGCTCCTTTGTGCATATTTCGGATTCGTAATGTCCTATGGTTGCAAGCAATAACTTATCTTCCACATCATAAAAGTCGTTGTATTTTGCTTCGCCGGTCACCAAAACATCGGCTCCATAATTAATGGCATCGCCAATAAGAAAAGCGCCACTGCCTCCACAAATGGCTACTTCACGAATGTCTTTGCCACGGAGACGTGAATAGTTGACATGGTGCAATTTGAAAATATCTTTGAGCAGATAGAGAAACTCTTGCTCAGGAATGGGTTCTGGTAAAACTCCCGTTATGCCACTTCCCGCCTGCCCCCATTCATTGGCTATAGGGTATAGGTCGAAAACAGGCTCTTCGTATGGGTGAACAGCAATGAGTGCACGAATTACTTCATCTTTCTTAATGAGAGGAACAACCGTCTCTATACGCACCTCGGGTTCGAAATGCAACTCTCCTATCTCACCTACATGTGGATCAGCTCCTTCTGTGGCTTTAAAGGTTCCCTCGCCGTTTAAGTTGTAACTACAACTGTCGTAATTGCCAATATGTCCTGCACCAGCATTAAAAATGGCATTACGAACATTGGCTGCATGATCATGTGGAACTGTTGTAATAAATTTTAAAAGTGCATTCTTCTTGGGTGTCAATATCTTCACATTGTCTAACCTCAACATTTGGGCAAGTTTAAAGTTAACTCCACCCGAAGCATTGTCTAAATTGGTGTGAGCAGCGTAGAGCGTGATGTCATTTTTAATGGCTTTAATCATGCATCGCTCTACATAATTCCGTCCTGTTAAGGATTTAAATGATTTAAAAGCTATGGGATGATGAGCAATGATTAAATTGCATTTCAACGAAATAGCTTCATCTATAACATCTTCAGTAACATCTATGCAAAAAAGAGCACCAGTTGCTTCTCTATTTTGATCGCCTACCTGTATTCCACTGTTGTCATACTTCTCCTGAAGTGCCAATGGTGCTAACGTTTCCATGATTTGAAGTATATCTTTTATCCTCATAATTTAAATTATATTAGTTTGTTCTACAAATATAAACTTTTTCTTTATTTTTGCGTGAGTAATTATTTAGTCTGAAACATAAATAAATGTCTGTGTAGTACCTTTCTATTTGTAACAAATAAAGATAATCAAAACAATTATGAATAAAAAAAATGGTCTCATATTTCTGCTCCTTTGCGTTACCTTTATTTTAAATGCGCAGGCAGTGCATCAAGATACAGAAAGCGTTTTCTCTAAAACCTTAATCAATTTTGATCCTTCGACACACCCAGATGCGTTACATCAAATAGACAGCACTGTTTATATTGGCAATGGGCGTATTGTTCTGAAAAAAGTGCGCCTGCCTAAATTTACACATAGCACAAAGTTGTCAGCAAAAATCACGCTTGTTTCCAACGGTGACCGCTGGGACAAATCTGGTTCTTGCTTCATAATCCCTAATGAGTCGGGAATAAACATGATGAATGTTGCTCAAAACAAGGCAAAATATCCAAAACAGGATACAGCACGATATGAAAATTTGACAGGAATAGTTCAAGGGGAGAATTATAAACCTACTGTAGAAATTATCCGATTTATGACCCCTTTTGGTGTTGGTCATTATAGTGCTATTGACAATGAACTGTCTGCAAAGCGTAAACCTGTTTACATAGACGGTTGGGCCGAAAATGTGATTTGGGAGGAAGATATAACAGACCTGTTACCTCTTTTTGAAGATGAAGTGTATGTTGGTGTTTTTATTGATACTTGGACAAAAGAGGGATATGTGATTGATTTGGAATTGATCTACTACGAGAGTCAGTTAACGTGCAATATTATGCCAGACTCGCATGTTGAACCACTTATCAATACAGTTTATTATATTGGGCAAAAGCATCCCGATATTTTTGCGCGTCGTGACGTAGAAATACCATTCACCATACCAGCTAATGCTAAAAATGTGCGTTTGAAATATTTAACCACTGGACATGGAGGACATTCAGGAGGTGACGAGTTTCGTCCTCAGGAAAACATATTGAGCATTGACAATAAAAAAGTATTTAGCTTTACGCCTTGGCGAACTGATTGTGCTTCTTTCAGAAGATTTAATCCATCAACTGGTGTGTGGCTTAGAAAAAGAACGGTAGCATATATTGCAAAAGATGGTCGTGCAGAAAAAGAAATTGAAGAACCATTGGCTTCTTCCGATCTATCTCGCTCTAATTGGTGTCCAGGCAGTAATATTCCTCCAGAAAACATTTCACTAAATGACATAGCGCCAGGAAATCATACGCTTACTATAAGTATTCCCGACTCTAAAGAGATTGAAGGAGATAAGTTAAACCATTGGCTTGTTTCTGCTTACTTGGTTTGGGAGGAATAGACTTTAAAGATTTAGAAAGCCTGATTTAGATCATAATTAGCACAGATTAATACTGCCTATTTGAAAGGAAATATCTTTCTCATTGTGTCTGCAAATATTGCAGCCATGCGCTGTTGTATGTATTTGTCTTTGCCGTTTTCTGGATGCCAGCCATAAGTGATGCCATCAACTTCCTGACGATCTACTGCAAATATTCTACTATACTGTTCTCCCGTAACTGGATGTAGTGAGGTTTTAGAAAATCCAATATACTTGTCGAACTCAACTACTGGAAGGCCCCATTTTTGAGCTAATTTCCGAACAGATGTATTGTAAACTACGCGCGCATCGTGCCAATGGGTACATAGCACTACAACTGCTGGCTTGCCATGACGTGTGTTATAGTATTGGGAGCTCTCATCAAATTTGAGGTTGTAACATTCAGCAATGTATCTTTTTATAACATAGTCGAAAGCAGCAGCATAGTTATCTCTATTGAAAGGTGTTTTATAATCGTTATAATCTACCATTAATTGCGATTCATCAAAAACGTCTTTTTCATGTACTTGCATCAATACAAGTGCATCAATATTTTCAAACTCCTCTTTGCTATACAATGAGCCTTGACTCATGCGATTGGCTGCATCGGCAACAGCTTCTCCGCCTATAGCTCTATTGATAGGTGTAGCACCCAGTGTTTCGCAGCCTAACTCAAACCACCCATTGTTGGGGGATGCAAAAGATGCGCCCGTTAAAAGAAATGTAGGACTATGCTGCGGTTTATAGAGTTGAGCAAAGGATACAGAAATCATCAATGTGAAAAGTAGAAAAAATTGAATGCGTTTCATGATGCAACTTTCTTTGTAAATGAATTAAAACAAAAATACGAAATTCTAATTAATTTCGGTGCTTTCTTTATCGTCAGTTAGTATTAAACGCAATGAGCTGTTTTTAGTAATATAATTCCAAGCCCAGTTAATGAAGATAACCAACTTATTTCTAACACTCAAGATTAACATCAAGTGAAGAAACATCCAAACAAACCATGCAAATCGGCCTTTAAATTTAGCAAAAGGAAGATCAACGACTGCTTTGTTACGCCCCACGGTTGCCATTGTTCCTAAATTACGATATTCGTAAGGTTTTAGATTGTCATGTTTTCTATTAACAATCAAATTTAGGTTTTTAGCCAAATTCTTTGCTTGACCAATAGCAACATTGGCTAACTGTGGATGTCCTTTTGGATATTTTTCAGTTTCCATATACGCTACATCACCTATTGCAAATACTCCATCCAATGTTGTTATTTTATTCGTTCTATCTACTTTTATTCTCATAGATGGAAGTAACAATTCACTTGGAATTCCTTTAATTGAATTCCCTTTAACGCCCGCTGACCATATAACATTTTTAGAAAATATAGTTTCGCCATTGTTCAAAGTTACTTTTTCTCCATCATAATCTTTAACAAACACACCAGTCTTTACTATAACGCCCATCTTTCTGAGATACTTTTCCGAATGTTTTTGAGCGAATGGACTCATGGCAGATAATGTATGACCACTTCCTTCTAAGAGGTAAACATTTACTTTGTGAGCTAAAATATTGGGATAGTCTTTAGGTAGAACTTCTTTTTTCATCTCTGCAAAAGCACCCGCTAACTCAACACCCGTTGCACCTCCACCCACAATGACAATGTTATACAAGCCAATATTATCTTTGTTGTGTAAAATCTCCTCAAAATTTAAGAGTGTTTTATTACGAATAGTCATGGCTTTATAGGTTGACTTTAAACTTAAAGAATGCTCTTCAATTTCAATATTATTAAAATAGTTTGTTTTAGCGCCTGTAGCAATAACTAAATAATCGTAGGTGAAATCACCAATTGAAGTTTCAACTATTTTCTCGTTATCCTTGATGCCTTCTACATTGGCTAATCGAATGCGAACATCTTTTCTGTTTTGAAATATCTTGCGGATAGGAAATGAAATTGTTGCCGGTTCAATTTGTGATGCAGCAACCTGATAAAATAAAGGTTGGAATTGATGGTGGTTCACTTTATCGATAAGCAATATATCAAACGCATTCTTCTTAAGGTTTTTAATAAACTGAAGACCTCCAAATCCGCAACCGATAACAATAACTTTTCTCTTTGACATAACAATCTAATATAACAAGTTGACTATCATAACATTTAATATCAACAGATTGTTTCAATTAGAAACATAAAAAAACGCTACAAAATTAATTGCAACGTTTTTAAAATAATCATTTCAAAATGATTTACCTTTATTCCGTCTCGGTTTTAGGCTCATCTTTTACATCTTGATTTGTTGTTGGTTCAGTTTCATCAATAACTGTTGTTTCTGCTTTAGTTTCTTCAGGTTCAACATTTTCAACATCAGCCTTTTCCACCTCGCTTACATTTGCTTCGGTTGTTGTTTCCTCAACCTTTGCTGCAGATGATCCGCGACGAGAGCGACGTGTTCTAGTTTTCTTAGCTGTTGAACTGTCCTTAAGCATGTGCTCATTGTAATCAACCAGCTCTATGAAACACATCGCTGCATTATCACCTAAACGATGACCTGTTTTAATGATGCGAGTATACCCACCTGGACGATCTGCAACTTTTTGAGAAACATTTTGGAATAGTTCGTTTATTGCCTCTTTATTTTGAAGTGTGCTAAAAACGACTCTTCTTGAATGAGTTGTATCTTCTTTAGACCTTGTAATAATAGGCTCGACAACTTTCCTCAATGCTTTAGCTTTAGCAACAGTAGTGAAAATACGTTTATGCATAATCAATGAAGCTGACATATTAGAAAGCATAGCACCACGATGAGATGATGTACGACCTAAGTGATTAAATTTTTTATTATGTCTCATTTCTTATTTAGTCTTTATCTAATTTATATTTGGAAATATCCATAGCAAAAGTAAGATTCAATCCATCCAGTAGCTCTTCGAGTTCTGCAAGCGACTTCTTGCCGAAATTACGAAATTTAAGTAGGTCATTTTTGTTATGCTCCACTAATTCTCCGAGTGTTTCAACATTTGCTGCTTTTAAACAGTTAAGTGCTCTCACTGATAGATTAAGATCAGATAGCTTACGTTTCAGTAGTTGACGCATGTGAAGTAATTCTTCATCAAACTCTTCTAAATTGTCAGCATCAATTGTCTCCAACATGATTTTATCGTCTGAGAAAAGCATGAAATGATGAATCAATATTTTTGCTGCTTCTTTCAAAGCTTCCTTAGGATGAATAGAACCGTCAGTAACAATTTCGAAATTCAGTTTTTCGTAATCTGTCTTTTGCTCAATACGATAGTTTTCAATTTCGTATTTCACATTCCTTATTGGAGTAAAAATTGAATCTATTGCGAGAAGTTGAATGTCATCATCAAGGAAAGTTTCTCTGTTTTCATCAGCCGATACATAACCACGACCTTTGTTAACATAAACATCCATTCGGATTTCTGCTTTCTTCTCTAAGTGGCATATTACCAAATCAGGATTTAGCACTTCAAATCCAGTCATTAAACGAGCAATATCTCCAGCTTTAAACTCTTGTGAACCCGAGAATTTGATGCTAACTTTTTCGTTATCTATTTCGTCTACAATTTGTTTAAATCTTACTTGCTTTAAGTTAAGAATAATGTTTGAAACATCTTCTATAACTCCAGGTAGTGAAGCGAACTCATGATCAACTCCTTCAATCTTGATGGATGTGATCGCAAATCCTTCTAGCGAAGAAAGCAAAATACGTCGCAATGCGTTCCCGATGGTTACACCATATCCAGGCTCCAACGGGCGAAATTCGAATTTCCCGTAAGACGCATCGTCTTGCAACATAATTACTTTATCGGGTTTTTGAAATGCTAAAATTGCCATGAAATCTTTATTTAGAATATAATTCTACTATTAATTGTTCTTTTATATTTTCTGGGATGTCTGATCTTTCAGGCCAGTGTAATAATTTTCCACTGAGTGTAGTTCTTTCCCATTCTAACCAAGGGTATTTACTATGATTGAAGCCTTCAAGTGCATTGCTTATTACTTCCAAAGATTTAGATTTTTCCCTTACACCTATAAGTTGACCACCTTTAACGCTATATGAAGGAATATTTACAATGTTTCCATCAACTGTTATGTGGCGATGTGATACTAACTGACGTGCAGCTGCACGTGTAGGAGCTATACCCAATCTGTATACAACATTATCTAATCTTGACTCTAAAAGTTGAAGTAATACTTCACCAGTAATTCCTTTACTACGGGCTGCTTTATCAAAAGTAATACGGAATTGTTTTTCTAAAACACCATAGGTGTATTTAGCGCGTTGTTTTTCGCGTAACTGAATACCATATTCAGATGTTTTTCTTCTTCTTGAATTTCCGTGTTGTCCTGGAGGATAGTTCTTTTTTGAAAGTACTTTATCCGGACCGAAAATGGGTTCGCCTAATTTACGTGCGATTCTGGATTTTGGACCAATATATCTTGCCATTATTTATAAATTATTCTTTTTCTGATGAACCCTAAACTGTGCAGCCGCGATTACCGAGAAGTTGTCATGTAATCTTAATCACAGTTTAAGTTCCAATTTTAAATGAAACTTAAATTACTGATTATACTCTTCTTTTCTTAGGTGGACGACAACCATTATGTGGTAATGGTGTAACATCAACAATCTCCATTACCTCTATACCGGTACCGTGAATTGTTCTAATAGCCGACTCACGACCATTACCTGGGCCTTTTACATATACCTTTACTTTACGCAAACCTAAATCAAATGCTGTTTTTGCACAATCTGATGCTACCATCTGAGCTGCATAAGGTGTGTTTTTCTTTGAGCTTCTAAAGCCCATTTTACCTGCAGATGACCAACTTATTACTTGTCCATCTTCATTAGTCAATGAAACAATGATATTGTTAAACGATGAATGTATATGGGCTTGCCCCATTGAACTAATTTTTACATTCCTTTTTTTTGCTGCGACACTTCTTTTTGCCATGTTACTTAATCACTTTTTATTTGGTAGCTGTTTTCTTATTTGCAACTGTTTTCTTTCTTCCTTTTCGTGTGCGTGCATTGTTTTTTGTACTTTGTCCACGAACGGGTAATCCAATACGATGTCTGATACCACGGTAACAACCTATGTCCATCAATCGTTTAATGTTGAGCTGTACTTCTGAGCGTAAATCTCCTTCGACTGTATATTCTTCGGAAATAAGCTCACGTATGCGAGCTGCTTGATCATCAGTCCAGTCTTTTACTTTGATATTTCTATCAACTTCAGCCTTTTCTAAAATACTTTTGGATGCGCTGCGTCCGATTCCGAAGATATAAGTTAAGGCTATTTCGCCTCTTTTATTTTGCGGTAAATCGACACCTACAATTCTTATAGCCATATATTTATTTGTTTTTTACAAAAATACTAATTTTATCCTTGGCGTTGTTTAAACTTAGGATTTTTCTTGTTTATAATATACAGACGACCTTTTCTTCTTACTATTTTACAATCGGCTGTACGTTTTTTCAGTGATGCTCTTACTTTCATATCTGTTTTTATTTGTATCTGAATGATATTCTTCCTTTAGAAAGGTCGTAGGGCGACATTTCTACTCGAACTCTATCTCCAGGCAAGATACGGATGTAGTGCATACGCATTTTACCTGAAATATGAGCTGTAATTTCGTGCCCATTTTCTAATTCTACTCGGAACATTGCGTTTGATAACGCTTCTATAATAACTCCGTCTTGTTCTATTGCTGCTTGTTTAGCCATTACTATTAATTACGATGTTTAAAGATTATCTTTTATAAATTCAAAAGTTGATAAAATGTCGGCCTTTCCATTTCGAACTGCTATTGTGTGTTCAAAATGTGCTGAAGGTTTACGGTCTTTTGTTCGAACAGTCCAACCATCTTTTTCAAAAACAACATTTTTACTACCCATATTTATCATTGGTTCAATAGCAATACACATACCATTTTTTATTAATGGTCCTGTGCCCCGTCTACCATAATTGGGGACTTCAGGTGCTTCGTGCATTTTTTGACCAATTCCGTGTCCTACTAACTCTCTTACTACAGAATAACCTTGTTTTTCGCAGTAAGACTGTACAGCATTACTGATATCTCCAATTCTGTTGCCTTCTTTTGCTTGTTCTATACCCAAATAAAGTGATTTAAGAGTAACCCTCAATAACTCTTTTGTTTTTTCATCCACTTCACCTACACAAAATGTATAGGCTGAATCACCACTATATCCGTTTAAGCTCGTACCACAGTCAATCGAAACAACATCTCCTTCTTGCAGAGGAGTGTTATTTGGTATTCCATGAACTACATTTTCATTCACAGAAGTTGTAATAGAGTTGGGAAAACCTCCATAACCTAAAAAAGAAGGAACTGCTCTATGATCTCTTATAAATTCATCCGCAATTTTATCGAGTTGCAATCCTGTAACACCAGGTTGAATATGCTTAGATAACTCTCCAAGTGTCATACCAACTAAGCGGTTACTTTCTCGCATTAACTCAATTTCTTCGTCTGTTTTAAGATAGATCATATTCTCACTCATCGCTTTAATTGTTGTCTTTTAGTAGGCTGCTATCGAACCTGTTCGTCCTTTTATTTTACCTGATTTCAACAACCCATCGTAATGACGCATGAGTAAGTGGCTTTCTATTTGTTGTAAAGTGTCTAATACAACACCCACAATAATTAGCAAAGAAGTGCCACCGAAAAATTGAGCAAACTGTCCACTTACACCAAAGAAACTTGCAAAGGCAGGCATAATAGCAACAAGCGCTAAAAATACGGACCCAGGTAATGTAATGCGTGACATAATTGTATCAATATACTCAGCTGTTCTTTTGCCTGGTTTCACTCCTGGAATAAAGCCATTGTTTCGCTTTAAATCCTCAGCCATTTGAGTAGGATTTATTGTGATAGCTGTATAGAAATAGGTAAATGCTATAATCATGAGTGCAAATAGTATATTATACCACACACTTGTATGATCCATCAATGCTGATAAAAAGCCACCACCTTCTTTTGCAGTGAAATTTGCAACTGTAATTGGTATAAACATAATTGCTTGTGCAAAAATAATTGGCATCACATTGGCAGCATTTACTTTCAATGGTATATACTGACGTACACCTCCATATTGTCTGTTACCTACAATTCGTTTAGCATATTGAACGGGTACTTTTCTTGCACCTTGAACCAACATAATAGCTGCTGCAATAATAAACAACAAAAACACTATTTCAAGCATAAATACAATTAAACCACCACCAGAATCTCTTAATCGAGAATCAAACTCGCCTATTAAAGCATGTGGTAATCGAGCTATAATACCAATCAAGATAATAAAAGAAATACCATTTCCAATACCTTTATCTGTAATACGTTCTCCTAACCATAAAACAAACATACTCCCAGAAGCTAAAATAATTGTAGTTGGTAATACCCAATCCCAAAAACCACCTGGTACTGCAGCTCCTAAAGCTCCATATATATAAGCAGGTCCTTGTACCATTAAAATCATTACAGTTAAGTAACGAGTATATTGATTCATTTTGGTACGTCCACTTTCGCCTTCACGTTGGAGCTTTTGAAAATACGGTAATGCTACACCTAATAACTGAATTACAATGGATGCAGAAATGTAGGGCATGATACCTAATGCAAAAATTGAAGCATTGGCAAAAGCTCCACCTGAAAACATATCTAACAAACTCAAGAGACCTGTACTAGCGTTTGATTGTAAAGCCTGTAGTTGCACAGGATCAACTCCTGGTAATACAACAAACGAACCAAAACGGTAAATAGCGATAAAAAAAAGAGTTGTTATAAGTCTTTTCCTTAGATCCTCGATTTTCCAAATATTCTCAATTGTTTTAACAAATCTCATGTTATTGGATTTTTACAGCTGTTCCACCTGCGTTTATAATTGCTTCTTCAGCCGATTTCGAAAATGCATGAGCCTTCACCTCTAACTTGGTTGTTAATGTTCCGTTTCCAAGAACTTTAAATAGATGTTTTGGAGACATCAAACCAGCCTTAATCATAATCTCTGTATCAATTACAGTGAGATTATTATTATGAGCTAATTCTTGTAGCTTATCTAAATTAATTACTCTGTATTCTGTCCTTTTTAAAGGGGTAAAACCAAACTTCGGTAAACGACGCTGAATTGGCATCTGTCCACCTTCGAAACCGATTTTTCTTGAATAACCGGATCTTGATTGTGCTCCTTTATGGCCTCTAGTAGAAGTACCCCCTAAACCTGACCCTTGACCACGGCCAATTCTTTTGCGTGTTTTAGTTGCTCCTACTGCTGGTTTTAAATTCGATAAATTCATTTTCTAATGTATTATTATCTTTATTTCTATTCTACTATTGTTACTAAGTGATTCACTTTTGTAATCATTCCTCTAATTGTTGCATTATCCTCGTGTTCAACAATTTTATTCATTTTGCGAAGTCCTAAAGCATCTAACGTTCTTGTTTGATCTTTAGGAGATCCAATTCTGCTTTTTGTCTGTTTAATCTTGATTTTAGCCATCTTAGAAATTCTCCTTTTATTATCCGTTAAATACTTTATCTAAACCAACACCACGAGTTTGTGCTACTGTAATAGGATCTCTAAGTTCAGTTAAGGCTTTGATTGTAGCTTTTACAAGATTGTGAGGATTTGATGAACCTTTTGACTTAGCCAAAACGTCAGTTATACCAACACTCTCAAGTACAGCACGCATCGCACCACCAGCTTTTACACCAGTACCTGTAACTGCAGGCTTCATGAAAACTTCAGCACCACTAAAACGAGAAATCTGTTCGTGTGGTATAGTTCCTTTATAAACAGGTATATTAACCAAGTTCTTTTTTGCTGCTTCGACACCTTTAGCAATAGCTGTTGTAACTTCACCAGCTTTACCTAAACCCCATCCAACAATACCATCTTCGTTGCCAACTACTACCATGGCGGAAAATGTAAATGTACGCCCTCCTTTAGTTACTTTAGTTGTTCTATTAATTGCTACTAATCTATCCTTTAACTCAATATCGTTAGTAGTCTTTACTTTATTATTTACTCTTGCCATGATTTTAAAATTTAAGTCCTGCTTTACGAGCTGCGTTTGCTAATTCTTTAACACGACCATGATAAAGATAGCCATTTCTGTCAAATGAAACTTTCTCTATACCGGCTTCTAATGCTTTACCTGCAATGAGTTCGCCAACTTTTGCTGCAATTTCTTTCTTAGGAAGTTTATCTTCAATTTTCAAAGATGTAGCTGCTGCTAAAGTATTTCCTGCAATATCATCAATTATTTGAGCATATATTTGTTTGTTGCTTCGGTAAACACTTAAACGAGGACATTCACTTGTACCCATGACTTTACCGCGAACACGCTTCTTTATTTTTAATCTTTTCTCTAACTTTGTTAACATTGTAATTTCAGTTTACGTGAATTATTTACTTGCAGCTGTTTTTCCAGATTTGCGGCGAATTTGTTCACCTACAAAACGTACACCTTTACCCTTATATGGCTCAGGAGATCTAAATGAGCGTATCTTAGCACATACTTGACCAATTAATTGTTTATCGCAAGATTCTAAAATAATAAGTGGGCTTTTATTCCTTTCCATTTTAGTCTCAATCTTAACCTCGGTTGGTAATTCCAAGAAAATTGAATGAGTAAAACCTAATGATAAATCTAAAATTTGTCCGTTGTTAGTTACCCTGTAACCAACACCCACTAATTCTAATTCTTTTCGGAAACCTTCTGTTACACCTATAACCATATTATTAATCAAAGATCTATAAAGTCCATGTAATGCTTTATGTTCTTTTGCTTCTGAGGGTCTTTCTATTGTTAAAACACCATCGTTTATAGCAATTTTCATATCTGCATTTACCTGTTGCTTTAATTCTCCTTTTGGTCCTTTAACTGTAACCTGGTTTTGCTCTGAGATATTTATAGTAACTGAAGAAGGTAATGTTATCGGTAATTTTCCTATTCTTGACATATCTATCTTATTTTAATATATGTAACATAAAACTTCTCCACCAACTTTTTCTGTTTTGGCTTCTTTATCAGTCATTACTCCATGAGAGGTAGACACTATTGCTATACCTAATCCATTTAAAACGCGTGGCATTTCTTTGAAACCTACATACTGACGTAGTCCGGGTGAAGAAATACGAATTAATTTCTTAATTGCATTAACTTTAGTTACTGGATCGTATTTCAAGGCTATTTTAATAATACCTTGAGGTCCTTCGTCTACAAACTTATAATTAAGTATGTATCCTTTATCAAAGAGTATTTTAGTTATATCTCTTTTTAGATTTGATGCAGGAATGTCAACAACACGATGATGTGCTTGAATACTGTTCCTTAAACGCGTCAAATAGTCTGCTATTGGATCTGTCATATTTATTATTGATTTAAATTGATCTCGATTTTCGAGACAATATTTAATTTGATTTTTTTGCGCTAGAAGTAATTACCAACTTGCTTTTTTGACACCTGGGATTAAACCTTGAGATGCCATTTCTCTAAATTGTATACGAGAAATACCAAACTGGCGTATATATCCTTTTGGACGTCCTGTTATCTTGCAACGATTGTGAGCACGAACAGGAGAGGCATTTTTTGGTAAAGCTTGGAGCGCATCATAATCACCTTCCGCTTTAAGCCTGGCGCGTTTTTCAGCGTATCGGGCGATTAACTTTGCTCTTTTCACCTCGCGAGCTTTCATTGATTCTTTTGCCATTTAATTATTCTTTTTTTCAGTTTTGAATGGTAAGCCAAACTCTCTTAATAATGCATATCCCTCTTCATCAGTTTCAGCAGTTGTTACAAATGTGATATTCATTCCCAAAATCTTTGATATTTTATCAATATTAATTTCTGGGAAAATAATCTGCTCTTGAATTCCAAGAGTATAATTACCTCTACCGTCAAGTTTTGCATCAATCCCTCTAAAATCACGCGTACGTGGTAAAGCTACACGAATTAATCTTTCAAGAAACTCATACATTTTATCATGACGAAGAGTCACACGAACACCAATTGGCATCTTCTTGCGCAATTTGAAATTAGATATATCTTTTTTTGAATAAGTAGTAACAGCCTTCTGACCAGTAATTGCAGTCAATTCATTGATGGATGTTTCTATAATTTTTTTATCAGCAACAGCTATTCCTAAACCCTGATTTATAACTATCTTAACCAATTTAGGAGCTTGCATAATTGATTGATATGAAAACTCTTTAACCAAAGCAGGAACTATCCTACTATTATAGTCTTCTTTGAAGTTTACTATAGTACTCATTTAATTTCCTCCCCTGATTTTTTAGCATATCTCACCAATTTGCCTTTGCTATCTACTTTTCTACCAATTCGAGTTGGTTTTCCAGTTTTAGGATCAACCAAATTTAAATTAGAAATATGTATTGCGGCTTCCATTTTCTCTATTCCTCCTTGAGGATTCTGTGCACTAGGTTTAGAATGTTTAGATATCATATTAATACCTTCAACAATTGCACGATCTTTATTAATAAGAACTTGCAGAACTGTTCCAGTTTTACCTTTATCTTCTCCAGAATTAACGTAAACAGTATCGCCTTTCTTTATATGTAATTTACTCATTATAGTTTTAATTATTTTAAATGATTAAAGCACTTCAGGCGCTAATGAAACAATCTTCATGTTTGTCGAACGTAATTCTCTAGCAACAGGACCAAAAATACGACTTCCTCGTAATTCACCAGCAGTATTTAATAAAACACAGGCATTATCATCAAAGCGAATATATGATCCGTCAGGTCGACGAATTTCTTTTTTTGTTCTTACGATTATAGCTCTTGATACAGCTCCTTTTTTAACTTCGCTTGAAGCGATTACATGTTTCACAGTCACGACAATTACATCTCCTACTGATGCGTAGCGTCTTTTAGTACCACCTAATACACGAATACACATTGCTTCTTTTGCACCGCTGTTATCTGTCACAGCTAATCTTGATTCTTGTTGTATCATGTTATTTAGCTCTTTCTAAAATTTCTATCAATCTCCATCTCTTTGTTTTACTCAAAGGACGTGTTTCCATTATTCTAACTGTATCTCCAATGTTACAGTCATTCTTCTCATCATGCGCGTGAAATTTCTTCGTTTTATTAACGAACTTCCCATATATAGGGTGTTTTTCTTTCCATTTTACAGCAACAGTGATAGATTTCTCCATTTTATTACTGAAAACGACCCCCACTCTTTCTTTTCTTAAATTTCTCGTTTCCATTATTGGTTTATGCTTTGTTGATTTCTCTTGAACGAATCTCTGTATTGATACGTGCAATATCTTTTCTTTTTTCTTTTAAGATGCTCGGATTATCAAGTGGAGTAATACTATGACTAATAACCAGTTGATTTAACGATAGTTTTTCAGCGTCCAACTTCTCTTTCAAATCTTTGTCAGACAATTCCTTAATTTCTTGTAACTTCATTTTTATATTAATGATTATGAGTTTTCGCTATAATCCCGTCTTACAACAAATTGTGTAGTTACAGGTAGTTTTTGTGCAGCTAAGCGCAATGCTTCTTTAGCTACATCAAAGGATACACCTTCAATTTCAAATAATATTCTTCCAGGTGTTACAGGTGCAACAAATCCTTCAGGTGCTCCTTTTCCTTTACCCATACGCACTTCAGCTGGTTTTTTTGTGATTGGTTTATCAGGAAAAATACGCACCCAAACTTGTCCTTGACGTTGCATATAGCGTGTAACAGCAATACGAGCTGCTTCGATTTGACGTCCAGTAATCCATTTAGACTGCAATGATTTTATCCCAAATGAACCAAAAGCCAACTGATTGCCACGTTGGGCATTTCCTTTCATACGACCTTTCTGTTGTCTTCTGAATTTTGTTTTCTTCGGTTGTAACATTTTATTTTATTTCAAGCATTAATTTAATTTCTTCTGCCTTTACGTTGCTCTCTTCCACCTGCATTACGCTGACCACCTCTACGACCACGATTATCTTTTTGTGTTGCAAACGTTGGAGCTAAGTCAGTTTTACCATAGATTTCTCCACGACATATCCAAACTTTCACCCCAATAAGACCAACTTTGGTCAGAGCTTCAGCTAAAGCATAGTCTATATCGGCACGAAAAGTATGCAAAGGAGTCCTTCCTTCTTTATACATTTCAGAACGAGCCATTTCAGCACCATTCAATCGACCCGATACTTGGATTTTTATTCCTTCCGCACCCATGCGCATTGTAGATGCAATTGCCATCTTAACAGCACGACGATAAGCTATATTACCTTCTATTTGACGAGCAACATTATTTGCTACAATTACTGCATCCAATTCAGGTTTTTTTATTTCAAAAATATTGATTTGAACTTCTTTATCAGATATTTTTTTCAATTCCTCTTTTAATTTATCCACTTCAGATCCACCTTTACCGATAATAATTCCCGGACGAGAGGTGCAAATAGTGATTGTAACTAATTTAAGAGTTCTTTCAATAATTATTCTTGATACACTGGCTTTTGCTAAACGAGCATTCAAATATTTACGTAATTTACTATCTTCTAGTAAAGTATCGCCATAATCATTACCACCATACCAGTTTGAGTCCCACCCTCTGATGATTCCTAAACGATTAGATATCGGATTTACTTTTTGTCCCATTGGCTTAATTGTTTTTTTCAGAATTTAGTGTATCTACCACCAATGTAACGTGATTAGAACGTTTTCTAATTCTGTGTCCCCGTCCTTGTGGTGCTGGACGTAGTCTCTTCAACATAGATCCTCCATCCACCGATATAGTTTTAATATATAGTTCGCCTGTTTCGGCTTTACGTTCATTTTTTTGTTCCCAATTAGATATTGCTGATAATAAAAGTTTTTCTACTTTTAATGCTGCATCTTTATTCGAAAACTTTAGTACGCCTAATGCTTTAAACACTTCCATACCCCGAACCAAGTCTACAACGTAGCGCATTTTTCGAGGAGATGTTGGAACGTTCTTTAAAATAGCCAAAGAAACCTCTTTTCGAGCTTCTTTTCTTTTTTCGGCTGATATTCTTTTTCTAGCACTCATGTTTTTACTTTCTTTTTATTTTATTTTAGGCTCCGTATTTTATCTTTTTCTCGCACCTGCGTGACCACGATAAGTACGCGTCAAAGCAAATTCGCCAAGTTTATGTCCAACCATATTTTCTGTAATATAGACGGGAATGAATTTATACCCATTATGAACAGCAATGGTATGACCAACAAAATCCGGAGAAATCATAGAAGCTCTTGCCCATGTTTTCAAAACAGTTTTTTTTCCGCTTTCATTCATGACAGAGACTTTATTATCTAATTTAACGTCAATATATGGACCTTTTTTTAATGATCTACTCATAGTTTTAAAAATTAATCAGATTATTTCTTTTTTCTTCTTTCTACAATGTACTTAGAAGAATGTTTTTTAGGAGCTCTAGTTTTCAAGCCCTTTGAGTATAAGCCTTTTGGTGATCTTGGATGTCCACCTGATGCACGACCTTCTCCACCACCCATTGGATGATCTACAGGATTCTTTGTAACACCACGGTTGTGAGGACGACGTCCTAACCATCTTGAACGACCAGCTTTACCTGATATCTCTAATTTATGATCCGAATTACCAACACTCCCAATAGTAGCTTTACATGCAGAAAGTATTTTACGAATTTCTCCAGAGGGCATCTTAATTACGGCATAATCACCTTCGCGAGAAGTTAATTGTGCGAAAGTTCCAGCCGAACGTACCATTTTAGCACCTTGTCCAGGTCGTAATTCAATATTATGAATAACTGTTCCTAAAGGTATCTTAGAAAGGGGTAAAGAATTCCCTACTTCAGGTGCTGCGTCAGCTCCTGACATCACTGTGGTTCCTACTTGCAATCCGTTTGGGGCCAAGATATATGTTTTGGCTCCATCTGCATAGAAAAGTAATGCAATTCTTGCAGAACGATTTGGGTCATATTCTATTGTTTTAACAACAGCAGGAATCCCATCTTTTCTTCTTTTGAAGTCGATAATTCGGTATCGTCTTTTGTGTCCGCCTCCAAGGTACTGAACTGTCATTTTACCTTGACTATTACGTCCACCCGACGCACCTTTACCAACAACAAGAGATTTCTCCGGTACGTTCGTAGTGATATTTTCGAAAGAACCGATAATTTTATGTCTCTGCCCCGGTGTTGTGGGCTTAAATTTACGTATTGCCATTATATATTATATGTTACTGTATAAATCAATTGTTTCCCCCTTTTTAAGGGTTACAATAGCTTTTTTAAATGAAGGCGTTCGTCCTTGAACTACTCCTGATTTAGTGAAACGACTTTTCAACTTTCCGTTATATTTAATCGTGTTAACGCGAACCACATGAACATTATATAATTCTTCTATTGCATTTTTAATGTCTACCTTGTTTGCAGTAGGAACAACAATAAAACCGTAACGATTATCGAATTTGTCGGTAATGTCGGTTTGTTTTTCTGTGAAAATTGGTTTGATAATAATTCCCATTATTTTTCCTCTCTTACTTTAAATAAGTTATCAATAGCGTCAATAGAAGATTCGGTAAGTACAAGACTTGCACAATCCAATATTTTATATGTATTTATATCTGAAGCTGTTACGATATTAACATTGCTCAGATTTCGGGCCGACAAATATACGTTTTTATTTTGACTTGGTAAAACTAAAAGTAATTTTTTATTGTTAAGCTTTAAATTATTAGCCATTTCTACAATGCTTTTTGTTTTAGGTATTTCTAAATCGAAGTCTTCAATAATAAGAATAGCATTGTTTTGCGCTTTTAAAGAAAAAGCTGATTTACGAGCCAGTGCTTTTTCCTTTTTATTTAATTTAAAACCATAATCGCGTGGCCTGGGACCAAATGCGCGACCACCACCAACTAAAAGAGGAGACTTGATATCGCCTCTACGGGCTCCACCACTACCTTTTTGACGTATTATCTTACGTGTGCTTCCTGTTACTGCATTACGCTCTTTAGTTTTATGCGTACCTTGACGTTGATTAGCTCTGTATTGTTTTACATCTAACCAAATAACATGTTTATTAGGTTCTATTCCGAAAATGGAATCATTTAGCGTAACCTTTTTATCTGTTATTTCGCCTTTTATATTGTATATACTTAATTCCATTTTTATTTCTCTATATATAATATTGAACCTTTTCCTCCTGGAACAGAACCTTTCAATAATAAAAGGTTATGTTCGGGAATAACTTTAATAACTTGAAGGTTTTGAACAGTTACACGTCCGTTACCCATTTGACCACCCATTCGCATTCCCTTAAAAACTTTAGCAGGGTATGATGCTGCTCCAATTGAACCTGGAGCTCTTAAACGATCTTTTTGACCATGAGTTGTTTGACCTACACCTGAAAAGCCGTGTCTTTTAACAACACCTTGAAAACCTTTTCCTTTTGAGATCCCTACAACATCTACATACAAAACATCATTAAAGATGTTCACAGTAATTTTTTCACCTAACTTAAATCTGTCTCCAAAACCTTTGAACTCAGCCAAGTGTCTCATTGGTGCTACTCCAGCTTTTTTAAAATGACCTAATTCTGGTTTTACGGAACTTTTTTCTTTTTTTTCCATATAACCAATCTGAATAGATTCATATCCATCAGTATCAGCCGTTTTAACTTGAGTAACAACGCAAGGACCCACTTCAATAACAGTGCATGGAACATTTTTTCCATCGGCACTGAAAACGGATGTCATTCCGATTTTCTTTCCAATTAATCCTGGCATTTCTCTGTTTTTTGTTTGACCTCAAAGATTTCTTTTAGAATCCTTGAAGCATTGTTATTAATAAATTGAATATAATATTTTACTCGCTATCAGCAATAATTATGTTTAAAAATCAACACAAATTTATAATTGCGAGTTATACTTTAATTTCTACTTCAACACCACTTGGTAATTCAAGTTTCATAAGTGCGTCAACTGTCTTGGCCGTCGAACTGTATATATCAATCAATCGTTTAAAAGACGAAAGTTGAAATTGTTCGCGAGACTTTTTATTAACGAATGTAGAACGGTTTACTGTAAAAATACGTTTGTGAGTTGGAAGGGGTATTGGACCACTAACAACAGCTCCCGTTGCTTTTACCGTTTTTACGATTTTCTCTGCTGATTTATCTACCAAGCTATAATCGTAGGATTTCAGTTTAATTCTGATTTTTTGGCTCATAAAATTATTATATTATTTAATCAAATCTACTCGTCCTGTAACCTCAGTAAGAACTTGAGTTGCGATTGAAGATGAAACTGTTTCAAAATGAGAAAAAGTCATTGTGGATGTAGCGCGACCCGATGTTATAGTGCGTAATGTAGTAACATAACCAAACATCTCTGCCAATGGAACAAGTGCTTTCACAATGCGAGCTCCAGAGCGGTTAGATTCCATTCCCTCAATTTGTCCACGACGTTTGTTCAAGTCTGAAATTACATCTCCCATACTTTCTTCGGGAGTAACAACTTCAACTTTCATTATTGGCTCCATTAAAACTGGTGCCGCTTTTTCTGAAGCATGTCTAAATGCTTGTATTGCACATATCTCAAAAGAAAGCTGGTCTGAATCGACTGCGTGATAAGAACCATCTATTAAGGTTACTTTCAATTTGTCTAATGGATATCCTGCTAAAACTCCTGTTTTCATTGCACGCTCAAAACCTTTTTGAATAGAAGGTATATATTCTTTAGGAATATTTCCTCCCTTTACTTGGTCTATAAACTGCAATTCACCTTCAAAATCTGAATCAGCTGGTTCAACTCGAACAATCATATCAGCAAACTTTCCACGTCCACCCGATTGCTTCTTGTAAGTTTCCCGTAATTCAACTGGCTTAGAAATAGCCTCTTTATATGAAACCTGTGGACGACCTTGATTGGCTTCCACTTTAAATTCACGCTTTAAACGATCAATAATTATCTCTAAGTGAAGTTCACCCATACCTGAAATAACAGTTTGTCCTGTTTCTTCGTCAGTCTTAACTGTAAATGTTGGATCTTCTTCAGCTAACTTAGCCAAACCATTAGATAGTTTGTCCAAATCTTTTTGTGTTTTTGGTTCAACCGCTATACCAATAACAGGGTCTGGGAAGTCCATCGACTCAAGAGTGATAGGAAATTTCTCATCGCATAAGGTATCTCCTGTACGAATATCTTTAAACCCTACTCCCGCTCCAATATCTCCACAAGCAATAAATTCTTTCGGGTTTTGCTTATTAGAGTGCATTTGGAATATACGAGAAATCCTCTCTCTTTTTCTTGAGCGAGTATTGTAAACATAGGTGCCAGCATCTAAAACACCTGAGTAAACCCTGAAAAAACACAAGCGACCAACAAAAGGATCGGTTGCAATCTTGAAAGCTAGCGCACACATAGGTTCTTTCGGATCAGGATTGCGTACTAAAATCTTGTTTGAATCATCGGGATCGATTCCTTCAATAGCTCCAGCGTCCAAAGGACTTGGCAAATAGGCACAAACGGCATCCAATAAAACTTGTACACCTTTGTTTTTGAAAGATGAACCGCATAACATCGGATTGATTTGCATTGAAATAGTCCCTTTACGGATAGCTGCATGAATTTCATCTTCAGTTATCAACTCGGGAGAATCAAAGAACTTTTGCATTAAGTCATCATCGCATTCTGCAATAACCTCAAGCATCTTTTCGCGCCATTCTTTAGCCTCGTCAAGAAGATCGGCAGGAATTTCCTCAATGTGATAATCTGCACCCATAGTCTCGTCATGCCATATCAATGCCTTCATTGTAATAAGGTCAACCACACCCTTAAAGCCTTCTTCAGCTCCAATAGGTATTTGTATAGGACATGCATTTGCTCTTAAAACACTTTTTACTTGGCTAACAACTTCCAAGAAGTTAGCTCCCGAACGGTCCATTTTATTTACATAACCAATTCGTGGAACATTATACTTGTCTGCTTGACGCCAAACAGTTTCAGACTGTGGCTCAACACCTCCAACAGCACAAAATGCTGCAACAGCTCCATCAAGCACACGTAATGAGCGTTCAACTTCAACAGTAAAGTCAACGTGTCCTGGAGTGTCAATTAAGTTTATTTTATATTGATCATCATTGTATTTCCAACTGGTAGTTGTAGCAGCAGAAGTAATAGTTATCCCTCTCTCTTGCTCTTGTTCCATCCAGTCCATGGTAGCAGCACCATCATGCACTTCACCAATCTTATGAGTTAAACCTGTATAAAACAAAATGCGTTCCGATGTGGTAGTTTTACCAGCATCGATATGAGCCATAACCCCGATGTTTCGCGTATATAATAATGTATTCTTTAAACCTTTTTCCATCTTTCTTACCTAATCTTTCTTATTAAAATCTGAAATGTGCGAAAGCACGATTTGCTTCAGCCATGCGATGTACATCCTCTTTTCTCCTAAATGCAGCACCTTGGCTATTATAAGCATCTACAATTTCACCAGCTAATTTTTCAGCCATCGATTTACCTCCTCTTTTGCGTGCATAAAGGATTAAATTTTTCATAGAAACTGATTCTTTTCTATCTGGACGAATCTCGGTTGGTACTTGGAAAGTAGCTCCACCAACACGACGAGATTTAACTTCAACTTGAGGTGTAATATTATCTAAAGCAGCTTTCCATATTTCAAGAGCTGACTTTTCATCGTTAGACAACTTAGTCTTTACTATATCCAACGCAGAGTAAAAAATATCATAAGAGATACTTTTTTTACCATCATACATAAGGTGGTTAACAAATCTGGTCACCCTTATGTCACCATAAACAGGATCTGGAAGCACCTGTCTTTTTTTAGGTTTAGCTTTTCTCATTTTTTTTAAATGTTTTATGTTGGTTTGGTTGCCTTTATATTGTCTTCAACGAATTCCTCCGAATCATTTACTCAACCCCTGAAAGTAGTTCACACCAAAAATCTCAACATTGATTGTTTTAATTGTTATTCTTAATTGTTATGATATATAGATGCGATTATTTTTTCGCACCTGTTGCACCTGGTTTCGGACGCTTAGTTCCGTATTTAGATCGCCTCTGTGTACGACCACTAACACCAGCAGTATCCAATGTGCCACGCACAATGTGATAACGAACACCTGGAAGGTCCTTTACACGACCACCACGAACAAGAACTATAGAGTGCTCTTGCAAATTATGACCTTCTCCAGGAATGTAAGCATTCACTTCCTTTGAGTTAGTCAAGCGCACACGTGCAACTTTTCGCATAGCTGAGTTTGGTTTCTTTGGAGTGGTTGTATAAACCCTCGTGCAAACTCCACGTCTTTGTGGAGATGAGTCCAAAGCTGGAGATTTGCTTTTTTCAGTCAGCACATTGCGTCCTTTTCTTACTAATTGTTGAATTGTAGGCATTTTCTACTTTACTTTAATCTATTAATGTTTTTGGTTTCGCTCAAGTTATTTGAAATAAACTTTACTCTTAAATTTCGTATAATGAGACAATTATACCTATCAGCCCTTTTATTTGGGGCTAAAAACGGCACAAAATTACAAAGAATCAATATGATATACAAAGAATACTACTATTATTTTCAAGATATTTTCAATAACGTCTATTTATTTGGTCATTAAACATATGTGAATAGCTTTTATCTCAGAAACAATCTTTACTTTTTACTGATTTATTCAGGCTAACAACTTTGTGAAAACAAGTCGTGTAAAACAATATATTATAATACAAAACAGCTAATATTTAGAAGTAAATCATTTTTATGTATTTAGTTAGTAAGCTATTAATATATCTTTTCCTTAAACATTTTGAAGCCGTGCAAAACGTTTAAACGAGTTGAAACTTGCATTCATACTCTATAAAATGTTTGAAAATATATTATTTTCATTTTGTTGTCTCAATTTGTTGCATTTTTGTCTTAAAAATTCAATTTATCATGTAGATTTCCATTATCATTTGTAGATCATTCAATCTTTGGTTTTTTTTCTTTTTTCATGGCTTCTTTTTCTCAAATTTACTCAAGAAAGTATCTTTTTAAAGATTCAAAACATTTCTACAATCGTAGATTTTATTTCCAACAAATGAAAACCTAATCGACCGCCGAATATTTAATTTTTAACTCTCTGCTGATACATCTTCTATTGAATTGTAAATCATAAAGAGCTATCACTTTTAAATTGATAGTTGTGGGAAAATACAATATAGAAGATCAGAGAACTTATTAAGAGAAAAAACTCAATATTTTAAGTGACCTAAAAATTGATATCAAAATTTGCTGTCGCAGTTTTGACGAGCTATCAATAAAGAAAGACAACGAGATAAATACTAATAATATCTTCACTTCGGTTCCACATGAGTAAATACATGCTCAATTTGCTGAAAATTATCTTGCAAAGTCGATTGTACTAAATGTCCAATAGAGTGTCCTTCGGTCACAGTCAACTCAGAAGAAACGCGCACATGAATATCTACAACATAACGCATACCAAACTTGCGAATAAAACATTTTTCAGTGTCAATAACCCCATCTACGTCATCAGCTACTTCTCTTATTTCATCTATAAGATCATCATACTTTTGTTCATCTAACAATTCGCCAAGTGCTGGTCGGAAGACAAAATAAGCATTCACAACTATTATAATAGAAGCTACAAGAGCAGCCCAATCATCCAATTGCTCATATCCGCTACCTAACAACAATGCAAGACTAATGCCTATAAATGCAGCCAAGGATGTGATTGCATCACTACGATGATGCCACGCATCAGCTTTTAAAGAAGTACTGGAAGTCTCTTTACTCTTTTTTCTCACAAATTGGAAAAAAGCTTCTTTGTAAATTATAATACCAGCCAACACAATCAATGTGTATGTTTTTGGCATCTGTTGTGGCGATTTTAAATTTTGAATAGCATTAAATGCAATAAATCCAGCACTAATAATTAGAAAAAGAACTACCAAAAAACTAATAATTGGTTCAACCTTACCATGTCCAAAAGGATGATCTTTATCTGATGGTTTCGCAGAGAATCTCAATCCAAGATATATAATAAAAGATGAAAAGACATCGCCAGCACTTTCAATAGAGTCTGCAATTAACGCAAAAGAATTACCAATAATCCCAGTGATAAGTTTTACGAAAACCAACACTACATTTCCAATCAGACTCAGTATTATTGTGTGGCGAGCACGCTTATCATTAGATGTGCCTATTTTCATTTATAAATAATATAAAAGCTTCCAAAAGGGAAATCTTAGAAGAATGAGTAACTAATAAACAAAAGATAATGGATTTATATATGTGTTTATTGACCTATCTTCGACAAATTGAACATTAAGACTGTATTTTTCAAGTATTCAAACTCGAGTTCAAAGCATTCACAAAAAACATCATTACCAATGTTTTCTTCAATTTGTGCTGGGGTCCAAAGCTTACCATTTTTCAAATTTAGAGCATTAAAAGCATCTTCTGATGTAATAATAGAAACATAAAGAAAAATCAGTCTCTTGGTGTTTTCATTTTCAAATACGTATTTCAGTATAAACCTGACAGGCAACTTATCTGTATTAACCTCCTTCTTAATCATATTGGCAATAGCCTCTTCTAAGTTGTGATTGTATTGCATGTATTTTTCAAAAGGATAATCCAATTTACCAGGATCTAATAACCTTGATGCATCTCGACTTTTTAAATACAATTTTCCATCGTGAATAAGGGCTACCCTAATCAAAGGATGAAGAAATTTGTTTTTAAGATTTTGAGATACTGATTTTGCTATTCGTCCTTGAACATCACCTTGTTCAGTTACTACAGGAAGCCATTCTTCTTTTTTCAATCGTTTCTCAAGTATTTTAAATCGCAATACCTGGATAATAATTATTGTAGCTAAAGTGATTTGAAATAAATTAAGCACAAGTATTATATCTAACACTGGATAACGCAGTATAAAAAAGACACGAAAACCAAGTATTACAATTAAATGAAAAGTAAGGGCATATTGGGTTTGAAATAAGAGCTGAAATGACTCATTTAGATAGTGCTTGCGTTGTACTTGTTGAGTTTTGTGCAACCTCCTAATCATAGACTTCCTTGTAAGTCTAAAAATCATTATAGAAAAAACAAAAACAATTTCTGCTAATATAAAAGAGAATTGCGGATGTAAATCTGGAACTAAAAAAGCTAATCCTATACCTGTTATCAAAAAACTCCATGCAGAAACATCATACAAAATGCGAATCTCGGCTCGGACTCGAAAGATTAGAGGAAGTATAGACAGACCAAAGGCTATACCCAAAGCAAGAACCGTATTTACTTGTCCAATTAAAATTGAAAAAATAAAAAAAGGCAACAATCCCAATGCTGGATTTGTCAAGTTCCTTTTAAATACATTAGAAGAAGTATACATATCAATCGAAAAAATTACTGCTTTATAAAACAGATTCTGAAACTATGTTAGCATATAATTATAAATAAAATTCTAAATAACACAGTAAATAATGAAAATACTCATCTCTATAACAACAGTTTTAATAGATTGTTTATGAGCTAAAAGAAATATCAGCATGATAAGAAGATCTTACTAAAGGACCGCTCACCACTGTTTTAAAACCTTTCGAAAGAGCAATATTTTTGAAATCTTCAAAAATATCAGGATGAATGTAATCCTTTACAGGAAAGTGTTTACGTGTTGGTTGTAAATATTGCCCAATAGTTAATGACTTACATCCCACAGACAATAAATCATTCATTAATTCAAAAACTTCTTCTTTTGTTTCTCCTAAACCAAGCATAATACCAGACTTAGAGAAGATATTATTTTCAGCAATACGACCAATAGTTCTGAGACTTACATCATATTTTGCAGCACTTCTAATTTCTGGTGTTAATCTTCGAATTGTTTCCATATTATGTGCCATTACATCTGGTTTTGCCGCACAAACCATATCTATCAATACTTCTTTGCCTTGAAAGTCAGGAACTAAAACCTCAATAGTAGTTAAAGGATTCTTTTCTCGTATAGCTTCAATTGTTTTAACCCAATGTTCAGCACCTAAATCAGGCAAATCATCTCTATCAACAGAAGTAACAACTGCATGCTTCAAATCCATTAATCTAATTGAGTTTGCAACATTCTCTGGTTCACGCATATCTAAAGGCATTGGCTTGCCAGTTTTTGTATTACAAAATTTACACGATCGCGTGCAAATATCTCCTCCAATCATAAAAGTAGCCGTTCCCCGATCCCAACACTCCCCCATATTCGGACAACGACCACTGGAGCAAATTGTATGCAGAGAATGATTTTGAACAATTTTTTGCGTTTTAGTAAAACCAGCCGTTTCTCCTAACTTAACTTTCAACCAGTCTGGTTTTCTAACATGCACTTCACGAGTCTTTTCCTCCTCTGTGTCTATTTTGTATGTTATTCTTTTTTCCATTTTTATTAAATTAAATTTCATCCCCAAGAGCCGTCAATTAACTTAAATTACACTCAGAGCAATTCGCTTATTTTTCGGAGCTTTTTGATTGTAAATGCTAAAACTATGAGAATTAAAACCCGATATGCATCTGTTAAATTACTACAAGCTAATTCCGTTTTTTAGCGTTAGCGTACTTTTTATCCATAAAGAACAAGCTATCATCTTAAAGGTTCTTTTTAAAATAGTTAATAACTTTATTGTACAAATATATTCTTGAATTGCCTCCAGAAATAGAGTGATTCTTATCGGGAAAGTAAAATATGTCGAAATGCTTATTGGCTTTTATCAAAGCACGTGAATATTCTATGGAATTTTGTACGTGAACGTTGTCATCGGTGGTTCCATGTATCAACAACAGGTTTCCTTGTAACCTATCAGCAAGCTTCACCGCAGATCCTTTATCATATCCTGATGCATTCTGTTGTGGAGTGCGCATAAAACGCTCTGAGTAGACCGTGTCGTAAAAGCGCCAATCAGTAACGGGGGCTATAGCTACACCTGTTTTAAATATTCCGTTTCCTCTGCTCATACTCATCAGCACATTGTAACCTCCATAACTCCAACCCCATATACCAATACGGTTGCTATCAATGTAGGGCAATGTTGCAAAATGACGTGCAGCAGCAGCTTGATCATCCGATTCAATAACGCCTAAGTTCATGTAAGTCTGTTTCCTGAACAACTCGCCACGGGCTCCCGTTCCTCTGCCATCAACCGAAGCGACAATAAAGCCCTGCTTTACCAATTCATAATACCAATCAATCCCAAACCTATCCAACACCTGCTGGGAATTTGGTCCCGAATATTGAATCATTACAACAGGGTATTTCTGAGAGCTATTGAATGATGTTGGCTTTACAATCCATCCATTAAGTTGGGTAATGCCATCAGCTGCGGGCACCTTTATAAATTCTTTTTGAGGAAACTGTGCTTGCCGCACCTTTTGTGCAACAGCTTTATTGTCTTGAAGTGTTCGTAACAGCTTTCCATTAGAATCGTGTACGTCTATTACAGTAGGAGTTGAAATATTAGACCAATTGCTTACATAAAAATTCCCATTTTCACTGAATGTGGCATTGTTCAATCCTGAGTTGGTTGAAAGTTTTGTTGTAATGCCTTTATCAATTGTTGTCTTATAGACATTCCTTTGCAAAGGAGATTCGTCAGCAGCTTGATAAAAGACAGTTCCAGCTTTAGGATCTACAGCTAATATATTAATAACATCATAATTGCCATTAGTTAATTGTTTTTGCATTGCACCAGAATTACCATAAATGTAGATATGGCTGTATCCATCTTTTTCAGATATATAAGTAAATTGATTTGGTAAAAAGTGAATCGATTTTATAAAATCAGAATCAATATAATACTTGTTCTCGTCCCGTAAAATCAACTTTGCGACGGTAGTTCGTGGATTTACAAAATACATATCGAATCTGTTTTGATTTCGATTGAGCGTCATGACTGCCAATTGTGATGCCTCTTTTGTAAAAGAAATACGTGGCATGTAGCCATCGTCATCCAATGGAACATCCATTTTACGGGTTGTCTGTGCTGCTATGTCATAAACATATGTGCCGACGGTCGAATTCTTCTCACCAGCTTTTGGATATTTATATGTATAAGAGTCAGGATATAAATTATTTTCAAACAATTGAAATGAAAACTCTTTCACTTCTGATTCATCTGTTTTCACAAAAGCTAAAAGACTATTGTCCGGAGAAAACTCCATCAATTTGGTTATGCCAAACTCCTCTTCATAAACCCAGTCTGTAGCTCCATTTATGATTTTATTGAACTCCCCATCTTTTGTTACTTGTGACTCAGTATCAAAATCGAATTTGGTAATCCAAATATTATTATCAATTACATAAGCCAGCATCTTTCCATCTGGTGAAAATGTAGGAATCATTTGCTTTGACTCGTTCTCACTCAGTTTTCTAACCAAATTGCGTCGCACATCGTGATAATAGTAATCTGCTTTGAAAGAATGTCGATAAATCTGCTCTTTGTCTTTATATACAATCACTCTAAATTCATCGAAACTAACAAGAAAGCCTTGAAAAGTATCGAACCTACATTCTCGTGCTGTTTTTGTATTAAATAGCGTATCTACTACGTCACCTGATGTATATGCGAATTTAATAACAGCAGAATTATCATCATTCATTTGATAATAATGAAGTCCGTCTGCAGAAGAAACCATTGATTTGACACCTTGGGGACTAAAGTTACCTTCCACAATTTCTTTTAATTCATATTGCTGTGCCGAGATAACAAAAGCGACCAGCATAAAAAAGGAGATGAAATAGATCTTTTTCATGTATAACTAAGTTTTTAATTGCAAATATATGATTTTTCTGGGTAAACATGCTCTTATGAAAAGACGATGGTTAGAAAAGTTTTCTATGTTCTTAAATTTCATGTTGAACAAATCTTTCAAACATGTATCAATTGGGCCTTTTCTGATTAATGCTAACAAGTAAAAATAAAGGGAACTTGAAAAAAATAGCGTGTATCTATAGACACAAAAAATAATTGTTATCTTTGTGCATTAGTTCTTAGTCAATATTTGGTTGACTGAAGATAAAAAGTCGATTGGTTAATTATCTAAATTGGAATTCTCAAACTCGTTTAGAGATAAACTACAGAAAACAAAAAATGAATCTGCTTAAAGAAAAGATGTTTAAATATGATGCTCCACAAAGGGCTAAGGCTGCGGGCATTTATCCTTACTTTCGAGTTATCGAGAGCGATCAGGATACAGAAGTTACCATGAATGGCAAAAGAGTTCTTATGTTTGGCTCAAACTCTTATTTAGGACTAACCAACCATCCAAAAGTAAAAGAAGCCTCCATTGATGCGGTTAAAAAATATGGTTCAGGTATGGCGGGTTCACGCTTTCTTAATGGAACTTTGGATCTTCATATAGAGTTAGAGAGAAAACTTGCAAATTTTGTGCGTAAAGATGATGCCATTGTTTTCTCAACTGGTTTTAATGTCAATCAAGGAGTTATTTCCTGCATTACGGGCAGAGAAGATTTTATAATTTGGGACGAATTGAATCATGCCTCCATAATAGAAGGTCAACGACTCTCTTTCTCAAAAAAACTAAAATTCAAACACAATGACATGGTTTCATTGGAGAGACAATTGATTAAATGTCATCCAAATAAAATAAAGCTTATTGTTGTTGATGGTGTTTTCAGCATGGAGGGAGATGTTGCAAATCTACCCGAGATAGTACGCTTAGCGAAGAAATACAATGCAAATGTAATGGTAGACGAAGCGCATGGAATTGGCGTAATGGGAAAAAACTTTAACGGCAAAGGAGCAGCCGAGCAATTGGGCGTTTTAGATAATGTTGATTTAATTATGGGCACGTTCAGCAAATCACTTGCGTCTATTGGAGGATTCATAGCTGCAGACAACATTACAATTAATTATTTGCGCCACAATGCACGTCCTTATATCTTTAGTGCAAGCATCACTCCGAGCGCAACTGCGGCAGCTTCTGCTGCATTAGACATTCTTAAAAGAGAACCAGAAAGAATTGAAAATCTTTGGAAACTCACCGATTATTCTTTAAAACGATTCAAAGAGAATGGTTTTGAAATTGGACCCACTTCAACACCAATCATTCCGCTGTATGTAAGAGATAATGATAAGACATTTTTGATTACAAAAATGCTTTTTGATGAAGGAGTATTTGTAAACCCTGTAGTACCCCCTGGTGTTGCTGCTGAAGATACACTCATTCGTTTTTCACTTATGGCTACACATACCATTGAACAGATAGATGAAGCTATTGACAAAATCACAAACGTCTTTCGACAATTAGAGATCATAAAGTAAACTCCATACAAATCTCTTAAATAAAAAATATACTGATAAAAAAACTGCTCAAATGAGCAGTTTTTTTATCAGTAAGGTATTTAAAATATTACTGAGTGTCAAGAGTTAATTCTTAGTCAAGTATGAAGCTATTCCCTCCTGGGTTGCTTCTAATCCTTTCTTACCTTTTTTCCAGTTAGCTGGACATACTTCGCCATTCTCTTCAGTAAACTGCAAAGCATCTATCACTCTTATTATTTCATCTACACTTCTACCCAACGGCATATCGTTTACCACTTGATGTCTCACAGTGCCTTGCTTGTCAATTAAGAACAAACCACGATAGGCTTCTGGAGAACCTGAGAAAACTAAATTGTTAGAAGCATCTTCCGTATAACCACCTGCTAACACATCGTATGCCATAGATATAGTTTTGTTGTGATCGGCAACCAATGGATAAGTCACTCCTTTAATACCACCATCATTTTGGGGCGTTTGCAACCATTTCCAATGAGAAAATGCAGAGTCTGTTGATGCAGCTACTAAAACAGTATCTCGCTCTTCAAATTCGGCTATTTTTTCTTGAAATGCAATTAACTCTGTTGGGCAAACGAAAGTGAAGTCTGCTGGATAAAAAAAGAATACTACATATTTATTCCCCAAATATTGATCCAATGAAAAGTCATCAATAATTTCATTCCCATTTACTACTGCTTTTGTCCAAAACGATGGGGCTTTTTTTCCTACTAATACTGACATATATTTCTTGTTTTAAAAATGAATAACAGTGCAAATATACAATTTCTTCCATAGAATACTTCAAATCAATCCTCTATGATATATAGAAAAAATTTATAGCCTTAATCTTTGCATTTAAAATAATAATAACGATTACAAAAAACAATCCTTAAATTAATGCTTTAATCAGTTAAGGAGTTTCGCATTCACATAAAAATGAGTACATTTGCACGCAATAAAAACCTAAAAAAAGACTTTCCTATGTCATTTATTGCAGATAGAATTACTACAGATGGATTTACTTTCGACGACCTGTTGTTAGTACCCGCATATTCCGAAGTTCTCCCACGGGATGTTGATTTAAGCACAAAATTTTCACGAAATATTACGCTGAATACGCCAATGATTTCAGCGGCAATGGATACTGTTACCGAAACGAATATGGCTATTGCCGTCGCGCGTGAAGGTGGCATTGGCGTTATTCACAAAAACATGTCAATAGAGAATCAAGCCAAACAAGTTCGCGCCGTTAAACGTGCAGAGAATGGAATGATCCTTAACCCCATCAGCATAACCCGTGGAAAGACAGTGAAAGATGCACTTGACTTGATGGCTGAGTATCGCATTGGTGGCATACCAGTTGTAGATGGCGACAATCATCTTGTGGGTATTGTTACAAACCGCGACTTGCGCTTTGAACGAGATATGGCTAAGCTTATCGACGATGTGATGACCAAAGAAGGGCTTGTTACAACAAATCAATCAACCGACTTAGAGTCAGCAGCAGACATACTACAAGAGCATAAAATAGAGAAACTCCCCGTAGTAGATGCAAACAATAGCCTTATCGGGCTAATTACTTATAAAGATATAACCAAAGCAAAAGACAAACCATTTGCATGCAAGGACGACCAAGGTCAACTGCGTGTTGCAGCAGCTATTGGCGTAACGCCCGATTCTGTTGATCGTGCAAATGCTTTAGTAGAAGCAGGCGTTGATGCAATAATAATTGACACGGCACACGGACATTCAAAAGGCGTTGCTGATATGTTAAAACTAATAAAGAGTCTACATCCAACAATAGATGTTGTGGTGGGTAACATTGCAACTGGCGAAGCAGCTAAAATGCTTATTGAGGCAGGTGCCGATGGCGTGAAGGTGGGTATTGGTCCTGGATCAATATGCACCACTCGAATTATAGCTGGAGTTGGTGTGCCTCAAGTATCCGCAATATATGATGTAGCAACTGCACTGAAGGGAACTGGTGTTCCTGTTATTGCTGATGGTGGGTTGCGTTATTCTGGAGATATTGTGAAAGCTTTAGCTGCAGGTGCTTCTTCTGTTATGATGGGATCATTGCTTGCAGGAACAGAGGAATCTCCTGGTGAAACCATCATCTTTAATGGTCGTAAATTTAAAACGTACCGCGGAATGGGATCACTATCAGCTATGCAAAAAGGCTCCAAAGACAGATACTTCCAAGATACCGAAGATGATATCAAAAAACTTGTTCCCGAAGGAATTGAAGCACGTGTTCCTTTCAAAGGCACATTGCAAGAAGTTTTATACCAAATGATAGGTGGTTTGCGTGCCGGAATGGGATATTGTGGAGCTGCAACAATTGAACAATTGCACAAAGCAAAATTCACCCAAATAACTACTGCAGGCTATGCTGAAAGCCATCCACATGGGGTTATGATTACACGCGAAGCGCCCAACTATAGTCGTGGAAGCGAATAATTAAGACATAAGTTCATAATCATTTATATTCAAAACGTTCTTCATATTATTGTGAAGAACGTTTTTTGTTGAATATACTCTGAATTATTATTACCCTACCGAATTACAGGTTCAGTTAGTTTTTTGCATATAAAGAATAGCCTAAAAGTCTAAATAATAATTGTTATTTAAAGAGGATTGAAAGAACCTCGACATTATTTATAAATACAAACAAAAACTGTATCTTGCACACTGCTTTACAATGTGGTAAGCAAAAGAGAGAAGATTAAACCAGCAATTCAGAATTCTCACATGATGTTACAACAGAACAAAAACAATAGAGTCTATTTAGAACAATTAATCCATACGACTAAAGCACAGCACATTCCTGATGATCGCTTAGGTGTTTTTGCAATAAAACTAATTGAAAAAGCAGGTGCAGTTTCTCTTTCTGGCAAAACAACAAACCATGAAGCCTACCACAAACTAATGGAAGAAGCAATAAAAATAGATCCCAACATAAAAGACAACATACGAGTTTTGCCAAACAAAGATTTGGGCGAAAAGCAATGGGCTGTAGTTACAAATTCTGTAGCCGACTTGAGGTATCATCCCGCTCACCCTTCAGAATTGGTCACGCAAGTGTTATTGGGTATGCCCATTAAACTGTTGGACAAAAATAACGACTGGCTACAAGTTCAAACACCTGAGGGATACATTGGATGGATTACTATTGGGTCGTTGCATCTATTAACAAGAAAAGACCTGAATGACTACTTGAAGAGACCCAAAATAATTGTCACAAGTCACTATGCACTTTCTTATTCAGAACCCACTCCTAACTCAGAGCGTGTGTCAGATATAGTTATTGGCAATACGCTGGTAGTTAATAGCACACTGAAAGATTATTACTCCGTAAACTATCCCGATGGAAGGGAAGCCTACATACCGAAAGAGGAGACATGCATGATGAGTGATTGGATAAATAATATAGAGCTTCCTGGAGAAAGCATAATTGCTACAGCGAAACAATTTATGGGTGTGCCCTATGTGTGGGGCGGCACCTCATCGAAAGGTTTAGATTGCAGTGGGTTGGTTAAGTTGGTGTTTTTTATGCACGGATTAATTATTGCCCGTGATGCATCGCAACAAATCAAATATGGGCATGAAGTAGATAACATGGGCAATTTTGATACACTTCAATCAGGCGATTTGGTTTTTTTTGGTGAGAAAGCTACAGATGAAAAACCCAATGAACGTGTTGTTCACGTCGGCATTTATATAGGCAACCAAGAGTTTATTCATGCTTCCGACAATGTGCATGTTAGCAGCTTCAATACTGACAGTTCTATATATGATGCGTTCAATACTAACAGATACTTACGCTCTATGCGCTATCTCGGACATGAAGATACCAAAGGAATAGAACCCATTACGAGGCATCCTTACTATTTACCTCAAGAATAACAAGCACACTTAATCTCTCAACAAATGAAGCTGAGCTGGACACCCTACGATTTGCAACTGAAGCATACTTTCACCATTTCTGGTTTTTCACGAAAAACCACGCCCGTCGTAATTACTCGTATAGCATACGAAGGGCTAATTGGATATGGTGAAGCCTCACTCCCACCCTATCTGGGCGAAACACAATCGTCCGTAATTAAGTTTCTCCAAAAGGTTGATTTATCTCACTTCTCAGATCCAACTCATTTGGATGAGATACTAACCTATGTAGACCAAATTGACGAAAACAATACCGCAGCAAAAGCTTCAATAGATATTGCTCTACACGATTTGGCTGGAAAGATTATTGGTGCACCTTGGCACAAAATATGGGGATTGAACAAATATGCAGTACCAGACACTACTTTTACTATTGGTATAGATACTGACGAGGTGGTTCGCGAAAAAACACGCGAAGCGTTGGGTAGTTTTAATATCCTAAAGATAAAAGTGGGAGGCGATCACGATAAACGCATGATTGAGGCTATTCGTTCCGTAACCGACCTGCCTTTGGCAGTTGATGCAAATCAGGGATGGCATGATAAGCACGAAGCTTTGGACATGATACATTGGTTGAAAGAAAAAAACGTTGTGATGGTTGAGCAACCACTCCCGAAAGAAGACATTGAGAATATTGCTTGGCTCACAGAGCATAGTCCATTGCCCATTATGGCCGATGAATCTATTCAGCGATTGTGCGATGTGGAAAAATTGAAAGGAGTATTTTCGGGCATCAACATCAAGCTAATGAAATGCACTGGCATGCGCGAAGCATGGAAAATGCGCAATCTCGCTCAAACATTAGGTATGAAGGTAATGATTGGATGCATGACAGAAACCTCTTGTGCCATTTCTGCAGCCACACAGCTTTCATCAGGGTTAGACTTTGCTGATTTGGATGGTGCTTTGTTAATTGAAAATGATTGCTTTGAAGGGGCGAAGCTTGAAAAAGGGAAGATGATAGCGAAGAATGAAATGGGAATTGGCGTGAAACTGACTGAAAGTTTAAACTTTAACAAATGAAAAGGTCATGCTTTTGCAAAATAAATCAAAAACATGACCCCTATTATTGACATATGAATCACAATTGCTGAAAATGTAAACCGTTAAGTTCTAAACATCCTTAGCCTCCACCAACAAACAACCTGCCTTATACATTTCGTTCAACGCCTTCTTACCATCTCCTTCTTCTAAATCAACTGCTGCTATGGCATCAGTCACAACATACGTGTGAAATCCTAACTTTACAGCATCTAAAGCCGAAGCCCTAACACAATAATCAGTTGCCAGACCAACAATGTATAACGACCCAACATTTTGCTCACGCAGGTAATCAGGCAGAGAGATGTTTGTTGCATCAAACGCAGAATATCCATGATCGTCAAGCCCAGTGCCTTTAAATGTAAGTTGATCTATTTTATCTTGATTCAATCCTGGGTTAAGTTTTGCACCTTCCGTTTCTGCTACACAATGCACAGGCCAACCTTGGAAATGTGTTGAATCATGAGGATGCCAGTCTTGTGTAGCTATTACAACATCTACTTTATCCATCAAGTTATTTATAACGGGTACAATTTGATTTCCTTCTTTGATTGCTAAAGAACCTCCAGGGCAAAAATCGTTTTGAACATCTACTATTAATAAAGCTTTTTTCATTTCAATATTTATTTAATAAGGTGATTATTTATTTGAATTAGAGCATTAACATATTACTCTCTTTATAATATAACAAATAAAATGAAGAGAGGTTGAGTATCTTAAAGTTTTCAATGAACTTGACAAATATACATTTTACAATATTTCATGCGCAACAAACAATTTACATTACTGTTTAATCGAAATCCATCTTCTCTCCAATAAATCGTATTACAGAACTTAAGATATCCTACCATCCTTCATTAAAGAAAAAAATCACTACATATAGTGATTGATAGCTATCACAATTAGTTATTTCTTTGTATCAGATAAAAAAAACTAACTTTTTTAACCCCCACAATGAAAAAACTACTTCTACTGTTTTTTTTCACACTACAAGTTCTTTTCACCTTCTCAATCAATTACTATCCAATTGAAGATGAAAAAGGCGAGAAAGACAAAGACACAATTAGAACGCTCAATTTAGATGAATTTGTTATTACAAGTTCGGTTAAAGAAACCAACGCCATGAAGCGAATGCCAACTGCTGTATCAGTTATCTCTCCAAAGATGCTACAAGACAGACAAGTGGAGTCTCTTTCATCATTAAGTGGTTTTGTCCCCAACTTTTTTGTGCCAGACTATGGGTCAAAGGTGTCCACCCCGATCTACATACGTGGAGTTGGTGCACGTTCAGGATCTCAAACTGTCAGTCTTTATGTTGACAATGTACCCATCTTCAACCCATCGGCTTTCGATTTTGAGTTTCAAGACATTCAGCGCATTGAAGTGTTGCGCGGTTCACAAGGCACACTGTATGGAAGAAACGCCATTGGCGGCATTGTAAATGTTTACACCCTCTCGCCCCTCACCTATCAAGGCAGCTCTGTGGCAATTGGAGGTGGCAATCTTGGACAATTTGAAGCAAGGATGTCAAATTACAGCAAGTTCAATGATAAAATTGGCACCTCATTGGCGCTATATTATAAAAAGAACGATGGCTACTTTATCAACAATTACACAGGAAAGAAAATTGATGATTATGAAAACGTAGGTGGTCGCCTAAAGGTTGAGCTGCAAGCCAATGATGCTTTTACAGCAAACCTGTTCAGTGTATTCGACTTTGTGTCGCAAGGAGCATTCCCATATATGCACAGAGACTCTGCAGCTGTTAACTTCAACGAACCTTCGTCCTACAAACGTAAATTGTTTTCGCAAGGTCTGTCATTGAAATACCAAGGTGATGGATTCGTTGTGAACTCAAACACGGGTTATCAATATTTGAATGATGACATGAAGATGGATCAGGATTATACTGATCGTGCTATCTTCTCTATTCAACAAGAACAAAACCAACACTCACTCAGTCAAGAAATTACATTTAAGTCCGACAAAAAAGACCGTTACAATTGGGTGATAGGTGCATTTGGATTTTACGACTACCGCAAAGTGAACACACCAGTAGCGATAAAAAAAGACGGTGTGCAAATGATGCAGAAGATGCTGGATAATATGCTTCCCAATATACCTGGAATGCCAATGCCCTCCATTAAGTATGCTACAGATAGAATAGATCTGCCAGGTATTTATCGTAAACCTTCAAAGGGGATTGCTCTCTTCGAACAATCGTCTATGAACAATCTCTTTGGCGCACAAGGTTTGTCTCTAACGTTTGGCATACGTGCCGATTACGAACACACCTCGATCGACTACTTCACGGAAACACAAGGGGTGAATGTAAATGTAACACCTCCAAATTACCCTCCCAATAGACCTCCTATCGTAGTGAAAGGCGATACATTGATGCAAGGAAGCTTCTCAAAAGGATTTTGGGAAGTGTTGCCAAAGTTAGCATTGCAATATGATTTAAGAGACAACGCATTTATATACCTATCCGTATCAAAAGGATATAAAACGGGTGGATACAATGAGCAATCTTTCTCAAAAATATCGCAAGATATTTTGAAAGAAACACTTATGAAGAAGGTAATGGGGGGAATGCCTGGAGTAAGACCTGGAACGGGCGGAGGCATGCCTCCAAATATTCCTCCAGCTGTAGACAAAGTTGAACCACTTACTTTGGAACAACAATTATCTTTTGATCCTGAAACAAGCTGGAATTATGAATTAGGAGGCAGATTCGACCTACTGAATAACAAACTGAGCACCACTTTTACGCTTTTTGCAATAGATGTAAAAAACATCCAATTGATAAATATTACACAAGGAGGGCGCACCGTGTCAAACGGAGGAAAGTCATCAAGTAAAGGAGCTGAGCTGAGTTTGGCTTACTCACCTTCACGGTCATTTTCATTCTTTACTGAATATGGCTTTGTAAATGCTGAGTTTAAGAACTACTTAACTGTTGACAAAAAGGGAGACCCAATTGATTATTCGGGAAACAAAGTCCCATTTGCTCCTCGTCACACATTGAGTTTGGGTGGCAACTTTCGTCATTCGTTTAATGGTAATTCTCTTATCGATCAAATCAATGCGAGTGTGCAATACACTGGTGCTGGAAAAATTTATTGGACAGAATCAAACAATGCACATCAATCATTTTACGGTCTTACAAATGCAAATATAACTGCTGAAAAAGGAAATGTCGCATTAGAGTTATGGGCAAAAAACATATTTGACACCTCATACAATGCATTCTATTTTGAAGCTGCAGACATGTCGGGTCAAGTAAACCCATTTGTTCAGCATGGCTATCCCGCCAGATTTGGTGCAACACTAAAATACACAATCGCTTACTGATATTTATAATAAAATTTGATTACTCGATTTTGCAAAATTAATATCCCGGGAATACCTATTCTCGGGATATTTTGTTAATTTCGCATTAAACTAAAACTGAAAAAAATATGTACAATTGGTTTGAATGTAAAGTTCGTTATGAAAAGATGCTTGAAACAGGAATTCAGAAAATGGTGACTGAGCCCTACTTAGTAGATGCATGGTCGTTTACTGAAGCAGAGGCCCGAATAACCGAAGAAATTACGCCATATATGTCTGGAGAATTCTCAATCTCAGACATCAAACGTGTAAAATATTCCGAATCGTTCTTTAACGAAACTGGTGATCGCTATTACAAAATGAGACTCTATTTCATCACGCTGGATGAGAAGAGTGGCACCGAGAAAAAGTCAGCTACAAATATGCTTGTTCAAGCATCAACACTTAAGGAAGCGGTAGAGATAATAGAAACGGAAATGGAGAAATCAATGGTTGATTACACCATTGCCAGTGCTACTGAAACAGCCATTATGGATGTTTACCAATACAGTGCCGCAGAAGAGTCTAAAAAAGAAGAGTCGGCATAATGGATATTAAAGATAACATACATGAAATAAAGAAAGAGCTACCAGCAAATGTGCGCTTGGTGGCTGTTTCTAAATTTCACGATGAGAGTGAGATATTGAAAGCTTATGAAACGGGACACCGCCTTTTTGGAGAAAGTCGCGTTCAGGAGCTAATTGAAAAACAACCAACTTTGCCAGACGACATCCAGTGGCACTTTATAGGCAATTTGCAAAGAAACAAAGTCAAATTTATTGTCCCTTTTATAAAGTGTATCCATAGTGTAGATTCCAAAAGACTATTACACCAAATTGAGCGACAAGCTGCCGCAGTTGACAGGGTTATTCCATGCTTATTACAGATACACATTGCGAAAGAAGATACCAAAGCAGGATTTACTGAATCTGAATGTTGGGATTTATTATCGAATGGTAAATGGAGGGAGTGGAAACACATACAGCTGGTAGGAGTAATGGGCATGGCTACCTTTACAGACGATGAAAATATTGTAAGAGGCGAGTTTCAAAAACTGAATCGCTTTTACAAGAAAATAAAAGAACACTATTTTGCAGATGATCCTCAGTTTAAAGAAATATCAATGGGCATGTCTTCTGACTATAAAATAGCAATAGAAGAAGGCAGCACACTAATAAGAGTGGGTTCAACTATATTTGGAGAGAGAGAATAGCTCTTTTTGATAAAGATTTATGTATTTTTGCATGTGTGTAGAAGCAAAACAAAAAAACAGTAACTTACTATCTGAAACATCTTAGAAACAATGATTAATTTATCGACAGAGTATGCAGGATTAAAACTTCGTAATCCTTTGATTGCTGCAAGCAGTGGATTAACCAACTCCATACATAAAATACAGCAATTAGAAAAAGCCGGTGTGGGAGCAATTGTTTTAAAGTCTCTTTTCGAAGAACAAATAGACAGCCATTCTGAAAAGTTGAATTTGACTTCAGATTATCCCGAAGCAAGTGACTACATTGATGCCTATGTAGAGATGAATCATGTGGGTAAATACTTAGACTTAATTAAGCAAGCTAAGTCAACATGCAACATCCCTATTATTGCCAGCATCAATTGCTACAAAGTGGCTCGATGGATTGATTTTGCCAAAAAAATTGAAGAAGCGGGTGCAGATGCATTAGAGCTCAATATATTTTTGATAAACACAGGTGAATATGGCGATAGATACCTTGAAGATTCATACGTCAAAATAGTAAGAGAGCTAAGGAAAAAAATTCGCATTCCGTTAATTATTAAAATTGCCAGAACAGTAAGTAATTTACCTGGCTTGGTAGAAAAACTAAAAGCATTGGGCGTAAATGCAGTTGTACTGTTCAACAGGTTCTATCAGTTAGACATTGACATTACGACTATGGAGATAACCTCAGGCCCTGTCTTCAGTCATCCTGCCGATTTCAGCGAAACACTCAGGTGGACAGCAATTACATCGGGCTATGTTCCTGGTTTTGATATTGCTTGCTCATACGGGGTTCACAAACACGAAGACATTGTCAAAGGTATATTGGCAGGAGCAACAGCCATGCAGCTATGCAGTGTGTTGTATGAAGAAGGGATGGAAATAGTTCCCGAAATGCTTACTTTCTTAGAAGAGTGGATGTCTCAAAACAATTACAAAAGCCTCAGCCAGTTTAGAGGTAAACTCAACTATTCTAACATACCCAGTCCGGCACTCTATGAGCGGGCACAATTTATGAAGTACTTTTCGAATCACAAATAAGGATAAGTCCTCATTCTTTGTAATCTTTTTAATAACAATCTTATGAACATACAACAACTCGAATATATTGTTGCAGTGGACAATCATCGCCACTTTTCAAGAGCTGCCGAAGCATCATTTGTGACTCAGCCTACATTGAGCATGATGATTCAGAAACTGGAAGATGAACTGGGAGTCAAGATATTTGATCGTACGCAATCGCCGATTGAACCAACCGATGTAGGACGAAAATTAATAGACCAAGCAAGGGTCTCTCTGGCGCAAATTCATCAAATAAAAGAGATTGTTGAAGAGGAGAAAGGCATTATAAAAGGAGTGTTCCGATTGGCTATTATACCTACAGTATCGCCCTATCTATTGCCCAAGTTGATGCAAACACATCGGGAACAAAACACCGACATACGATTGGTGATTAGTGAAATGACAACCAATCAAATCCTCTCTGGCTTGGCCAAAGGCTCAATAGATGGTGGAGTTTTAGCAACACCACTACATGATGAACGCATGAAAGAGATACCTGTGTATTACGAGAAATTTTATGCTTATGTCTCACCAAACGAGCGTTTTCTCTATGCCAAAAGCTCGCTGGAAGAGACCGATTTAAGGGGAGCAAAGCTTTGGCTATTAGACGAAGTGCATTGTTTCAGAACTCAGATATTAAATATCTGCAACCTTAAAACAAAGAGCATTGTCAATTCGGCGTTCACTTATGAAGCAGGAAGCATTGAAACCCTTATAAATATTGTTGACAATAATAATGGCATTACAGTGATACCCGAAATGGCATTGAATCATTTAACGGAAGAGCAAAAAAAGAATGTCCGCTTCTTTAAAGACAACAAACCTGTAAGAGAAATCAGTCTGATAACACGAAAGGATTTCCTACGCGAACGTTTGATTGAGATGATTGAGGATGAAATAAAAATGTCTGTACCTTTATCGTTGCAGGATAAATCTTTGCAGAAGAATTTGGTGGCGATATAATGATGGAATGTTTTTTGTAAACTCGTGTCACTATACATATAAACCATCTACTACTTTACAAGCTTTAACATCACTTCGGCATAGCGATTACCCAATTTGCGTTGACTTTCCGAATCGAAATGTGTTCCATCAAAGGTTGTGGTATTTTCAGTAGTTACGACGCCTGTATTTTTTATTGTTTGAGGCAATTCTAATATCACAACATTGAATTGCTTTCGTTCAACTTTATCTTCAGATAATTGTCCAGCAACAAACGGAAGATTTTCATTACCCAAATCATCACGAAGATTATCAATTAAAATTGAGAGTTTCTCCATATACACATCCGTTCTGGAAACATCTGATTCGCCTTGGTGCCAAATAACACCCATTAATCTCCCCGACTCCATTGCTTTCGTTGTACGCTCAATGGCATCGTTGTAAAACTCCGTTCCTGGCAGCCATTCACCAATAGCAGTTCCCCCTTTTGCATTCACCACAAGTCCAATTTGTCTTTTAGGATATTGTGCAGCCATGCTCTTTGCAAAGTAATATCCTGGACCAAGCTTTTGCATATCCAATTGTTTTCGAATTGTTGAATATTTATTCATGGGATTTGCGGCTGGCTCCCACAAATTGTCTTCTAATCCTGTAAACAGAAAAACACCTTTTAGTGTATCTTTATCTTGCGTTTCAATTTCTGCTCGTCCTGCCATATTCGATTGACCAATAACCAGGTATATATCCATATCTTTTGGAGTACCATCTTTACTCCCTGATGATCCACTGCAAGAGAGGAAAGCACTTATTAAAACAAAAAAAGCAATTGTACTATATTTCATGTTATCAAAGATAGTACATATAATTAAAATCTTAAAGATATTTTTTCAAAAGTCTCGATTAAAGATGTTGGAAAGCAATTGTAGTTATTTAGTTAACCACTATTTTCATGAGAACAGTAAAAAGATGATAGATAACAACCTCCGTTACTAAGGTTCAAAAAACGAAATTGAATCTTTTGCAAAAAGATTGGAATAGAAACAGTAAATGATTTAAGAGACGCTCTACTCTAAGAAAAAAACATTGTTGTTAGACACCCAAACCTTAGTAACAATGGCACATCACCTCTACTCAAACCTTATTACCTTATTTTGAAACCAGAAAATAACAGTCCGCACCTATCTTTGTGCCACCTGACAAAGATAGATGCAAACCTGTAAATTGGACAAACCAAGATAGGCTTAATCTTCATGCTCCCATAGGAGCCAAACTGTCTGTAGTATATTGCAACTAATGGACTACACTGAGCTTCGTAGATGCGAACCTGTTAATAGGTCAAATCAAGATGGGTTCCACCTCATTGGTCAAACCAAAATGGATTCCACCTATTACTTTGTTATAAATCCATCCCGTTTTTATCACCCATCTTAATAGCTGATTTCTATCAAGTCATCCCAATTAAAAAAAGAGGGCCAAATATTATATTCACCAATAATAATACTATATTTACATCAAAATAAATACAAGGACGGTATGAATCCCATAATGCACGAAAAGCTCAACCTGAGCACAGGCTCTCCAGTAAAGATAAAATGGTGTGATTATGATCATTTTAAATACCCTTTTCACTACCATGCCGAGTATGAGATTGTTTACATCGTAGAAAGCTCGGGCAAAAGAATTGCAGGTAACAATATTGAACCATTTAGGGATGGCGATTTAGCTTTGTATGGCAGTTTTGTTCCACATATGTACCGTAGTGATGCAGATTATCATGCAAACAATCCTAACCTGCGGGTTAAAGCGATCACGTTACAGTTTTCAAAAGATTTTTTCAAAACTGCTATTGAGTGCTATCCAGAGTTTCATAAAATCAAAACATTGCTTGAAAAAGCCAACTATGGCATCACTTTCAATCATCCCAGCAACGACATTATTCGTGAAAGAATCCACAATGCTTTACAACTCAAAAACTTTGACCTTTTGTTGGAATGCATCCAAATTTTATCACTTATGAGCAATGCTAAGGAGAAAAAAATATTAAACGACAAAGGCCCAAAAAAGGACACCTACTCTCATTACGAAGACCCTCGTATGACAAAAGTTCTGTCTATCATTAACAGAGAATTTGCACAACCAATTTCATTGCCAGATATTGCATCCATGGCGGGAATGAACAAGACGGCATTTTGTCGTTTCTTCAAGAGCAAAACAAGCAAAACTTTCACCCAGTACATCAACGAACTTAGAATAAACTATGCCTGCGAACTGCTTTTAGCAGGGAAGTTATCAATAGGTCAAGTATGTTATGAAACTGGGTTTAACAACATATCAAATTTCAATCGACAGTTTAAAGACATCACCAACTATACGCCAACCTCTTATATTGAGGAGTTTAAGAAGAAAGGGGTAATTTGAAGTATTGAGAGTTATGAGACTGCAAAAAAAGGGCGCAAACGAATCCAACTGTCTGAACCAATGATTAATATGATTAATAGAATAGGGGTTAGCTGTTAGCTATTGCTGTTAGCTATTAGGAGAATGACATTGCAGGATGTTTATAGAAAATGAGCAGTGAACAGGGAACAGACGCGATAAATCGCAGTCTCTACAGCTGTATTGCACAACTATCTGAACCATGATTAATCTTGCAGGTATCATACATTTGCAGAATGATTGAATTACGCCTCCTCATTGTCAATTGTCCCTTGTCAATTGTCAACTGTTATTCACCCCCCCTCATACCGCATTTTATTTTTGCTATCTATAAATATTCTTTTAACTTTGCAGCACTTCATAATATAATGGATGAAGAAAAACCCCAATTGCATACGCAATCAGGGCTTTTCTATAAACTGTTTTAATGTAAAATTAAAACTTACTTACACTTCATCCTCATTCATAGGAGGCAGTTGCAAAGGTTTCGAAGGCGTTGCAGCTGCTTTTTTATTATCTACCGAATTATTGCTATTACTAAAACCATTTCCATTCAACCTTTCCACATCCAATCTTAAATTTTGCGATGTAGATTCAGAAGATTCATTCGTATTAGTCACTCCAGAAGATTCGCTTGGCGCTGTTTCTGTTTCAGCACCATTCACTCTTTCAGCTTTTCGTTTGTTATACAACATACGATAATTAATTAAATTGTTGTATGTGTTCAAAAGCACATTCAGTTCATTAATTAGCGGTCGGTAGTCTATTTCTGGATATTTCAAAATAGCTAACTCTATCTCCAAAAACATATTTTTTGTGCTATTGAGTACCGATTCTTTAAGAAAAGGAGTTTTCTCTACTGGTCTGTAAGAAAGATTAGTTATCTTATTTTTCATCAGCTCCAAGATATTTGAGTGGGTACTTCTCAACTCATCTAATTTGTCTGCAAACTTTAGTGTCGCAAGCGCCTCTTCAAGCACTTCGTTTGCATCAATAAGCTCAAAAAATTGAGTAAGCCTTCTACATTTCACCTCTTCGTTGCTCGAATTGAAGTCCGAAATGAATCGTTCAATTTCACTCTTTACCAAATTTACGGATTTATCCACACCAGACACATCTTCTTGAATAGCCACTTCGAGCTGAAAAGAGATCTTTCGGATGTTAAGCCTGCGGATTTTTCGTAACTCTTGCAGCTCTTTTGTTAAAGGATGCGACCTATACCACACAAATAACTTGTCAATATGATGGCGCTTAGCAACCAACAAATTATAAGCACCATCAATCTTGAGCGTTTCAGGCTCATGTTTGTCAACAATTGCTATAACTTGGTCCACCATTTGTGGCACTTCAAGTTTTAACATCCTGTTGAAAGGAATAGTAATTAATTTACGTTTTTCGTTCTGTAACATAAAAATTGTATTACAAATTTTGGAGACCACAATACCCTCTATTTTCTCTACTTGCGAAAAATAGATTTGAAGCAGTTTGTTCCATTTATTTAGAATTATGAGATATGTGCAAAAAAAGAAAATAACAATCTTCGATAAATCTGCCTATATTGAAAAAACGGCGATAACCTTGCCTTAGTTTGTTGATTTATAAACTGAAAGTAACATGAAGAAAATATTGCTTCAAGCAATCGTTTTTCATGTACTCCTTAATTATAAGGTCAACCCTTATGTTTTTTTCAATTATTTAGATATGCTTGGAAAAGTCATTTAATCTGACCAATGCACAACTTCGTAATTCTAAAGAATAATAATACAATAAACGTGCCAAACATTTATATTCTCTAAGTTATGTGTAATTATAGAACAAATAAGTGTGCTGCATCTCATTTTTTATTTAAAATGGCAGACTGCTGACAATAAATAAATTAATTTTGACAGAATGTCATACATCTTGGCAGACATTTATAGTTTGTCATACTTTTAGTTTGTGCTGATAGGTCAATAAAAAAATCAAATGCAAATAGTTCAAAAAAGACAAGTTTATAGAAAATACAAATCAATAAAGTGCAAATCGATAATAAAAAGTGGTTTCTTCATAGAGAGAAAGTAGAAATCAACTCAGATATCGGTTTCTTCAACTCAATTACTACTAAATGGATCTGATTCCACTTATTTGTTTAAACAAAAGTGGAAATTGCACATGTAATGTGGTTTCTTACTTCTTAGTAAGTGCAAATCGTTCTGTTTTAAGGTCAATTACATTTACAAAAGTGCAATTTTCTTTGAAAACACTTTATTCAATTTAATAAAGTGAAGATTTGTAGTGAATATCGGTTTCTTACTCTTTATTTTATTCAAACCAAGTTGAAAAATGGGTACTATCTTTCCATTTGATCCAAATCAACTTGTTTTATGCTAAATAACTTTTACAAAAGTAGATAATTGGTCTGAAATGTGGTTTCTTAACTTCAAGTAAGCTATATTTTTTTTGAATCGAGTCTTCTTGTTCGACAGAAAGTGCAAATCATGTTGGTTTGTGGTTTCTTAGCAAGCAGAAAGTAGAAAATTGTTTCAGATTGTACTTTCTTAAAATAAATTGAGCTTAAATCTTTCTGGTTTAGATAAAATTAGATTGAAGAAAGTAGAAATCAATTCGGATTGGAGCAAAGTAACATTAAACAGGTCTGATTTATGTTTTTAAGTATAAAGTCACGGTTAATCGGAATCGAATTACAATTGAGTTGAACTGTGTTAAATGTGATTGAGGAAGAAAATTTGGTTTTGAATGCTTCTGCAACGAAATAAGAGCAAATACATAATCCTAAAAAACCAAAGGGTTGAGATTATTATAGTATAAACAATCACCAAAGTAATGCAAACCCCAGAGGTGGTGACATATTATAGTAAGGAAAACATACCTCACATCATACCATGTTTTATTAATCAAAACGATCAACCCTATTTAGGGAAGCTCAACATACCCCATACCCCATACCCCATACCCCATACCTCAAACCTCATTCCCCACACCCCAAAACAAAAATCTCGAAACAAACTCCACCTCCCTGTCATAAAGACAAAGGTTGAAATCTATTTCGAGATCTACAAAAATTAGAAAAAGGTATGCTTATATATAGTTACCTCTAATGTGCTTATATCTTATCTGGTAGCTGCAACAACACCTCTAAAATAGCCAATTGACTCTGCAATGCCCATAAAAGGATCGTCCATGTTGCGTTCGTGCTCAAGACTTACAACTCCTGTATATTGCACTTTGCGCAACATTTTTACAAATCCAGGAATATCTAAGATACCACGACCTACTTCAACTGAGTAACCCAATTTAGTTGCTCCAGTAACATCTTTAAGATGTATGTCGAAAACTCTGGTGTGATATTTTTCTAAATCTTCAACAGGATTCTTTCCGTTTCTTCTGTCATGACCAATGTCAAGACACATACCCATGCGAGGATCTAAGTCTTTCACATTTTCCCATACATCATCGGCATCTGGAAAAAGCTCAATGTCGGGACCATGTAAATGGATAGCATATTGCATATCATATTCTTTTACCTTTTCATTCACATAAGGCAATAACTCATAAGTAGGTACACCCACAACAACACGTACACCAACACGTTTTGCATATTCAAAAGCATTATCAACTTCTTCTTTCGAACGCATATAAATTGGACCTACTCCATAACCTACAACACCATACTCAGCCAACTTTTCGTGAAAAGCTTTAATCTCTGCGTCTGTGCTTTTAAAAGGCAGGTGAAAGTCTTTGATACAAAGGTATTTCACATCAGCTCTTTGTAATGTTTCTAATGTTTTGGTTAAATCAAATTTGTGGAAGGTATATCCTGCCATGCCCAAATTGAAAATCTCTGTAGTTTCTGGTGCAGGTTGCGGATCGGGTCTTTTAGGACCTTGCGCATTTGCAATTGTTCCGAATGATAGCAATACTATCAATAGGCTTAAAAATGTTTTCATAATTTATTATTATAGTTTTATATTTTGTAAAATTCTTCCCATCCTTTGCGAGGAGGTGCTCCTACAAGGAATGCATCAGCAAAAGCATCATTTGTTACACGTTTGGTGTATCTATCAAATTCAATTTTGCGATTCAAACGTTGTGCCATTACTCCTAAGGTGAATACTTGACTTAAAGGTCCGCCAATTGAGAAAGGTGAACGAGTTTCCTCTTCTCCTTGACATGCCAACAAAAAGTTAGCATAATGATCTGAAGGACTCTCTGGAACATGAGGTAACTTACTTTCCATGGCTTTTGCCTTTTCTTCTCCAATTATAGATAAAGTGCTGCCATGCGAGTTGCCTTTAAAAATTAAGTCCTTGCTGTAAATTTCTTTACCTGGATTTAATTTCGCTGGTTGTATTTTACCACCACCCACACTTGGAATATTAGGGTCAAGCTCTGAAACACCATATCCTTCTGGTACTGAAGGTATATTGTTTACACCATCATACCAAGTAATTACAACTGGAGGCATAGTGCCACGTTTCGGGAAATTGAATTGAATAGTGCTCGACATGGGGAAGAAATAATCGTTATGACCTTCCAGTTTTAGAGGAATAATCTCTTCGGGCAATCCCAATTCTAAGAATCGGTGTGAAGTATCAATAAGGTGTGCACCCCAATCGCCTAAGGCTCCCATACCAAAATCGTACCAACTACGCCATTGTCCATAATGGAAATCTTTGTTGAAGTCGTGATGCTCTTGTGCAGACAACCATTTGTCCCAATCAAGTGTTTCGGGAATTGGTTCTGCGGCTGGAAACTGCTTAATGTTTGGATCCCAACCGTGCCAACGTCTTGGGTTGTTCATGTGGGCAGTAATGGCAGTCACATCTTTGATAATACCAGCCTCTTTCCAAGCTTTAAATTGGAAATAGTTGGCTTGAGAGTGACCCTGATTACCCATCTGCGTTACAACATTACTGTGTTTCTTGGCAGCATCCATCATCAATTGCACTTCGTGGAATGTACGCGCCATTGGTTTTTCCACAAACACATGTTTGCCCAAAGCCATAGCCATCATACAAGCAGGAAAATGAGAGAAGTCGGGAGTTGCAACTGCAACTGCATCAATTTCATTACCCATTTTGTCAAACATTTCACGAAAATCTGTGAAACGTTTTGCATTCGGAAATTTTGCCAAAGCTTTTTTGGTATGCTCTGCACCTAAATCCACATCACACAGTCCAACAAAGTTGGCTAATCCTGTTTTATCAAAATCATTGATAATCTCCCATCCTCTATTACCGATACCGATAACAGCAAGATTTACTTTCTTACCCGAACCCATTATTCTACTGTAACTTGCTGCATTTGTTTTGGATGATAATCCAGAAAATGCCAAACCAGCAGAAGCAAAAGCTGCAGTTCGAAGGAACTCTCTACGTGTAGTCATATTTTTTTTTAATTAGCGAGGTGTATTTTAGTTGATTATAATTAGTTTCTACCAGTGTATTTTACAAATTAAGTCTTTGATAAGAAAAGAGCTATAGAAACAAAAGTTTCATACTATTTGCTCTTTTCTTACAAAGACGAATTATAAAAGTAATGACAAATAAGGATTAAAACAAATCTTTATTTATTCCTTTACTGCATCTGGTCCTAAAACTGTTCCTTCTTTTGGAACCTTTAAAGGCTCAACATTATTTTCAGCTCCAGGATAACCAATGTTTTGATTGATTACGCCTTTTGTATTTGTATTAATAGCACTGGCAGGAACTGGCCAAAGCACATGATGAACACTGATTTTATACTCAGCCCATTTATGCTTCACTCCTTTGTTGTAGAAGTTTGATTGTTTAACCACCCAATCATAATAGAAGTTGATTCCTTCTTGTTTTACGTTCGAGCCAACTCCACCAGGACCAGAGAAATTATTCAATTTGTACACCCTACCTCCGAAAACCTCACATGGTTTTCCAGTTCTTGCATACGTATAAGCAATTCTCGTTAGTTCCGATTTTCTGTTTTCTTCGTAATATAATTCTCTTGCTCTTTCAGCTAAAACTGCACCAATATTAACATCTGCTGCAGTTAATGGATCAGCTCCAGCTCTAACTCTCACCACATTTAGCATATCTGCAGCTTGTCCTAATTGATCTTTCCAATAATAGCTTTCAGCCATCATCAAATAAACTTCAGCAGATCTATAAATGTACCATGGAGTTTCGCCACCGCGCCATTGTGTATTTAAAGGATCTGGCACAAAAACTTTGTAATGCGGCCAAGAGAACCAAAGTCGAATCGTATCTTCTACCGACATATTTACAGGTTTAACCAAATGCTCACCATACCATGGATTATTATTGTTTTTTAGACTTGGATTATTGTACAGAAGATCTTCTGGACTCTTCCAGCTATCCCTATTGTAAATTCCGCGTAAATCATTTTTCTCTTTATCAGTCCAAATCTTATTAGAAAAATAAGTAGTTGGTCTTAAGCGACCAATTCCTCTACCATATGTCTTATTTAAATCCATCAATGGATTTGTTTCATCGGGATGCACAGAAACACTTGTTCCAGTTTTTCCATCAGGAGTTTTCATATTACCACTGTTCCAAAAGGGAACAGCATTACGCATTGTTTGTATGTCTTGAGATCCATCAACTTCAGGATATGAAACAACATACATCAATCCTTCCGTATTACCCATATCCAGCTTAGCCTCTACACTGTGCAAATCATGCATCAAGTTCGTATTAGCCTTATTTTTATTGGCAGTAAATCTTTCTGTCATTAATGGATGTTCAGCAACAATCTCTTTTCCAACTTCAATGGCTCTGTCAAAATTACCTAATGCCATAGAAACTTTCATCAACAATACACCACATGCAGCCTTGGATGTTCTTCCTCTATCGACTCTCTCTGGCACCCATTTGTATGCAAATTCTAACTCTGGCAACATTTTTTCAAGAATAGACCATCTATCGTAAGAATAAAAATCAAATTTTGGTTCTGTTATTTCCCAATCTAAATAGGGTATATCACCAAACTGATGTGTCAATTTCATGTATCTATAAGCACGTTGGAAATAAGCAGCGCCCAATACAGCATTTCTTTCTGCTTCATCTTTGTATTCTGCATTATCAATTTTTGCAATTACAATGTTGGCATATTTTATACCCTTGTAACCTTCATACCAATACCAACCAACACGCGTATAATCACCACTATTTAAATTGGCGTCAGGTAACAAAGAAACATCAATATCCATTTGTGGTCCAGCTTTATCAGTAGTTCCTTCAACATTCATGTCCGACAGAATAAATTCGGTAAGAATAGGTGCCCCATCACCAAAATATTCATGACGCATATTTCTTTCACATGTAGTGAGTGCTGAGTAAAATCCTGCAGCATCAACATACGTGTTTTCGGGGGTGTAAAATGAGAGTGGTTTAGGCTCTAACCAACTGTCGCTACAACTTGAGATTGTCAGCATCAATGTCACTAAAAGAGACACACCAACAATAGTAAGCTTTTTATATATAAATTTAATTTTCATGATTTCTTATTATTATAGTGTTATGTTTATACTTGCATTAAACGTTCGGGGTGCCGGATCGCTATTCTCAGGATCCCAGAAATTCCAGTCTGGAGAAATTACTGCCACATTTCTCACTGAAAGTGATAAGCGCATGTTTTGCAATGACATTTTTTGTGCAAAATCTTTTGGCAGATTATATGACAAAGTAATATTTTCCCATCTAATAAATGATTTTCTAACATAGTTATTACCGATATTCTTCGAGCCAATGCGAGCATAATCATTAATTGGATTATCTGGCATCCAGTGAGGCATCACATAATCAGTTACCCTATCCGCAAAACTTGTACTATTGGCTGCTCTATTATAAGAATCATATTGCCCCCAATAAGAGTAAAACATGGTAGATAACGAAATATTTTTGTAAAATATAAACTCTGTTCTAAATGTCCATCTGAAACGTGGTGTTTTGTACCCTTGGAAAATACGATCATCGTCTGTCAAAACACCATCTTCGTTTTGATCTTTGTATTTAAAATCGCCTGGTTGATTGCCATACTTTGCAGCTTCATCAGCTTCATCAACTTGCCATACACCTACTCTTTCGTAATCCCATATGCGATCTGGATCTTGTCCTATAAACCACTTGTTTTTAATATCGTCAGCTTCTTTTTGTCCAATCACATTGCCTTCATCATCTTTAACGTCGATCATATCACCGTATAATTTCTTAATTTTTCGTCTGTTGAACGAGAAATTTGCTGATGCATTCCAAGAGAAATTAGGTCTTGAAATGATATCGCTATTCAGATTAAGTTCGAATCCTCTGTTTTGTAGCTGACCTAAGTTAGCTGCAACACTGTTATATCCAATTATCTCAGGAAGTGACCTATCCACCAATAAGTCATTGGTAGTTGCTATATATGCATCCATAGATCCACTCAGTTTATTATTCATAATAGCAAAATCTAAACCAACATTAGTAGATGCCGTACGTTCCCACTTAAGATTAGGATTTGACATCCTATTCACATAAACCTGAGATGATATATAAACATTCCCATTCTGATCAATGTATGGATGTGGACCAGAAGTCATATCCGACAACGCTTCATACTGACCAATATCTCTGTTACCATTTTCACCCCATGACAGTCTCAACTTACCATAATCTAACCATTCTGTGATAGGTTCAGCAAACTTTTCTGAAGAAAAATTCCAACCCAAAGCTACTGCAGGAAAGGTTGCACGAGGATTCTTTTGACCAAACGCGGAATAACCGTCTCTCCTTACAGAAGCAGTAATCATATAGCGATCTTTCAAAGAGTAAAATAAACGACCCATAAGTGCATCACCTGTTCTGTAAGTATCATTACTTTCATTCAAAGGAATTGTGCCTGCTTGCATTCTATGATATCCCAATACATCACTGGGAGAGAATTGACTGGTGCTCATTTTTTGAGACCAATATTGACCTTGCTCCGCATTAATCAAAAATGTCGCTTCAAAATTGTGAATTTGATTGAATCTTCTTTTCCACCTTATTATATTATCTAATTGCCATTTAAAGGGGGCCTCTAAAAACTATT
>DEZB01000022.1 GCA_002364735.1 Bacteroidales bacterium UBA3143
AATTTTTGTCATGTACTAAAATTCAATACAGTTCATAATATTCTTCCTGATGTTCCACCAGAAAACATTATAGCTATGTATGAAGCAGTTAAAGAATTCAATAACAAGTAAATAATGTTATTATAAAATCGTGATCATCAGGTCACATTGCAGAATGTAAACGAGGTAATAATTTTTTTAGAAAGATATGATAAGAATAAAAAACTGCATAAACCCCTAAAGACTAAATAACAAGAAACGAAAATTACCTCCCGTCTCTTTATTTATATAATGCCACATATAATATTTATCATCCTGTAGAAAATATTTCTTTAAATAAACGCACAAATGCACACAAAACAGTGGAAGTATTATTTATTTCAAGTATTTTAGTAGTTTAAAGACAAAACGTAATGTAATTTGTTCGATATATATCTCTCATGTACTGAAACTAAGTTTTCAAGATTCATTTTTTAGACCCAAATACAACTATAAGTAAAACAACAGCAATGAATCTCATCGACGGAAGGAAGTAACATTATGTATTACAAATTTCATTTTTCGCCGCAAGCGACGGAGTATTAAACCCTAAGTGATTAATAAACCAAACATGAATAAATCATTCCTCTCCACAACCATCGCATTTTTATTATTGACAACTGTTCTTGGATTTTCTCAAACTAAGATAATTAATTTGAAATGTGAATATCTTGAGAACCCTATTGGCATTGACACCCAAAAGCCACGGTTGAGCTGGCAAATGAAGTCAGATAAACCAGGAAATTATCAGAAAGCCTATCAATTAATAGTGGGAACTTCGAAAACAGATGTAGCTGATGAAAAAGGTAATGTATGGGACGCTGGATTAATAGATAGTTCTACCATTCCTGCAGTTTATCAAGGACCTGAACTGGAACCTTACACGCGTTACTACTGGTCTGTACGTGTACAAGAAGAAAATGGTGTATGGTCAGATCAATCGCCTATCGCTTTCTTTGAAACTGGATTAATTGATCAAAAAAACTGGAAAGGACATTGGATTACTGACACACAAGATATTGAGCTAAAGCCAGCAACCTATTTTCGTAAACAACTTAGCATTCATAAGAAAATTGAATCTGCACGCGCATACATTGCAGTAGCAGGTTTATATGAACTATCTATTAATGGCAAAACAATAGGAGACCATCGACTGGACCCCACATATACTCGTTTTGACCGTAGAAATCTATATGTCACCTATGATGTAACAGAAAATATTATACAGGGAGAAAACGTATTAGGTGTTTTACTTGGAAATGGATGGTATAACCACCAGTCAACAGCTGTTTGGTATTTCGATAAAGCACCGTGGCGCGCCCGCCCAAAATTTTGCATGGATTTGCGCATTACCTATAGCGATGGCACTGTGGAAACAACCAGTACAGATCAATATTGGCAAACTTCATTGAGTCCCGTAATTTTTAATAGCATATACACTGCCGAACACTATGATGCACGTTTGGAACAAATAGGTTGGAACACGCATAATTTCAATCCAGATGGTTGGAAAAATGCGATGCTCACTGGTGCACCTTCGCAAAATATTACAGCACAAGTGTTACATCCTATCCGAAATGTAACGAAGATTCCTGCAGTTGAATTAAAACAACAAAACAATAACACCTGGCTGTTCGATTTTGGGAGAAACATAGCAGGTGTAACCCAAATAAAAGTATCGGGTGAAAAGGGTACTACTATCCGTATCAAACATGCTGAGCGCCTGAATGATGACGGATACATAGATCTTTCAAATATTGATTTGCATTACCGCCCTACTGACGATACAGACCCTTTCCAAACGGATATTTTCATTTTAAGTGGAAAGGGAGAAGAAGAATTTATGCCCCGTTTCAACTATAAGGGTTTTCAATATGTGGAAGTTACTTCTGACAAGCCATTAGATATTAAAAAAGAATCTCTAAATGCTTACTTTATGCACAGTGATGTTCCTCAAGTGGGAAACATTAGCTCTTCTAATAAAACACTAAATAAAATATGGCAAGCCGCAAATTCATCCTACCTTTCCAATCTTTTTGGTTATCCAACTGATTGTCCACAAAGAGAAAAGAACGGATGGACTGGGGATGCCCATATTGCCATCGAAACGGGGTTGTACAACTTCGATGGAATTACTGTTTATGAGAAATGGCTGGCTGACCATCGTGACGAGCAACAGCCCAATGGGGTATTACCAGCCATTATTCCCACAAGTGGTTGGGGTTATCATTGGGCCAATGGACCCGATTGGACGAGCACGATCGCTATCATTCCATGGAATATTTATCTTTTTTATGGCGATTCGCGACTGTTAGAAGACACTTACGATAACATCAAACGATATATAGATTATATCGACGAAAAATATCCATCGGGAATTACCGATTGGGGATTAGGTGACTGGGTTCCTGTGAAATCGAAAACTCCCAAAGAATTTACTTCTTCTACCTATTATTATGTAGATGTGGTAATTCTTTCAAAAACTGCGAAATTATTGAATAAGCAAACAGATTACAAAAAATATAATGCTTTAGCTGAAAAAATAAAAAAGGCTGTGAATGATAAATATCTCAACCACGAAACGGGTATTTATGGTAGTGGACTTCAAACTGAACAAAGTGTCGCACTTCATTGGGGACTGGTTCCCGTTAATCTGAAAAAGAAAGTAGCCGACAACTTAGCCAAACGAGTAATATCTGACAATAAACACATTGACGTGGGTCTCTTGGGAACCAAAACAATCTTGAATGCTTTGAGTGAAAATGGATATCCAGATTTGGCTTGGGAAGTGGCTTCGCAGGAAACCTTTCCTTCTTGGGGTTGGTGGATTGTAAACGGAGCAACTACTTTTTATGAAAACTGGCCTTTGGATGCGGCAAGTGACATTTCTATGAATCACATTATGTTTGGTGAAATAAGTGCTTGGTATTATAAGGCATTAGGTGGCATTTTTCCTGATGAAGAGCAACCAGGATTTAAAAACGTTATTCTAAAACCAAATTTTGTTTCAGGTCTCGAACAGTTTGAGGCTACCTACAAAGGACCTTACGGAACTATCCTTTCTTCTTGGGAAAAGAAAAAAGATAACATTGCATACAAAGTAACAATACCTTCTAATAGTAAAGCTAAACTTTATCTCAAAGGAGATTTAATACATGAGAGCGGGAATTCACTCAACATGAACAACTTGATAAAAGTAGTAGAACATGAACAAGATAATTATATCTTAGAGTTGAAAGCAGGGAGTTATAATTTCGAAATAAAATAAATGAGTTCTACTTCTCTCATCTAAATAGTTGCTGAGAAAAACATTTTAGGGACGGAAATTACTTTCCGTCTCTTTCGTTTATACTCTTTTTCTAAAAAAAACTCTTAATTGCAATTGACCATAACACTGTAGGTGAAATTTAAAAGCAGTCAAAGTCAATTTTTCACTTCCACGATTGTCAATTCGTAAATAATAGCGCATTATTTTTTACAATTCCTTAGAAGATACATCAAAAAACAGGTGGAAATCAAATCTACCGCGGTAAATTGGACTTTCATCTTATGAAAACGCAATTTACCACGGTGAAAATGTTTTGAATCACTAAAATGATGCTTTCTTGAAGAAATTAGGGAAAAAAATGCCTTAAAATTAGAATAAACAGCCTAAAATTGAATATCAGCAGATGAAATTAAAATTGCTACATCGTAAATTGAACTTTTAAGGCATGAATTTGACGAAATTTGAGCAAGAAAATGAAAATACAGTGTTTTCAAACATTTTTCCCACGGTAAATCCAAATTTCATCAGTTTCAAACATTTTCACCGCGGTGAAAATGTTTGAAAAAAGATATGACTATTAAGGCTTCTTTGAAACCATTTGATTACAGACAGTTTGTCTTTTCCTACCCTATCTTTAAAGGAAAAAAGGCGAAATATCGATATTGAAAAAGTCTTTTTTTGCTTATCTCTTTAAAAGAAAAACAATTATCATGGAAAACAGGGAGAATATTATTTATTTTCAGTATTTTAGTAGTTTTAAGATAATACTCCTTATTATTTGTTCCATAAACATTACTTGAATGTACTGAAATTAGGCTTTTATCATCCAATTTAAAAAACTAAAATACAACAATCAGTGAAAAACCAACAACAACTAAATCCAAAAAAAACCAGCTTTCGCTGGGTTATTGTCGCACTGCTTTTCTTTTCTACTACCATTGTTTATTTCGACCGGGTTATTCTGGGAATTCTTGCACCATTTATCACAGAAGAAATTGGTTGGAGCGAACAAGAATATGGTTATGTCGTTTTCGCATTTCAACTTACTTATGCGATTGGACCGTTATTTATCGGTTATGTTATCGATAGATTAGGAACCCGCTTAGGGTTTTCTTTAGCAGTAGTCGTTTGGGGTCTTGCGAGTTTATCTCACGCAGCAGCACGTAGCTGGTTGGGATTTGCTATTGCACGACTGGGGTTAGGAGTCGGACAATCTGCCAACTTCCCGGCAAGTATAAAAACCATTGCCGAATGGTTTCCACAAAAGGAACGTGCTTATGCCACTGGGGTTTTTAACGGAGGCTCCAATATTGGGCAAGTGCTTGCACCATTGCTAATTCCTGTAGTGCTATACTTTTTTGTTTCGTGGCAATATGTTTTTGTTTTATCTTTAATTCTCAGTGTAATATGGTTGATTTTATGGCTAATTTTATATAATTCGCCACAAGAAAGCCGTTTTACAAACTCAGCTGAAAGAGAATACATTTTGAGCGATAGTGGAGACCTTGAGGGGGTTAAAGTTCCTTGGAAGAAACTTGTCAAGGTTCGTCAAACTTGGGTGATTGCTTTGGGTAAACTATTTACTGACCCAGTGTGGTATTTTTATTTGTTTTGGGGTGCCAAGTTTTTGAATTCACGATTTGGGGTAGAGTTAAAAGGTCTTGCGCTTCCGCTGATAGTTATTTACGTGGTTGCTTGGGGTGGCGGAATGGGAGGTGGTGCAATCTCTTCCTATTTCTTAAAAGAAGGAAAAACAATTAATTTCTCTCGTAAAGTAACCATGTTAGGAACAGCAATTCTGGTGCTTCCTGTTATGTTAGTTCCATTTATTGATTCACTTCCAATATGTGTAGGTTTAATTGCCCTTGCCGCTGCGGCACACAACTCTTGGTCGGTCAATATCTTCACAGTGGCGTCCGACTTATTTCCCAAAAAGGTGGTGGGTTCTGTGATTGGTTTTTCTACAACAGTGAGTTCCATTGCAGGAATGATAACTGCTCTGTTAATTGGGTGGATGCTAACCGAATCGGGTGTAGATGGGTATGTTTTACCGTTTGTAATTGCCGCTTTTGGTTATTTAGCTGGATTGTTAGTTATACATTTGATTTCACCTAAATTGAAACCTGTGAGCAGTGTAAGTATCGGTATCGATATCAACAATAAATAAACAAACATCTTCAGACAATAATAGTATATATAACAGCTAAACTATAACGAATATGAACTCAAGAGAAAGAATACTTAAAACCTTGAAACACGAAGAGCCTGACCGTGTTCCTTACGATTTGGCAGGTTCAACATGGACAGGAATTACAAATACAGCTTATCAAAACCTAAGAAAACACTTGGGATTTGAACCTGACGAACCAGTTTGGTCAGATGTGATTCAGCAAATTGTAGTTCCTTCTGAAGATATATTAGACCACTTTGAAGTTGATACCCGCGGTGTTTTTCCACTCACCAGTCATAACTGGGATGTTTATTCAAAATTGAAAGATGGTGGTGAGTTTTGGGTATATTTTGATGAATGGGGATTTACACATCATTTCCCGAAAAACGGACACTGGTTTTCATTGGTAAAACACCCAATGGATGCGATTGATTTCGAAGCTGACAATGTGATTGAAAGTTACAAATGGCCTGATGCTGGAAATAAAGAGCGATTTGCTGGATTGCGCGAAAAAGCGATTCAATTCAGGGATCAGGGTAAAATTGTAATGACCAAAGGTCTTTGTGCAGGCCTTTTTGAAATGCATCAGCGTGTTAGAGGGATGGAGAACTCTATGTTAGATCCATTTCTTTTTCCTGTAAATTCAGACAAGTTGATTGGGAAACTTGCAGATTTGAAAATTGAATTTTGGGACGCTTGCCTTGATGAGTTGGGTGATGTAGTTGATATTGTGGGTGAAGGTGACGATTACGGAACCCAACAATCACAACTAATTGACCCAGGTCAGTTTCGAGAATATTATAAACCACATTTTGACCGAGTTCTTTCTTTCATAAAGAAAAAGTCGCCCCAAGTAAAATTGATGTTTCACTCATGTGGAAACGTTCGCCCAATTATTTCTGACTTTATTGAATTAGGTGTAGATATTTTTAATCCTGTTCATATCACTGCAACTGGAATGGAACCTGTTCAACTCAAAAAAGACTTTGGAAAAGATATCGTGTTTTGGGGCGGTGGCGTTGATACGCAGCATATACTTCCTTCAGGAACACCCGATCAGCTGAAAGACGATGTTAAACGAAACATTGATGCGCTTGCACCAGGTGGTGGTTTCGTTTTCAACACGGTACACAACATTCAGGCCGAAGTTCCACCAGAAAACGTTGTGGCTATGTGGGAAGCCTTACAAGAGTTTGGGAAGTATTAGTGTCTTCAAAATACAAAAAACAGCTTGCCAAATTGTTGATAATTGTCCAATGATATAGAGAAATAAAAGCAGAATTTATAATAAGCACATTTAACTCTTGCGGTAGACAATATAATTTTTCAACGACATCAAAATAAGAAGATTACAACAAAACACGTAAGGGTCGTATTATTTTAACATAACAGTATATAAGTGAAATCAACTTGTAGAGCATTTTTTAATATCTTTGGGAACAGTTTCTTGAAATATTCAGTTGTGTCATACATTAATGCTCTAAAAACAATAACACACACTTACGTGACAAATAAATGCAAGCATTTAAACAGAAAAAATCTATATATTAACTTTTCATAATCAAAAAAAGAAATGAACGAAATATTAAAAAAATTAGCAGAGTGTATTGAGTTTGGAAAAATAAATTTAAAATCACCTTATCCCCCTAATATGAAAGGGCAGGAAGGTGCTGATGAGTTAACCAAACAATTATTAGATGGTGGTGTTTCTGCCGAAGATGTTCTTAGTGAAGGCCTGATTGTTGGAATGAATAAGGTAGGAAAAAAATTTCGCGACAATAAAGTTTTTGTTCCTCAAGTATTGATGTCAGCAAAAGCTATGGATGCTGCAATGGAACATCTTAAACCAATTTTTGCAGCTACTGGAAGCAAACGCAAAGGGACTTTTATTATAGGTACTGTACAGGGCGACTTGCACGATATTGGGAAAAACTTAGTGGGAATGATGGTAGAAGGCAATGGATACAAAGTGATTGATTTGGGAACTGACGTAAGTTCCGAAAAATTCATCGAGGCATTAAATGAAAATCCTGGAGCGGTTATTGGTCTCTCAGCACTACTCACCACCACCATGACGAACATGGAGAAGATTACCGTCGAAATAAAAAAAGCTAAACCCGATACCTTAATTACCATTGGCGGCGCACCAGTAAACAATCAGTTTAGGGAAAAAATAGGTGCTGACAACTATTCGCCTGATCCTCAAGGATTGGTAGAGTATCTGAACAACTTAGCATTGAGTCCTCTCTAAAAAATGCAACTTGCTGTATTAAGTAATATAGCGTAATAGAAGCTCAAATAACAGATAAATAACACGCATATAGAAGTGATGTGAAATAAATTTTAAACAGATGAATGGATTAGAATTAATAAAAGCAGCCATGAAAATGGAAACTGTAGATCGTATTCCGTGGGTGCCTTTTGTTGGAGTACATGCTGGAGAGTTGATTGATCTTACTGCAACTGAATATCTTCAATCAGTAGATAATATAGTGAAGGGAGTTAATAAAGCAATAGAACTTTATAATCCAGATGGAATCCCTGTTACTTTTGATCTGCAAATTGAAGCGGAAGCAATGGGCTGTAAGATAGTATGGGCTAAAGACAATCCTCCTGCAGTTGTTTCTCACCCTCTTAATGAAGGTAAATTATTAGAGGATCTTGAAGTTCCATGTTCTTGTCAAGGACGTATAAGTATGATAATGGATGCAACGGCAAAGCTTAGGGATCAACACCCTGATCTTGCATTGTATGGACTCATTACAGGCCCTTTTACGCTGGCTCTTCACTTGTTGGGTACAGATATTTTCCTGCAAATGATGATGGACCCAGACGCTACGCACAAGTTGATGCGTTTAACCACAGATGTTGCAATTAAAATGAGCCAATTGTATATCGAAGCGGGTGCTGATGTAATTGCCGTTGTAGACCCAATGACAAGTCAAATTGATCCGATGAGTTTTGAAGAATTTGTTTCGCCTTATATTGTAGAGATAAACAACTATATTCGTGAAGCTGATGCATTGAGTTCCTTTTTTGTTTGTGGTAATGCGCAACAAAACATTGAAGTGATGTGCAAAACCAAACCTGACAACATCTCTATTGATGAGAACATTCCCCTGGACTTTGTTCGTGATATTGCCTTAAAGCACAATGTTAGTTTTGGTGGAAATCTTAAATTGACGCTCTCTTTACTGATGGGAGATGAAGAAGATTCGAGGCGAGATGCCCTTGAGTGTATGGATATTGGGGGTAAAAAAGGGTTTATTCTTGCTCCAGGTTGTGATTTGGCAATGGCTACACCACAAAAAAATCTTATTGCTGTATCTGAATTGGTGCATGATGAGCAACTACAAGGTGAATTGAGAGCTACAGAGGCAAGTATTACCAATATTGAATTGTTAGACCTTTCCTCTCATTGGAGTGATGATAAAGTAGTAATTGATGTGGTAACACTTGACTCTTCATCTTGTGCTCCATGTCAGTATATGTATGATGCCATAGTGCGTGCTTCAGCGCCTTATGGAGACAAGGTAATTTATAAAGAGTACCGTATAAAAGATACAGAAGGGGTGCAAATGATGGCTACACTTGGGGTTAGGGCCATACCTACAATTGTTATAGATGGCACTGTTGAGTTTGCTTCTCAAATTCCACCACTTCAAGATATTCAAGCCAGAATAGATTATTATCTTTCAAAAAAAGGTGAATAAGTGAACATGTAAATTATTTCAATGGTCAAATTTAATCTCATTACAGGATTCTTAGGCAGTGGGAAAACCTCACTGCTAAGGAATCTTTTGAGTGAATTGTCAAAAGAAAAACGTATTGCAGTCATTCAAAACGAGTTTGCCTCAACAAGTGTAGATAGCAAAGACCTACAACAGAGTAGTGATGATTTTGAACTTGTGGAGATTAATAATGGCTCCGTTTTTTGTGTTTGTCAGTTATCTAATTTTGAACAAACATTGGATAAGCTTTTGAATGAATACCAACCTGAAATTGTTTTTTTGGAAGCTTCTGGCCTTGCCGATCCCATTAGTATTGCCGAGTTACTTCAAACGCCCTCTCTATCAAATCGCATTACTTTAGATAAATCAATTTGCTTAGTAGATGCAGTCAATTATTTCAAAGGCTTAAGCACTTTAGTCCGCTTCAAGCATCAATTGATGGTTGCAGATGTAATTATTCTGAATAAAATTGATCTGTATGATGGAAATTTAGAAGATATAAAAAAATTTATATCAGAATTGAACCCTTTCGCAGATATCTTACCTTCGGTGTATGCTGAAGTATCTTGGGAGAAATTATCCGATAGTATAATACATCCCAGTTATGCAGCTGATAGATTTAAAGGACATAAGAGTGAAGGAGTACCCGATCTGAAAGCTTGTGTGTTGAGAGTGCACAACAAAATTGATATGGAGGGGTTGAAGCTGTTTGTTGAAGAACTACAGGAGAAATGTTTACGAATAAAAGGTTTTGTCAATCTAACGGATGGAAGCACCGTTTTATTGCAAAGTGTTTTTGATAAATTAGATATTAAGAAAGTGAATAATTATACAGGACGCACAGAAATTATTGCTTTTGGGTTAGAAATAAATATTGTCGAAATGAGGCAATTGTTTAAAAAACATAGTGAAAAACAGAGATAACTAATGGTAACAACTGATATAGATAAACTAAACTTCTGCTACAAAGATTTAAATATCAATCCAGAGATTATTGTTAACCTGATGGGGTATACGAATGATATACCACCGGAAATGAATCAGATTATTGAAAATGAGATAGAAGCAATTAGTACTACTGACGAACTTCGTGGGGGCTATGTAATCAAAGATGTTAAACTATTAAATGCTAATGCTCAATTAGAGGTTGACAATGTTCGTTTTAATGTTGGAAATCCTACATGGAAATTTTATGAGCATTCTGAACAAGTCGCTCTAATTGTTTCTACTGCAGGTGAATTTATCTCTGAAAGGTCAAGCCAATTGATGAAAGAAGGCTTGCTGCTTGAAGGTTATATAGTGGATATTATAGGTTCGGTAATATGCGAGAAAGTGGCTATAAAAACATGGGAAAGAGTTAAAGCAGTTTGTTCTTCGAAAAACAAAAATGTGACCAATCGATATTATCCTGGCTATTGCGAATGGGATGTAATAGAACAACACTCACTTTTCTCTCTGCTTCCTGAAAACTTCTGCGATATCCATCTCACCGATAGTGCATTAATGCTTCCAACTAAGTCTGTTAGCGGAATTATTGGTATAGGACGAAATGTGGTTTATAGAGAGAATGCTTGCAAACATTGCAAAAAAGTTGATTGTATCTACCGACATAAAAAGCACTACTAATAACACAATTATTACCTCTTAGTTAAGGTTATAATAATAGTTGATATGAATGAATGATATTACCTAAAGATTTAAATGAAGCATAAAGTTACATTAATTAAAAAAGGATTTCATAAGGAAGTTTCTATTGAAGATGGAACAAGTTTATTAAAATGCATTCAAAGCAATGTCAATGATTTTTATGCACCCTGTGGAGGCAATGGAACTTGCGGGAAATGTCGTGTTAATATACAAGAGGAGGGTGGTCATGTGACTTCATGTTTATATCCTGTTGAACGTGATATAACGGTCTTCTTACCCGAAAAGAGTGAAATGAAGGTGCTTGCCAGTCAATACGAATTAACCAAGATGGTAGCACTCAGTCCTGGAGAGTCAGCCCAGCTTGTCACAATTCCTTATGGTGTTGCAATAGATATTGGAACAACAACAATGGTTTTTTACATTGTTAATCTTCTCTTAGGCGCTATTGTTGATATCGTTACATTGGTAAACCCTCAATCGCGTTATGGTGCAGATGTTATTTCCCGAATAAACTATGGACATGAAAATCCAAAACATCTTGCCAATCTTCAAACTCCAATGATCGACGCTATAAATGCTGTTATTCAGGAATATTGCAAACGAACTGATGTTGGAATTGATGATTTTGTGAAAATATCGGTTGTTGGAAATACCACCATGCTTCACAATCTGTTAGGTATTGATGCTATCTCTATTGCTTTAGCACCTTTCACACCAAAGTTCACCACTGCTCAACTTATTGAACCGCAAAAGCTGGGCATTGATATTAATTTAAAAGGAGCTGTTGTATTATCACCTTCACTGAGTGGATATGTGGGTGCTGATATTCTGGCTGGATTGGCTTCGGTTGACACAACAAAATTAAAAGACAACTTTCTTTTTATTGATATCGGCACCAATGGAGAAATGATTTTGGTTACACCCGAAAAAACTTTAGCTTGTGCTACTGCAGCTGGTCCAGCTTTCGAGGGTGCCAATATTTCTTGTGGAATGGGTGCTTTCTCAGGAGCTATTTCAGCGTTTAATGATGGCGAGATGAAAGTCATTGATGATATCACACCAAAAGGAGTTTGTGGGTCTGGACTTATTGACATTGTTGCATATATGCTAAAAGCATCTTTACTTTCTCCCGAAGGCAATATTTCTGAAGATTTCATACTTTTCAAAGCTGATAGAGAGGAAGAGAATATTACATTAACACAGCAAGATATTCGTGAAGTACAATTGGCAAAAGCAGCTGTTTATGCTGGAATAATTCGTTTATTAAATATAGCAGGTAAATCTGTGGATGACCTGGATCATATTTTATTAGCTGGCGGATTTGGCAATTATCTCAATATTTCAAGTGCAATCACTATTGGCCTTTTGCCCAATTTACCGCGGAGCAAATTTATTCATATAGGTAACTCAGCTGGCTCTGGTGCGGTATTAGCATTAAAATCTGAACAATTTGTAGAACAAATAGAAAAGATGAAAGAATATATCCAATATATAGAACTCTCTACTGATTCAGAATTTCCTTTAGAATTTGCAATGAATATGAACTTTGATATTGACTAATAATAAAAACATAACCCCTATTTAAATTCACATTATGACAACTCACAAAAGATGGACTAACGCCACCACCTCTCATATCTTTTTCACAATGCTATTTTTAAAAATGGTGTTGTTTGGTGTTTCCACTGTCTCAGCACAAAAAGATAAAAAGCCAAACGTGTTATTCATCATTTCAGATGATTTGACCACAACAGCGCTTTCAAATTATGAAAACACGCTAAGTCGTACTCCTAATATTGATAAGCTGACTTCAGAAGGGATGCTTTATACACGTGCATATAGTCAGTTTCCTGTTAGTGGTCCATCAAGGGCTTCTCTCATGTTTGGATACTATCCTCATGCCACAGAGACATTTGGATATGTAAGTGGTAGAGAAAATGTAGGACAAGAGCGTGAGTCTTGGTCGCAACTTTTCAAAAACAATGGTTATTATACGGCAAGAGTTAGCAAGATCTTCCATATGGGAATACCCATTGATATTGAGACAGGTTCGAACGGGACCGATGATGAAGCATCATGGACGGAGCGCTTTAATAGTCAAGGACCAGAGTGGAAAGCTGAAGGTGAAGCTGAACTGGTGCAAAACAATCCTTACGGATTGAAGCCCAGACAGGGAGGCAATGTAATGACTGTGGTGAAAGCAGATGGTGACGACTTGGTTCACTCTGATGGAAAAACAGCAGAAAAGGCTTCAGAGCTGATACGAAAACATAAAGACAAACCATTTTTTCTGGCTGTTGGTTTTGTTCGTCCTCATGTACCTTTTGTTGCACCAAAATCTTATTTTGATGCATATCCACACGAACAAATGGTGTTGCCTCCAAAAGTAGAGAATGATTGGGACGACATACCCAATGCGGGAATTAATTATGTGACCAGTGTAAATGCGAAAATGTCTGAGGAGCAAGAGAAAAAAGCCATTGCAGGCTATTATGCATCAGTTGCATATATGGATGCTCAGGTAGGCAAAGTACTGAAAACATTGAAAGAGGAAGGACTGGAAGATAACACAATTGTGATATTTACTTCCGATCACGGTTTTCACCTTGGCGAACATCGATTCTGGATGAAAGTGAGTCTACACGAAGAGTCAGTTAGGGTACCGCTCATTATAAAAGTACCTAATAAAGAGCCTGGTGTATGCCATTCGTTAACAGAGTTACTGGACCTATACCCTACCGTTGCCGAATTAGCGGGACTAAAAGCATCACCCCATATTCAAGGTAAAAGCATCACTAAAACATTGGATAACCCATCAGCAAAGGTTAGAAATGCTGCTTTTTCGGTATCAAATGGTGGAAGCAGTTTTTTATTGCGTACCGATAAATGGGCTTATATCCAATATGGTGAAGATGCTAAATCGGGTATGGAGTTGTTTAACATGGAGTATGACGAAAAACAATACAGTAACTTAGCGCTTAACCCAAAATTTCAAGACATTGTTCAAGAATTTCAAACAATGCTGAAGGATAAATTAAAAGAAGTAAGGGAGAATGATTTAGGGATAGCGTATAAACAGAAGTAAAAGGTATTACGCACATAAAGACAATGAAAATGCTAACAATTAATATCCAATAGACTATGAAATACCTAATAAATAAATCTTATGCATTAACTTGCTCAATCTGTTTTTTCATAAGCTCACAGAGCCCTCTTTTAGCCAAAGAGAAAAGTGAGGAACCAACTAAAAAACCGAATTTCATTATCATTTTCACAGATGATTTAGGGTATGGGGATTTGGGCGTTTTCGGTCATCCTACCATTAAAACTCCTACGCTGGACAGGATGGCTTCCGAAGGCCAGAAGTGGACTAATTTCTATGTAGGGGCTTCTGTCAGTACACCCAGTAGAGCAGCATTACTAACAGGTCGACTTCCCATTCGCTCAGGAATGTGTAGTGATAAAAGAAGGGTGCTTTTCCCCGACTCCAACGGAGGATTACCTCAAAGTGAAATAACCATAGCACGAGCATTAAAAGGCAACGGTTACCAAACAGCAGCTATCGGAAAATGGCATTTAGGACACAAAGCTGAATATTTACCAACGAACCACGGATTTGACAGCTATTTCGGTATTCCTTATTCCAATGATATGGATAAAATAGATCGAACAGATCATTTTACTTTGACTAAAAATGAACAGTTTGAAGCGTATAACGTACCTCTAATGCGCAACGAAGAAATTGTAGAACGACCTACAGATCAACGCACCATTACAAAACGGTATACCGAAGATGCAGTAAGTAAAATTAAAGAGTTGCGTGATGAACCATTTTTCATCTACTTAGCTCATTCAATGCCTCATATTCCACTTTTTCGATCAGAGGACTTTAAGGATACTTCCCTTGCAGGAATTTATGGCGATGTGATAGAGAAAATAGATTGGTCAGTAAAACAAATCATTGATGCTTTGAAAGAGGAGGGAATAGCTGAAAACACATTGGTTGTTTTTACATCTGACAACGGTCCATGGCATACTTTTAAAGAACATGGCGGATCAGCTGGTCCTTTAAGAGGTGCTAAAGGTGGTACATTTGAAGGAGGAATGCGTGAACCTACTATTTTTTGGTGGCCAACGAAATTAAAGGAGGGTGTTGTAATGGATATGGGAACTACAATGGATTTGCTGCCCACGTTTTGCAAGCTTTCTAATACTGAAATTAAAACAGATCGCGTCTATGATGGATATGATATCTCGCCACTACTACTTGGAACGGGAGAAGGAGAACGTGATTTGGTTTTCTATTATCGAGGCCAAGAGGTTTATGCTGTTAGAAAAGGGTCATACAAGGCTCATTTCATTATCCAAAATGAATATGGAAACAACACCGCACACCCCATCACTAACCCAATGTTAGAATTAAAAAACACACCCACCGTTTTGGAGAAACCCCTGCTTTACAACGTAAATGTAGATCCAGGCGAAAGATACAATATAGCTGATGCTCATCCTGAAATAATAGAGACAATTAGAAGAGATTTAAAGATACACACTGATGGAGTAAAGCATGTAGAGAATCAATTGGAGAAATAATAGGTACCTGCTGAAAATATCTAAATGCAATAATTTACAGTAAAGTGGTCTATGTTTTTATTGTATGTGCTAAGGCAATAATTAGAATGAGGAGAATGATTAGCATACTTTGTAAGTACTAATCATTCTCACCTTATTTTTTCCAAAAAAATAGAAACAACGCCAATATATTCATAATCTCGAGCCTACCAAGAAGCATTTCGAAAGAAAGAACATATTTAGCTGCAGCTGGAAGAGCTGCATAATTATCTAATGAACCTACATCTCCAAATCCTGGACCAACATTTGCGATTGACGCTATGGATGCCGAAAATGCTGTAAGCCCATCAATATCCATAAAAGTTAATATAACAGTCACAATAAAGAATGTGAGTATGTAAACAACCAAAAAGTTGAGTGTTTGTAGTTGTACATCTTTCTCTACAACTTCATCATCTATTTTTGATGCGAATATACCTTGTGGATGCTGTATTAACCGTAATTGTTTTTTCATTATTTGAAAGAAAAGATAAATTCTATCAAACTTAAATCCTCCCGCTGTCGATCCAACCATTGATCCTTGTAGCGTAAAATAGATAAGAATAATTACTGTGAACACTGGCCATACTGAAGTATCAACTGTGGCAAAGCCTGTTGTAGACACTAATGATGTGACTTGAAAAAGACTATGTCTGAAAGAATCAAACAGTGTATAAGTATTATCATAATAGAGTTTAAAAGCTACTGCCAAAACACCAATAAGGATAAGTAGAAAGTAACTCCTAACAGATTTGGAATGAAAAAGATTGGGCTTTTTACCAATAATAGTTACATAAAGCATCCCAAAGTGCAAACTGCTAAGTACCATAAACACAACGATGGTCAACTCCATCCATATATTATTATAAAAAGCCATACTCGTATTTTTGGTAGAAAACCCACCAGTAGCAATAGTTGACATTGAGTGACAGATAGCATCAAAAAAAGTCATTCCCAAAAACCAGAGAATAACAGTTTCCAGAAGCGTCAAACTGATATAAACAATGCCTATAATACGCGCAATTTGTCTTGCTTTTGTTTTAAAATTCATGCGAGACAAATTAGAAACCTCTGTCTTGTATAGACTTGAACGCAATCCTTTTGCTTGAGGCAATATGAGCAAAACAAAAAGTATTACCCCCATACCCCCAATCCAATGTGTAGACGATCGCCAAAACAATATTCCTTTGGGCAGCGATTCAATCTCTTTCAATATAGTGGCGCCAGTAGTTGTATACCCAGAAACACTTTCAAAAAAAGCATTTACAAAAGTAAACTCACCACCCCACATGACATAAGGAATCATCCCCACTACACAAGTTATGAACCAACCAGTTACACTTATAGCTAAACCCTCGCTAAAACGAACTTCATCTATTTTCTCAGTAAAGATTAAAGGGAAAAGGCCCAAAATTGTGCAAACCAATGCACTATAAAACAACGGAACAAAAGATGATTCTTCTAAAAAGAATGAAATTAGTGCGGATACATACAAAAACACGGCATTGAAAAGCAATACATATCCGACATATTTTATGATAGCTTCTTTTCTCACTTATTATGATTTATCTGATTTATAATAGGATAACATGCGTCGTATTAAACTATTTATTTCAATCTGCAATGTTTTCAATTCATCATCAGATTTTATGTCCACATTTAAGTTATGCAAAGGAGGTTTGTAGTTTTGCGTTGCCGCTATTAATTTATGCAATGGCTGTATAAAATAGCGAGAGATGAAAAAATTGAGTAGCAATGCAAATATAATGGCTAAAATAATAGATACAATTCCGGGCATCATTCTTTGGTACAAGGTACTGTGCATTTCTCTTGCTTTCGAATACATACTGATTTGGTTTAGCTCCATCAAATGATTTACTTCTGACTTTGTTTTTATAAACTGACTGTGCAAATTTCGATAAACAACTTCCGTATCATTTTCATTTTTAATAGCTGAATTTATTAGACCAAAATATTTATTATATTCCGATTTTATATTTTCAATCACCTCCTCCTCACCTGGTTCGGTAGCATTTTTCTTAATCTCAATCATTGATAAGGATATTGTAGAATCGGCAGAATTAATAAAATTAAGTCCCTCCTCCTTATCTCCTAAATAAAACATAAGTATGCCACTATCTTCACGCTCCAGTGCATAAATAACTTTCAGTGCATGTTCAATAGACTGGAAATTATTGTCGATGACATCGCTAAACGAATTGTTCATTTTGCGCAATTCCCATATTGACATCAAACCTGCAATCAGTAACATAAATACCAATAGCATAAAGCTTGAAAATATTTTCAACTTTAATTTGTTTTTCATTTTCATTGTATAATCATATTGTATGTAAAAGTAACAATAATATGCTTTTAAAAAGAAAAAATTGCACTAATATAGTTCAAAAAAATTAGGACATCTCCAAAAAGATGTCCTAATTTTTATATGATTATGAGGTTTGATTAATTCATCAACGACATAAATTCTGAATTGCTTCTATATTTAGCAAATTCCAAATCAGTTGCAGCTTGCATTCTCATTGAGCTATTGCGTTGAATGGCAGTACGTAGGTTTGATGTAACCTCAGCAAAGTTGTTTGTGCGAGCAGCAATAATAGCTAATAAATAAGCAGTTGTCTCGTCTGGATTATCAATTGCTTTTAAAGTTTCAGCCGCCTTGTTATAGTTGTTGGTTAGTAGTTGCGCCAAAGCAGCATTGTTAGTTTTCACGTCACCATAAGATTCAACTGCTTGAGCATATTGACCATTTTTCAAATACAATAAGCCCATTGCTTGTTCCAAGTTTTTCGCACCAGAAGCTGTTCCCAATAATTCTTCTGCCAAACCTGTATCGTTGTCGTTTAGTGCAAGCAATGCTAAGTTAACATTCGCCTCAGGAGCTAATGATTTCACTTGCAATGCACGATTGTAAGCTTGCTTAGCTTTATTTAAATCGCCTTCACGATAAAAGCTTGTTCCAATATTATTCCAAGCACGGTAATCTTGTGGATAGTTAGCTGTAATAAATTGATAGATTTTCTCCTTTTCATTTTTGTTATCAGTCAACGTTGCAGCATACATTAGTTCTTCAATGTTTAGCTCTTTCGGATTGCTTTTCCATAATGACATTATCTCATCATCAGATTTACCGATAATTTCGATATTTGCTGTTAATCTTGAACGACGCAATTGAGGTAAAATAGTTTCTGCAAGCTCTTGGAAAACAAATGAGATATTTTTAATTTCTCTCTCACGTGTTTCTGGATCTGGATACATAGAAAGTACACGTAGCACTAAATCTTTATCTTGTAAGTTAGATGATTCTACCAATTGACGGAAGCCTTCCCAGTCTTGAGCAGTGTAACGAGCGTTGATGTCAGTATTAACATCTTGACGTTTCATCTCTTTATCTAAATAAGAAGAAGTTTTCTTTTCACGTTCGGCAGCCAATCTTTCGTTCAATGTAAGACCTCCATCTGGTGATGCGTAAGCTGAAACTTCAATATCTATATTCTGACGAGGATCTTCGTAAGCTTCTTTCACGCGTCTTTTCCAAGCATTAAGATCACTTTTGTTCAATTCACTTGATCTCAAGTCTGACTGTTGAATCAAGAAAAGAATGTTAGCATCTTGCTTTTGTTGAATAATACGTTGAAAAGCATCTTGCGCATCTGAAGGGTCAGTGTTTAACGCACTTGCTAATGCAGATGTAGCAACTACACCGTCAGCCACTTTCACTTCAGGAAGTTTTACTGGCCTACCTTTAATTTTTGCATTGAATCGAAGGAATAATTCAGATTCACGCATTTCGGGTTCGTAATTGAATTTAAAATTCATGGCAACATTGCCACCTCTATTTCTATTAATTACAATACCATTTCCTGCAACTTTATCTCCTTGGTATGTATAAGGAATACCATATGCTTCTTTTCCTGCATATTTCAACACAGGAGTAACTACAACAGTAGCATGAGAATTAAACCATTTTTCTGGAAAAACACCATTTACAGTGGCGGGAACTTCCGTCCCAACTGTCTCTAAGGGAGAAGGCGTCACATTGAAGTGTGAGGGTGTCAATGGCTTCAAAGAGCTACTACAAGATGTTCCTAAAATGCCTATAAAAGCAAGCATCAAGAGCGATAAAAATAAGTTTTTAGTCTTCATGAGGATAAAAATAATTTATAATTGATTTTTTGTGTTCTATTTCTATGCAAAAATAGCTTTTATTTTGCACAATAAAAAGAAAAGCAGATGTTATAATTTTGGTTGTTGATTTTGCTCAATATTAAAACCCAATTTCTTTGCTACCGATGCTATTTCACTTTCAAATCCTACCACTATATATGCTTTATATTCCCTCCTTAGTGGATAATGTGAACGAAAATAATAAAACTTATCTGGACGCTCTTTTAACCAATGAGAATCTTGATATGGATCGTAAGTTTTTAAAATGGCATGTGCTAATTGATCTTTTGCTTCATACGCTGAAACGTCAATAACCTTATCATTGGGTTGTTGAATGGGAATTAATTGAAGTGGGTCTTTATTAAATTTAAAATAGTCGTTAATGGTGCGCAGACTCATCGCAGTAGCATTCCATTTTCCATCAGCCGAATATCCCGCTACATGGGGCGTGCCAATATCAACCATTTCTAACAACGCTGTATCTATGTTAGGTTCGTTTTCCCACGTATCAATAATTGCTCCCGACACATGAGCGTCTTTCAGAGCTTGCTTCAAAGCTTGATTATTTACAACAGCTCCTCTCGAACTATTTATAATAATAGGCTTCTTAGATAAGTTTTCAAAAAAATAGGAATCAGCGAGATGATAAGTGGCATGTTTGCCTGTTTTAGTTAGTGGAGTGTGAAATGTTATAATGTCAGCCTCTTGTTGAATAGTAGTTAGGTCAACAAAAGCATCAGAGCTCTCCGCTTCTTTTCGAGGGGGATCGTTCAACAGAATCTTCATCCCCAACAGTTTGCAAGCTCGAGCCACCTCTTTGCCCACATTGCCCGCACCCACAATACCAATTGTTTTATCTTTCAATTCAAAGTTATGCTTCTCGGCCATTCGCATCAGCGACGCCACCATATATTGCTCAACCGACCTCGCGTTGCAACCAGGCGCTGTTCGCCAAGCAATACCATTAGCATCACAATAAGCAGTGTCAATATGATCGTAACCAATGGTTGCCGAACAGATGAGTTTAACTGCAGAGTCTTTCAATATCTTCTCATCGAAATGAGTCACGGTTCGTACAATAAGCACATCCTTATCTTTTACAGCCTCCTTAGTAAAATGATCGCCTGGTAAATAAGTAACTTCTCCAAACTGTTCAGCCACACCCTGTAGATAAGGTATGTGAGCATCTGCTAAAATCTTCATAAATCTATTTGTGTGTCTATTATATTAGTAAAATTTCTATCACCCTTTGCCAGCACCAATAATCAACTGTTAGATAACGCATCAGCCATACCCTTAGCAGCCTTTCGTCCATCGCCCATAGCAAGGATAACGGTGGCTCCACCACGAACAATATCCCCTCCAGCATAAATCTCGCTTTGAGCCGACTGCATGGTTTCGCTGTTCACAACAATAGTTCCCCAATCTGTAATTTCCAATCCTGGAAATGTAGATGAGATAAGTGGGTTGGGAGACACGCCAACACTCACAATCACTTGGTCAACATCTACCCACACTGTTTCACCTTCCACTGCCAATGGTCTGCGACGACCCGAAGCATCTGCTTCACCCAATTCCATGCGTTGCAATAACATGCGTTCCACGCGTCCTCTTTCATCTCCTTCATATTTCAAAGGATTGTGCAGGGTGTAAAACTCTATACCCTCTTCTTTGGCATGATGCACCTCTTCTAAACGTGCAGGCATCTCCTCTTCCGAACGTCTATATACAATCATAGCCCTTTCGGCTCCAAGTCTGCGCGCTGTTCTCACGGCATCCATGGCAGTGTTGCCCCCCCCAATCACCGCAACCTTTTTGCCCATATGAACAGGAGTATCACTTTCTGGATTGGCAGCATCCATCAGATTGATGCGTGTAAGGTATTCGTTGCACGACATAACCCCATTTAAATTCTCTCCAGGTATGTGCATAAAGTGAGGCAATCCTGCTCCACTGGCCACAAATATACCTTTAAAATCTTCAGCCAATAGATCCTCGTGTGATATGGTTTTGCCAATGATGCAATTGGTCATAAACTTAACACCCATTTTTGCCAACACATCAATTTCTGCATCCACAATATTGTTGGGAAGTCTAAACTCGGGAATGCCATAACGCAACACACCGCCCAATTCGTGCAACGCTTCATATACAGTCACATCATATCCCCTTTTCACCATGTCGCCTGCAAAAGAAAGTCCAGAAGGACCCGAGCCAATCACAGCAACTTTTATATTGTTAGCTGGCATAACTTCAGGAATAGCAAGATTGCCACTTTCCCTTTCATAGTCAGCTGCAAATCTTTCTAAGTGACCAATGGCCACTGCGGGTTTATTCAATTTCTGCACATAGAAGCACTGACTTTCACACTGACGCTCTTGCGGACAAACGCGTCCACAAACTGCGGGCAAAGCACTTGTCTCTTTCAATGTTTTAGCGGCTTCCAGAAACTCATTGCGCTCTATGTTTTTTATAAACTTAGGAATGTTTATTTCAACAGGGCATCCTGTAATGCAAGTTGGATTGGCACAATCAAGACAACGTTGCGCTTCAGCTATAGCTTGCTCTGCTGTTAGTCCCAGATTTACTTCTTCGTAATTTCTGCTTCTTACATCAGGGTCGAGCGAATTCATTTCTACTCTATTAAATTGAGTGCGCTCTTTGTTCCTTATTGTTTTTCTTATCTCTTCGCGCCAAGAAGCTGCGCGTTCTGTTTTTAAATAATCTTGTGAAGGCATATGTTTGAGTTGAGTTATGAGTTATGGGGTATGGGTTGTGGGATGGGGGGGTGGGTTGTGGGGTGTGAGTGGTAAGTGGAGAAGTAGTGAGTTAATCTTTTGTTTCAGGTCTCTTCTTTGTTTCTTGTTTCTTATTTCTTGTCTCTTATTTCTTGTCCTCAGTTCCTTGTCCCTAATTATAAGCTTTTAATCGCATCAGCATCTCATTAAAATCCACCTGATGTGCATCAAACTCGGGTCCATCTACACAAACAAATTTTGTTTTACCGCCAACTGTTACGCGACAAGCGCCACACATGCCAGTGCCATCCACCATAATAGTGTTGAGAGATGCAAGTGTAGGAATATCATATTTTTTAGTTAGTAGCGACACAAACTTCATCATAACGGCAGGACCAATAGTAATGCAAAGATCAACTTTTTCTCTGTTGATCACTTTCTCGATTCCTTCGGTTATCAATCCTTTTTCGCCATACGTTCCATCGTCAGTCATAATAATTACTTCCGAGGCATACGCTTTGACTTGCTCCTCAAGTATCACCAATTCTTTTGTTCGTGCTGCCAAAACTGCAATTACTTTATTGCCCGCTTTGCTCATCGCTTCAATAATGGGAAGCATTGGCGCAACACCAACTCCACCTCCAGCACATATCACGGTGCCAAAGTTTTCTACATGAGTTGCCTTTCCAAGGGGTCCTACCAAATCTGTTATATAATCGCCCACTTCCAGTTCGCCAACCTTTTGCGACGACTTGCCCACTAATTGAATCACAAGAGTTATCGTTCCTTTCTTTAGGTCAGACGATGCAATGGTGTAAGGCACGCGTTCGCCCTTTTTACCGACACGTACAATTACAAAATGACCGGCACGGCGACTCTTGGCAATTAATGGTGCTTCAACTTCAAGTTTTACAACTTTTTCGGAAAGAAATTCTTTCCCTACAATTTTGTTCATTTATTTGGGCTTATAATAATATGAAATAATGATTTGATTGCAAAAATAACCCTTTTAGTTTGACTTAAAAGATTATTTGAGAGAAAATCTTATAATAATATGTGGTTTGAGTGAATGGACAGTTGACAGTGGAGAGTTGACAATCTGAGCTTCCCTAAATAGGGTTG
>DEZB01000060.1 GCA_002364735.1 Bacteroidales bacterium UBA3143
AAACTTTTTTCAGCAGACCCTATTTAATAAAAAGCTCTTCTCTAATTAAATAAAGAGGAGTGGAGTAAAGATATTTCACTTATAAATGTTAGGGTCTTAAAAACTCCATTTATCAGATGTTCTGGCTTCAGGCTTTACACTGGTTCTTATTTTTTGTTCAGTTTTATTTTGTACTCCTTCACCTTGATAATATTTAAGTGCTTCGGACATATTTTCTCTTATTTTCTTAATTCTGTTTTGATCATTAGGATGCGTGCTCATAAACTCAGGACCTGAGTTGCCTCCAGCTTGAGACATCCTTAGCCAAAAATCTTCAGCTGCACGTGGATCATATCCCGCCATAGCCATAAAAATCATCCCCAATTCGTCAGCTTCATATTCATGTTTACGCGAATAGGGGAGCATCACGCCAAGTTGAGATCCAACTCCAAACACAAGCGAGCCAATTTGTTGAGCTGCTGCAGAATTACCTATTAAACCCCCTGCTACTGCTCCTCCATATTGCAAAGCCATTTGTTGGCTTATACGTTCATTGGCGTGTTTGGCAACAGCATGAGCTACTTCATGACCCATTACTATTGCTAATCCAGTCTCGTTTTGTGTAATAGGTAATAAACCTTCATACACTACTATTTTGCCACCTGGCATACAAAATGCGTTTACATCTTTGCTCTTAACTAAATTAAATTCCCAGCTGAAATTTTTCAGCTCAGATTCCAAACCATTATTTCTATAAAATGTTTCAACAGCTGCTGCTACTCTTCTTCCAACACGCTCTACTTCTCTGGCTTGAGCGGTGTTTTTCTCTACAGGTGCGTCTTGTATAAATTCTCGATATTGCTGTAGACTCATTGTAAGTACCTCTTGATCGCCCACAAGCAATAATTGTTTGCGACCCAAAATAGGAACACTGCCACAGGCTTGAAACAATACGCTCAAAATAGCTATTAGCAGTGTGTATTTAATTGTTTTCAAGTGGTAGCTTTTAAAAACGGTTGTTGTCATAATTATGATTCTTAGAAATATAATTTATATAATTGTTGGTGTTTAAATTTTGCACATACTATAGCTTAAACAAAAATAGGGTAAAGAGGTTTAATGGATTTGTATAATAATTTTGAAACAAAACAGGTCTTACTCATATTATGATGTTTGGAAATCACGCTAAAAATAAATACCTTTGAATGATTTTTACAATTTTAATTATTCCGGACGTCTGAAAAACAAACTGTTTGGGATAACGTCTATGCCTTATATATTTGTTTTTCAACCTATAAATAATATATGTCTTCTAAAGAATCAGATAAGGATGGTATCGATAATATCGACAACCAATCCGAAAACGAAAATAACAAAGAAAGTCTTGAAAGCCAAACGGTGAAAGGGTCTAAATTTGCACAAAAAATAAGTGAGGACTCGCCTTTGAATTTAACAAAAATGTATCAAGATTGGTTTCTTGATTATGCATCTTATGTAATATTGGAGCGTGCAGTGCCTCATTTAAACGACGGTCTTAAGCCAGTGCAGCGACGTATTATGTATTCGATGAAACGAATGGATGATGGGCGATACAATAAGGTTGCAAATATTATTGGTAATACCATGCAGTTGCATCCTCACGGAGATGCTTCTATTGGTGATGCTCTGGTACAGTTGGGACAAAAAGACTTGTTGGTAGATTGTCAAGGAAACTGGGGTAATATTTTAACAGGCGATGGGTCTGCAGCTCCACGTTATATTGAAGCAAGGCTATCGAAGTTCGCCTTGGAGATTATGTTCAACAACAAGACTACTGAGTTTAAAACCTCTTACGATGGACGTAATCAAGAACCTGTAACGCTTCCTGTAAAGTTTCCTTTGTTATTGGCTCAAGGTGCCGAAGGTATTGCTGTTGGTCTATCGTCAAGAATACTACCACACAACTTTAACGAGCTATGTGAGGCAGCTATTTTATACCTTAATGAGAAAGATTTTAAACTTTATCCTGATTTTTTAACTGGAGGTTATATAGACGTAGAACGTTATAATGACGGCGAACGGGGTGGAACTGTTAAGGTTAGGGCCAATATTACTAAGTTAGACAATAAAACACTTATCATAAAAGATATTCCTTTTGGTAAAACAACTGCATCTGTTGTAGACTCAATCTTGAAGGCAAATGATAAGGGCAAGATTAAAATCAGGAAAGTTGATGATATTACGGCTCAGAATGTAGAAATACAAATACAGTTAGCTCCAGGTGTCTCATCTGATAAAACTATTGATGCGTTGTACGCTTTTACTGATTGTGAAATTAGTATTTCATCTAATTGCTGTGTGATCGAAAACGATAAACCTCACTTTTTAAATGTTAGTCAGTTGCTACGTGCTTCTGTTGATAACACCAAAGAGTTGTTGCGTCAAGAGTTACTCATTGAAAAATTAGAAAAACAAGAAGCGCTTCTGTTTGCATCGTTAGAAAAAATATTTATAGAAGAGAGAATCTATAAAGATAAAGAGTTTGAAAATGCTAAAAATATGGATGAGGCTATTGAGCATATCGATTTGAGATTAACTCCATATAAACCCTCCTTTATCAGAGAGATTAATCACGATGATATTTTGCGTTTGATGGAAATAAAAATGGCGCGCATTCTTAAATTCAACTCTGACAAAGCAGAAAATATAATAGCAAGATATTTAGACCAAATAACAGAAATAGATCATAATCTTAACAATTTGATAGATTATACTATATCTTGGTATGCTATGTTAAAAGAGAAGTATGGTAAAGAGTGGCCACGAAGAACGGTAATACGCAGCTTCGAAACTATTGAAGCTGCCAAAGTAGTTGAAGCCAATGAAAAACTCTATATTAATCGTGAAGAAGGTTTTATAGGTACATCGCTCAAGAAAGATGAGTTTATAGGTAATTGTTCTCAATTGGACGATGTTATTCTTTTCTATAAAGATGGGAAATACAAAATTGTGAAAGTGAGCGATAAAATGTTTGTGGGTAAGAATGTATTATTTGCTAATGTCTTCAAACGTAATGATAAACGAACAATTTACAATGTAATTTATAGAAATGGAAAGATTTCACCTCACTACATTAAGCGCTTTGCTGTGACAAGCATTACGCGTGATAAAGAATATGATATAACACGTGGAAAGCCAGGTTCAAGAATTGCTTACTTTAGTGCAAATCCTAATGGAGAAGCTGAAACGGTAAAAGTACTGCTTAAGCCAAAGCCTCGATTACGCATACTCTCTTTCGAAAAAGATTTTAGTGAAATAGCTATTAGGGGCAGAGGTGCAATAGGTAATATATTAACGAAGTCTGAAGTTCACAAAATTACCTTGAAGCAAAAAGGACTCTCTACATTGGGTGGGCGTAAAGTATGGTTCGATCCAGACGTGATAAGGCTTAACTACGATGAAAGAGGTATATATTTGGGCGAGTTTCATGGAGATGATAAAATATTGGTTATCATAAAAAATGGAGATTATTATGTCTCGAACTTTGATTTAAGCAATCATTTTCCTTCGAATATTCTTAGAATCGAAAAGTTTAAACCAGATAAAGTTTGGACTGCTGCTTTGTATGATGCGGATCAGAAGTTTACTTATTTAAAACGGTTCACCTTTGAGAACAGTGAAAAGACTATGAATTTTGTAAGCGATAATCCTGAGTCTTCACTGCATTTATTGTCAGATGTTTACTATACACGGATTAAAGCTATATTTGGTGGAGATGATGATTTTAGAGATCCTATAGAAATTGATGCTGATGAATTTATTGGCATTAAAAGCTATAGAGCAAAGGGAAAACGTATTTCAAATTACGAAGTAGCAAGCATAGAAGAGTTAGAGCCGCTACGTTTTCCAGAAATAGAGAGTGATGAAGATATATTGGGATCAAAGAAAATTGAAATAAGTCCCGAGGACGAAGACGATGATATTGATGCGGAAGTTGGCGCAGATGAAAAGAAACTAAGTAACAATGACATTCGCGATGAAATAAGTGGACAAATGAAGTTATTTTAATTAAATGCTTATATTAACATAATGCAAATTGCTGCCACATAATACGTTTAACTTAAAACAGTGAGATGCATTATGATATAATAAGTACAGAGTGATAATCTCAAAAAGAATAGCGAGAATGATGAAAAGAATGGGTTTTGTTTTTGTTTTTTTGTTTTATATTGCTTTTGCAGTAATAGGACAAGATAAGCTTGCTATCCCCATTAATAAATCGGTTAATCAATCAACTCTATTTGGGATTGGCTCTATGCTCATAACTGATACTTATTTATCTCCTTTAGAATATAGTGGGATTTCACTTTCGTTGTTGCATGAAAGATTGAATTCTTCTTCTTTATTAAATAATAAGTTGGTTTTTCAACAGCAGTTTTTTCTACAAGCTTCATCTACCAACAATCCGATAGGTAATGCAAAAACCTATTTTGGGAATCTTGATTACCAATTAAATGGGTTCTATCCCTTTATAAGACAAAATTCATTTAGGCTGTATGGAGGTGTTGGTGCTGACTTTGCGCTGGGAGGTATTTACAATATACGCAATGGCAACAACCCAGCCCAACTAAAAACATCCATTAATTTGAACGCTGCACTATTAGCTTTCTATCAATGGAAGTTGCTTACATTACGTTGGCAGGTATCATCTCCTTTAATAGGTGCTTTTTTCTCTCCAGAATATGGGCACTCTTATTATGAAATATTTGTGTTGGGCAATGATAAAGGAACTATTCATTTCGGATCTCCAGCAAATCAAAGAGGATTGAGAAATTATATCACAGCAGATTATCCACTTGGTAAAGTAACCCTCAGAGCAGGATATTTAAGAAACTATTATCGTACAAATGTAAATAACCTTATCACATCCATTTCTTCACACCAGTTTGTGATAGGTTTAGTGTTTGAGTCGCTCAACTTTGGAAGACGAGACGTTGAGAAGAACGATTGGCTCAAAAGTGTTTACTACGAATGATGCAAAATAATAATCAATTTGTTTATGAATAAAATATATGATTTCGATCAAGTGATTGATCGAAGAAGCACCAATTCAATAAAAGTAGACTCTCTTCAAGATGTTTTTGGAAGAGCTGACCTTATCCCTCTTTGGGTTGCCGATATGGACTTTTTGTCGCCTCCCGAAATTACTGAAGCTATGAAGATACGTGTTGAGCACGGTGTTTTTGGTTATGTAAAAACAGATGAAGCTTATTATTCTTCTATCATCAATTGGTTGAAAAATAAGCATGAATGGGCTGTTGACAAAAAAGAATTATCATTTATACCAGGAGTTGTTAAAGGAATTGCATTCGCAATTGATGAGTTTACTAATACTGATGATAAGGTTATTATTCAACCTCCAGTTTATCCTCCATTTAAAGGTACAACGAAAGGATTAAATAGAGCAGTTATTAATAATCCATTGATTTTTGAAAATGGGCAGTACAGAATGGATTTTGATAATTTGCGTGAGATTGCAAAGTTGGATTGCAAAATACTTATTCTATGCAATCCTCACAATCCAGGAGGAAGGGTATGGACCAAAGAAGAACTCAAAGAATTAGCTGAAATATGTTATGATAACGAGATACTTGTTATTTCTGATGAAATTCATTCCGATTTGGCTCTTCCAGGTTTCAAGCATACTCCTTTTGCAACTGTGTCAGAAAAAGCTGCTCAAAACTGTATAACGCTGATGGCTCCAAGCAAAACTTTTAATATTGCTGGTATTGTTAGTTCATTTGCAGTAATTGAAAATGTAGAGATAAGAAAACGCTACTTCAACTATCTCGATGCACGTCAACTGGGCGAAGGCACTATATTTGGATACCTCGCAGCGCAATATGCTTACGAATATGGAGAAGAATGGTTGAATCAAGCCATAGCATATATCGATAACAACGTGAAATTTGTTGATAGATATTTTAAGCAAAATATTCCACAAATAAAAGCAATTATACCAGAAGCATCTTTCTTGATTTGGTTAGATTGTCGTGACTTAAACCTCGCTCAGCCCGAATTGGAGTCTCTTTTTGTTGAAAAAGCAGGTTTGGCATTAAATAGTGGAACTTTTTTTGGTAAAGAAGGTAAAGGATTTATGAGATTAAATGTAGGATGTCCGCAAAGTACACTCAAAAAAGCTATGGATAATTTAAAAAAAGCCGTAGTTTTGTGAAACAATATAGCATTGAGTTGTTATAATGAATTGCTTTTGAAACTAAAAAAAGCATACAGCTCTATAATTAATTAATATACACATACTTAAAGAGAGAAACTAATATGAAAATTGAAACTAACAGATACGTAACATTAACATACGACTTACACGTTGGTGAGGATGATGAAAGAGAACTAATGGAAAGCGCTACAAAAGAAGTGCCTTTAGAGTTCATTTTTGGAACAAACTCAATGTTGCAATCATTCGAAAATCAAATTGAAGGAAAAGCAACGGGTGATTCTTTTACATTCACACTTACTCCCGAAGAAGGATATGGTGATTTTGAAGAAGAAAAAATAATAGAACTTCCTAAAAGTGTTTTTGTGGTAGAAGGTGAAGTTGACGAAGATATTCTTTTTGAAGGAAATACCATTCCAATGATGGATACTGATGGCAACAAACTTGTTGGATCTATAATTGAAGTGAAAGATGATGTAGTATCAATGGATTTTAATCATCCATTAGCCGGAGAGACTATGCACTTTGCTGGTGAAGTTGTAGATGTGAGAGATGCAACACCTGAGGAAATTGCAGCATTGTTTGCACCTGAAGGTGGTGGCTGCTCTGGCTGCTCCGACAGTGGTTGTGGTGACAGAGGTCATGGCTGCAGTTAAAAACAAATTCAAAATAAATTAGAATAAAAATCACAGACTGCGTTTTGAACACGTGTACTGTGATTTTTTTCTTTCAACCTTTTGAGGGTGAAAATATTCACCAGACAATCTATTTTTAGTGAATAGATCAAACCCTTATTTAAAGACTAACTTATGAATACTTTTGGTAATGTTTTCAGGCTAACATCTTTTGGTGAATCACATGGTCAAGCTGTGGGTGGAATTATAGATGGTTGTCCATCGGACGTAGAAATGGACATGGAGTTTATCCAACACGAACTGGACCGTCGTAGACCAGGGCAATCTCATATAACTACTTCGCGAGAAGAAGGTGACAAAGTTTCATTTTTGTCAGGAATTTTTGAAGGTAAAACCACTGGTGCACCCATTGCTTTTACTATATTCAATAAAAATCAACATTCATCGGACTACGATAATTTAAAAAACATCTATCGTCCGTCTCATGCCGATTACACTTATACGCAGAAATATGGCAATAGAGATCATCGTGGAGGTGGACGTTCTTCGGCCCGTGAAACCATAGCGAGAGTAGTTGCAGGCGCTGTAGCAAAACTCATTCTGAAAAAACTATCTATAAATGTGATAGCTTACACATCACAAGTAGGTAATATAATGCTGGATAGTGATTATAGTAAATTGGATTTTTCTCTGATAGAGTCAACGCCTGTTAGGTGTCCTAACTTGGAGAAAGCCAATGAAATGATTGAACTCATAGAAGAAGTAAAAGCAGATGGAGATACCATTGGTGGGGTGGTTACATGTATTGTTGAAGGAGTTCCTGTTGGGTTGGGCGAACCTGTGTTTGGCAAGCTGCATGCTGCTTTAGGTAGCGCCATGTTGGGCATCAATGCTGTTAAGGGATTTGAGTATGGTCAAGGATTTAACCTAAATAAGAGAGGTTCTGAAGTGAATGATGAGTTTTATAACGATAACGGTAAAATAAAAATCAGAACAAATAACTCCGGAGGTATCCAAGCTGGTATTTCCAATGGACAAGATATCTATTTTCGTGTTGCATTTAAACCTGTGTCAACAATATTGCGTGATCAGAAAACTGTAGATAAATCAGGCAAAGACACCAGCATCAAGGCTCAGGGAAGACACGACCCATGCGTACTGCCTCGTGCTGTGCCCATTGTTGAAGCAATGGCAGCGCTCACCATTTTGGACTATTATTTATTAGCGCAAATAAAACTTACAGACAATAAATAATAGGGTGTTAGATTTGATAAATTTTCAACGATATCTCATATGTGGGAGTGTGTGCAAAACTGATTGCTTATCATATTCCAATTGACTTAAAACAAATAAGGGTGTAAAGTTTTATTTAACCAGAAATTATTTTTATCTTTGCACCCGCAAATACAATATATATTTAATAATAAAAACAACTAAATGGCAACAAGACTACGTTTACAAAGAAGAGGAAGAAAAAATCATCCTTTTTATCAAATAATCGTTGCAGATAGCAGAGCACCACGCGATGGAAAGTATATCGAAAGGATTGGCTCATACAATCCAAATACTAATCCTGCTACTATAACTTTAGATTTCGAAAGAGCTTTATATTGGCTTCAGACTGGTGCAGAGGCATCGGACACAGTTCGTAATATTTTATCGAACGAGGGTGTTTTAATGAAAAAACACTTATTAGGTGGCGTAAAGAAAGGTGCCTTTACTGAAGAGGTAGCTGAAACAAAATTCAACGAGTGGTTAGAAAACAAGCAAAAAGGCATTGATTCAGTAAAAACTAAAGCCGAGGAAAAACAGATAGCTGAAGACAAAGCGCGCTTAGATGCAGAGAAAAAGTCGAACCAAGCAAGAGCTGATGAGATAGCAAAAAAGAAAGCTGATGAAGTAGCTACACTTGAAGCTGCAAAAGCTGCAAAAGCTCCTAAAGTAGAAGTAGCTCCTGCAAAGGAAGAAACTCCTGTAGAAAAGGCTCCTGCTAAAGAAGAAGCAAAAGATGCTCCTGTTGAGGAAGCTCCTGCTGAAGAGGCACCAACTACAGTTGAAGAACCTGCAAAAGAAGGTGACGCTAAGTAATTAGATTTACAACTGAAACAAAAAACCCTGATAGGGTTTAGATATATACACATAATATAAAAGCAGTGAGTTTTAAATAACTCGCTGCTTTTTGCTTTTATGCAGTTATTTATAAACTCGCAATTTGAAAATCACTATGAGATAGGTTTTACTTTATCGTCAAAACACTATATAGACACCGTTCTAAGCATCTTCGAACAGTGTTTAATGACGGTTCTATTCAATTGCTCCTTTAATCATTTTATTAAAATCCTCTTTGTAAGACTCGCCAATAGGCAATTCTTTTTTATTTATTATCACCCTGTTTTTACTAATATAGTCGATTTTGTTTTTTTGAATTATATAGGATCTATGTATGCGTATAAATTTTGAGGCGGGTAGGGTTTCTTCCAACCCTTTCATGCTCAACAATGATAGAATAGGGTGAGGCTCAACTTCTAAATGTATTTTCACATAGTCTTTCCATCCCTCAATGTATAGAATGTCCTTAAACAGCACTCGAATCAGTTTATGGTCTGCTTTCACAAACATCTGCTCTTCATCCTTTTCGGGTGTCACAACAATCTCTTTTTCCAAAGCTGATTGCTTCATTTCATACCATTTCAATGCTTTTTTAGTTGCTACCAAAAAGTTGGTGTAGGATATGGGTTTCAATAAATAATCTAATGCATCCACGCGATAACCTTCAAGGGCATATTCGCTAAATGCAGTGGTAAATATGATGCGTGTGTCCTGATCTATAAAATTGGCAAATTCCATACCACTTACTTCGGGCATCTGAATGTCTAAATAGATTATATCGACTGATTGCTGGGTTATATCTTGCATAGCCTGCATAGCACTTGAGTATGTACCAGTAAGTTTTAGGAAAGATGTTTTTGCAACATACGACTCCAATAGTTCTATAGCCAACGGTTCATCATCAATTATCCAGCAGGTAAGTTCCATAGTTTTTATTTTGTATTGATGGTTAAATGGGATAAAAAGATACTTCCTTCATCTTCGTTTTCAATTGTTTGAATCCATGTATATTGTTTGGGATATAACAATTCTAATCGTCTCTTCACTTGATTAAGACCAATGCCACTTCCGCTTTTGTCAGATTCACTTTTAGGGAAGTGACTATTTTTGCAAATAAATTCAACCACACCGTTTGGTTTCTCTCTCAATTGAATATCGATAAGAGATTTTTTGTTTCCACTCACACCATGTTTAAAAGCATTTTCTATGAGGGATATGTATATCAGTGGTGCAATCTGTGTTGATGTGTTGGGCGATACGTCAATGTTGGTTGTAAGTGTAACATTCTTGGCCAGACGTATTCTCATTAGCTCTATGTAGTTTTTAATGAACTCTACTTCTTTTAATAAAGGACCAAATTTCTCGTTGTTGTCGTAGAGTAGGTGTCGCAATAATTTACTCAACTCCTCTACAGCTGTTTGTGCTTTAGGTGGATTGAACTCGATAAGTGCATAAATATTATTGAGTGTGTTGAGGAGAAAATGAGGGTTGATTTGCGATTTCAAATTCATCAGTTCTGCTTCTGTCTTGGCCTTTTCCAGTTCCTTTCTTTCCGCTTCAACCATTGCCCAACGGGCACTCATTTTAATGGCAACGCTAAGACCAACAATTAGGGCCAACGAAAAAAGATTGCGTCCAATAAAAATATATGGTAAAGATGAATATTGACGTCTTCGTCGCATGGGGCGTCCATCCAAGTTTAGCGACATGATGAAATCGTGTGCAAAATACATAAGGGAAGCCATTGCAATGATGAGCAGTAAGTTTATGAGGATAAACTTTTGGGTCTTTTGATTGTATAAATATCGTTGAATCAGAAACAGATAATTGACATAAAATACAATCATAAATGATAGCATAACAGATGATTGTCGCCAAAAGTATGACCAACTAATGCCTTGCCCTCTGTCTGCTAGGAATATAGGTAATCCAAAAATAATGAGCCATACCAACAAGTGTATAAAGACATTGTCGAAGTAATAATTAAACTTTGTTTTACTCTTCATATAATTGAATCATGTATATAGTCAAATACAAATATAACCTTTTTTATTTATTGACAATTGGATTACTATATCCTATATTTTATAATAAGCGTCTAATTGAATTCGTTGAGTGATGTTGTTTTTTTGCATCATATATTGGTCAAGAAGCTATAGACGTTTTTAACGATGTCCTCTTCCATATCCACGTCCCATTCCCATACCACGTCTATCAGAGCTGTCTGGAGCTGATCCACCACCTTTAAAAATATTGAATCTGTATACGAAGTGGAACATAAAATAGCTGGTGAGGGTATTAGTAGTTGTGTCTCGAATGTAATTGGACGTTACAGAACGGCTAATATCGCTTTTTTGTTTCAAAATGTCATATATCTTAAATCTCAAAGTCCCATTCTTTTCTTTGAAAAGTTGTTTTGAAATAGATGCATTCCATAGCATTTCTTTTTGTTCAAAACCATCAGCGTATCCCGAGTTGGTAGAATAGTTAACATCGCTTTCGATTAAGAAATCAAATGGTAAGTAAATAGTTGTTTGGGCACCACCTCCATAGTTGAAATACTCTTGATTTTGTTGTCCTGGCAAAGAGTTGTCAACTTTGTTGTATGAAGCATTGGCACGCAGTGATAAATCAAACTGATCTGAACGATAGTTGAGCCCCATAGTTTCTCCTAAATTCAATCTTTTACTTGTGTTTTGTTCTCCATTAGAGAATCCGTTTGAGTTGTTATAGCTGGCAAAGGTCATCGAAAACAGTGAAAACTTAATGTTGCGCAGTGGTTGATTGGTCATAAAGCGTGCATTAGCATTCCAGTTACCATTAACGTTTTCATAAGTTGATTCTTTTTTGCCTGTTTCTCTGTCAGTTGTTCGCGAACTCACAATATCATTTACTGTAAACCCTGCATTGGTCATAAACATATATGAGCTGTTTTTCTCAGCATTGAAGTTGCGGTATCTGATGCGTAAATTATGATTGAATGCAGGTTTCAAATCAGGATTACCATACGATATGTTTAGAGGGTCAGAAACATCTATTACCGACGATAGTTGGTTTACCGAAGGTTGATCGGTTCTTCCATCATAATTTACCCGTAGGTTGTTTTGTCTACTCCATAGATAGTTGAATTGAGCCATAGGAGCAAAGTTCATAACGTTTTGTTCAACATCGTTTATTAACGTGTTACCCACAAATGTTTGACTGGCAGACTTAGATGGTTGCATGCTAACACCAAACATATAGTTGTATTTTTCTCTCGATGATCTGAAGTTCAACTCCACATTCTGGTTATAGAAATTATTCTCAAGCCTTTTGCTGTAAGTAGTGTCCAACACGTTGTAATCGCCATTTGCATCTTTGGTTCTGGTGTCTTTGTCCGATTCAGAATAATTGTACCTATAGTTATAAGCCAATTGCAAGAAGTTGTTGTTGCCTAATGGTTCAACATACGAAGCATAAGCCCGCATATTGCGACTGTTGTTTGTGTTAGTTACGCGTTGATCTATTATATCATCTGGTTTTGTTCCACTATAAAATGTATTAGATTCATTGAATCCATTATTTTCAGAATCACTCATTCCGCCACCAATACTAAAACTCAGCACCCTTCCTTTTTTACCCAGTTGTCTGCTTCCTTCAAGTGTTCCTCCAATGTTTTTCCCATTGCCTTCAGATGAATACCTTGAATTGCCATAATTAATGCTATCACCTTCAGCACTTGTAGTTTCAAAATCTCCCAATTCTGTTCTTCTGTTGTTATAAAAAGAAGCATTGGGTCTAAATATGAATTTTGTCATCGAGTCCGGAGTCCACTCCATTCTCAAATCCATGTTTACGTTTTGGCTGTAGCTGTTGGAAACGTTATTTTCTTTTTCAAAAGTGTTTCCCGAGCTCAAAAGGTTTTGGGTGAACACGTTAGATGTCCTATCCGTATCTGTATCACCATAACGCACGTTACCACCAATAACCAGTTTTTTTGAAAACTCTTTACTGAAATTTAATCCTGCATTACTCGATTTGGTGATTCCATTACTACCACCCATCCCACGACGACCCCGTCCGCCCATACTTCCAAACATGGCAGATGCCAAATCGGAGAAGCCTGCATTGTTGGTATTGTTAAGACCTCCAAGTAGCGTTAATTGATTGTTATCACGCATGTAGTTTACCATGGCATTGCCCTCATATCTATCTTGGCTACCATATCCCGCAAATGCATTTCCAAAGACGCCCTCTTTCATCCCTGGCCTTACAGTCAGGTTAATCACTGTTTCTTCGTCGCCATCGTCAAATCCTGTCATCAACGACATGTCTGTTCTTCTGTCCAAGACCTGTAGTTTGTCTACCATCTTAGCTGGTAGATTCTTTGAAGCAACCTTTGGATCGTCACTAAAAAACTCTTTACCATCAACAAGAATCTTCTTAATCTCTTTACCGTTTATAGTAATCTTGCCATCTTTGTCAATTTCAACACCTGGCATTTTCTTTAATAAATCTTCAATTACTGCACTCTCTGCTACTTTGTATGAGCCTGCATTGTACTCAACTGTATCACCTTTAACCACAATTTCGGGAGCTTTAGCTGTAACAATGGCATCATCCAACAATAGGTTATCATCTCGCAGCAAAATATTTCCCAGCTTCACGTTTGGAACTCTTGAGGTAACGGTAGTGTCTTTGTAAACATCGGCATAACCTAAATATGACACATGCACTATGTAATTACCGTTATTAATGGGTATCGAAAATGAGCCATTCTTATCGGACGCTTTACCTGTCACAAAGAGGCTGTCTTTTTGCGATAAGATACGAATGTTCGCCTCAGAAACGGGTTCTTGAGATACCTCATCTATGAGTTTTCCTGAAATTGAGCCACGCTCGGACGAACCCTGAGCTTGTGACGAGAAGGTAAACGCAAAAATAGCGATTATAATTAAAAATAGTTTTTTTGTTGTTGACATAGTTATTGTATTGTTTAAGCTATTGCTAAACTTGAGTTTTTGTTGAATTTGGTTAGATGCAAAAATACATTGCATTCACCTTGAATCAAAATGAAATAGATTGACACCTGTTTTTTGTAGATGAATGAGGAGATGGTGTCGATGAAAGGTGTTGAGGGGACGAATAAAAAAGAAGCTTATTGAGTCTGGAAGTGTGCGTAAGATTATCTTAAGCCTCTCATTCTTTATTATTTTCACCTTTATCAGGCTTTTTCAGAATATTCTTCAGTTCATCAACTGACGGATCTTTCCACTTTTTCCCACTCATTTCTTTCTTTTCTGAGTTTGATGGATTGGATGATTGGTTCTTTTGTACATCTTTCAAATTAGCATTTGTAGTGACTCCGATATCAGTAACAGACTGCTTTTCATCGTCTTTCAATAATTTTGGCGCCAGGTTATCACTTTTAGCCTCCTTAGCTTTCAACTTCTTGTTTTTACTTTGCGTTTCTCGTGTTTTTATCAACTTCGTATAGATAGCTATCATATGATTTAGTGCCGTAATAAAAGAAGAGTAATCAACGTCTGTGTAAACATGCTGATAATAATTTACTTGCTCGAACAAGATGCTTAAAATATTTTGCAGCTCTCTTTGCAAAGGCAGTGTACTGCCCTTACGCCTTTTCGACCATAGCTCAATCCTTTTGTGGCAAGCATCCATATATTCAATGTGTGTTGATTCTAATTCATCAAGATAGGGTTTAAAGCCTAACTCATTGAATGCTTCTCTTATCTCTGAATTTTGTTTCAACTTACGAAAAAACACCCCTATTAAATCATCAACAGTAGTAAGATCGTTTTGCCTTATATAGCTCAAATATTTTTGCACCACTGGTTTAGTCAATTTCACCAAATGCTCTTTGTCCGAAAAACCTGCATCTTCAACAGTTTGCATATGATTAGTAACAAGAGCTGTAAATTTGAATCGCTTTTCTCTTAGCTTTTCAATTACTGGGCTGAGAGGATGCGGGCCAAATTGTTCATCAAGGAGCAATTTCGTTTTTGGTTGTAATGCAATTAATAAATCATACGTGTTGTCTATATGCATTTCTTTGGTGTAATGTTTATTTACAACTAAGACTATTTGGTTATATAAATTCTAAGTACATGACAAAAAAA
>DEZB01000017.1 GCA_002364735.1 Bacteroidales bacterium UBA3143
TCAAATACTTTATCCTGACACGGACTACACAAAACTGATTGCAGAGCTGAACACCATTTTGGTTCAATATTCAAGAGAAATTAAAAGACGTGAGGCATATAATAAAAAACGAGCTGAAAAGACTATTGCTTCTAAGGAAGTTGAGACAACTGCCTTTGAATCAGAAGCACATGTTTTGGTGGTGAATGGGAAAGAGACGGGGCTGATGTCTGTGAAGCCTAAAGAAAAAGAGATTGTAAAGAAATCAGGCAAACCAACAGTTGATAAAAAGGTTGCCAAAGCCACCTCTACAGAAATACAACCGCCTAAGATATTGCCTCAGCTTTTGGTCATGGCAGATGCGGGAAAGACGTAAAATAAAGATGTTTTAATAAGTTGCCCACGATTGAAAAACGTGGAGGTATTATATAACAAAGTGAATCTCACGCTCTTTCAGAGCTTTTGCTTTTGTTATGTGCTTATTCACTGGGCGTTGCCCAGTGCTGATATCTTATAGGGCGTTGCCCTAATGCCAGTTTCTTCAAATATATATGATGCCAATAAGAAGGATTCTGTTCTAAACGCATTAGCTCTGAAAGAGCAAAAGAACATAGCGTAGGGCACTTCGCCCTACGTAAATGAAAAAAACAAACGCAAGCCCTGAAAGTGGCGTAAGACTAATGTTTCTAACAACACTAACGCTTTGAATACAAGCAGTAAATTAATTAAGTGCCAAAATGCATTAATATAAAACAAATGAGAGTAAGTATCCCAAACCTTAGTAACAATGCAATAAACCGCTACACCAACCTTATTACCTTATTTTTTTAAAGAACACTATCAGCAGAAATAATAACGTAATGCACCTTTATCCTTTGTCTGATACTTATAATTGTGGCAGAAAAATAACAGGACGCACCTGACGGAGCTACAGTGTATTTAATCAACAGCTTGCTACAGACAGTGAGGCTCCTACGGAGCTACATCTGTAGTTTTAATATTTGCATTATGTTCATATTTAAATAGTTGTGTTTTGTTATATATAAGTTCAAAAGGAGGATATTGAAGCTTAAATAAATTGCTATGAATACAAGCAATAAATTAATTAAGTGCCAAAATGCATTAAGATAAAATAAATGAGAGTAGGTATCTCAAACCTTAGTAACAATGCAACAAACCGCTACACCAACCTTATTACCTTATTTTTTTAAAGAACACTATCAGCAGAAATAATAACGTAATTCACCTTTATCCTTTGTCTGATACTTAGAATTGTGGCAGAAAAATAACAGGACGCACCTGACGGAGCTAAAGTGTATTTAATCAACAGCTTGCTACAGACAGTGAGGCTCCTACGGAGCTACATCTGTAGTTTTGATATTTACATTATAGTTGGGCAATGCCACTCCCAAACCTTCTTTTCTTGTTACACAACATTCACCCTGTGAAATTCATTTGATCATATTTCATAGGGCTAACCTTTTAATACGGTGCAATCGAGACATGCGTTACCATAGACCAAAAACGCTTAACCTAATTCCAATAAGGATTTTTGCCCCATTCGTATCTTTTTATAGGATCAAAATTTGGATTGGGTAAAGGCCTCTTTGCTTTAGTATCATTTTGCCATTTCTTTAACACCTCTTTCATCGCTTCTAATTTGACAGGATAACTAAATTTTAAATCCGTCATTTCATGTATGTCATATTTCAAATTGTAAAGCTCAAAGCTATTTGTAACTAAGTTTTCTACAAGTTTCCAATCTCCTTTTCTAACGGCTGACATTGGTTGATCGTGATGGTAGACAGGGTAATGGGTGAAAATCTCTCGCTCTGTGTCGAAAATGTTATCTTTCCATATAGGCACCATCGAGAAGCCATCAAGAACCTGTTTCTCGGGATTCTTCCCTTTTGCTAAATCCAAAAATGTAGGATAAAAATCGACAGATGATACAATGGCTTCAGTTTTAGAAGAAGGAGCAATTATGCCAGGCCATCTAACAATTAGCGGAACGCGAATACCTCCTTCATAAAGTGTTCCCTTTCCTCCACGCAATGGTGCATTGGAAGTAGCTATGTAACGCAGCGGATGTTCATCTGGATAAACATTCGTGCTTTCACCACCCAATAAAGGAATATTATCATACCGATTATCAACGCCACCGTTGTCTGAATAGAAAATGAAAATGGTATTGTCTGTAAGTCCCATTTCATCAATAGTTTCCATGATAACACCCACACTATTATCAACATGTTCTATCATTGCTGCATATACTGCATTGCAGGAATAATCAGGATGCTTTTTTTTATTCAGATACTTATCAATTAAGTCTTTGTCGGCATCCAGCTGAACATGCACATCATAGTGAGAAAGAAATAGAAAGAAAGGCTCTTCTTTGCTTTCCTTGATAAAGTCGACTCCCATTTCTGTGAGAATATTACTTAATCTCTTATGCTTAGATGATTTATAATCAGGAACAAACTTTGGATTATAGTAACCGCCGCCGTTATACATATGCGACTTATTGTAGCCACGTTCATTGGGTAAATGAGCAACCTCATGTTCCCCCAAATGCCATTTTCCGAAATATCCTGTTTTATAACCCTCAGCTTGCATTGCATCACCAATCGTTATTATATCTTCTGGCAAATGTTGCACTTCGTGATGAGGAACTATAACCTCTTCATATGGACGCCAATGTCCAGGAATAAAATCGAATATTCCGACCCTTGCTGGATATTGACCCGATTGTATGCTGGCTCTTGTAGGTGAGGAAACAGGAGCTGCATAAGCATTTTGAAACACCATGCCTTGATTTGCCAATTTTTCAATATTTGGCGCTTCGTTAAACTTATTGCCATAAGTTGGTAAATCTCTTCCACCCAAATCATCTGCCATAATCAACACAATGTTTGGACGACGTTTAGCAAAAGCATATGATGCCAATAGCAACAATATAGATGTTGCAAACAACTTTAAGATATTTGCTTTCATTTTCTTTTAAAGCATTAAAAGGTTTTGCATTCTCAGTTTAATACCAACTTTTCAATATACTGTTAAATCTGGAAAACAAAACGATGTTTTCCAGATTTTACAGGTATAGCATTGGTTATTTGTTTGCAAAAGTATATGATCCTGAACCAATTTCAATTTCAATACCAGAATCAGTATTTCTCACATTTCTAACTCCTTCTTGAGTTGGCGTGGTGATGTTCAATTCCTGTGGGAGTTTCACAATAGCCGATGTGTTGGCGGGGATGGTAATGTTCCAAGAGAAAGCACCATCTTGTTTTTTCCATTCGCTTTTAATTTCTCCATATACAGAATTGTATGATGCATTAACATGCGACAATCCTTCTGGGAATTTTGGTTCCATCAACAATTGTTTGAATGCCACACTTTCAGGCGCATTTTTAATGCCAGCCAAATCTTCGTAATACCAAATGATGAGGTCGCCCAGTAGCATAACGTGGTTGGTTGAATTCATTGCCGGATCGGCTGTGTCACCATTCCATAGCTCCCATATTGTTGTAGCTCCTTTGTTTATCATATATCCCCAACTTGGGTAGGTTTCGTTCGTAGCTATTTTGTAAGCCAAGTCGAGTCTGCCGTGATTGGTGAGTCCTCTCATCAATTGTTGAATTCCTAATACACCAGTGCTAACATGTCCATCAAAATCTACTTCTGTTTTCTCTACAATATTGTCAAACACTTTTTGATCGTAACCTTCAGGAACTAATCCCAACTGTAACGAAAGTATATTAGCAGTCACAGTGTTGTTATCATAACGTGCTGTTTCTGTATCGAAATATTTGTCATTGTATGCTTCTTTTATTTTTTCGGCAAGTGATTCAAATCCTGCAATGTCCTCTCTATTGTCAGTTATTTCAGCAAATTCGCTCATCAAGTTCAATAAACTGTAATACATGGTTGTACTTAAAACTGCTTTGGCAGTTTTACGACTTGGATCTTGAGAGTGAATTAATTCTTGACTTTCGGGTGGCATACACCAATCACCGTATGTGTCTTTTACAATTATAAAGTCCTCCATCGAAACCTCTTGAATTCGTTCTATATAGCGCTTCATGGAAGCATAGTGTTTTTTAATGGGACGAATGTCTCCATAGTGTTCGGAAAGCATCTTTATAGCATAGAAGTATGCAGAAGGCCATGTTACATCGTCATTGTAAAAAGTCCAATATCGGGGTGAAACAACGGAGATGCTACCCTCGGGACTTTGCGAGTCTTCTATGTCTTGCACCCATTTGCTATATACAGCAGCATTGTCGAAAATAAAAGCTTCTCCAAAGCAACCTGTAGCACGATCACCTAACCATCCATGACGTTCGTCCCGTTGAGGACAGTCTGTAGGCATTCCGCGATAATTACCTCTTATGCCCCAATAGGCATTTTTGAATACTTGGTTTATTATTTCATTAGATGTTTCAAATTGTCCAGTTGTTTCCATTTTGTCGTACACAACTTTACCTTTGAAATCGTTTAAGTTGGGTTCATAATCAAGTCCTGAAATTTCTACAAATCGAAAACCATGGTAAGTAAAAGATGGCTCCCAAGTAAAATCACCATCTTTTGCGGGTGTATATATATCTGTAACTTTGGCTGAACGGAGGTTTTCAAGATATATTGAGCCGTCAGGATTTGTAAGCTCTGCAAATCTAAAAGTAACGGGTGAATTTTTCTTTCCTTTTAGTTTATTTACCTCAAGCCATCCCACCATGTTTTGTCCCATGTCAAGTATGAACTTGCCGTTATCAAGTTTTGTTATTTCAATAGGTATAACCTCTTCTTGAATCTGAATGTTTGGATTGGGTTGAGCCATTAATTTTCCTTGTGGGGCATCCATTAAGTCTGCAATTTCCCAGTTGTTGTCATCGTAGTTTAAATCATGCCATCCTGTAAGTTCTAAACGAGCGTCGTACTCTTCTCCATCAAACTCGTTGTTTGCAACAATGGGCCCCATTGAAGTAACTTTCCATGATTTGTCTGATGTTATTGTATCAGTAGTTCCATCCTCATATTCTATTTCTAATTGTGCCAATAAACGAGGTAGACCAAACATCATTGTGTTAATACTTTTATCAAAATACCGACCATCATCGTTGCGCATTCCAAAATATCGACCATTTCCTAACAATACGCTCAGCATATTTGCTTTGGTTTTAATTAATGAGGTTACGTCATATACATTGTAATATACTTTTTCGGGATACCAAGATGGAGTTGGGGATAACACATCGTCCGATATTTGTTCTCCGTTTATATAAGCTTCATACGAACCCAATCCAGATATGTAAATCATGGCACGTTTTACCTTTTGCTTCGATTCAAAAGGCTTTCTTAGATAACGAGCAGCCAATCGTGTGTCAGCTTTGTCTGTTTCGTTTTTATTGGACATGTTGTCTTCACCAATCCATTTGGCTTGCCAATCTGCATCATTCAGTAGTGCCATAGACCAGTGATTCACGTCGCTCCAACTATCGTCATCTTTATTTGTTGCAACTTTAACTCTCCAGTAATACTTTCCTCTCGAAGCAAGTTCTTTCCCATCATAAGTTATAAAATGAGATTGATCGCTGTTCTTTACACCTGAATCCCAAAGGAGGTTTTGTTCCTTTTTTAAATCTTCAGCTGAGGTGGCAACCTGAATCTGATATGATTCTTGCATTGTGTTAGGTTCTGAAGATAACACCTGCCACGAGAATCGTGGATGCATAGTTGTTAGTCCTTCAGGGTTTTCTTGCATTTCAACTTGAAGTGCAGTTGTGTTTGACTTTTTAACTTGGCATCCAACGAAAAAAGTGGCAACCAAGATTCCGATTAATAAATAAATCTGTTTCATTTGAGTAAAATTTATGAGTGTTATATGATAATTTTGTTTTGAAATAATTAATTCGAGAATTGATATGTACCAGAGGGTACTTCAAAAAGGGTATATCCATCTTTATTGTCAATCTGTTTAGCAAAGCCAGTAGGCTCTTTTATGTCTCGTTCATTTTCTTTGGGGAGAAAAATGGTTGCTGAGCAGTTTGGTGGAACAGTTACTTCAAGCAATGTAGTTCCATTTTCTCGTTTCCATTTAGAGTGTATCATTCCTGCTGGAGAGTCGAACGAAGCTTTTGCCCATGACATTTGTGTTTCAGTCAACTTCGGAACTCTTATTGCAAATTTGCGAAATCCAGGAACAGATTCATATCTTCTTATTCCTGCCACACCGTCTATATACCATGCTCCTGGATAGAGGTAAGAGCTGTGTAAGAGCGAATGACCAGGTAAATCCTTCTCCCACATTTCCCAAATTGTAGTCGCATCGTTTTCACGCATATATCCCCAACTTGGATAGGTGGTTTGTGAAGTCATTGCATATATCAAATCATCGCGACCAGCATCTCGCAACACCTTAAAGAGCATAGCGCCTCCAGTGATTCCTACATCAATATGTCCGTTGTTATTGATAAGGATCTCTTTCTCCAATCTATCCATGATAGATTGTTGTAATGTTGCAGGCATGATATCACCATATAAAGCAGCAGCTAAGCTGCGCATCGTTTTATCAGAATAGTTATGATCTTCTTCAACGTAATATTTGTCATGTATTGCTTTGCTCGATATTTCAGCTTGCTGCTCCCATTGTTCGGCTTCGGCATTATGTCCGATTATGCGGGCAATCTTAGCAACAGTCTTTAAGTTATACATCCAATAGCAATTGTTGAAAAATATCGTTTCGGGTTTATTATTATTCATGCCTTCGGTAGTGGCGTTAGGCCAAAGCCAATCGCCCAAGAAATCCCAACTACCACCGTAACGTTTTAGCATATTGTTTTCCGTATGAGTTTGTAAGAAAGCAAGCCAACCTTTTATCATTTCAAAATTTGTTTCCAAAACGCGTGTGTCTCCTTCGTGTTGATATAAAAACCAAGGCAGGGTAACCACAATGCCGCCCCAAGCGGGGCCACCACCACCGTGATAAGTAGGAGCTGTTTGTGGTAATACTCCATTGCCTAAAAAACGACCACTACCTTCTTTTTTGCGTGCCCACTCTGGATTGTTCATGTCGCCCACCATTGGTTCTGTTCCTTGCACATCGCGCCAATCTTGCAACCATTTACTGTAAAAGGCACCTAAATGATAATTGAACATTCCTGTTTCACTTGTTGCATGAGCATCACCACCATATCCAAAGCGCTCGCGTTGTGGACAATCAACAATATACCCACCTAACGACAGATTTTGAAAAGTCCAAAGCACGCGATCATATATCCAGTTTTGCAATGGGTCGGAACATTCAAATGTAGCAGCTTTATCAAAAGCTGTTCGCACTTCCCAACCTTTAATATCGGATAGTTTTGGTTTGGTTTTCAACCCTTTTATGGTAATCCATCTACCTGATGCATAATTAAATCGGTGACGAAAAGTGCCTTTGCCCGATGCTCCGATAATGTAAGCACTATGATTGTTGAATGTCATTTCTTCCTGCTCTCGCTCGGAGTAGAGAAAATTAATTCGATCTCCTTGCTCTCCTTTTACATTAATTTGCGACCACCCAGCAAAATTGACTCCCATATCCACTCTATATGAACCATCAGCACGTTCCTCTATACTTACAGGATTAATTTCTTCTAATAATTGATTTGTCTCAACGTTTTGTGATGATAATTGAAGATGAGGGTTATATATAATAGCTGATGTCCATGAAGCATCATCATAGTTAGCCAAATTCCAGTTTTCAATTTCTTTATTAGCATCATAAATCTCTCCACCATAATTTCTCATTTCCCATGTACCCAATAATTTATTTGGACTTGGATGTGTTTTCCAAGAGCCATCTGTTTCTATACGTACAATTTTTTGTCCTTTTTTATTGTATACATCTCCTTGCGCAAGAACGATAGGTGTTCGTGGTTTATCGTCAGTTACATAAGGTGCATAAATAGACCATGAGGACCCCAACCACAGAGCAATTATATTTTCACCTTTTATTAAATTATCTGCTATATCATAAGCAATATATCGGGCACGTTTGGTATGATCAGTTACAGCGGGAGCTAACACATGATTCCCAATTTTCTTACCATTCACATACAACTCATGATATCCTACAGAAGCTATAAATAGTGTTGCTTTATCGGGTGATTCATTTAAATAGATTGTTTTGCGCAACCATGGATCATCAATGTTACAATCTTTTAGCGATGAATCGAAAAGTTGTGATGTGCCAATCCATTTTGCTGTCCATTCATTTTGAGAGAAAAGTCCTGTGCTCCATTGTGCAACTTCACTCCAAGCAGATGTTTTGCCATTTTCGTCTCTAACTGTCACTTTCCAGTAATAAGTCTGATCTGAAAGTAAAGGATTTCCTTCATAAGCTATCAGTTGCATATTGTCAGATTGTATCCAATCTGTGTCCCACATATCGCCGATATTGTTTTGAAGCTTGTCAAGTGATCTGCTTACTAAAATACGATAGCTTGTTTGTTTTTGTCCATGATTTGATTCGTCAGTCGCTATCAGTTTCCAGCTAAATCGTGGATGAAGCTCATCCAGTCCTTGTGGATTAGTAAGGTATTCACATGTTTGCTTTATTGGGAATATGCTACTTGAACTGTTTGAAAATGCTGTTTGAAAACTGAGAAGTAGAAGTAAAGATAAGACTCTGATTGTATTCATAATATAAAAAAATAGTTTCTATGTTTTGTAAGTAATTAGTTCTTGATCTTATAATAGATCCTCAATTGTCATCCATCTAATACATCTATTAAACCACTCTTGAATTTCTGGGATATGGATGAATCCGTGATCTCCTTTGGAATAAATATGTAATTCGGTTGGGATTTTGTTTTTATGTAACTCTTTGTAGAAGCAGAGGCTGTGTTCCATAGGTACCACGCTGTCATCGTCTGTATGAATTAAAATACTTTTAGGAGTCAGAGAATTAATGTGTAATTCATTTGAGTAAAAATCTATTGATTTAGTGTCTGGACTCACCCCAAGAAGATTTTGTTTTGACCCTACATGACCAATATCATCATTAAAGCTAATAACGGGATTAATTAATATCATAAAATCGGGACGTAAATCTGTTTCTTGTTTGTTTTCAATCAAAACAGTGTCATAATGAACTCCAAGAGAAGCAGCTAAATGACCTCCAGCTGAAAAGCCCATTACACCTATTTTACTTGCGTTAATACCCCATGTAGCAGCATTCTCACGTATCATTTGAATGGCTCTTTGTGCATCTTTTAATGGAGCAAATGATTTGTCTTCGATGCCAACTAAATTAGGCAAGCGATATTTAAGTACAAACGCTGCAACGCCATTTTCGTTAAACTTTTTGGCTATTCTGAAGCCTTCTTTTTCTAATAAAAGAGTATGATATCCTCCTCCAGGGCATATTATAATGGCAGACTTGTTATTGTTGTCGTCATTGGGTATAAATGGCGTAATGGTAGGATTCGTCACATTATTAACAAGAAGACCAAAGGCATCATCTTTCGCATGCTTTTCTTCGACCTGCTCGTTAATTCTATCATAAAGGAATATCACTTCTTCATCTTGATAAAGATTTTGACTATTGATGTTGAAATGGAAAACAGCAAGTAAGCTAAAGAAGAGATATTTTGTCTTCATGTTTTATTTATCTTTTTGTATATCTTCAGTAAATGTATAGGTTCCACTGCCAATTTTCTTAAAGTCTTTTTCATTGGGCATATAAATCTTGGCCGTGCAGTTTGCTGGAATAGAAACATTCAATGTAAATAGATTGTCTTCAATTTTCCAGTCCACGCTTATTTTTCCATACAAAGAGTTATATGATGCTTCTACAAACTTTAAATCACCAACAGGTTTAGGTGCTATTATTATATTCTTGAAGCCCGAGTTGTACGACTGATCTACGTTTATTCCTGCTAATGACTTATAGAACCACTCTTCTATTTGTCCCATCATAAAGTGATTCCATGATTCTCCTTTTCTTGGATCCCATTGTTCTGTTAGGGTCGTTGCTCCAAATTGAATTTGAAATCCATATCCAGGAACCTCTGTATGATTATGCATTTTATACATTACTTCATTTAATCCATTATTAGCAAGCACTTGAAACAAATATTTGTTTCCCCCATTTCCTGTAGTTAGTTTATATCCATGGTTCTCTATATCTTTTACCAAATTATCTAAAACTGATTTTTTGTCCTCAGGTTTTACCAATCCTGCATAGAGTGACATTGCATTTGAAGCTTGACTTCCAGTTCCATACTGTTTTGTCTCTTCATTAAAGAACTCTTTATTATATGCTGATTTTACTTCTTCTCTCAACTCAGAATAAAATGTTAGGTCATCGGTTTTTCCCAGCATTTCTGCTGCTTTAACCAAAAAGTCTATATCCATATAATAATGCATTGTGGCCGATAGAGGAATGGGCGTGTTTCTTGATGGACCAGCAGGAAATTCTTCATTATAATCATACCAATCTCCTAATCCATGTGACACAATATGGTTGGTCCCTGTAGAAGTAAGATAGTCAACATATCTTTTCATAACATCATAGTATTCTACTATCAATGAAGAATCACCATAATGTTCATAATAAATGAAAGGTAAAATAACCGCCGTGCTACCCCATTCAGGGGAGTCTCTGAATCCTCCATCAAAAACAACGTATTCTGGAGCAATATCGGGTACTAATCCATTTGGAAGTTGTGCATCACGTATATCCTGCATTATTTTTGGCGCGAAGGTTGTCAAATCAAAATTGTAAAACAGTCCTGGTCCATTTAAATGAACCTGCTCTAACCATCCAAGCTTTTCTCTGTGAGGGCAGTCTGTAAAAACAGCATGCATATTACTTTTAATAGCATTTACAATAATGCGGTGCGCATCATTAAATATTTCATTTGAGCAGTTAAAATATCCAGTTTGAGGCGAAGAATTATATATAAAATAAGATTTTAAATCTTTGATTTCGGGCATACTGAGATTACCATCATCATCATTAGATTTAATTACATCAATTTGAATATAACGATAACCATAATAAGAAAAACGAGGATGCCATGTTTCTTCTTTATCTCCTTTTAGTGTATATTCGTAGTAGTAAGGGGCGCCCGATTGTGATTGATTGACAGTTCCGTCTTCATAAATGTTTTCACCAACTGTCAGTCTTATTTTGGTTCCTTTTTCCCCCGCCAGCTTTATCATTGGATACCCTGATAAATTTTGCCCCATATCATAGACAATTGAACTGCCAACTTTCTTCTCACTCTTTATTGGATAAGAATCCATTACTTTTATTGGGTCATTTGTTTGGGGAGTTAGCGCACCCTTTGGGGACTCTTGACTTACAACTGTTTTCCATGCTGAGTCATCAAAGCTAAACTTGTCCCAACCTTCTTGTTCTAATCTTGCATCGTAGTCCTCTCCACCATACATATCATTAAAGGTGATTGGACTTAATGAGTATTTCCAACTTTTGTCTGAGACTATTTCTTCTTTTGTCCCATCTTGATATGTAATCAACATTTTAAAAAACAAAGTTGGTGGTCCAAAGCTTACTAACGTTTTTATATAACGACCACCTTGTTCATTGTAAAACCCATTTCCTAAAAGAACTCCAATTGCATTTTCTTTTTTCAGCTCTTCAGTAACAACATAGGCGTTATAATAAACTGTTTTATCGTAATCGCTCCACATTGGTTCAAAGTGAGAATCACCTACTTTTTCTCCATTCAAAGTCAACTCATAGTGTCCCAGTCCGCTGATATAAATAATGGCATCTTTAATTTTTTTGTCAATCCGCATCTCTTTTCTTAGATAAATGCTTCTTTTAGAAAGAGGGTCCGTTTCTCTCCAAACTTTTCCTTTTTCAGATGAAATGTCTAAAAGATGGTTATTTCTTCCTTCAGGAATATTAGAATTTATTCTATCAATAGCGCCAATCCAATGTTCTTTTGAGTTTATTAAAGATGGCGCTATCCTAAAGGTGTTTATTGCACTCCATTTAGAGCTGTCATTTTTATTATCCCAAACGCGAACTCTCCAACTATATTTTTCTCCAGATTGCAATAGAATATTTTCTTGCAATCTTACATGTTGACTTTTGTTCGATTCAATCTTTCCTGAATCCCAAATTTTAGCATCTTCTCCTTTTTCGTTAGAATAGAGTTCAATAGCATAAGCAGTTTGTACGATATCTTTTTTCTCTGAATGAATTTGCCAACCAAAGTGAAGAGACTCTTTCGAAACTAATTCAGGATTTACTTGATACCCACATATTGCATTTTGAATCTTTAAATTATTCGCACTGTTTGTGCAGCTCAAAAAGAATGAACTTGATGTAAATAGAAAGAATAAAAGAAGGTAGTTCGTAGTTTTAAACATGATCTCTTTTTTATATGATTTTTATCTGATGATGATATTATAAGATTCTTATTAGTTAAAATTGATTTGCTGTATTTTAATCAAAAATAATGATGTTTTAATTAATAGGGCTATTATAAATGATATTATAACATTGTTTTATGACATTTGAGATGGATGTATTATTTCT
>DEZB01000036.1 GCA_002364735.1 Bacteroidales bacterium UBA3143
GCAGCCTGCAAGATGGGTTAAACTTATTAAAAACTTATTTCAACAATTCAAACCGTTCTTTATAAGCCCATAGACCCAAAGCGGGATTTGAAATATAAAATATCTTCTCGCCATTCGGCATCGTATTGTATCCTTCTTTTAGTTGACCAACTGGGTATCGTTGCATCATTTCGTCAATATCGCCCCAATTAAATCCAACACTTTCAATTTCTTCTTTTGTCAAATTTTCAGGTTTATTTCCAGGACAATAAGTTATATTAAACCTTCCTTCGGACGAACCATGAATAAGATGTGCTGCTGCACTTAAATTGGTACGAAGCTCTTCATTTTCATCAACTGATTTCAAGGTGCGAGGAGTTCCAAAGTAACCATATTTACGAATCAAACGGTCAATTTCTTTGTCTTCACCAAACTCTTTGAGTGCTGGTGCAAGAACAATCAACTCACCCCCATCTGCTATAGCCATACGGGTGCGATAGACTGATTTATTACCTAACCATGTACTTTTAAATTCAGTGGGATCAAGCCATACAACTACTTTGTCTAAAGGCTCGCCTAACATTTGAAAGTTCACTTGAAGTGACAACTTAGCAGCCAGATCAAACACGTCTAAACTATCACCAACAAATAGACCATAAGTTTGCAATTTTCCTTCTTTGTTTACACCCACTACAGTTAGAACATAAACAATAGGAAGGTCTTTTAGGTAGTGCTCCGAAGCATAATTAAATATTCTACGCACAGGAGTATCTGCATGACCCATCATTTTTTCCATGCCATAAGCAGCACCAACAAAATGACTTTTGTTAATCCCTTCTACACCGCCAGTTCCAACTAATATATTTTTATTATGATTGGCCATACCAACAACTTCATGAGGAACAACTTGTCCTATTGAAAGAATAAGATCGTAGTTTCCTTCTAACAAAAGTTTATTTACTTGTGCTGGCCAAGGAAAATCCACAGCTCCTTCTGAAACAGTTTTCACAAAATCAGATGGGACTTCTCCTAACGTCACAACATCGTTACGCCAATCGTGTTCTCTAAAAAGATTACGAGGAGTATTGCCAAACATATGGGTTATTTGCTCATCCGTCATTGGTGTATGTGTACCCAATGCAGGAAGAATATCGGTCAGTTTGTCCTCATAATAATCCCAAGCAAGTTTTGTCAGTTCGCCAGCTCTACTTTGAAAACGTGTATAGTCAGGTGGTACTGCCAACACTTTTTGCTTTACTCCCATTTTTTTGAAAGCTTCAAAAAGACCTTCTTGCAAATCGTTATGAGATAAATTGTTTTCTGTTGAACCGTTTTTATAATAAATCATGATGTTATAAAAAAAAGCACACAAGTATATTCTTGTGTGCTCGATTTAGTAATTAATGTTATACTTCGTAAGTAGTAGATGCAGTATCTCCACCTCTACCAGTCCAGTTTGTATGGAAAAACTCACCACGAGGTTTATCTACTCTTTCATACATGTGAGCACCAAAATAGTCGCGCTGAGCCTGCAATAGATTTGCGGGCAAACGTTCACTTCTGAAACCATCAAAATAGCACAATGCAGCAGTTAATGCAGGAATGGGAACTCCATTTTGCAAAGCAGTTGCACAAACGCGACGCCAGCTCTCTTGAGCAGCTTCTACTTTTTCTTTAAAAAATGGAGCTAACAAAAGATTTTCCAAATTTGGATTAACATCGAATGCTTCTTTGATGTCCTTCAAAAATGCAGAACGAATGATACATCCACCACGCCACATAAGGGCAATACCACCATAATTCAGGTTCCAACTATATTCTTTTGCAGCTTCCATCATTAAGTCATATCCTTGCGCATAAGATATAATTTTTGATGCAAAAAGTGCTTGTTTTAAATCATCTATAAAGGCTTGTTTATCACCTTTAAAATCTGGCTTAGTGCCTGATAAAGCTTTAGATGCTTTAACTCGTAAATCTTTTTGTGCTGATAGGCAACGAGAGAAAACAGATTCTCCAATTAACGTTAATGGTATCCCTAAATCCAATGCTGTGATAGCTGTCCACTTGCCTGTACCTTTTTGGCCTGCTGTATCCAATATTTTTTCAACTATTGGACTACCATCTTCATCTTTATATGCAAGAATATCTGCAGTTATTTCAATCAGATATGAATCTAACTCTTCTGTGTTCCATTTCTTAAACACTTCGTGTTGTTCAAATGCATCCATTCCCAATAGGTCTTTCATCAGATGATATGCTTCATTAATTAATTGCATATCACCATATTCAATACCATTGTGAACCATTTTCACAAAATGTCCAGCGCCATCTTCTCCTACCCAATCGCAACAAGGAACATTTCCTTCTACTTTTGCTGAAATAGATTGAAAAATATCTTTTACAACAGGCCATGCTTCTTTCGAACCACCTGGCATCATAGAAGGTCCTAATAAAGCTCCTTCTTCACCACCCGACACTCCTGTTCCAACATATAGTAAACCTTTACTTTCTACGTATTTTGTTCTACGAATAGTATCAGGAAAGTGGCTATTGCCTCCATCTATAATAATATCGCCATCATCTAAAAGAGGTATGAGGTTTTCAATAAAATCATCAACTGGTTTTCCAGCCTTCACCAACATCATCACTTTACGTGGTTTGCTGAGCGACGAAACCAATTCTTCTAAAGAATGTGTTGGAATAAAGTTTTTACCTTTACCTCTTCCCTCAACAAATGCATCTACTCTCTCTACTGTTCGGTTAAATAGTGCAACTGTATAACCTTTGCTTTCCATATTAAGCACAAGGTTTTCACCCATAACAGCTAATCCAATTAACCCTATATCTGCTAATTTACTCATCGTTAATATTTTATTATTTAGTTTTATCGTGTAACTCGTGCATTACCTTCCCACACATTCCAGACCATTTGCTCATCGGCAGGTTGTGCATAGTCTGTTAAGAAGGTTGTAGCTAATGCTCCTGTAGCCCAAGCAAATTGTATCCACTTTGAAGAATCCCATTGATTGATGATACTGTATAGCAAACCACCAACGAAACCATCACCGCCACCAATTCTATCTATAACACCAATTCTGCGAGGTTCTACAACGTGCCAATTGTCATTCTCATATACAATAGCACCCCAAAGATGTTCATTTGCACTCACCACCTCACGCAGTGTGTTAGCGAATACAGAAGCATTAGGATATGTCTTCTTCGCATTCAAAATCATACCTTTAAATGCATCTAATGTTTCTTCTATATTTTCACCACCTGCTTCAGGGCCTTCAATGCCTAAACACAATTGATAATCTTCCTCGTTACCAATTAAAATATCAGATAGAGAAGCTATTTCATCAAATACACCTCTTAACTCTTCCTCACGATTTGCCCAAAAAGTAGCTCTGTGATTAAGGTCAAAAGAAATAAGTGTTCCATGCTTTTTAGCAAAACGAGCAATTTGAACACAAAACTCACTGGTTTCAGGAGACAAAGCTGCTATTAAACCTGAGATATGAACGACCTTAACACCCTCTTCACCAAAGATTCGTTCTAAATCGAAGTCTTTTGTGTTTAAGGTTCTTCCAACTTCTCCTGCTCGATCATTTTGAACTCTTGGTCCTCTTGATCCATAACCGCTATCTGCAATGTTGAATTGGTGACGATATCCCCAAGGATTACCTTGATCAACTTCGGGACCTTCATATTCCATATTTCTACTTCTCAAATTGCTCTTTATAAGTTGGGCAATAGGACTACCTTTTACAAAATTTGTCAAAACTTTTACGGGAAGCCCCAAGAAAGAAGAAATACTTGCTACGTTAGTTTCAGCACTCGTTACGTGCATCTCAAATAAATGACTGCTATGAACTGGTTGTCCATTAACGGGTGTAATACGAACTCCTATACTTGTAGGCACTACAAGCGCATACTTACTATTTTGTCTTAAATCTAAAGGCATTTTTATTGTTTTATTAATCTGTTAATTACTCTTTTGCTATTAAAAACTGCTATTATTACATTAAATGCAAAAAGCATCAAATCCACCATCAACAATTGTAAGTGTACCTGTAACAAACTTAGACGCGTCACTGGCAAGCCAATGTAGTGCTCCTAACAGTTCTTCGGGCTCTCCAAATCTACCGAAAGGAGTGTGAGCTATAATAGTATTACCTCTATCAGTAAATGAACCATCACTGTTAGTTAACAATGCGCGATTTTGTTCGGTTATAAAGAAGCCTGGTGCAATAGCATTCACACGAATACCTTCGCCAAACTTAGTTGCTAATTCAGTTGCCAAAAACTTAGTGAAATTAGTAACTGCTGCTTTTGCTGCTGCATATCCTACCACTCGAGTGAGAGGGCGCAAAGCTGCTTCCGAAGATATATTTATAATGCTACCTTTTTTCTGTTCGGTCATAGAAGCACCAAATACCATTGAAGGTAATACTGTACCAATAAGATTAAGGTCTACAACAGTTTTAAAGTCATCAATATTTAAATCGAAGATTGTTTTGTCTGGACCAATGGTAGCTCCAGGCATATTACCACCAGCTCCGTTGATAAGGATATCAATTGACTTATATTTCTCTATTATCTCCTTTTTGTTCTGTTCCAGAATCTCTTTATTGTTTACATCGGTAACTAAAAATATCGCTTCACCACCGTTAGAACGAACTTTATCTATAAGTTTATCTCCTTTTTCTTTGTTACGCGCTAAAACTACTACTTTAGCTCCATGAAGGGCTAAATATTCTACCATAGACGCCCCAAGAACTCCTGTTCCGCCAGTTATAACTACTACTTTGTCTTTTACATTGAATAATTCATACATAATATTTGCTGTTTTAATTGTCTAATTCCATTGAATATACAAAAATATATTTAATAACTGCCATTTATATAATAAAACACGTAATTCTATCTTCAAATAGCGATAGAATCACGTGTTTAAATTATTATAAATCAGTAATTACTTTATACTTTGGAACTAACCCTTTCATTATACCCCAGCCAATTAAGTAAGCCACAGCACATATTGAAAAGATAATAAAATAACCAGATTCTATTCCCTCAAAACCAAAAAACTTCATGTTTGTAGATTCTGAGTGATCAAATAACAAACCAGATCCTTTATTTATAAAGAAAGCTCCCACTCCACCTGCCATACCACCAATACCTGTAATGGTTGCTATAGCATATTTTGGAAACATATCACCCACTGTTGAGAAAATATTTGCAGACCACGCTTGATGAGCTGCACCAGCAATACCAATTATTATAACTGGAAACCATACTGATAGATATCCTAAAGGTTGTGCTAATAGAGCTAATAAGGGGAAGAAAGCAAATATCAACATTGAACGCATTTTTCCCGCATATGGATCCATTTTTTTCTTATCCACAAAATATGATGGAAGCCAACCTCCAATTATCGATAACATTGTGATTGCATACAAAACAAATATATGTGGAGCACTCTGAGTTGAGTCCATTCCATAAACCGAACTAAGATAAGCGGGTGTCCAGAATAAATAGAACCACCACACACCGTCAGTCATAAATTTCCCAACAGCAAAAGCCCAAGTTTGTTTGTATTTGAATGCTTGCTTAAATGAAATTCTTTTTCTCGGAAGTCTTACATCTTGAACCTCTTCTCCATCTTGCAATATATAATCCAATTCCGCCTTATTGATTTTCGGATGTTCTTCTGGTTTTTTGTAAATAAATACCCACATACCCATCCAAATAAAACCTAAAGCACCAATAACAATAAATGCCATTTCCCAACCAAATGCTTTTGCAATAAATGGAATTGTAAGCGGTGAAATCAAAGCTCCTACAGTTGCACCAGAATTAAAAATACTGGTGGAAAATGCACGGTCTTTTTTTGGAAAAAACTCAGCAGTGGCTTTAATTGCGGCAGGGAAGTTACCTGCCTCACCGACTGCCAACACAAAGCGAGCAAAAATAAACAACGTTACACTAACAAAGGTGACACGCGAAAAATCATTCACGAGAGCAATTGCATCTTTAGCACCTTCAAATCCTACAAACCATTCTCCAGCAACAATACCCGATGTAGCAATCCCACAAAAAGCATGAAGAATAGCACCAAATGACCAAATTCCAATTGCCCATAAGTAGCCTTTCTTAGTATCCATCCAGTCAATGAATTTTCCTGCAAACAAAAGAGAAACAGCGTAAAATATAGAAAACAAGGCTGTTATATTACCATAATCGTTATTTGTCCAATGAAACTCTGGAGCTATAAAGTCCTTCCACGTAAGAGATAGGACCTGTCGATCCATATAATTTACAGCAGTTGCAAAAAACAACATACTACACATAACCCACCGGAAATTAGTTTTTTTACCGGGATTCGCATTTTCTTTAATCATCTGTTATTAAAATTTAAAATAGTTTTTTGCATTGTAATAGGCTATATTTTCTACCATTTTAGCCAAAAAGTCCATCTCTGTAGAAGGTAGAAGACCTTCTTCTATATCATTACCAATTAAGTTACAAAGAATTCTACGGAAATATTCGTGTCGAGGATATGAAACAAAACTTCTTGAGTCTGTCAACATTCCTACAAATCTACTAAGCAATCCCTGTGTTGAAAGAACGTTCATCTGATCTTCCATTCCATCTTTTTGATCTAAAAACCACCAACCAGAACCAAACTGCATTTTACCTGCAATAGGACCCTCTTGAAAATTGGCAATCATAGTAGCTACTAAATAATTTTCTCGGGGGTTTAGATTGTAAATTATTGATTTTGCTAATTTGTCTTCTGTTTGAAGACGATCAAAAAATTTACTCATAGAAGCTGCAAGATTTGAGTTATCATTAATTGAATCATAACCTGTGTCAGCTCCAATAGCTTTAAACATTTTGGTGTTGTTGTTCCTTATAGCACCAAAATGGAATTGTTGTGTCCATCCTTTCTCAAAGTTGAGAAGTGCATTCTCATAGAGCATTTTAGATTTAAACTTACTTATTTCTGTTTCTGTCAAATCTGTTTTTTCGGTATACACTTTTTTGAAAATAGCTTCAGCCTCTTCAACTGAGCAATCTTCAGCATAAAATGCCTCAATGCCATGATCTGATAATTTACAACCCGTAGCGTTGAAGTAGTCATGTCTATTTTTTATAGCACTAAGGTAGTCGTTAAAGCTATTGATAGCAATGCCACTTACATCTGCAAGCTTTTGAATATAGTTTACAAAGTTTGTAGTGTTTTCAACTGCTAATGATTTATCGGGACGCCAAGTAGGCAAAACCTTTATCTCAAAACCACTCTCTTTTATCTGCTTATGATAAGTTAGAGAATCACAGGGATCATCTGTTGTACAAACAACTTCAACTTTAAATTTGCGCATCATTCCGCGAGCGGTAAATCCATCTTCTTGCAACATCTTGTTACATTGTTCGTAAATTTCAGCAGCGGTTTCAGGCGACAATAGTTTATCAATGCCAAAAACATGTTGAAGCTCCAGATGTGTCCAATGATACATCGGATTTCTCATCGTGTATGGAATTGTTTCAGCAAATTTTTGGAACTTCTCCCAGTCGGAAGCATCACCAGTAATAAATTTTTCTTCTACTCCATTGGCACGCATCAATCGCCATTTATAATGATCGCCACTTAACCATAAGTCGGTTATGTTTTTGAAACGATAGTCTTCAGCTATTTGTTTTGGATCTAAATGACAGTGATAATCTATGATAGGTAAGTTTTTCACATGGTCATGATACAAAGATTGCGCTGTAGGTGTTTGAAGAAGAAAGTTTTCGTGTAAGAATGTTTTCATTTCAATAGTTTAAAACAGTTATTAGTATATTATGTGTAGAAATAAGAAACAAACCATATCAAAATATGATTTGTTTCTTATGATTGTATCTTAGTCTAACTCTTTTATTTTTACGTTTTGGAACCACACCTCATCGCCATGATCTTGCAATAAGATATGCCCAGTTTCTGCATTTCCAAAGTTTGGCCAATCTTTATACTTGCTAAAGTCAACTAAGGCATCCCACATTTGATTATTGCGCTCGTATTCCACAATTTTTACATCGTTCAACCAATGTTCAACGTGATTTCCTTTCACAACAATCATAGCCGTATTAAAGAATCTTCCTCTAAAAGGTTTGTCAGCAGGAGCTGCAATTAGATCGTAAAGAGAACCCAAAGTTCTGTTACCCGCTACACCCATTTTTGCATCAGGATGATTTTTGTCGTCCAAAATTTGGAATTCACATCCAATTGCCGAACCTTCACCTGTGTTCAAATCAGGATCAACAAAATATTTAATGCCGCTATTTGCACCTTCTGTAATTTTAAAATCAACTTTTAAAACAAAGTTTTTATATTTTTTGATTGTAACTATGTCTCCACCGTTAGTAGATTCGCCACCATCACTTTTCAAGACCTTTAAAACTCCATCTTCAATCACCCAACCCTTTTCAGGAAAGTGATCCAAACGAGCACCTCTCCAGCCATTGGTTGTTATTCCATCCCAAAGCAATTTCCAACCTTCTTGTTTTTCTTTTTCAGAAATGGTATTTGCAATTGCATTTACTTGTTTTATACCATTGTCTTCATGAGGAGTAGCAAATTGCTCTACATTTTCTGTTAAGATTCGCATGTTGCGCCATTGTACAGTTTTACCTATTTGTTCATCCTTGTTGATGGAGTGTACTTGTAAAGCAATGATTCCCGAGGGTGTCATGTCATCAATTAAATTAGCAGCAGGTACACCATTTATCCAAGTTCTGATAGAATTACCAATTGCTTCAATACGTCCTTTATTCCACTCTTCGCTTTTGTAAGCTTTTTGTGCAGCAGGATTGGTTGTTAATGGATATAACCAGCCACGTCTTGCTTCATCATATATTCCTCCAGTCCAAGCACGAGGAGATGGATCAAATTCATATTGATATCCATGCACACGACCATTGTTATAATCTTTCAGACTTTGGCTCCTAAATTGAATTCCAGAATTAAATCCATCAGCTACTTTAAATTCAAATTCTAAAATAAAATCGCCATACATCTTTTCAGTGGCTAAAAATGAATTTGGTGATCCTTTTACGGCAGTACCTATCAAGATTTTATCTTTTACCTTGTAATCGGCTGTACCGTTCACTTGTTTCCATCCTTTCAGGTTCTTGCCATTAAACAAGTCTTGCCATTTGGCGTCTTGACCAGTTGCTGCTATGGTAATTAACAGCGAAACAAAAAGTATTAAGTTCTTTTTCATTGTAATAATTTTTAAAAATATGTTCTACTAAATTTGGATTTTATCTCACTAAATAAAAACTTTCATGACTCATTCAAACAAATTTGCTCATTTAAAAAAACATCACCTCATTATCATAGACATATTAGCTATTAGAAACACTTTTAATTATAGATGATTTTTTTTAAATTAAGCGTAGTTGCAAATATACAATAAAAACGCAAAAACAGGTAAACATACTATCATAAATATGAAGTTATGCAACTTTAACGAATCAGTAAAAAATAAATTTCTGTGATTTAATTATCTTATTCGGTTGCATTCTTAGATGATTAGTTAATCAATAGCAACTTTAAACAGTACTATTAAAGAAAAAAAATTTTTTAATTAATAGTTTATAATCAGCTAATTGTTATTTTTGTACGTCAATCGTTTATATCAAATATAATTTAGAATCATTTTTTCGCGAAAATCATGAGAAAACGTATCAACTTTGTTACTATATTCTTTATACTTACTACAATATTACTGTCAATTTTTCTTTTCACTAATTACAACTCAAAAGATAAGGAGTTAGGATATGACAGTAGTTCTATACTTAACCGTGTTGTACCGATTCAAGAGTTAGCACTCGTAAAGTATAATTATTCGGGAGTAATTGGTTATAAAGATTTTATCAAGGTATTGAAAATTAACATCCCTCTAACTGAAAAATCTTTTTTATTGAAATACAATGGCTATATAAAAGCGGGTGTTGATTTTAAAAATATGAAAGTAGAGGTTATTGGAAAAGATGTTCATATATCATTACCTCGTCCTAAAATACTGGATACACTTATCGATGAGAAATCAATTAAAGTGTACAACGAAAGTATGAATGCTTTTAATCCGCTAACAATAGCCGATTACAATAAAGCCATTATGAAAGAAAAAGATAACATGATAGGCGATGCCATCCGTCAAGGTATTTTAAAAGATGCCACTACACAAGCAGAGTTAGTGCTTACATCTATTATGAAAGATATGGGGTTTGAAAACATTAAAATCACACAAGAAATAACTATTCCACAATCAAAATAAAAAAATCAACTTATTAATTATATCATCATGAAATTTACTACCAAGCTAATAATCTTTTGGGCTTCTGTTTTTTTAATTTTTTTGTTAGGTATCATTTTTGTAATGACTGTTTTTTGGGAAGTCCGATTCAACTATTGGCAGCTATTAATAGCGTTTTTTATTAATGGCATAATACCACCAGCCGTTATCACCTCTTTTTTTTACAAAAGATTAGATTATATGGAGTCTGAAAACATAGAGCCTCCTACTTTTGAAGGGGTTAAAACAGCTCAACTCCCTTTTCAAGCTCGTACCCGTTATTCATTTGATGAATTGATGCAAAAAGTAGACCGACAATACATTATTTCTTTCTCAGATAGAGAAAAACAAATACTTAAATTCCGAACTGATTCGCGAATGCTTTCTTGGGGTATTGGTGGCTATATAAAAATGATTGATGAAAACAATGTTTTAGTTGTAGCCTATCCTATATTTCCTAACTCACGAAGAGATACTCTCTCAGTGAATCAAACCCTTAGAATTTTAAATTCAGTATTTAATCCATGTAATTAACCCCTTGATTTTATAGAAGACATAAACGCTTTACAAGTATACCTTTCGCTTATTTATTGTTGAACATTTAGCATTTCATATATTAGATGAATATCACTGATAATGAAAATGCATTTCCTAATATAAGCAACCTATTCAAGACTTCAGACGGATAAGAGGAATAGAAACATCTATGACAATTTTCTACAAAATGTGTCTAATTAGTAGCAAAATGATTTTACTTAATCACTTTTATTTCTTACAAAATTCGTTTTTTGTTGTTTCTTACCAACGTGTTTTAAAACTCCTACACTAATTACAAACCATTACATTCAGAAATAATTTAACAGAGGATTGACCTCCATTTTCATACTTATGAGCAGGAAATAAAATTCCGCTTTTAATAATCTTCTTCAAAAAGTTTAGCTAACCGTTTTCAGCAAATAAATTCAAGAAACAATGGACCAGTCTAAAAGCCACAAGGAAGGACTTTACAACTACTTGAAAAGTTATTCAATGTGACATGGAGTAAGTGGACAAGTAGTTGGAAAGTATAAAACGGCGACAGGAACAACTGGACAAGTAGTTGAAAAGTCACTCAATGTGACATGGAGTAGGTGGACAAGTAGTTGGAAAGTTCAACATTGCGCCGTGAAGAGGTTGACAAGTAGTTGAAAAGTATAAAACGGTGCCGTGTTGGACTGGACAAGTAGTTGAAAAGTTACTCAATGTGACATGGACTAAGTGGACAAGTAGTTGGAAACAATAAAACGGCGCCGTGTTGAACTGGACAAGTA
>DEZB01000046.1 GCA_002364735.1 Bacteroidales bacterium UBA3143
AGGGTTTTTAGAGGTTACCATATATAGATAAATAAGAATATTGTATGAAATTTAAGCAAATAGAACATTCGATTAAGGTATATGCAGTACTTTCTATATTACTAATAAGCACATACTATATATTAGACTTAGATATTTTCGATCCTTGGACAAAATATCTTCCTTTTATGAAAAAGTTAACCATGAGCCTCTTCTTGATTGCTCTGATTTTTTTAATAAGCAATATATTTTCAAGATTTATAAATGTACAAACGCATATTCAAGGAGAACGATACAATTTATTGCGTATTAATCGATTTCTCGCAATTTTATTCACTTTAATTGTTGTAGCGTCCTTTTTATTTCAAAACCTATATGCGGCGGCTGTTAGTTTTGGTTTAATTTCTTTGATTCTCGGTTTCGCTCTACAGGCTCCAATTGCTTCTTTTATTGCTTGGCTTTATTTGATTTTTCGGAGATCTTATTTGGTGGGCGATCGTATTCAAATAAAAGGATTTAGAGGTGATGTTATATCAATAAGTTATTTGGACACTTCCATCTTAGAGTGTAGTGGTGATTATTTGGGCAATGACAGAAGAAGTGGTAGAATAATTAGATTCCCCAACAGCTTAGTTTTGAGAGAAGAAATAATCAATTACTCTGGTCCACAAATCCCTTTCATCTGGAATGAAATCCCGATTCAAGTTGCATATACCAGTGATTTGAAATTTGTAGAAGAATGTCTATTGACGGCTGCTATTAGAGACTTCCACGAGCATCATCCTGAGTTTGCAGCCCGAAAGTTTGAGAAATGGGAGGCAGCCGTATATTTTAGGATTAACGCTTATGCGTGGATGGAGGCTGTCGTTTCCTATCCTGTTGAACCACAGGACACCACCGAACGTCGAAATCGTATTTTGAGATATGCTTTACCCTTATTGAACGAATCGCCCGATAAAGTTAAATTCCCCGAGGGTACATTGCGCTAATAATCCTATTTGGAGGGTCTGAGTGTTATGTGTTGAATAATAATAAGTTAGTCGCTCGCAAAGGCACAAAGGAAATATGTACTACCAACTTTGCTGGCACAAGTCTCCCGATTTGTGCCTTATCTAATTTATTTATCCAAGGCACTGGTCAGAGACCAACGCCAGCTACAGCTCTCGCAAAGACGCAAAGGTGGTATTCAGATCCAATACAAACCTCACATCTAACTTCTCACCCCTCACCCCTCACCCTTACTTACCCCATACCCCACACCCCATACCCCACACCTCATACCTCATATCACATACCCCATACCCCATACCTCACCCCCCCTCATACTCCAATTTAAATTGTGATAGTTTTCTAAATAATCCAAATAGGTGGCTTTTCAATTAGATACGTTGTTTTGTGGCAATAAATTTTCTTATATTTGCATCAATAAATAAATCCAAACGTAAATTTTTATATTAATATAATGAGAGTTAGTACAATAATTTCATCCTCAATAATTACACTTTTACTTCTTTTAGGCGGTTCACAAACTATAGAAGCCAAAACGATTCAACTGTCTGTAGAACAATCTAATCCTCCAGGGGGTAAGATAGTTGAAGTGCCAGATATTGACCCAATGTATACGGGCGGGAGTCATGAAATGACTCGTTTCATTGCTAATTCTTTGAGATATCCACGTGAAGCTGCAGAAAATGATATACAAGGCTTGGTGGTTTATAATTTTGTAGTGGAGCTTGATGGCTCGTTGTCCAATTTCGAAATTATGCATCGTGCCCATCCATTGTTAGACGAAGAGGCTTTGCGCATTATCCAATCAATGCCCCCTTGGCGTCCAGCTGTGTATAAAGGCAAGAATGTGAGATCTACACAATATGTGCCAATGTACTTCAAATTAAACAAAAATGGCGTTCGCACTCAAACTACTGCACAACAACGAAAAGTGATGCCCATTGATCCTAACGAAGAAATATTTACAATAGTTGACCAAATGCCAGAATTCCCTACTGGTGAGGATGGTTTAGGAAGGTTCATTTCAGAGTTTATGCAATATCCTATTCGTGCAAAGCAAGATGGCATTCAGGGGCGAATTTTGTGTGCATTTATTGTAAGAAAAGATGGAACTATTTCTAATTTGGAGGTTATCAATGGGTTGGATAACGAGTTGGACAATGAGGCCTTGCGCGTTTTGAGTATGATGCCCAAATGGAAGCCAGGCATGAACGACAATAATCCTGTTAGCGTGAAATGTATTTTGCCTATCGATTTTAAAATAGATGAGAGAGATATTGCATCGGAATAGTGCAATGAGTCCGTTCTGAAAATTGAATTTCACTTATTTCAGACGCTAAAATTCTCTCGGAGCTTTGCAGGAGGCAAATTTTGGAGTTATTATTTCTCGCAAAGACGCAAAGGGAATATATATACTGCCAACTGAAGGGCGGCTTTTGCTTATCTAATTTATTTATCCAAGGCACCACTGGTCAGAGACCAGCACCAGCGCCAGCGTAAGACTTTACTAAATCTCCCTATCTGGTGTTTAAGGCAGGAAAATAGTTTAAATCAAAGGTGGAAACAATTGATTAGTCAACTTGGAAGGTGAATTCACGCATCTTTTCGTAAGTGTTTACATACACAGTGAATGGTTCATTTCCCAAACTTCTTAAATCGAATGAAAGATAGTTGAGCACGGGTGCTCCAGCAGGATCGTCCTCGCGCGAATAACTAAAATAGAGCGTTGGCTCTACAGCACTAACATCTCTAAATAGACCCGTGGCGTGGGATTTGGAATGATAGTCCACCTCAAAAGACATGTTTAAATAGTGACCATTCACCCAAATACTCACAATCTTTATTGGCGAAGTTTTCACTTTATCTGGATAGCCTTCATCTTTCACAACATCCATAAAAATGGGTTGAACGCGGTTTATTGTGATTAGCTCATTTTCCAATGGTGTGTAGTTCAATATCACCCGCATTCCATCCTTCAATGCTATACTCGTATCTGTTTCAGGCTTCAGCACCGTTCCATCGTCCAACCTAAAGGCTACGGTTGATTCAGCAATTTCAGCAGTTGCAAATACTACCAAATAATTGTCTATACGCTCCGACTCCTTCTCGCAGCTAAGCAAAACAGTGAGTAGAACAATAGCAACCAATGATGAGAGTTTTGTTTTCATCGATAAAAACACCATATTCAAACTTTATACCGATAGGTGATTAATTAATGTGTTGGCATACATTTCCGTGATTTTATCCTTCAAAAACGGGATGTCTTTGTTTTCAAGGTCTATTTTGTTCACCTGCTTGTCAATATAAGCTTCAAAAGCCTCTTTTTCTTCAGAAGTATATTTATCAGCAAATTTATCTTTGTTTGTAAACAAATCGTAAGCGACATAATTAGGAGGAAAAAACTCATAATTTTTAAATATCTCTTCATCAATCAAATTCGCAATTTCTTGCAGAATTACTGCCTTATTTGTTGTTTTTGAAACAGTGTCTATCTTATCGTTCAGTGGCTTACACAGATTGAAGCAAACCCTACCTTTGTAACCAGCAATGCCTGTTAGCATATTGATAAGGTCGTCTTGGTTTGTCTTTTTGTAATCATCAAAGTCTCGTTTCAGTTGAAACTCCTTTGCTTTAAGAAAATCACAAGGATCAAACTCATAGGAGATAGACAGAGGCACCATGTTTAATGCCTTGATGCTTCCCAGTGTGTCTTTACTATTGACAAGGGCAAGCATTTTCAATAAGCTTGTTTGGGTTCTATCGTTGGAGTCTTTGGCGCGTCCTTCACGTTGGGCTATCCACACAGACTGGTTGACTTCTCGCACTGTTTTATGTATGTAATGAGACAAATGCGTTGACGTTTCAATTATTTGGCGAATGGAAACGCCTCGTTTTACAATAAAACTTTTGTTTAACCTCACCAAAGTAGTTATCCATGGATAGATGAGTAGGTTATCGCCAATGGCAACTTCTGTTGTCTTAAAACCTTCTTCGGATAAAAGAACATTAAATAGCGCAGCATCTAAAACTATGTCGCGATGATTGGATATATAGATATGACTTTCAGCTAAATCCACATTTTCTGGATTTGTCAACCAAAGTTTGTCGATGTTTCCTTTTACAAACTTGTTGATGAGCGTATAAATCACATTCTCTTGAAAATCATCAATGGTATTGTAGCCCCGCAACAGTTTGGTAAAGTCGTCCCACGACATGGGTGCGATGTAGTTTGTTACTGCTTTTTTGAAAAACTCATCATTAAGCAATGATTCTATTGCCTCTTTCACTTCAGCATCCCTCAAAGGACGAATATCGTCGAAGTTTGTTTCAGTGTAATTCTTATTTTTATTATCGTTGCCGTTTGTGTTATCCTGTATCATCTTAAAGAATATTATTTCAGTATTTTGTATTCGTATTCAATTATATCTGTCAACACATCAGTCATGCTCAAATTGGCAGCTGCTACTTGTTGAGGTATAAAGCTTGTTTCTGTCATGCCTGGAACGGTGTTTACTTCCAGCAAAACAGGTCTGTTGTTGCAAATTATATAATCAGCCCTCACAATGCCTTTTGCTCCTACCAGGTCGTATATTTTGGCAGTCTGTTGTTGTATCTCTTGGGTGAGTTCGGCAGATATGCGGGCAGGCGTTATTTCTTCTACTTTCCCTTCGTATTTGGCTTCGTAGTCAAAAAACTCGTTGTGCGTAACCACTTCAGTTAGCGGCAAAACCGTTTTTCCCGTTTGCGTCTTAAAGCAACCGCAAGTTACTTCAATACCATCTATAAAGCTTTCAATTATCACCTCGTGAGCTTCTGCAAATGCCTCGTCAATGGCCGTTTCCAATTGATTGGCTTCTTTCACTTTAGTGGTGGCAAAACTCGATCCCCCCACATTGGGTTTAACAAATAGCGGCAACTTCAATCTTTCAATTATTTCTTGCGAGTTGTAGGTCTCATTCTCTCGAATTAATATGGAATCGGCTACATCAAACCCAAAGCTTTTCAAGAAATTGTTGCAAGTAAACTTGCTAAACGTGAGCGCACAAGCCAATAGTCCTGAACTGGAGTAGGGAATGCCAATCATATCGAAATAGCCTTGCAAGGGACCATCTTCGCCTGGAGTGCCGTGGATGATGATGTAAGCAAAATCGAATTGAATGTGTTGACCAGTGGTAGTAGCAAAGCTAAAGTTGTTTCTATTGATAGGATAATGCGCATTGTTATATTCCGCTTCCCAAGTTTGCTCGCCAATGCACACTTTTATGGCATTGTACTTAGTTTGGTCGAGAAAGTCGTAAATACCTTGTGCACTTCTTTCAGAAACTTCTTTTTCGGAGGAATAACCTCCCCAAACTACCGCTATATTTCTTTTGCTCATTTTGTTTTTATAATATTATCAATGCTGCTAAATGCTGTTAGATAAAATATTTTATATTTCGTTGTTTGCCAGATAGTTTCTCCATCTTTCAATGACAGTTTGCATATCGCTGGGCAATTCGCTGTTAAATAGCATCTCTTGTTCTGTAGTGGGATGCGTAAAACCAAGTGATTGAGCGTGCAAACATTGACGCGGACATTCTTTGAAGCAATTTCTAACAAACTGTTTATACTTCGCAAAGTCCTTTCCACGCAGAATATCGTCTCCACCATAACGCGCATCGTTAAACAGCGTGTGGTTAATGTATTTCATGTGAACCCTTATTTGATGGGTGCGTCCTGTTTCAAGTTGACAATTCACCAGCGTTACATATCCCAATCGCTCTGCTACTTGATAATGAGTGACAGCCGTTTTGCCCTGATCGCCATCTGGAAAAACGCGCATCAATAAACGATTTTTTGGGTCGCGCCCAATGTTACCCTCTATGCGCCCCTCGTTTTTCTCCACTACACCCCAAACCAGCGCAACATATTGCCTTTTGATGGTTTTGTAGAGAAACTGTTTTGCCAAATGCGACTTTGCATGCTCATTCTTTGCAATAAGCAGCAAACCCGATGTGTCTTTATCTATGCGATGCACAAGTCCCAAGCTTGGGTCGTTAGCATCAAAGCCCTTCATGTCCTTAAGGTGGTAAGCTATGGCATTGAGCAGCGTCCCCGAGTAGTTGCCATGACCAGGATGCACCACAAAGTTGGGTGGTTTGTTTACAACTATCAAATCATTGTCTTCGTATACAATGTCAAGGGGAATGTTTTCTGGAATAATTTGGAGCTCCATTCGTGGACGGTCCATCACCAAAGCCACGTGTTCAAGTGGTTTTATCTTATAATTAGACTTTACTGGCGAGCCGTTTACCAAAATACAGTTTGCGTCTGCAGCTTGCTGAATTTTGTTGCGCGAAACACCTTCTATTCTGTCCATCAAGAACTTATCTATGCGCAACAAGCTTTGACCTTTATCGGCAGTAAACTGAAAGTGTATATATTTTTGGTTGGTAGTTTTATCATCGGCGCTATCTGTTATATCGCTATCGTCAAACAGATCGTCAGCATCGTCAACATCATCAAATTCGTTTTTATTCACTGCAATTTAAAAAAAAGATTCATCAATAGTTTTTTGTTTTTGTGAATTAGATTCACTTCTTTGTTCGGTCCTCACTCGGTTTACTTCTTCAGGCGAAACAATGTATTCGTTGTCAAAATTCAATGAATCTGGCTGTATACCGCTCCCCACCACCAATGTAAGGGGCGCTCCCGATGGCACTTTTTCGTCTGGTTGCAATGCCCTTCCTCTGTATTCTACCGCCTTAACCAATCCCTTATACTCGGAGGGAACTTCTTGTATAGCTATTTGCTCAAAGCCCATAGATTTTAGTAGCGCTTCTGCTTGACGGTAGGAGTAATCAACCAGTCCTGGAATGATTAGTTCGGGAGCACTTGTAGCATATATTGTCAAGAAAACCTCACGTCCCTCTTTGGTTCTGCTATTGGCACTTGGAACTTGTTCTATTATTGCACCAGGTATCGCATTTTTATCGTAAAGCGAATCAACCACCACCAATTTCAATCCTTGAGATTTAAGTAAAACTTGCGCCTCTTTTAATTGAAGACCCTTTACTTGAGGTACATCTACCGATTTGTTGTAATGTGTATACAAATTAAGTAGCAACAAGGTTAGAAAAAGAAGAATAAAGCCTGTTGCAATAATCAATAGAATGTTTTTGGTTATGCTATTTCTTAAACGACTATTTGTTGAAGTTTTTTTTGCATTCATAGTTTCGTGGAGTCAATTGCTCTCTTTTATTATTGAATAAAAACACCTTATATATAATACTGCAAAGGTATAAAAAAAACAGATTGCTACATCAAAAAGCATCAATATGAAATGATGATATTATAAGGTCTTTATAAATAAAAATGAGCAAAGAAATATATATGATATTCTCTTTGCTCATTTTAAATTTGTGCGTTGATTTTTCTACATCTCATCTGAGACAGATAATCTTGTTCTTCCTTTTGCACGACGCGCTGCAAGTACTCTGCGACCATTTGCAGTAGTCATGCGCGTGCGAAATCCGTGTTTGTTCTTTCTCTTTCTATTAGAGGGTTGAAATGTTCTTTTCATCTTTATTTCGTTTTTATTATATTTATCTGTTATTGTTTAGGCTGCAAAAATAGAGAAAAAATCTCAATCAAGAAAACATTAAGGGACATTATTTTAAAAATCAACTCATTCGAAGATTCTTTACATCAGAAGTGAAAAATAAATCAAATAATTGTGCAAAAGTTTTGTTGCAATGAAAAAAGGTTCTATATTTGCACCCGCATTTGAGACAGTACTGTTATCTAAACACAAACAAATGTCTAAATGGCCCATTCGTCTATCGGTTAGGACGCAAGATTTTCATTCTTGAAAGAGGGGTTCGACTCCCCTATGGGCTACTAAAAAAAATTAAAGAACTTACAGATCCAGTTATAAAGTTATGGCAAATCATCCATCAGCAAAAAAAAGAATTAGACAATCAGAAGCGCGTCGTTTACAAAATAGATATGTATCGAGAACAACACGTAATTCTGTTCGCAAATTTCGTGAATTAACTTCAAAGGAAGAAGCTCAAAAGCAATATCCCGAAGTTTCTTCTATGCTTGACAAATTAGCAAAGAAAAATGTGATACACCAAAAGAAAGCGAACAACTTAAAATCGAAGTTAGCAGCTCATATGAATAAGCTTGACTAATATTTAAAGTTTAATCGCTTTTGTATATAAAATATTTAGCCGGACAGAAGATGTTCGGCTTTTTTTGTGGGTTAAAACTTGGGTGAGGGGTGAAGGGTGAAGGGCGAGGAGTGAAGAATGAAGAGTAGATGGTGAGGGGGCTGTGGGGCGTTCATTCAGACCCTATAATAAAATCATTGTCAATTGGGGGATGGTAGATCTAAGGCAGGTTTTATTTCCTCAAATGACTATAGTCTGCTTCAACAATAGCATTTATCCCTGCCTGATAGGAAGTTGGTCTGAAATTAAATTCTTTCTCAAACTTGCTGCTATCAAACACATAGTCCCGATTGTATTGATAAAGCATTTCAACACTTTCTCGCATAAAGGGCACAAACAAACCAATCAATTGCAACATTAACTTTGAAACAATTCGCAGTTTTGGTTTCACATTCATTTTTTTTGCTACTTTATCTACCCACTGTTCTCCTGTCAGAGGATTTGAGGCGGTGGGTAAATGCCAAACCCTACCATAAGCAGTGTCGGTGTTTCCCAGTAGCGCTGTAGCTATTGCAGCATCAGGGGTGTATGTGAAAGAGTGCTTGTGCTTTTTGCTTCCCAACCAATTGGCGCTACCTCCCTTACTCAATGGAGTAAACACGGTTTCAATAAGAACACTATTTTTAATGGAGGGCCCATAGAAATCTGCCGAACGGGCAATCAATGCTCTTATGTTTCCAACTTTCATTTCTTCCATTAGCATTTTGGCAATTTCTGCTCTCACCTCACCCTTTTTGCTGGGTGGGTTAATAGGAGTTTCCTCCGTCATTCCATTCAAGTAATCCTTATCGTACATATAAATATTATCGAAGAAAACCAATTTGCATTTTTCACGCTTACAAATTGATATCAAGTCGTCGATAAATTTGGGCCACGTATTTTGCCATACTTTGTGGTGGTAGTCAAATCCAACAGTTACGTACACTACCTCTGAACCTTTCACCGCTTTCTCCAATTCCTCCCGCTTGGTTATATCTGCTGCAACAAGTTGATCCGTACTGTTTACTTTCTCTGGGTTTCTACTTACAAGCCTTATGTCAGTTGTGTATTCAGTTAAGGCTTTCGCCAATTCCACTCCAATTGCTCCTCCAGAACCGATGATTGTTTGCATGTTTTTTCTTTTAAATTTTTCAGGTTCAACCCGTGTACTGCAATTATAAAATCAAGCATCATCAGTAAAACCATTTCATTTTACTGTGATTCCATTTCAATATCTTTTTCGTATTCTATTTTGTAACCCCTATCATACTGCACAAACGGTCCGCATTTTCGTCCATTTTTATAACTCCCCATTTTCCAAAGTTGCCCAGTTATCTTATAAAATTTCCATTCGCCCTCCATAAGGTTATTCACATACAGTCCTTCGGCTTTCATCTTTCCATTCCTATAAAAGTAAGTTAGCGTGTCGCCACTCAACTCATATACCCTTTGACCATTTGCATAGTGCTTTTTTCCTAACATGTTTTCGTTTTCTAAACTTTATATGTATAATCTATTTTGAGCATCAATGGGTTCATCAACTGGTATATTGTCTACGCAAGACAACATGTCCAGGAGCATTGTGAAAAGTAGAATGAAATGTGTAATCATATTGGTGAATGTTTAAAACACGTTATGATTTGTAGTGGATATCTCGCTTAAGAGACTAACCAATCAACAATTGGGAAACACGCTTTGTTTGCTTAAAGTGAGACAGATGACAAATAAAAATAATTAAGAATGAAGACTAAGAGCTTAGCGATAAAAAGCCTCACTATTTCATTTGTGAGGCTTTTAATTAATCTTTTTCTTTACATTAATTCCAATAAATCGGCGTGAATATCATCGAGACGCAAAAAATCGGTGTATCTTCTACCCCTCACCTTCATTCTCCTCATAGTTTGCAGTAGCCGCACCTTCGGCAGGTATCTCTGGTTCATCAATCGGTTCTTCAATCGTTGCATTATCGCCTTCGCCATCGGTTTCATCTTCTGCTTTGTTTTTGCGCTTGTTGTTGGCATAACGAATGGCGATAGATCTGCGGTGCATGTCGTACAACTGATTCAACTCGTCTATCAGTGGCGCAACGTTTAGCGTGCCATCTGGCTCCTCTCCATCAGAGAGGTCGCTAAGCATGTTTGCCACTTCAATGCCCTTGAATAGTTTGTCGGCTGCCTCTTTCATGCCATTTGCAATGGCTCGAGTAGCCACCAAGGGGCGTTGTGCGAGCAGTGTCACCCTATTTTTGGTGCAATCCACCATTTCCGAAAAGGCTGATCGCATAATATCTACCTCGTCGCTAAGGTTGTAGTCGCTCAATGCAGTTTCCAACACTTCATCGGAGTCAATGAGGTCGAAAAAACCAGCTATTTTTTGACTCAACTGTTTGTCGTTTTTGCACTTGTTGAAATAGCTCAAATGCTGGTTGATGGCATTCTGAATTTGATGCAGGTCCAATGCAGGTTCGGACTTGCTGAGCAGTCTCACTTGAATTTTGAATGCGCTGATGACCAACATCAACTCGCTCTTCACTTTGTTCACCCTTAGCCTCTCGGTGTCGATGCCATAGCTCAAGCGCAGAAGCTTTATCTCGGGCCTTTTGGCACGCAATTGGTCGTACATGGGTGTGATCAAATCAGACTCAATGTTGTGATTTGCAACAATGTCGATTGTTTTTTCAACATAATCAGCAATTTCAGACTTCAACATTTTTGAAAAAGGAAGTCTCTTGATTTTTAGGTTCAAATTTGTGTTTTCCATGGTAATAATTTTTTTAAATAAATGTTTAGTTTTTGTCTCTGGTTTTTTGAAACATTTTCACCGCGGTGAAAATGTTGGAAACAGATGAAAATTGCAAACACGACAGGGGAAATGTTTTTAATTCTGTTTTTCTGGTATTGTTGCCCTATTTACTTGTGTTATTACTACAAAAATCAATTCTTCGAGGTGAATTTCTTTCAATGAGGAGCTTTTTTTAAACTCAAGCTGCAAATATCTGTTTTCATGGTATGTTTGTACTTGTGTTTGAGTTATAAAGAAGCCTTTTTTCATTTCAAAACATTTTCACTGTGGTGAATTCAATTTTCATCTTATGTTTGTCCAATCTACCGTGGTAGCAATGTTTTTTACAAATAAAGTGTTTACTATTTTTTTCTCTCTCTTTATTGCGTGACAAATGTAGGGATAAAAGAAAAAGGGAAGGGTGAATTGATGAATTTAACTATTTTTTTAATAGGGGTTATGGGTTAGGGGTTATGGGTTATGGGTTATGGGTATGTAACGCAAAAGAGAAGCCTATTTGCTCCGATTTCCGCCCCTAAATCCCCTAAAGGGGACTTTTGCAGTCTGCAGGTTTTTGAGCTGAAACAATGATTAAATACTGCACTTACTCGCTCCCCCTTTAGGGGGCTGGGGGGCGGTTTGCAAGGTCTCAGCGAGACGCGATAAATCGACGTCACTACTGCTGTTTACCACCGCATACCTCATTCCCCACACCCCACACCCCATTTCTTCAAAACCTCACACCCACCCCCACCTCATGCCCACTTACATGTAGGTCTGTGTTCCACAAATATTTATAGCTCACCCCAATATTGTTGTAGAAAGCACCTACACCCGCCCCTGCAATGTTGAAAGTATTGTAGGAAAGAGAAGTGAAGAAAGTCCACTTCTGCTGGGCGTAAACAATTTTTTCTATGGGAGTAAATGTGTAGGGCATCGTTGTAAGCTTGTTATACTGCACGGTTGGGTTGATGTCCAACCTTCCGTACAAGTTGTCGAATAGGGTGATGGAGTAGGTTCTTTCGGCAATGTAGTCGCCGATGATTTTTGCTGTGTCAACTACTTCCTTTTTCGTGTTCTCTATAAACACATACTTGTAGGGCAATACGGGTTGAATTGGCTGTATCTCTTTTGTTGGAAAAGATACTTGCACATTGTCAGACACCGTTTTGGCTTTGGTGTAGACTACTTCGCTTATTTGTTTTACGGATGCTCTGCCAATGAGGAAAGCTACCAATACGACTGCAATTATAATTGTTAGATTTTTCATAAATATAAAATTTGTTTCCTGTTATCATCTGGTGATTTGTAGCTAACGTGAATCCAGCTGAAATCACGCTCATTGATCAATTGGTCAAAACTGAGGTTGTCTCTAATAATTTCAAAGAGTTGCTTGTTACCCTCTCGGTTATAAACCGTTATGTCAGCAGCTTCGCCCAACAGATGTTGAGAATTAAGGGCACCACCCACAGTGCGATTCACTGCGGCTGATCTAAAGCCTGAATTAACATGGATTGATTTTCCGTATAAATCTCTGACGGGTTGTAGCACCTTGCCACAGAGTGTGATTAGTGCAGCTACTTGATGTCTATCGGGTTTATTTTCTATTCTGGTGCTTGTTCTTGTAAGCTCAGCGAGGGTGAAGTTATTTGTTATTTTCATGGTTTTTTATAATAGTGAATAGTGAATAGTGAATAGTGAATAGTGAGGGGTGAGGAGTGAGGGGTGAGGAGTAAGGAGTAAGAGGTACAGGGTAAGAGAAACTTACATTTCTCACAACTCACAACTCACAACCCACAACTCATACCCCATATCCCACCCCTATTCCTTCTTCAATTCTGATAAATCAACATCAAAATGTCTCTCTGTTTTGTCTACCAATATTTTTTGAAGAACCTTTGCCCAACGCTCATCGCTACACGATGATTCGTTCTCTAAAATGCTCCAACCCTGCCAGAAACAAACTGCACCTGCTGTGATGTTTGTCAATTTTATTTGCAAGCCTTCAAAAATGTATGTTTCAATGAGATAGGAGAGGATAATGAGCACGTAAATCTTGATAAGCGTCATAAAAACTCGCCCAAAATAGATGCTTTTAAACTTGCCATCATTGGCATTGGGATGTTTGCGTTTCACACGGTGCGATAAGCTCCAAGCTGTGTAAACATCGGCAAGCACCATCAATGTGCACACCAAAATGAATGGAAAGGTAGGGTGGAGGAGCGCTACGACTCCTCCAATTATGCTGAAAAGCGACCTGTTGGTTGAATTTAAAAATAGTGTTTTCATGAGTTTTTGTATTAGAATTTGAATGTTGTTCGTCGTTGTTACATATAAAAACCTGATATATTCTTCACCCTGCTCCACATCGACACAATTTTTTTGTCGTTTAATTTAAGCAACTCATTGATGCGCATCACGCCATATTTCACTGTTGCGTGAGATCTGCCTATTTCACGGCCTGTTGCCGAATAATTTACACCGTGCCAATCGTGTCTCAACTTGCAATAAAGGTGTCGAATATCACTTATTTGCGAACTCTTATTGGGTTCAATTATCTGCATGGGAGTAATGTTAAATTGCATTGCAAATTCGATCATAACTTTGTTTTCAGTATGCTCAAGTAGTACGTTTTTTATGTTTTTCATGTTTTTGTTTTTTAGATTGTTGTTGAGTTGGTTTTTCAATTATTGTTAGAAGAGACGCCTTTTAGGTTGTCTTTACAATATTTTGAGCTATCTATTTTTAATTTTCCAGTAAACTACCCCATCTATACTTGTACGCTGTAGGTCTTTTCCAAATTCATACCCTTCCTCTGTTACCAACCTGCACGCCTCTTTATAGTTGTACAGTCTAATTTTCTTGTCATATCGCACTATATCAGATATGTTCAGTTCTTTGAATTGGAAATTATCAATTACATTATTTACTGCATCCGTTAACCTTTCGTCTGTGAATCCGTTTGCTATCAGCCTTTCGGCAAGCACATTGAAAAACTCCTTGCTTTGTCTTGGAAATGCACTTTGTAGCTTCCTCATATTTTTGGCCACCCCCATATCCGATAGCGAACCCTGATAAAGACTCACCTCGTTAGACTGCGTTTTCCTGAATCCCTCTGGCGATTCCTTGTTGGATGTGGAGCATAAGTTCTTCGTCATTTGCTTCAGTACTACCGCTATATCCTTTGTTTCTGTTGTCATAATTACCTTCTATTATTTTTTGAAAATTAGTGGGGCGTATCATCCAATCGAAATTCGCAACAAACCCCTTATTACCATCACCCCTTAAAAAATTACTTTTAGACGCCTTGTGTATCATTTCCGCAAATCCATCTTTGCCAAAATCATTAATTCGCGCTCTGATGCAGCTCTTCCGTTTTTCACTTATGGGATACAACACATTTCCGAACACCCCTTGCGTTTCCTCATTAAAAAAACTAATAAGCGCCTTGTAGTCTATTTTCTCTTGCGTTGGATGCGATGCATCCGACATAGATACGTTAGTATCTACAATACTCTTTTCTTTTCTTTCCTTTTCTTTTCTTTCCTTTTCTTTGTTGGATTTTGTTGGATTTTTCTCAACACTTGTTGTTTTTCCTTCAACATTTGTTGATTTTTTTCTTTTTTCAGCCGAAATTCGACCTGCTTTTGCTCTCTTTTCAGAAATTTCGCTTCGTTTATCGATGTTTTTCAAAATTCTTTTACTGAAAATATACCCATACTCTTCAACAAATAATTCATATTTCAAACAACATTCAACAATAGCTTTTACTTGTTCAACACTTGTTGAAGCTTGTCTTGCAATAGCTACATAAGTCATGTTATCCCGCTTTAATTTCTTTTCTGATTCTTCGTGAAGTATCTCTACCATAATCCAATATGTACCATATCCAATAGCACCATGCTCAACAAGCAGTGCTTGTATTTTTATATCATTTCTTGCATTGTAATCATGCGAAAAGTAGATGTCTCTTTGCTCATTGTGTTATTCCCTCTCTATTATTTTCAATATTCGTGTTTATGCCTCAGGTAGTAATCGTTTTGCGCCTTCACCACATGCGCCATCGACTCAAACAGACAGAGGTGGTTTTTTTCTTCAATCTCAAATTCATCAACTCCCGTTTCCTCCAATAGGTGATTGATTATAAGAGCCTTTGTCTCGCAACCTCCCCTTTGCTCGGCATCGGAGAGTCCCCATTGGCTAAAGTCGATGGTGAGTTCTGTGTCTAATTTTAGTGTGAATGTTTTTTTCATTTGTATTAATTTTTAATGTTGTTCTGCTTTCCGCTCTCACACGTCCACCCCTAAATCCCCTGAAGGGGACTTCTGCATTGTGCAGGTTTTAAGGGTTAGTGCTGAAGCTTAAATACGGCACTTCGCTTCTCCCTCTTTAGGTGGCTGGGGGGCGTATCTTTATTTTTTTTCTATCCAAATTCATACCTGATAACTGCTTTAGCTATCTTCTCAATTTCCTGGTACCCTTCATGGTTCAATATTTCCACTGCATCGCCTGTCTCTTGGTCAAAATACCACAAGTCGGTGATCTCTATGTCGCTTATTTCCCTTTCGTACAGTGTTTCAAAATCATATCCTTCGTAGCTTCCCCCTATACTGGTTGTAGTGATATATTCCACATATCCACTTGCGTAGTAGGTCATAAAGTTGTGTTCTATCGCTATCTCTTCAAAGCGTTCATGGTTGATAGATCTCATCGTGTGTTTGTTTAAATTGATTGGTTGATAGGTTGGTTGGTTACGATATCCCCGAGACGCGAAAAATCGGCTGGGAGGCGGTTCGCAAGGCTTCCCCGAGACGCGATAAATCGACGTCTCTACTGCTGTCCCCCCCGCACCTCATAACCCATTCCTCTATATTCTGCCCCTAAATCCCCTAAAGGGGACTTTTGCAGTCTGCAGTTTTTGAGCTGAAACAGTGTTTAAATACTGCACTTACTCGCTCCCCCTTTAGGGGGCTGGGGCAATGTCATTAAGTTAAGGAT
>DEZB01000038.1 GCA_002364735.1 Bacteroidales bacterium UBA3143
ATTTTTCAAAGCTCTCCAAAAATATATTCGAATCAATACCTAAAATAACAAATTGCTTAAGATTTAAAAAACATTTTCAGCAGACCCTAATTATTATTTCTATCGCGTAGTTCTACAACTTTCTATTACATCATTTCACCAATACAACAAAAAAAAGGGTGCATAAAATGCACCCTTTTTTTTAGATATAAACTTTACGTTTAATAGAGATTAGTCAGCGATGAAAATTGCAACGCGGTTCCAATCATTTTCAGCGTAAGGTTGTTCTGTATCACCTTTCCAGTCTAAGCTAATTCTACTACTGTCGATCTGATACTGGCTTGTTAAAGCATCTGCTACTGCTTTTGCACGTCTCTCAGAGAGTTTCATGTTGTAGTCAGGTGTACCAGTTTGTCTGTCAGCATAAGCTACAATTTGCACAGTAGCGTTAGGATTAGTTTTTAGGTATTCTGCAGTGTTATATACACTGATTTGTTGTTGTCTGTCAATTGTTGCAGAGTTCAAGCGGAAGAATACTACGTTAGGCACGTATACACTTTCAGCAGCTACTTGTGGCTGTACTTCTGGGCACTCTGGACAGAATTCAGGTCTCTTACTTAAGTTTTCGTTTTCTGCACGTAATCTATTGATTTGACTATTAAGGTCATTAATCAAATTGTAATCCATTAATTCAGCATTGGTGAAATCTTGTTTTCCACCTAATCCAAATTTAACTCCTAAAAGGGCTTGACCAATAACATCCCAATCATAATCGCCTGCTGGAATGTTTGAATACTTTCTTCCAGTAGCACCTTGTACGGTAGTAGCAGCTAACTCAACAAAAATAGAAAAGTTATTTGACAAACGGAAATCATTGATTATACCAAGATTCCAAGAAAGTGATTGATTTTGATGTTTGAAAATGTCTCCATCAGGATTTACTTTCTTAAAGTCTTTGTCCATACCATAAAAGTAACCAACACCAATATAAGGAATAAAGTTATAAACTCTGTCTGCTCTATAACCAGCAGCAGCATTCGTAACATTCCACATAAGGTCTAAATGAGGATGTACAAAAGAGTCAGTTGTATAATCATTCATAGCATTGTAGTGTTCGTGTTGACCTACATTAATAGCTAAACGTGTGCCCCAATTTGGAGAATTCCATTTACCTATTGCTAATTGACCTTGCCAACCAATTGCATCCATAAAATCTTGGTCTGAACTTCCACTGCCAAAGTACATATTTGCACCTCCAGCAAGGCTCATAAACCAATTATCACTTGCTTTGTTCTTTAGGTATACATCACCATGAGAAACATTCTGAAGCTCTTGTGCATTCAAACCGAATACAACAAGTGCTGAGATTAAAAATAAACTAATTTTTTTCATAAATTTAAATTCTAATTATACATTCTTTATTACAATAACTCGATATCTATTTCTAAATATTTGTTTTAGATTAGCAATAACGTTGTGTCGCATTTTATTGTTAATCTATTACTAATAACAAATGCTAAAATAAAATGTTCAAAATCAATTTGAATATTATTAATTTGAAGTTTAAAGTAAACGCTATATTACTATATTACTTGTTTATATGACGTGCTAATGATCACAACTTATCTTCAAAGTGCAAATATAATAGATAATTCTATATTCTAACAGTTTTTTTCAAATAAATCGTATAAATATACGTATTTACCTGACTTGATGTGCAAAATATATTTATTTTACCGATATACTTAATTTACTTAAGAGTTATCCTAAATAACTCTTTAATAATTTGCTTCTTGAATCTTGTCTTAATCTTCTAATCGCTTTTTCCTTTATTTGTCTTACACGTTCACGTGTCAACTGAAATTTATCGCCTATTTCTTCTAATGTCATTTCTTGTGAACCAATGCCGAAAAACATTTTAATGATTTCGCTTTCACGTTCGGTTAAAGTCGATAAAGCTCTGTCTATTTCTTTTTGAAGTGACTCATTAATTAGATTTCTATCAGCAAGAGGCGCATCATCATTAACTAAAACATCAAGTAAGCTATTATCTTCTCCCTCAACAAAGGGAGCATCCATAGATATGTGGCGTCCAGATACTTTTAACGAATCTCTTACTTTTTCAACAGGAATATCTAATTCTATTGCAAGTTCTTCAGCAGAAGGCTTACGTTCATTTTCTTGTTCAAACTTTTGTAGCGCTTTACTAATTTTATTAAGAGAACCTACTTGGTTAAGAGGAAGTCTCACTATTCGTGATTGTTCTGCTAATGCTTGAAGAATAGATTGACGAATCCACCAAACAGCATAACTAATAAATTTAAACCCTCTGGTTTCGTCAAATTTTTCAGCGGCTTTTATCAAGCCTAAATTTCCTTCATTTATTAAATCTGGTAAGCTAAGACCTTGGTTCTGATATTGCTTAGCAACCGAAACAACAAATCGTAGATTTGCTTTGGTTAGTTTTTCCAAAGCTTCTCTATCACCTTTTTTTATGGCTTGTGCCAATTCAACTTCTTCTTCAACAGTGATTAAGTCTTCACGACCAATCTCTTGTAAGTATTTATCTAAAGATGCACTTTCACGATTTGTGATTGATTTTGTAATCTTTAATTGTCTCATCTATATATTTTTATCGTTGTTTTTCTAATTATATTATAATTGGGCAAAGGTACAGCTTTTTTAGTAGAATCAAAATATACCTTATCGTTCAAATTTTTTATATCTATTAGTTGATTTGATATAAACAAAGGAAGCAGTGTACACTGTTTCCTTTGTTGCAAACGTTTATAAAGCTTTAATGTTAGAAGACTCACACTTGTTTAATGTAGTTTAACTTCCTATTCACCAGATAAATCTATAGCTATGTATTGAGTTTTACCATTAGGATAAAAACCTGCTACAAGTAAAGCTTTATCTTCAACATTAGAAGAAGTTGTCATTTGAACAATTTTTTCAATATCGTTTTGAGTGTTAATGGGTATATTATTTATGCGTAGAATAATAAATCCTTTACTTATTCCTTCCTTTCTAAATTTACCATTATTGTCAACACTTTTTACTTCAATACCACTATTAACTCCTAATTGCTGCTTCTTGCTATTGGGGATTTCTTCAAAAGTAGCACCTAACAACTTCATGCCATCTATTGCTTTAGTAATCTCAGTACTTCCTTGATCATTTTTCAGTTCAACATTATAAGTGTGTTCTTTTCCATTTCTTTCCACTACTACTTTTACTTTGTCTCCAGGGCGATATCTACCAATCTGACTTTGCAATTCATTGAAGTTCCTAATTGGAGCATTATTAATAGATTTAATTACATCGCCTTTTAAAATACCAGCAGCTTTTGCAGGACTCCTTTCCGAAAAATCATCAATTTGAACACCTACTATTTTCTGTAGTTCACGATATTTATCATTGTCGTTTTCTTTTAGATAATCAATATTTGGGGAAAGTATGCCTAAAACTGCACGTTGAACTGAACCATATTCTTTAATGTCTGATGCTATTTTACCGGCTATTGAAATCGGTACAGCAAATGCGTAACCAGCAAAATTGCCTGTTTGAGAATAAATTGCAGTATTTATACCTATTAATTCGCCACGTGTATTAACTAATGCACCTCCACTATTTCCTGGATTTACTGCGGCATCAATTTGAATAAAAGATTGTAAACTTTTACCTTCTCCCACAATATTAGTTCTGTTTTTTGCGCTCACTATTCCAGCGGTAACAGTTGAAGTTAAGTTAAAGGGATTACCAACAGCCAAGACCCATTCTCCGACTTGTAAATTATCTGAATCTCCGAAAGACACATATTCAAAATCGTTTCCACTCGAATCTTCTATTTTCAAAAGTGCAATGTCTGATTGAACGTCCCCTCCAACAACAGTTGCGGTATATTCTCTATTATCATTTAATGTAACTGAAACTTCAGAAGCACCTTCAACTACGTGATTGTTTGTAAGAATATAACCATCTTTAGAAATAATGACACCTGAACCAAATCCTACTTGAGGTTGAGGTGGACCCATTTCACGATTTCCAAAACCGAAAAAGAATTCAAACGGATCAATGTATTGTTGTCTTCGTCGAGAAGGAGCTTTTGTGGTTTTAACATGAACAACTCCATGAATTGTTTTTTGGGCAGCTTCTGTAAAGTCGGGATAACCGTCAGCAGTTGTCAAATTTGTTAATCGAACATTCTTTTGATTAAAGTCTTGATTAAAATTCCGAGAAAATTCACTTTCAATTCCTTTAGAAAGATGAGTTGAAGATAAATTTCTCTTTTGGATATAATCGTAGCCAAACAATGCAACCGTTGCACTTAAAATGGCTACTATAATTATAGTAATTACCTGTTTTAAATTAATATTCATAATCAATTATTTTTTGGGTTAGTATTTTGTAATTGTCTTATATATATACTGCAAAAATCATTCTATGTTTAATCATTGTGGTTTCAAATTCAACTCTTTTAACGCGATACTTACTGCTTTAACCCGTCTTAACCAGCAGAGAGATAAAATGTTGTAGATATGACAGTCGATACTGACAAAATGACGGTTTAATTTTTATAGTTACGTTTTTTTTCATGTACCAAAAAATAATGACTAATGATCGGATTTAGCACATCAAGGAAGGGAAGAGATAAAATGTAACTTCCAGCATCAAATATTCTACTGTTTTTATTTATTACTATAATTTGTACGATAAAGCGTAATAGAAAAAAAGAAGTACCAATCAGTAACAAGCCGTAAGATGAATATAGAATACCTGTTAGGCATAGTATTATAAATACCAAGTAAAAGCCATATCGAATAACCTCTTCAAATGATAGAATCTTACTTTGATTTCCACTGAGATACTTTTTTGTAATTAAGTATTTCCCTTTTATCGTTCTCCACGTAGCAAAATCTTCTACAACATTACTTTCTACTATGCTTTCAGGAGAGAGCACAACACTTGTATTATTTTTAGTTGCAATTTTATTTACAAATAAATTATCTTCTCCGTTTTCAATATTTAGAATAGATGAAAATCCTTTGTTTTCATAAAATATACTTTTTCTATACGCCATGTTTTGTTCAATTCCCATAAATGGGTTTTTTATCAAAGCCATGCTTAAATATTTTATTCCAGAGGAAAGATTGTCAAATAGAATCAGTTTTTGAAATAGACTTTTACTTTTTTTTAATTGACAACCACCAAGCACAACATCTTTGCCGCTCATAAACTCTTTTGCATATTCATTGACCCATTTATTTGATAAAGGTTTACTATCAGGCTCAGTAAATAACAATATATCATGTTCTGATGCTTTAATACCGATAGTAAGTGCAAGCTTTTTATTGTTGATTGACTCAGAATCTATTGGAATGTATGTAACATATAGTTTAGAAGAATACTTAATGCGTAGCTCATTCAAGATCTCCTCAGTGCTATCAGTAGAAGAATTATTTACAACTACAACCTGAAAATTTGGATAGTCTTGCTCTAAAATAGCTGGAAGGTTCTTTCGTAAATTCTCAGCTTCATTTTTAGCAGTTATGATTATTGATATTCCAGGCATGTCAGTATCACTTAGTTTTGTAAGCTTATCTTCTTTTTTTGTTGAAAGATAACGATAAGGTTTACGAAATAAGAATAAGTAATAGATAAGCTGAATAACGAAAAATAAAAAGTAAAGTCCTATTAGAATCCACAGGTATAGTGGTAAGCTATATAATTTATAAAGAATCTCCATGTCAACGCTTAAATTGTGTCTGAAAAGTATGATTTAGCAATATCGCGACAGTTATATCTTGATGCCATAACTTCTCCATAAGCACCTGCGGAACGAATTGCAATAATATCTCCTCGCTCTGTTTTATTTAATTCAAAATCTTTTGCAAATATATCGCTTGACTCGCATATAGGACCCACAACATCATATTTACAAGACTCCTTATCTGAACTTAGATTCTCTATATGATGATGTGCTTGATATAGTGCAGGACGTATTAGATCTGTCATTCCAGCATCTATAATTACAAACTTTTTTTCAACTCCTTCTTTTAGATAAGTCACTCGTGAAATAAGCGAACCGCATTGAGCTACAATTGATCGTCCCAGTTCAAAATGCAGTGTTTGTCCCTCTCTAAGTTTAAGTAGCGAAGAGAACAAATTAAAATAATTAGAAAAATCTGCAATTGAATTAGAATCTGGGTTTTCATAATCAATTCCTAATCCTCCCCCTACATTTATATGATCGAGCACTATATTTTTTCTTTCGAAATAATCTTGGAGCTCATTTATTTTTTTGCAAAGTTCTTCGAATGAAGATAAATCGGTTATCTGAGAACCAATATGGAAATGTAATCCAATAAGTTCCAAAGAGGTCTTTGAGGATAAAAGCTCTAACACTTCGGGAAGATTCTTTTCTTCCAATCCAAACTTGTTTTCATTTAAACCGGTTGTAATATATGAGTGTGTGTTTGCGTTAACATTTGGATTAACTCGTAATGCAATACGTGCTTTTTTGTTTTTTTTGTAGGCTAACTCGTTTATTGCCATCATTTCAGGTATTGATTCAACATTAAATGAGAAAATGTTATAGTCCAATGCCATATTTATTTCTTTGTCTGTTTTTCCAACACCCGCAAATGCAATTTGCTTTGGCTTAAAACCATTTTCAACTGCTTTTAATATTTCGTTACCACTTACACAATCTGCGCCAAATCCTTGTTTTGATATTTCTTGTAATAAACGTTCATTTGTATTAGCTTTTAGTGCATAATGAACATGATAAGGTTTATTTTTTACTTCATTTTTTATCGCTTCAAATGTTTCTTGTAACAAGTCTATATCATAATAATAAAAAGGTGTCTCAATCGTATGGAACTTATCTATTGGGAATTTGTTTTTAGCCATATTTATTTGTTTATAAGAAATTTAGTTGCAAAATTACTATATGAGCATTAATTCTAACTATACATTGATCAATTCATTTTATTCAAAAGATTCATTGCCATTTCAACTTTTTCTTTCATAGGTAACATTGCATCTATCCAGTTAATTTTTAAACCTCTACGCTCCATTCCTCGAAACCACGTCATCTGTCTTTTTGCAAACTGATGTATTGCAATTTCTAATTGTGAGCACATTTCTTCGTATGTGAGTTTACCAATAGCATGCAAAGTAACAAATTTATATTCTAAACCATAATAGATAAGGTCCTCTGCAGCAATGCCACGTGATAATAAACCTTTTACTTCGTCAACCATCCCTTCTTTCATCCTTGTTTTTAAACGATTTGATATTTTATTGCGTCTATATTCTCTATCAATAGATAACCCAATTATTGTTGAATTTATTGGGCTAAAGTTTTTATATTTACTTCCTATCTCTTTTTGATTTTGATGAAATAAAGCAATTTCAATAGCTCTTATTGCTCTTTGCTTTGTCTCAATGTCTGTTGTATTATGCTGCTTTTTAAAATTAGAAAGAATACTGCTTAATTCGCTTAATGATTTACTTGCTAATGATTCTCGTAAAGCTTCATTTTTCGGGACCTTTGAGAGTTGATAACCTCTTAAAACAGATTCAACATATAAACCTGTTCCACCACATAATATAGGTAATTTATTACGACGAATAATATCGTGATAAGCTACTTGAAAATCTTCTTGAAAATTAAACAATGTATACCTGTCACCTGGTTCACGAATATCAATTAGGTGGTAATTTATCTTTTTGTTTCCAACAATGTATTCTTTTAAGTCTTTACCAGTACCAATATCCATTTGGCGATAAACTTGACGCGAGTCGCCACTAATGATTTCACCATCAATTTTGTTTGCTATCTCTACTGCAAAAGGTGTTTTTCCACTTGCAGTGGGTCCTATTATTGTGATTAAGTCTGACAATTAGATGAAGTTTGTGTTTGAGTGATTATTTTTTTCTACCAACTACCCCCAGCGCCACCTCCGCCAAAACGACCCCCGCCTCCTCCACCAAAGCCTCCGCCACCAAAACCGCCACCTCCGAAACCACCACTTCTGCCTCCACCCATGATGGGAGGAAAAAATACGGGGCCTCTTCTACCACTGCTTGAGCCATCTCCTCCAATGTTTTGATCTCCACCGCCCCCTTTTTTAGATATTAGACGTATAAAAACAATGAAGAAAAATATGAATGCGATAATTGTAAATGTAGATGGTCCTTCATCACCCTCTTTCATGTCTGGGTCAAATTCGCCTGAGAGTCTTTTCATCATGGTGTCTATAGCTGCATTAATACCACTAAAATAATCATCATTTTTGAAATAAGGAATCATTTCGTTGCGGACAATTCTTCCAGCAAAAGCATCATTTATACGAGCTTCTAATCCATATCCTACAGCTATAAAAGCCTCTCCTCTACTATTTCCATTTTTTGGTTTAATAAGTATAACAGCACCGTTATCCTTGGTTTTTTGGCCAATCTTCCATTTTTCTCCAAGGCGGAATGAGTAGTCTGAAACTGCATAACCACTTAAATCTTTAACGGTTACTACATATATTTGTGTAGAAGTGGTGTCATTGTATGTGCGCAGCTTGTTTTCCAATGCTTGTTTTTCGGTTTCAGAAAAAACATTGGCAAAATCATTCACCAATCTTGGGGGAGACATGGGGGTGGGTATGTCTTGAGCAGCTAAACTCTGAATAAGAAACAAAAAAAGAATAAACAGTTTACTAATCTTCCAGAATAATTTCATTGTCGAGTTCATTTATATCGCTATTTGAGTAGGGATATTTATGTTTTATTAAATCGCCTACTTTTTCTACCGCTTTGATAATTCCTTCAGTAATTCGACCTTGAGAGCAATAAGTAATTAATTCTTTAAGTGTACTATCCCAAAAACTATCAGTTATTTTATTATTAATTCCACTATCACCTATTATGGCCGCTTTTTTGTCTGCGGGACAAACAAAAATTAGAACTGCATTCCGCAATTTTGTTTCATGCATTTTTAAATCTTGGAAAATCAATGATGCTTTTTCAATTGGATCTTCTTTACAATGCTTAGCAAGAAAGACTCTTATTTCGCCAGACGTTAATAGTTCTGCACTACTAATAGCTTCAACAATTTTATTTCGATCTACCTTTTTCATTTAATATCGTGACTAAAATTTTAATTCAGTGCTGAAGTTATTAAAATTCTACTGCTGGAGCACTTTGAGAAGCTGCATCTGCTTCGAAATAGCCTTTTTTCTTAAAACCAAACCATCCTGCATAAATCACTTGTGGAAACCGACGAATATATTGATTGTAATCTCGAGCAGTTTCATTAAATCTATTTCGTTCAACTGCAATTCGGTTTTCAGTTCCCGCCAATTCATCTTGTAATGCAAGAAAATTTTGGTTCGCTTTTAGTTCAGGATAGTTTTCGCGTATCATGAGCAACCTCCCTAAAGCACCACTTAGCTGACTTTGAGCCTGTTGAAATTGTTGAATTCCTTCATCGGTCAATTCTTCTGGATTTACATTTGTCTGAGTGGCTTTAGCTCTTGCCTCAACTACTGCTGTAAATGTTTCTTGTTCGTGTGAGGCATAACCCTTTACGGTAGCAACTAAGTTAGGAATCAAATCAGCACGACGCTGGTAAGCATTTTGTACTTGACCCCATTGAGCTGTAACAGTTTCTTGTTTGTTTACCATTGTGTTGTAACCACAACTAGAAAGTGTAAGCACGCCAATAATAGCAATTAAAAAAGAGTGTTGAATTTTTTTCATATTTGGATTTAATTTGTCGACCATTGATTTTAGACCGTTCTATAATAAATTTACCAATCTACTAACAGACAAAATGATAAAATGTTTTATTTTGCTGAACTGTATTTATATATGTTGAAATATTCAATTAAAAAATTTTATCATCAAAATTTATGAACAGTTATGCAAACGAATCGTTTAAGAGTTGCTTATACACTTTTTTCAATTAAAAGTTAGATTAAACATCTTATATGTATACAAAATTACACATTCTAAGCATATCATACAATATATCGTAGCTAATAATGGTAGTTCTATTGTCTATTTAATGTGTTTATAATTAAAAAACTTACGTTTGATTTACTATCTATCAATAATAAGATTATTTTTATAACTTTGCATATATAAATATTTCTCTTATTTTTTGCATTTCAATAAAATATGTAAATATGAAACAGTTTACAAAATTACTCGTCCTAATAATACTGTCTGCACATTTTCCTCTATCAGCATCTAAAACCCATAGAAATGATACTATTGGTAAGTTTAATGAAATAACTGACATTGAGATGCAGCTAAGAAATTTGCAAGATACCACAAAGAGATCAAATAATCAAAAGCTAACTTCAAGCAACGGAACTACTTATAAATCAACGGATTCTATTTTTGTTGGAACTAAAAATACAGTCGATTTACCTCCTGATACACTAAAAATATTAAAAGATTCATTGTTAAGAACTTCTATAGATACTATAGACACTATAGATACTATTAGGGTGAAACCAGATACTACTGTGCTTACATTACCTGACTCAATAATAGTTGACACTGTAAAAATTGACACAGTTGTGATGCCTCAAAAAAAGAAACCCGAGTTTATTCCTACGATCGTTAGAACTTCATTGGATTCTTTTTATTCGCGAAAGAGTACTGGAACTATTGCATTGCCCGAACTACCCGACAGAACAATGAACGAATACTCGCCACTTTGGAATTTTAGAGATACGATGCTTTATAATCCTTTATTCTTACCCGTTGTATTTAGTGGAAGAATAGAATCTCCTGATTCTGCATTTATCTATCCAAAAAAGAAAGAAGAAACCAAAGGAATACTTATATCGACTGATAAAACTTTTGAACCCCTATTAGAAAAGCAAACTTTTGTAGATAAAGTACGAAGAGATTTCTTTTTGGATAACCCCTCAAAGATAAAATATTCTGCTTCAACTCTTAATGGTGCCAGACATACAGCAACCGACACAGAAGTAAGAGAAAAATTCAATCCTTTTAAAGAGTTGCTTTCATCTGAGACCAGCTTTTCTTTAGAAAAGCCAGATGTTGAGGGTGTTAAAATTGGTCGTGTGTATTGGATTAAATCTGGAGAACACTCTCTACAACTGACGCAAAACTACTTTTCTCCTAACTGGCACAAGGGAGGAACAAGTAATTTAAACATTAACAACTATCATGTTTTCCGTGCAAATTATGAGAAAGACAAAGTTCGTTTTAATAATATGTTTGAATGGCGTTTGTCTTTATATAATGCTCCAGAAGATACAATAAGAGATTATAGGATAGGAGATGATTTACTACGTTACTATGGTGATTTTGGTTTAGATGCATACAAAAAAACATGGTCATATTCTACCAATTTGGAGGCAAGGACGCAGATGTTTACCAGCCACATACCTAACAAAACAGATTTACGCTCAGCTTTCTTAGCACCTCTTTACGTGAATGCAGGTATTGGTATGAAATATAATTTGGATAAAAAGTCAGAAACAGTTAGAAATAGAAGAATACGATTAGCGATTGCTATTTCTCCTTTATCTATAAATTATAAATATGTTGGAAATGATGATGTAGATAAAGCTCGATATGGAATTCCTGAAGGAAAGAACTCTATTCTCGATAAAGGTTCTACATTAAGCTCAACCCTGATTTACAATCTATCTAAATACATTACTTGGAATTCACGCTTGAAGTACTTTACAAACTATAGTAAAGTGGAGGCTGAATTAGAAAATACTTTAAACATGTCGTTGAGTCGTTTCTTCTCCACTCGTTTATATCTTCACTTAAGATATGATGATGGTGTGCCTAAAGATCCTGATTATGGATTCTTGCAAGTAAACGAAGTTGTTAGTTTTGGACTAAACTTTAAATGGTAACTTCTCTTATTTGATGAATTGATCGGTTGTTAGTAACGTAAACCCATTTAAGAAAGCAGTTGTTTGCATGCGTTTTCTCCCTTGAACTTGTAGTTCTAATATTCTAATGAAACCATCAGCTACTGCTATATCTAAAGTATTTTGTTGAGATTGTACAATGCTTCCAATTTGATGGTCGTGTTTTTGCAACAATGGTTTTGCATCAAATATTTTGACATAAATAGCTTCATCTTCTCTTTGCATGACACTATAAGCTGTAGGGTAGGGCGACAACCCTCTAATAAAGTTATATATGTCTTGAGTAGAGGCTGACCAATTGATTCGACAGTCATCTTTAAATATTTTTGGTGCGAATTTCAATTCTTCTTTATTAATGTTTTGTGCGGTTAGTTGAATTGTGTCATCAATGATAGCATCCACTGTTTTCAATACCAGCTTAGCACCTATATTCATCAATCTGTCATGAATTATTCCTGCATTATCAGCCTCTTTTATTTCAACTTTGCTTTGATAAGCAATTTTGCCTGAGTCAATTTCTTGCACCAATTTAAAAGTAGTTACACCCGTTTCTTTTTCTCCATTTATTATTGCCCAATTGATGGGGGCTGCACCTCTGTACTGAGGTAGTAGCGATGCATGTAAATTGTATGTTCCATATTGTGGCATTTCCCAAACAACTTTGGGTAGCATTCTAAAAGCCACTACAATATTTAAATCAGCTTTTAAAGACTTTAATGTTTTTAAAAAATCTTCATCTCGTAGTTTTTCTGGTTGAAGAACCAAAATGTTTTGAGACACTGCATATTTTTTCACATCAGATTCTTGTAGTTTGTGACCACGTCCAGCAGGTTTGTCTGGCATTGTTACAACTGCAACGACCTTGTAGTTGTTTTCAACTAATTGCTTCAAGGTCTCTACTGCAAAAGTAGGGGTTCCCATAAATATTATTCGGAAATCTTCTTTTTTCATATTACATTAAGATTCGGTGTTGTTGTGCGATTTTATTCTTCGGAGTAATGTTCTACTAATACATCTCTGTATGCATTGAAGATGGATGATTGAGACATAATGCCTTTGTATTTACCTTCATTATCTATTACTGGTAAATTCCAAGCTTTGGTATTTTCAAAAATATCCATTATTTGTTCCATAGTCATATTGATATTTATTTCGGCTGGAGCACCTACCATAAATTTAGATACTTTGAATCGATCATAAAGTTCGGGGCGGAATATAATATTTCGGATATCGTTTAAAAGCACCAATCCCATTAGGACACCATCATCGTTAACAACAGGGAAAATGTTTCGTTTACAACTGGAAATAACCTTTACCATTTCACCTAAATACATGTCGGGCTTCACAACCTCCAAGTCAGTTTCTAAAAGATTCTCTAAGTCAAGAAAAGTAAGTACAGCTTTGTCTTTATGATGTGTTATCAACTCTCCTTTTTTGGCCAAACGCATGGAGTAGATATTATGTTTTTCAAACAGAATAATGGTAGCATATGAACTTATGGAGACCATCATAAGTGGAAGAAACAAGTCGTATCCTCCTGTTAATTCGGCTATCAAAAAAGTACCTGTAAGAGGTGCATGCATAACGCCTGCCATAACTCCGGCCATACCAAACAGGGAGAAGTTTTCTTGAGGTAAGTTTAATGAGAATCCCATAGAATTGTGTGAAAAAGAAAACAGGAAGCCTACCACACAACCTAAAAATAGGGTGGGCGCAAAAATTCCACCTGTTCCACCTGCTCCGTTGGTAGCACTGGATGCAAAAACTTTAGTAAGTACAATTAGTATTCCAAAAACTACAATGCCCCAAGAGCTTTTCAGGAAGTAGAAAAAGCTGTCGTCCATTAAGTTTTTGTAAGAGTCGCCTCCAGCTAATAAGGTTTCAATTGTATCGTAGCCTTCACCATAAAGAGGAGGTAAAAAGAAAATAAGGACGCTAAGCATGACTCCGCCTAACATGAATTTTTTCCAATAAGTAAGTTTTCCAAAAATGCCTTCTATCCAATTCATACTACGGGTGAAATAGAGAGACACAAATCCACAAGCAATTCCTAACAATATAACATGTGGAATTCTGTCAAATGTAAAGCCTTCTACTTGCGAGAAAGCAAACATAGCGTTAGTTCCTGTTAGCATATACGAGATAGTGGTAGCGGTAACAGAGGTAACTAAAAGAGGCAAGATAGAAGACATGGTGAGGTCTAATAAAAGAACCTCAATAACAAACACAACGCCAGCGATGGGTGCTTTGAAAATACCCGCAACAGCACCCGCAGCGCCACAACCCACTAAAAGCATGATATTGCGATGGTCCAGCTTGAAAAGTCTACCTAAATTAGATCCTATAGCCGAACCTGTTAGAACAATAGGTGCCTCAGCACCAACAGAGCCACCAAATCCAATAGTAAGTGAGCTTGCAATAAGAGATGTGTATGTATTGTGGGCTTTTATTCTACTTTTTCGTTGAGATATGGAATGCAGTACTTTTGTGATACCATGGCTAATGTCATCTCTCACAATGTATTTCACATAAAGACCTGCCAGAAGAATTCCAACAACGGGCAATAGTAGGTAATAGTAGTTTGCACCACTATTAATGAAGCTTTTTGTTAAATTGCTTTGTATAAAATGAAGAGCAACTTTTAAAGCATAAGCTGCCAAAGCAGACAATACACCTACCATTAAGCATATTATAAGAAGAAACACGCGTTCAGTGATGTGTTTTCTTCTCCAAATTAAAAATTGTTCAAACATATATTAGCTAATTTATTATCGACCGATAATATATTGAAGGGATAATGAAATAAGATATATTTCCATTATACTATCTGTTTTTTCTTTTTTCGTAATCCGACTTTCAATCTTTTTACTCAACAGGCAAAACTACAAATTTTTTTTGAGCTTTCACACTCAATAACGAACTTCTTTGGGATAGATTGAGTAAGCAAATGTGTAAATCCACTTATTGAAGAATGAGCAATAGATAGATTTTAGTTTAGACGACAATAATATTTATTAGAGTGATTTGTGCTTTTTATCTACAAAACCCATTCTGCTGGTGATTTAAAACTTTTGCAGGTTTTCAACTTTCAAAAAGCATGGCAAACTCACTTTGTGAAGGTTTCCGAGTTTCGGAAAGCATGACAAACTCACTTTGTGAAGGATTCCGAGTTTCGGAAAGTATGACAAACTCACTTTTTGAACTTTCGGAGTTTCGGAATGCGTGACAAACTCCCTTTTTAAACTTTCCGAGTTTCGAAAAGCATGACAAACTCCCTTTTTAAACTTTCCGAGTTTCGAAAAGTATAACAAACTCACATTTTAGAGTTTCCGAGTTTCGAAAAGTGTCACAAACTCAAAAATATAGGTTTCCGAGTTTCTAAAAGTATGAATGATTAAAACAAGAGGGCTTTTAAAGATTGGGAAAGCTAATTTCGTAACAAAGCAAAGAATGTAACGGAGAATCTATACTTTAAAATGCAACAGTGCTACAAGCATAAACTTAATATAGATAGGTTTATTTTCGAATAATTTCGATATTCCCGTTTGTCTCTAATTTTATGATTGAAGAGGGCACTTGTTTCATCATTTCATTTTGTCGGTATTCTACAACATAATCTACCATGTCAATGATTTCCGAATCTATCTGATTAAAGTTTTGTGGTGACGGAGTTCCACTAAAGTTAGCCGAAGTTGATACAATAGGCTTTCTAAAGCGTTTGCATAGCTCTTGAGAGAAGGCTTCGGAGGTGAATCTTATACCAATTGTTCCATCATCAGCTATCAAGTTTGGAGCTAAGTTTTTGGCTTCATTAAAAATGATTGTCAACGGTTTGTCAGTTAAGTCTATCAAATCCCACGCAATGTTTGGAACATCTTGCACATAAGTTTGTAGTTTTGCTGGATTGTCTAAGAGAATAAGCATAGACTTGTTTCGCTCTCTTTTTTTAATGGCATATAGTTTTTCAACTGCTTCTTCGTTTGTTGCGTCACAACCAATGCCCCATATAGTGTCAGTAGGGTATAGAATGATTCCGCTTTGCTTGAGCGTTTCTATTGCTTTTTTTAAATCTTCGTTCATAATCGGGTTAAGGTTTTATTTTTTGAACTAATATGGCGTCTTCATAGCTATCTTCTGTCGATATCCATTGTTGCAATACTACAGCATGATTGAATTCATTGTGTTTAAATAGGTTTAAACTTGTCTTATTGCTTTGAGGCACTACGGCATAGAGTTGGTTTAGTTTTAGAAAATTGAAAGCATAAGCTTCTAAAAGTGTCAATGATTCAACAGCAAATCCTTTTTTACGCCATGCTTTATCAATATAAATGCCCACTCCACATCTACTGTTTCTGGCATCAAAATCATACAAGTCAATAGACCCTATCACCGTTTTGTTTTCTTGTAAAACAATCATGAACCTCAGTTGCTTCGATTGAAATATATCAGTTTGAGCATCTTCAATATATTGCCTCAAAACAAATTTAGAGTAAGGGGAAATGGCAGATCCATATTTCCACACATCTGTGTCGTTTTCCCATTTATACAAAACCTCTAAGTCCTCTGGTTCTGGAGAGCGCAAACAAAGCACATTGTTTTCTAATAACTTGCTCATCACCTACATTTATTTAGCATCCAATGCTTCGCCAATACGAAGGAAGATGTTTTTCTTTCGTCTGTTTCTTTCCTGTTGGGTTTCTTGTGCCGACATAATTACTTGAAAAGAGTTTTCTCCATTCACCGTTGCTTGCACAGCTTTGTATATAACTCCCCAATCGGGCAGTCCACCAAGATTCCGGTCGTCAATAAACATATCGACACTTAATTTTCGAGGAGAGGGATCAACTTCTTCAGGATAATTTTTATTGTTTGCATAAAAATGCAGTCCGCGTTCGGCACAATAATCTATTGCTTCTTGCAATAAATCTCCCTCACGCACAGTCCACAATATTAGTTTGTGATTTTCTTTTTGCAATTGAAGTAAAGTTTCAATGGCAAATGGAATAGGACGTCCAATTTCGGGATATTTGTGTTCTACTATTGTCCCATCAAAATCTATTGCTATAATCATATTAATAATTTATTGTTTTAATTAGTGTTAGCTTCCTCTTTTTCTGCTTTTAAGTAACTATCAGAGGGGTATGTAAAAATATATGCTGTAAATGTTGCTAAGGTCAACAGCAAAAAGTTTTGATTGAAAGTCAAAGCAAATAAAAATATATTCATAGCAGAAACCAAAAATAATATTGTAAATCGAGCTGCAAAAGCTTTTAAATATTGCGACGTTGCTTCTTTTTTACTCTCTCTATGTTTGTTTGTTTTCATTATTATGGAAAATATTTTCAATGCTCCAGGAATACTAATCAGTGTAAGTAATAATGTATACCGTTCTAATGTCAAAGATACATTCGTCTTGTCTGGCATAAAATTAATCCATTTAAAAGCTACACCAATAAGTAAGATAACTTGTAAGCCTACTGCAAAGTAAAATAAATACTTCAAGCGTTGTATTACTAATCTTGTCTTCATTTCTGATTGAGTTTGTAAGATTCATCAAATGGCATTCTGTTTAAAATTGATCTGCCCAAGGTTACCTCATCGGTATACTCAAGTTCGTTTCCAATAGCTACACCACGTGCAATTATTGATATTTTAATGTTGAATGGCTCCAATTTACGGTAAATGTAGAAATTAGTTGTATCGCCTTCCATCGTTGCACTTAGTGCCATAATCACCTCCTTTACCCCAGCGCTTTTCACTCGCTCAATCAAACTTGCAATTTCTAAATCCGAAGGCCCAATACCATCTATTGGTGAAATTATTCCCCCTAACACATGATATTTACCTTTAAATTGCACTGTGTTTTCAATTGCCATAACATCTTTGATGTTTTCAACAACGCATACTAATGAAGAGTCTCGTGATTGATCGGCACACAGATTGCAAATAACGCTATCTGAAATATTGTGACAAGACGAACAATATTTCACCTCCTGCTTTAATGTCAAAATTGCACTTGCAAAACCATCTACAGTCATACCATCTTGACGCAAAAGATATAAGACTAAGCGCAGAGCTGTCTTTTTTCCAATACCTGGAAGTTTTGCAAATTCATTTACTGCATTTTCAAGCAATACTGAAGGAAGAGGTGGATTCATCTAATCTAATCTAATCTAATTTTTTCAATGCAAAGATAGTACGAATCGTATTCTTGCACAAATATATAGCAAAACCAAATCGAAGTTGAACGTGATCATCAAAAATCAAATCAAAATTATTTAAATAAAGATGAAAATTCACTTGAAAATGCGCATTATTTTTATAGCTTTGTTTACGATTCTTTGAGCTGAGAATAGTTTCTCATCTCTTTTAAGAAAATTACATTGAAAAATTATATACACTTTTATTAATTCACAGTTTTATGAAAAAGTACAATTTTAATGCAGGACCATGCGTTTTACCTCGTCCAGCTATCGAAGCTTCAATTGATGCAATACGCAATTTTGATAATACAGGTATAGGTATTTTAGAAATTTCACATCGCACTCCTGGTTGGGAGAAGGTTATGAAAGAATGTGCAGATCTATGGCGTGAATTACTTCATATCCCTGATAATTATAAAGTGCTATTTGTTGGTGGTGGAGCCAGTACACAGTTTTTTACAATACCAGCAAATATAATGAAGAAGAAAGCAGCATATTTGCAAACAGGAGTTTGGGCGAAGAAAGCAATGCAAGAGGCTAAATTTTATGGCGATGTAGAAATAGTTGGGTCTTCAGAAGAAAAAAATTACTCATATATTCCTAAAAATTATACCATTCCAACAGATGCTGACTATTTTCACATTACGACTAATAATACCATTTACGGTACTGAATTTAAAGAAGATATTGATAGTCCAATCACTTTAGTTGCCGATATGTCTTCCGATATAATGAGTCGTCCAGTTGATATTTCTAAATATGGTATTATATACGGTGGAGCTCAAAAGAATGTTGGACCTGCAGGAGTTGCTTTTGTGATTGTTCGCGAAGATATCTTAGGTAAAGTTGATAGACCCATTCCTTCAATTGTTGACTATCGGTCTCATATCAAAGGAAACTCAATGTATAATACTCCTCCAGTGTTTCCAATATACGTGATGTATGAGACATTGAAATGGTTGAAAGATATGGGTGGGGTTGAAAAAATGCATCAAATCAATAAGGATAAAGCACAAATGCTTTATGACGAAATTGACCGTAATAAAATGTTTATGGGTACGGCAGCAAAAGAAGATCGCTCATTGATGAACGTTTGCTTTGTTATGAGTGATGAGTTTAAAGACAGAGAGTCTGATTTCTTGAAATTTGCCTCAGAGCAGGGTATGGTAGGAATAAAAGGACACCGTTCAGTTGGTGGCTTTCGCTCTTCTATCTACAACTCTTGTCCCGTTGAGGCAGTTGAGGCATTAGTTAAGTGCATGCAAGATTTCGAGAAACAAAATTGATGTTTTTCTCTTCGAAATTTCTTTATAACTTATAATTATTTTCATTATTAAGATTAAAATGTTTATCCATGAAAATATTAATTGCGACTGAAAAACCTTTTTCCAAAGAAGCCGTAAATGAAATAAGAGAAATTTGCGAAAATCAAGGACATGAACTTGTCATATTAGAAAAGTATAAAGAGAAAAAAGAGCTGATCGAAGCGGTGAAAGATGTTAATGGCATAATAATTCGTAGTGATATCATTGATAAAGAAGTATTGGATGCCGCCGAAGAGCTTAAGATAGTTGTTCGTGCTGGCTCAGGATATGATAACGTGGATTTAAATGCAGCAACTGCAAATAATATTTGCGTAATGAATACACCTGGTCAAAACTCAAATGCAGTTGCTGAGCTTGTTTTTGGTATGTTGATTTATTTACAAAGAAATAGATTTGATGGATCCACTGGTTCAGAACTTAGAAGCAAAAAAATTGGGTTGCATGGTTTTGGCTATATTGGTGAAATAGTAGCTCATATAGCTATAAGTTTTGGAATGGAAGTATATGCCTTTTCCCCTTCATTATCTCACAATCCTGAAAAAGGAAAAGAACATAGTGTTGTTGCTGTTCTTACTCCTGAAGCGTTATATGACAAATGTGAAATTGTTTCGCTACATATCCCCGCAAATGAAGATACAAAAAGGATTATCAACTATGAGTTGATGAGTCGTTTACCCGAAAATGGTGTTGTTGTGAATACTGCTCGTAAAGAAATTGTTGACGAAGCTGATATGGTGCGTATTATGACTGAAAAGACGAAGTTTAAATACATTACTGATGTTAAACCAAACAATCAAGATGAAATGATTGAGAAATTCGGTAAAAGGTATATTGCTTCTGCGAAAAAATGTGGAGCTCAAACGAGTGAGGCAAATATAAATGCAGGATTAGCAGCCGCTCATCAGATTGTTGATTTTTTTGAAACCGGTAATGCGGAATTTAAAGTGAATTAATAGGTCTATCTAAAAAGACACTTGCATAATAAAGCGAGCATTTTACAAACGTTTTGCTCATTTTATTTCAATGTATAATCTTATAAAAAACCTTCAGGATACTGCATAGTAATACAATGTAGAGATCCATGCTGTTTGATTAGTGTTCTACAGTCTACACCGATAATTTTTTTATTAGGGAAAGCAATTTGCAATTGTTTTTTTGCATTTAAATCTATCGAAGACGAGTAGGTTGGCATAAGAACAACTGAATTCATTATTAAAAAGTTGGCATAAGTTGCTGGCAGTCTATACGCATCTTCATGTACTGGTTTGGCCATTGGAAGAGGAATTAAATTGTAAGTTTCACCTTCAATAGTGCGAAAGGCTTGGAGTTCTAATTCCATTTTCTTTAATTCAAGAAAGTGCTCATCATTTTCATCTTCACATTTTATATATGCAATAGTATTTTCAGTACAAAAACGGGCTAATGTGTCTATGTGATTATCTGTATCGTCTCCTGCCAAATACCCACTGTTTAACCACAAAACTCGTTTTAAACCAAACACCTTTAAAAGATATGATTCAATTTCATATTGGGTAAAAGGTTGATTTCTATTAGGTGCTAAAAGACATTTTGACGTAGTCAGTAGCGTTCCTTTTCCATCCGATTCAAAAGCTCCGCCTTCTAAAATAAAATTCAGATGATTTTGATAAGTAACATTTTGTTTGAATATGTTTTTATCAAATAATTGCGTAGTAATTTGATTGTCAAAATTTGCTGCAAATTTTAATCCCCAAGCATTGAAACCAAAATCATAAATTACTGGCTTTTCATTAATGAAAACCGAAATTGCTCCATGATCTCGTGCCCAAGTATCATTACTGTCAATTTCGGTTACTATAAGATTTTTTTGTTCTTCAGGTGTGAAGTGAATTTTCACTTCTTTCTCATTAGGGCTTACAACAAGAAGCTTTGAGTGTTTTAAAATTTCCTTTGATAGGTTTACATAAAATGCAGTAGCTTCATCAAGAATTGATGCCCAATCAGTATTTTTATGAGGCCATGTAATCAGAATGGCACTTTGTGGATGCCATTCAGCAGGAAGGTGTATTGTTGTCATATCTATTTTAAGGCACCATTAGTCCATATTTCCACGAACAACTCCACGAGATGATGCGCGAACAAAGTTGAGAATCTCACTGCGCTCTGGAGAGTCTGCAAGCTCGCTTTCAATGCGTTCTACTCCTTGTGAAATATTGTATCCTGATAAATAGAGTAGCCTGTAAACTTCTTGAATTGCATTTATTTGTTCACCTGTAAAACCTCTTCTACGAAGTCCTATTACATTGAGACCAACATAGCTAACTGGTTCGCGTCCTGCCATAGCAAAAGGGGGGATGTCTTTGCCCAATCTTGTTCCACCCTGTATCATAGTATGTTTGCCAATTTTAGTGAACTGATGCACAAGTGTACCACCACTTAAAATAGCATAATCATCAATTTCAACTTCGCCAGCAAGTTGCACAGTATTTCCAATAATTACATAATTTTTCAATACACAGTCATGAGCAACATGGCTGTATGCCATAAGTAAGCAGTGGTCTCCAACTACCGTTTGGCCTCGCGATTCAGTCCCTCTGTTTACAGTTACACATTCTCGCACTACAGTATTGTCACCAATAATGGCAAGGCTTTCTTCATCTTTAAATTTTAAATCTTGAGGAATACCGGCTATAACTGCATTAGGAAAAACGGTACAGGCATTGCCAATTCTTGCTCCGGACATAATGCATGCATGTGGCATTATATGAGTGTTGTCTCCTATTATAACATTGTCTTCTATATAAGAAAAGGGTTCGATAATTACATTTTCTCCTAAAACGGCATGAGGGTGTATGTAGGCTAATGATGAGATGTTTGACATAATAGACTTAACTGTTATTTATTTATACTTACTAATGCTGTAAATTCTGCTTCCGAAACGATAGTTTCCCCAATAAATGCAAGCCCGCGCATTGTTGCTATTCCACGACGAATTTCACTGGTTAACTCAACACGTAAAATCAAGGTGTCACCAGGAACAACTTTTTGCCGGAACTTCACATTATCTATTTTTAGAAAATAAGTTGAGTATTTTTCTGGATTTTCTAATCCGGAAAGAACAAATATTCCACCAACTTGAGCCATAGCTTCCACTTGCAAAACACCAGGCATAACAGGCTCTTCTGGGAAGTGACCTGTAAAAAAAGGCTCATTAGTAGTTACATTTTTTACTCCAACAATGTATTTATCAGTTTTTTCAATAATTTTATCAACCAACAAGAAAGGATATCTATGTGGAATTAGTTCTCTTATTCTATTGATATCCATTAAAGGCTCTTTACTTACATCATATATAGGAGGTTGCACTTCGTTCAGTTTAATATCTTTACGAAGCATACGAGCCAGTTTGTTGTTTATTTTATGTCCAGGTCGAGTAGCAATTATTCTCCCTTTAATTGGTTTGCCCACTAAAGCCATGTCTCCAATCACATCTAAAAGTTTGTGTCTTGCAGGTTCGTTAGGGAAATTAAGAGCTTTCTTATTGAGGTAGCCCAATTCATTTGCATCATGGGGTGGAACACCTATTAACTTTGCAAGTTCATCTAAAGAGTCTTGAGATAATTTTGATTCGTATATCACTACTGCATTGTCAAGACTTCCACCTTTAATTAATCCAGCTTTATGAAGCTGTTCAATCTCGCGAACAAAAACAAATGTGCGAGCTGGTGCAATTTCGGTTGCAAAGTGTTGCATATCCTCAATTGTTGCCGATTGATTGTGAATGTATTTTGAATCGAACTCGATAAATGAGTTTATACTAAAGTTGTCATCAGGAAGAAGGGTTAGTTTTGAGCCTGTTTCAGGGTCGTGTACTTCCATTTTACGACGTACAATGTAGTAATCTTTATAAGTATTTTGCTCTTCAATTCCTGCTTCTTTAATGGCTTCAACATACTGTATAGCACTACCATCTAAAATTGGAAACTCTGGAGCATCTACTTCAATTAAACAATTGTCAACTTCTAATGCATATAATGCGGCCATTGCATGTTCAACCGTGCTCACTTGGGCATTTCCTCTCGATAGTATTGTACCTCGCTGAGTGCCAGTGACATTTTCTGCTAATGCAGGAATAATGGGCTTATCTTCTAAGTCGATGCGTTGAATTTTAATACCATGATTTTCAGGTGCAGGGTGAAAAGTCATGTGAATTTCTTTTCCTGTATGAAGTCCTACACCTGTAAATGTGAAGGTATTCATCAGTGTCTTTTGCTTTATTTGGCTCATATTTATGTTTCTAATTTTTTTGATTGATTCGCTAAAGTAATTAGCGTATTATTTTTGAAAAAAGCTCCTATTTATTTTGAGAATTACCTTCTTTGATTTCGTTTAGGTCTTTTTCCAATTGCCCCAGTTGTTTGTACATCTCTGGCAATTTTCTGAATATTACACTCGACTTATAGAAGTTGTTAATTGGAATTGCTGGTGATCCAATGATTTCTTCACCATCTTTAATGTTGCTCATTATACCTGATTGGGCTCCAAGTTTTACTTGGTTGCCTATCTTAAGATGTCCTGCCAAACCAACTTGACCTCCGAACACACAATTTTCACCTATCTTTGTAGAACCTGAAATGCCTACTTGCGATGCCATCACAGTATGTTTGCCAATTTCTACATTGTGTGCTACTTGTATTAAATTATCGAGTTTAACACCTTCGCCAATTATAGTCGACCCCATAACAGCTCTATCTATTGTAGTGTTAGCTCCTATTTCTACATCGTTTCCAATGGTTACATTTCCCAACTGGGGTATCTTGTGATAAGAACCATCGGCTTGAGGTGCAAAGCCGAAGCCATCGGCACCAATGACTGCACCTGAATGGATGATTACATTGTTTCCTATTTTACACCCATCATATATTTTCACACCCGAAAACAAAGTAACATTGTCACCAATTGTTACATTATCACCAATAAAAACGTGTGGATATATCTTACATCTATCTCCAACAATTGCGTTATCACTAATGTAAGCAAAAGCACCAATAAAAGCTTCACTCCCTACTTTAGCGTTTTGTGCAACATAGCTCAGTGGCTCTACTCCCACTTTTTGAGCTTTAGACTTTTCAACTAATTCCAGTAACTTGGCCAATGCTTCATAAGCATCAGCTACTTTGATAAGAGTTGCTTTAATTTCTTTCTCTGGTGTGAAATCAGCATTTACTAATACGATATCAGCTTTTGTATCATAAATATAATGCGTATACTTTGGATTTGAGAGAAAAGTGAGAGTTTGAGGTTTGCCTTCTTCTATTTTAGAGAAGTTGTTTACTGTTACATCGGAGTCACCAATGATTTCACCTTGCAGGAAATCGGCTAATTGCTTTGCTGAAAACACCATATCTATTTTTGTTGGTTTTCTTGTAGTGTATAATTATACAAATTAAGTCATAAATTCTTGGTTCTACGGTGTGTTAATTCTTAAATAAACTTTAAACATCATTATAGTGAAGTTATATTTGGGATTGCAAGAATAAAAAACTAATTTTGCACTCTGATTTTTCGGGATGTAGCTCAGTCCGGTTTAGAGTACTCGTCTGGGGGGCGAGGGGTCGGAAGTTCGAATCTTCTCATCCCGACTGGTTCAGCAGTTTATATTAAGGCATTTGCGTTTGCTCGTAAGTGCTTTTTTATTTTTTATAGAGTCGGAATATTTTTTACAAATCGATGAAGTTAATACTTTTAATAGTTTGAAATATCGCTAAGAGCACGACATATAATACAAATTTTACACAAGGCACTTCATACCCTCTAAGAGCTAATATACGATTACTGCGTGGAGTGATTTTTATAATCTTGCATTTCAAATTTAACAGACAAATTCTCTATATTTGCAATCATGAAATCAATATATAAGTCTACAAGTCTTGAACTATTTACACCTGGTACTTCTGCAATGGAGCTGCCATTCGTGGGAAGGGTAGTTGCTGGATTCCCATCTCCAGCTGATGATTTTGTGTATGAAAGCATTGACATAAACAAGCTTATTGTAAAGCATCCAGATGCAACTTTTTATGCCCGCGTTAAGGGTCAATCAATGACAGGCGATTTTATGGAAGACGATCTCTTGGTAATAGATCGCAGCATGGAATGGAGCGATAACAAAATAGCACTCTGTTTTGTGGAAAACGAATTCACACTGAAAAGATTAAAAATAGTAGATGGTAAATGTTATCTGATCCCTTCCAATAAAGAATTTCCTGTTCTTGAAGTGAATGATATCAATGAGGTAATAATTTGGGGTATCGTCACCTATTCAATCAAAAAACACTAAAGCTGAAAAGAATGTATTCATTGATCGATTGCAACAATTTTTACGCTTCGTGTGAACGGGTATTTAATCCCTCGCTGAATGGCAAACCTATTGTAGTGTTGAGCAACAACGATGGATGTGTGATAGCGCGAAGCAATGAAGCTAAAAAACTTGAAATTCCGATGGGTGCACCTGCATTTCAATACCAACATTTATTTAAAAGACATAACGTAATGGTTTTTTCTGCTAACTTTCATCTATATGGCGATATGAGTCATAGGGTGATGAATATTCTAAGCACTTACAGTCCTACCACAGAAATTTACTCTATTGATGAATGCTTCTTATCGCTGCATGGCCTGAAAGTTGACTTTTACCAGTATGGTTTAGACATGGTGAAGAAAGTAGGAAAGTGGACCGGTATTCCAATAAGTGTGGGTACTGCACCCACAAAAGCTTTAGCGAAAATTGCTAATCGAATTGCCAAAAAATTTCCTGAAGTAACCAAAGGTTGCTATGTTATAGATAGCGAAGAAAAAAGAATTAAAGCCTTAAAATGGTTGCCCATTGAAGATGTGTGGGGTATAGGGAGACAAAATGCAAAAAAACTATTTGCTCAAGGAGTAAAGAAGGCTTATGACTTTACCGAAATGCCCGAGAGTTGGGTGTTGAAACACATGACCATTGTAGGGCTTCGTCTTCAAAAAGATTTAAAAGGAATTGAATCCATTGAAATGGAAGAAGAAGAGAAGAGAAAAAGTATTTCTACAACTCGTTCTTTTGATAAAGATTGCGATACTTTTGATGAGCTGAAAGAGCGCATGATTGCCTACACTACTCTATCTGCACAAAAGTTACGTAATCAGAAATCGTTATGCAAAGCAATTAGCATTTTTATTGAAACCAATCAATTTAAAGAAACAGAGAACTATTACTACAAATCGGTCAACTTAAAACTACCTTTTTCAACTTCTTCCACATTAGAGTTGGTAGCCTTTGCTATTATGGGCTTGAGATATATTTATCGCGATAATCTCCATTACAAAAAAGCTGGTATTACGCTCACTCATTTAGTGGATGCTGATTGTTATCAACCCTCCCTGTTCTTCAACTCTAATCCTAAACATCGCGAATTAATGAAAGTAATAGACAGAATAAATGGTACCTATCAAAACAATGCTGTACGGTTGGCAGCGATGGATAAAATAACATTTAAGATGAAGCAAGAACACTTGTCACCCAAATATACTACTAATATAAGGGATGTAATTGAGGTGATTTTGTGATAACTTGCGATTACGCAATTTTGCAAATCGCCTGTTGCAAATCAAATTTCATACAGTTATTCAAATAAAGAAGGATACCCTTGCGAAACATTCTTCTTTTCATTTGTGTGCCGTGCATGATGATTAACATTGTGGTGAAAATCCACTATGGAGGTTTTTGAGCATCAACCATCAACCATTAGTTGAAGACAAGGGTATCCAACGTGAGATGGAATCAAAAGGAAGTCGTAGGCAAAACTTAATTCGGAGAACACCAACCATACCAGGTATAACCGCTGGGATGAAACTGCATAATAAGTCAAAGTCCAAAGATTAAACGGACAGCAGGATGTAAATATAGCAAGAAGATTGAGTGAAAGTTAAGAATTACCTTATCATGGAAGGTCTAACTGAATTATGAAGGACAGAATCTTAATCAAATGAATACTAAATGAATGTAACCTGATGAAAGGATGTCTCCATAAAAATCGGAAGATACTTGGCAAATGACAGATAGGAAGTAAATCGACACTAAATTGGAGAGCAGTCTTACTTTGGGATAACTGAAAACAACTTCTTCACAAAGATTGAATAGAGAAATTTTTGGATGTCCGTGTATAAATTAAGAAACCGCCATGTACCATAGTCGTACGCAGGGCGGTGTAAGAAGACAGATAGGGAATTAATCCCTATCTTCCTACTCGATTTCAAGTAATCATAACTTTGGTTTCTTTGATTCACTTTTTTTATCAGCAGGCTTTTTATCAGCCGTGCTTGTGCTTTTATTAATACCATCCTTAGGATTTTTAGTGCCTTCCTTAGTTTCAATTGGATCTTTTGATTTGTCTTTCTTTTTATTCATGGCTTTATGTAATTAATATTCCAACCGTTAATTCGATTGGTAAAAATTAAACATTCTATTAATATTTTTGTTCCACAAATAAGATGTTATTTTCTTTGCTCCTCAATCAGTTGTCTTCTTTCTTCTTTGTAGGTTGACTACTCTTTTTAGTAGCCTCTTTGTTTTCTTTTTACATAACAAACACGAACTCCATTTTTTTTAGTAATTTTGTCAGAATCAGAATTCAGTATTCTTATCATAGATTCAAAACTAATAAAATATCAATATAATATACAATGAAGTTAATAGAAGACATTATCGCTCGTGCTAAAGTTGATAAACAACGTATCGTACTTCCCGAGAGTAAAGAAGATCGAACTTTGAAAGCAGCTGACTTATTAATTAAGGATGAGGTGGCGGATATAATTCTGATAGGTGATAAATCTGATATTATAGATAAAGCGAAATCTTTGAATCTTTATCACATCGAAGAAGCAATATTTATAAATCCTGAAACTAACACAAAAAAAGAAGAGTACATCAATCTGCTTGTTGATCTGAGGAAACACAAAGGCATGACACCTGACAAAGCCGAAGGTCTTGTGAAAGATCCATTGTTTTTGGCTTGTTTAATGATTAAAAACGGAGATGCTGATGGTGAAGTGGCAGGTGCCGAAAATACCACAGGTAATGTATTACGACCAGCATTACAAATTGTGAAAACCTCTCCCGGGATTAAAGTAGTTTCTGGTGCTTTTCTTATGTTTACTCCTTTTGATGAATATGGTGACAATGGTGTATTGCTCTTTGCAGATTGTGCAGTTATGCCCAATCCCAATGCCAATGAATTGGCGCAAATAGCTGTTTCGTCGGCGCAAACGTGGCAAGCCCTTACAGGGAAAGAACCACGTGTGGGGATGCTTAGCTTTTCTACAAAAGGAAGTGCGAAGCACGAAATGGTGGATAAAGTTGTAGAAGCAACTCAAATTGTAAAAGAGATGAGTGCTGACTTGATAGTGGATGGCGAGCTACAAGCTGATGCCGCAATTGTGCCTTCCATTGCTAAGAGTAAAGCTCCCGAAAGCAAACTTGCTGGTAAAGCCAATGTGTTGGTGTTTCCAACATTGGAGTCGGGTAATATTTCATATAAATTGGTGCAACGTCTTGGTAATGTTGAAGCAGTAGGACCAATCCTTCAAGGTATGGCAGCACCCATCAATGATTTATCACGAGGTTGTTCAATAGATGATATTTATAGAATGGTTGCAGTAACTGCAAATCAAGCCATTGAATACAAGAAACAAACAATATAAATTAGATGAGTGAGTTAATTATAGAAGCTCTTGAGCAGTTTGGACTTAGTTTGAGTTCGAAAGATAGAAAAAGATCCTTATTCTCAAAAATAGGTGTAGTAGGCTGTGGAAAAGAAGGACGAAATATTGTGAATCTAACTGCTTCAGCAGGATTGGATGTAGTTTTTATGGAAGAGTCCGATGAGCGTATTGAATATGTTATGAATACACTCAATGATAATTTAAATACGAAAGTAGAAAATTGGGGGTTGACACAAGCCGAAAAAAGAGGTATTATGAATCGCATAACTCCTACTTTGTCATATGAAGATTTCGTGGGTTGCGATTTTGTTGTTGAATGTACCCGTTTTTCAGAAACAGGTAGAAGAAGCACTCAGTTAAGAAAAAACGTATTTAAAAAGTTGGAGGAGGTGCTTGAGCCCGATGCAATAATTGCTACAAATGGTTCTACAGTAATTATAAGTGAATTGGCGGCCGAACTTGAACATAAAGAACGTTGTGTAAGTCTTTATTTCCCAGTATCACATTCGGGCGCAAACGTATTAGAAATTGTTAGCGGTATGTATACTTCAGAAGAGGTATATAATAGGATAGTTCTTTTTGCTAAACTCATCAACTACATTCCTCATAAAATATACGAAAGCAATGGAAATATCAGCCTTAGGGTATTAGCTATAATGTTGAACGAGGCATGTCAGATATTGATGGAAGGCGTTTCTACGCTTGAAAATATAGATAGGACTTTCACAGTGATATATGGACAACGATTCGGAATCTTCAGATTGGCTGACATTGTAGGAATAGAGCGCATAGTAACACTTATGGAAACTATGTTTAATGATTACGGAGATAAAAAATACAAGCCAAATCCTATTTTATGGAAGTTGTATCGCACCAATCAATTGGGTGTTCGTACAGGAAAAGGTTTTTATATATATGAAGGTGAAAAAGTCATTGAATTTAACAAAGCAGTTTTTTAGACTGAAACAAAAAATAAGATAATGAAAATTTTGGTATTGAATTGCGGAAGTTCATCAATAAAATATAAAGTGTTTAACATGGATACGCATGAAGTGTTGGCACAAGGAGGCGTAGAAAAAATTGGATTAGCTGGGTCGTTTTTGAAACTAATATTGCCTAATGGACAAAAAGTAATGTTAGAAGGAGAGGTTTTAGAACATAGAGCTGGCATTGAGTATATATTAGGCGTATTGATCAGTCAAAAGTATGGTTGTATAGAATCATTAGATGAAATAGGTGCTGTTGGCCATCGTGTTGTGCATGGGGGAGAGCGATTTAATGAGAGTGTACTTATAAACGATGAGGTGATTGATATGATCGAAGAGTGTATTGATTTAGCTCCTCTTCACAATCCACCTAACTTAAAGGGTATATATGCAATTTTAGAGTTTATGCCAGGCACACCTCAAGTGGCGGTTTTTGATACTGCATTTCATCAGACATTACCCGATTATGCTTACTTCTACCCCCTTCCATACTCTTTATATGAGAAGCATAACATTCGTCGATACGGTTTTCACGGAACCAGTCACAGATATGTTTCAAGGAGAGTATGCGAGTTCTTAAATGTACCATATGAATCACAACGTATAATAACTGCTCATATCGGAAACGGAGCATCCACTGCTGCAATTCTAAATGGTAAATCAATAGATACCAGTATGGGCATGAATCCAGTTGAAGGTCTTATGATGGGGACACGTACTGGCGATATTGACCCAGGTGTTATTTCTTATGTTATGGAGAAAGAGCATTTAGGTACACAGGGTATTTCAACCCTTATCAATAAGTTTTCTGGCGTATTGGGTATTTCAGGTATTTCTTCTGATATGCGCGAAATTGAAGATGCAGTTAATAAAGGAGATGAAAGAGCAGAGTTGGCATTGAACATGTATAACTATCGAATCAAAAAATATATAGGGTCATTTGGTGCTGTCTTAGGTGGATTAGATATTCTTGTATTTACTGGTGGAGTAGGAGAAAACATGGCACCTGTGCGTAAAGCTGTTTGTGAAAACATGGGATATATGGGTATTGAACTTGATGATGCATTAAATGAATCAACACGTTCTAAAGAAGCTGTTATAAGTACGTCAAACTCTAAAGTAAAGGTAGTTGTTATCCCTACTGATGAGGAATTAACAATTGCCCAAGATGCAAATGAAATTTTGGAGCAATTGGCTGTTGAAAATAGATGAGTTTCAATTTAGTTTTAGTTGGTGATATTAACCCATCTTGCAGGCT
>DEZB01000057.1 GCA_002364735.1 Bacteroidales bacterium UBA3143
CGTTCCATTTTCTCCCTGAGATGATTTTCAAGAAACAGAAGCGTTCCATTTTTTCCCTGAGATGATTTTCAAGAAACAGAACCGTTCCATTTTCTCCCTGAGATGGTTTTCAAGAAACAGAACCATTCCATTTTCTCCCTGAGATGATTTTCAAGAAATAGAACCGTTCCATTTTCTCCCTGAGATGATTTTTAAGTAAAAGAACCGTTCTATTTTCTCCCTGAAGAGATTTTCAAGTAAAAGAATCATTCCAATTCATCCCTAAGAATATTTTCAAGAAGAAAAAGTGTTCAATTACCTTCTGGAGAATATCTTCCACGAGAAAACGGATTCCATTTGCTCATAGATTGATAATTTCCTACACCATCCTCGCAACTAACAGAGCCTTTGGATGATAAAAAATGGTTGATAAGTTATTCAAAATTTAAGACCATGGATAAGTATAAAACTCTTATATTTGTAGGAATCAAAAAAACATTGTTAAAGATATATTACTGAAATGCAGTCATTTGTACACTTACACGTTCACTCTCAATACTCCCTATTAGACGGTCAGGCAAGTATAGCCCGTTTAGTTGATAAAGCCATGAAAGATGGTATGAAGGCTCTGGCCTTAACAGATCATGGCGTTATGTATGGCGTAAAAGATTTTGTGAACTATGTGAGCAAAAAGAATGCTCCTGTTAAATCAAAATTAAAAAAGATAGAGAGCGAACTAAATAAAGTTCTAAATAACAAACAGAATACTACCTTATCTGAGGAAGATAATGTCACGGTGCAAGAACTAAATGAGAAGTTAGCAGAAGAAAAAGAGAATCTGTTTAAACCTATTATTGGATGTGAGTGCTACTTAGCCCGTAGAGATAGATTTCAACAAAATGACAAAGTAGATAGCAGTGGCTGGCACTTGGTTGTGTTGGCAAAGAACTTTAAGGGTTATCAAAATCTAATTAAAATAGTTTCAAAAAGCTGGACAGAAGGTTTCTATTATCGTCCACGTATTGATAAAGAGTTGTTAGAAAAATACAGCGAGGGGTTGATTGTTAGCTCTGCTTGTTTAGGTGGTGAGATATCAAGAAAAGTAGATAGTGGCGAAATAGAAGAAGCTGAAGAGGCGGTGAAATGGTATAAATCTGTGTTTGGAGATGACTATTATCTTGAATTGCAACGTCACAAAACAAACAGACCAGATGCAGACGCTTCTACCTTTGTGAAGCAAGAACGTGTAAACAAAGAACTCATTAAGATAGCCGAAAAGCTAAATGTAAAAGTTATTGCAACCAACGATGTTCACTTTGTGAACGAGGAGGATGCCGATGCTCATGATCGACTCATTTGCTTGAGTACGGGCAAAGATTTTGACGATCCCAATCGCATGCAATACACCAAGCAAGAGTGGTTGAAAACTACTGCTGAAATGAATCAGGTTTTTGCAGACATGCCTCATGTATTGTCAAACACATTGGAAATTGCTGAGAAGATAGAACATTACTCTATTGACCATGATGCGCTGATGCCCTTTTTCCCTATTGAGGACTCATTTGGCACAGAAGAGGAATATCAATCGCGTTATAGCGAAGAAGATTTGAAAAAAGAGTTTGGAGCTAAAGTATTCAAACGATTGGGCGGATATGAAAAGGTTGTTAGAATCAAGCTGGAGTCCGATTACTTGACCCACCTCACTAATATTGGTGCAGAAAAACGCTACGGAGAAAACCTTACAGATGAGATAAAAGAACGACTTGCATTTGAGCTTGAAACGATGAAGACGATGGGATTCCCTGGTTATTTCTTGATTGTGCAAGATTTTATAAATGCAGCGCGCAAAATGGATGTAGCTGTGGGTCCTGGACGTGGTTCGGCAGCAGGGTCAGCAGTGGCCTATTGTCTGGGTATTACAGATATTGATCCTATTAGGTATAACTTGCTATTTGAACGATTCCTCAATCCCGACCGTATATCTATGCCTGATATAGATGTAGACTTTGACGATGAGGGACGAGATACTGTGCTGCATTGGGTAACAGAGAAGTATGGAAAGGAAAAGGTAGCACGTATCATCACTTACGGAACAATGGCAACAAAATCGGCCATTAAAGATGTGGCACGTGTTCAAAAACTACCCTTATCTGAAGCTGATAGACTCTCTAAACTCATCCCTGATAGAATACCTGGCAAGAAGAAGGTTGATTTGCGCGCATCAATTGAGTTTGTTCCAGAGTTGAAGACAGCTGCTAAAAGCGACAATCCTGTTATTCGCGATACATTGAAATATGCACAGATGCTTGAAGGAAATGTCCGCAGTACCGGAGTTCACGCTTGTGGCGTGATTATATCTCAAACGGACATTTCGGACATTGTGCCAATGAGCACCGCTGATGACAAGAACACCAAAGAGAAACTCTTGGTTACACAATACGATGGGTCTGTTATTGAAGAAACAGGTCTTATCAAAATGGATTTCTTAGGACTTAAAACACTATCAATCATAAAGTCGGCTCTTGAGAACATTGAACACACTACGGGTGAGAAAATCGATATTAGCCAGATTAATTTAGAAGACGCAAAGACTTACGAACTATATAGTCAAGGAAAAACCAGCGGTACTTTTCAGTTTGAGTCGGCTGGCATGCAAAAGTACTTGAAAGAACTTCAACCCACAAAGTTTGAAGATTTAATTGCGATGAACGCACTTTACAGACCTGGACCGATGGAGTACATTCCATCCTTTGTGGCTCGTAAACATGGACGTGAAGAGATATCTTATGATCTTCCGATCATGCAACAGTACCTTGACGAAACTTATGGTATTACTGTATATCAAGAACAGGTCATGCTTCTGTCAAGGTTGTTAGCCAATTTTACACGAGGACAATCCGACGAATTGCGTAAAGCAATGGGAAAGAAGCAGATTGAACAGATGAACTCACTAAAGGAGAAGTTCTTGGAAGGAGGTCGCAAAAATGGCTACAACGATAAAGTGTTGCTTAAGATATGGGCCGACTGGGAAAAGTTTGCTTCGTATGCTTTTAATAAATCGCATGCTACATGCTATTCTTGGATAGCTTATCAAACAGCTTACCTAAAAGCTAACTTCCCATCGGAGTATATGGCTGCAGTGTTATCAAACAACTTGAATAACATTACGGAAATAACAAAGTTTATGGACGAATGTCGTGCCATGGGCATGAATGTTTTAAGTCCCGATGTGAACGAGTCATTTTTTAAATTCTCTGTTAATAAAGAGAAGGATTTGCGATTTGGGTTGGCTGCCATTAAAGGTGTTGGTAATGGTGCGGTGAAAAGTATTATTGAAGAACGAGAAGAAAATGGTCATTTCTCAGATATATTCAACTTTGTAGAACGCGTGTCGTTATCTTCATGCAATAAAAGAACCATTGAATCTTTGGCACTCGCTGGAGCTTTCGATTCGTTGCCTGGAATTAGCAGAGAACAGTTTTTTGCAGCCAACGATAAAGAAGAAACCTTTATTGACACCCTCATTCGTTATGGTGTTAAGTTTCAAGCAGATCAAAACACAACAATGAATTCATTGTTTGGTGATGCTTTTTCGATGCAAATATCGCGTCCAGATATCCCCATAGCTGAATCATGGACAGATTTAGAGAAGCTAAATAAAGAGAAAGATTTAATTGGGATATACCTATCTTCTCATCCTTTGGACGATTATGAATTGATCCTAAAATACGTTTGCAATACATCTACTGCCGATTTAGGCGACTTGGACAAAATGAATGGGAGAGAGGTAACCTTTGGTGGTATGGTTACAACCTTTAGAGAAGGACAGACAAAGCATGGCTCACCGTTTACAATATTTAAAGTAGAAGATTATAGTGGTAGTCACGAAATGGCCCTATTTGGCGATGACAGCATCAATTTTGGGAAGTTTGCACGACCAGGATTATCATTGTTCATTCGAGGAAGGGTTCAAGCAAGACGCTATTCTGATAGTCAGTTTGAGTTGAAGATTAGCTCTATTCAGCTGCTTAATGACGTTAAAGATAAGTTGCTTGAAAAACTTACAATACAATTACCCCTATTAGAATTGACTGATGAATCTGTAGAAGACTTATCAGCTTTACTAAAAAACAATTCAGGTAATACGTTGTTATATTTCAAAATAAATGGTACTGAGTCTCACTTAAATTTAGAGCTCTTTGCGCGTAACACAAAAATAAATGTAACTCGTCAATTGGTTGATTACCTAAAGACTAATGAGGCTATCAAATTCAAAGTAAATTAATCACAAATAAATAATTTCATAAACAATTTAAACAGTATAATTATGGCTCTTGAAATAACAGATGCGACTTTAGAAGATGTTCTGAAAACAGACAAACTCGTTGTAATAGACTTTTGGGCAGAGTGGTGTGGACCATGTAAAATGGTTGGACCTATCATTGATCAATTAGCAGAAGAATATAAAGAAAATGTTGTTGTAGGTAAAGTAGATGTAGACAACAACGATGATGCAACCTCCAAATACAGCATTCGTAATATACCAACTACTGTATTTATCAAAAATGGTGAAGTTGTTGATAAAGTGGTAGGTGCTGGATCTAAAAATATTTTTGTTGATAAGATTGAGAAAAATATCTAAACGAATCTATTGGGTTAATCATATTAATGCATAAACAACAAAAGGACTCAATTTTTGAGTCCTTTTGTTGTTTATGATGCTCTGTTATTCCGTTTCTGATAAATTTTAGAATGCATTTGAAATATATTGCTTCACGATCTCTTTTGCAATTCAAATTGATTTATACAATTTCAGTTTCACTCTATCCTGACTTTAGTAACCGTTATAAACTACAACAATCCAACGCTTATGACCTTATTTCTAAAGAGTAAAAACCGAGACCTTTCCTCTAACGATCTTGCTTTGACGAAAAGAAATTGAAATAAATAGATAGAGCAAGAACCAGCAAGTATCCCACCAATGTAGCAATATCAATTAATTGTGCAGAGAGGTCGGCACCTGTTAATCGTTCAATCAAATATTGGATATAAGATAATGGTAAATCATGCGCTCCTAATTTAACTAAAACAGTGAAATGCCAGTCTGTAAGTGGACAATAACCTAAACCATAAAATAGTCCCAATATCAGCCAAGACCCACCTGTGAGAAGAACAGTCACAAGATGCAACTTTCGAGTTTGTTTCCATATCCATCCTGTCAAATTGAAAAAAATGAGCAATGTGTGAAAAACTACAAAGAAATAATCTATTAAATGCAAGTATAAATTGTGCATCTTTTTAAATGCGAGTCAACTTGTGGATACTTTGAAGTTAAGAAAAAGATCAATGTAAGAAAGTTCGCATTATTTTAGTATGGTTTTTTACCGAATCAATACCATTCCATATTCTCGTATTGAGAACTACGTTGCTCATACTTGAGATCTTGTAGCAACGATGATTTTGCTCTTATCATAAAGTTGTACGATTTGTAAGGACCGATAGGTATGAAGCTTGCCGACATACTCCAACAGTGCAAATCGCGGGTAAGTGTGCAATTCACATAAGTGAATTTATTCAAGTCGAAGTTATAATCAGTATTGAAAGTGAAGTTCCAATTCTTGGTTGGTTGTAGCGAGCCGCTTATTCCCAAGCTGTGTGTGAGTTGTCCTTTATACTCTAACTTAGTGGGGTCAAAATCTCCGTATCCATAACGTAGTGAATAGTTGAAAGATAAATTCCAGTTAACTCCGGGACGCATATACCCATATTTATCAAACTCCTGTGAATCTGTTTCGTCTTGATTGAAAGCACTTACAGGTTCATTTCTTGGATTTTCAAACTCAGGTTCAGTCCCCAAACTTCCATCGTCTATTTTGTTGTCATCAGAGATCCCTTCTTCTTGGTCTTTATCGTCTTTGCTACCAAATAATTTAGAGAAAGTGTCTTGATTAATGGAATAGGCAAATGATGTACCTGTACTGTATAATCGTCCAAATCCTTTACCATTTAGGATTCTCAATTTGTCAACATGTATAGGTCGGCCGTTTTCGTTTACTTCATACAAGTATGGATCCCAAGTTGCGTTGAGACTAAGGGTGTATGATTTGGATAGTTTCAGTCGCATATTTGTATTTATCATACTCCACTTCATGGAGTCGGCCATCATGTTATAACTAAAATTAATTCCCAAATCATCAATCAAACTAACCTTCTTCATGCCAGTGGAATCGCTATCAGAGCGCATTTTCATTTCCACATTGTTTTTAAAGTCGAAACCAATGTTTCCTGATTTTCCACGCGATGGAGCGCCAAACATCATGTTAGCATAAGGTGAATAGGTGTGTTCGACATCCTCTCCATATTCGTTGCGATAATTGTAAGTTTCATAGAAATTGAATTGTGGTGCACCAAAGTCTGGTCTGTACCCAACGCTAATACTGGGTGTGAATACGTGGCGAATTGCCTGCACTTTATCACCAAACATTTTCCAGGGTACATACATGCCATACAGTTTGGTGTTTACACTAACGGAGGCATTGTAATCGTAAACACGATTGAAACCATAAATAGTGTCAGACACAACATGGCGTTCTGCAATTGGATCCCATTCTTGTATTTCTTTGCCAGTATACCAGCGCTCATTATAATTAAATGAGGGCGAAATATTAATATAATCCAAAACACTAAATGTTGCACTAATGGGAATGCTATGGCGCATACCATTTTGCCAATCCTTTATGAGGTTGGCTTTCATAAATTCGCTTTCTTTTGTGTGAATCGAATTGCGGAACTCACCTGAGTAACTCATTGATATTTTTTCGTACCAACGCTCATCTCCTATAGCATTTTTACGTTTGAAAGGATAGATACGGCTCATGTTTGCTGAAAGATTGGGTAGTGTAGCAGATATAGTAGAGTCGCGCGAGACTTGGTTTACACTTGCCGAAGCAGACAGATTCCATGGCGAATCGGGGAAACGCTGTGTCATGTTCACTGTTGAACTTTTGGTGTTGTTAGTAGCCTCACGGTTATAACGACTGCTTAAGTTGCGTTGATTGTATGAGCTCGTTGAGTAGTTCACGCTGGCAGATAGTGTGCGATACATATTTGCTTTTGGATCCTGTGAGTGTGTCCAGCTGAGTCTAAAGTCGGTAGAAGCAGAATAATCAGGCAGCCCTTTCTCACCTAAAATGGTTTTAAGGTAATAAGCATTCACATTGCCCGAGAATTTGTATCGTTTACGATAATTAGATTGCACACCAGCGCCCCAAGTGCCCTTTGTGTATATCTCTCCAGTTAAAGACAAATCAAAATAATCGCTAATTGCAAAGTAATAACCTCCATTGTGTAAGTAAAATCCGCGTTCCATTTCATCTCCATACGAGGGCATAATAAGTCCAGAGGAATAGGTTTCGCTGAAAGGGAAAAATGCAAACGGAAGTACAATAGGAAATAAAGGAACATCAGCAACTACAAGCCAAGCTGGACCTGTAACTACATCTTCCCCTGGTCTAACCTTAGCTTTTGAAAGGTTGAGGTAGAAGTGAGGATGTTCATGCAGATCGCACGTAGTGTATTTGGCATTGAGCATGTAGAATGAGTTGTCGTCATTCTTCTTAGCTTGATTGGCTACAATATATCCCTCTCCTTGCTCAGTTACTACATTTGAAATAAATGCCTTTTCTGTTTTAAAGTTGTAGCGCACATTTTTCATCTCATATTGTGTGCCTTTATCATCAAAGATAGGATGACCAAACTCTTTACCAACCGAATCCAGACCAAAAGTAGCCCCAATAAGGCTACTATCCATATTCATGGTGATGTTTTCACCTTTAATTGCTATTTGTTGGTATTGTACTTCGGCATCACCATAGAGATATCCTAAATTCCCTTTTGTAAAAACAATTGAATCTTGAGCCGTATAGGTTACTTTGCTTTCAAGTGTTTCTTTCTTTTTTGGGATGGAGTCTGATACGTTTGTTGAAAGGGTGTCAGTTTTGATTGTGTCTGTTATAAGCTGTGGTGGTTGCAGCTCTGTAATGCGCAATGAATCATCACTTACAGTCTCTGTCTGAGAGACAGAGTAAACAACATTTATAAACAACGTTGCAATGATTATTATACTGATAAAGAGGTGTTTCATCTATAAGTCTTGGCGCAGAAATCGTTATGACTCGCAAAACTAATCATTAAAGTAGTAACTACCTCGAAAAATATAAAAATAAAACTTAAGACCTGCTCTCACAGTATTAGCTGCAAACAGTTGGATGTCATTATCCATACTATTGTTACTGACACAGAGATATAACATAGACACACAACGAGTGCAATGTGTCTATATCATATTATATTATGGATGCGTGAAAACGGATAAATATACTCTTAATTTTAGGTCTATCTAATATTAGCGATCGAAATTATATCCGCAAAAACTCCTGCCGCAGTAACTGTTGCTCCAGCACCATATCCTTTAATGACCATTGGATACTCATTATATCTCTCCGTCGTAATCATAATGATATTGTTACTTCCCTCCAAATCGTAAAAAGGATGACCTTTTTCTACTTCTTTCAAAGCTACTTCACAGTCGCAATGATCTGCATTTCCATTATCGTATTTTGCAACTAATCTTGAACGTTTACCTTCGGACTCTAATTTTTTTCGTCGCTCTTCAAAACTATCATCCATTTCGTGGATATTATTCCAAAATTCCTCCAAAGACCCATCGAAATACTTCTTTGGGATCAACGGTATCTTTTTCACATCGTTTTGTTCTATATCGCCTCCAGCTTCACGTGATAAAATAACCAGTTTTCTTACCACATCCAGACCACTCAGATCTGTGCGTGGATCAGGTTCTGCAAAGTTAGCATCTACTGACATCTTAATGGCTTTGCTAAATGGAATATCCTCACTCAGCGTATTGAAAATAAAATTGAGTGTGCCCGATAGTACTGCTTCAAGTTTGATAATCTTGTCTCCCGAATTGGTGAGTGAATTCATTGTGTTGATAATAGGGAGTCCAGCTCCAACATTCGTTTCAAATAGGAACTTCACTCCATTTGTACGCGCAGTTTCTTTTAGCTTGTTATAATTGTCGAACTGGGAAGATGCTGCAATTTTGTTGGCTGTTACAATTGATGTATTGTTAGACATAAGTTCTTCGTATAGCTCCGAAATATCCTGACTGGCTGTGCAGTCAACAAACACTGAGTTGAAAATATTCATTTCAAATATTTCGTCACGAATTATTTGAGGAGAGCTCTTAGTGCCATTTTTCATCAAGTTATTGTAATAGTCTTCTAAATCTATTCCATCACGGTTAAACAGTGCTTTGCGTCCGTTGGCAATTCCTACTACGTTCATACGTAGTTTGTATTGCTCCTTCAGGATCTCTTTTTGTTGTTTAATTTGAGTCAACAACTTGTTTCCTACTGTACCTGTTCCTACAATAAAAAGGTTTAAGTCTTGATAGGGCGAGAGGAAAAATGAATCGTGAATAACGTTAAGAGCCTTTCTCAGGTTATCTTTATTTATTACACATGAAATATTGGTTTCGGATGCTCCTTGAGCCAAAGCCATTATACTAATGCCATTACGACCCAATGCCTCAAAGAATTTACCAGCAACACCTGGAACATGCCTCATGTTTTGTCCTACAATGGCAATGGTTGATAGTTTATATTCAACCTCAATTTGATTTATACTTCCCAAACCTATTTCAGAAGCAAACTCTTCGCTTAATACTTTTTGTGAAATGGCTGCGTCGGAAGTGCTTACACCTATTGAAGTGCTATTTTCAGAGGATGCTTGCGATACAAGGAATACACTTATACCATTTATGGCCAGTGTTTTAAATATTCTGTGATTTACGCCAATAATGCCCACCATTCCTAAACCTTGAATAGTAATTAGAGCTGTGTCGCTAATAGATGAAATACCCTTAATGATCTTTCCGCCCTCACTCGATTGTTTGTTAAGGATAAGGGTTCCTTTAGATGATGGATTGAAGCTGTTCTTAACGCGAATGGGTATGTTTTTGTGATAAACAGGGAAAATTGTAGGAGGATAAATAACCTTTGCTCCAAAGTTACTTAATTCAATTGCTTCAATATATGTCAGTTCTTCTATGACATAAGCAGATTCGATGATTTTGGGATCGGCAGTCATAAAGCCATCTACATCTGTCCAAATCTCTAAAACGGAAGCATTTAAAGCTGCAGCAATAATTGAAGCTGTATAGTCAGATCCACCTCGACCTAAATTGGTGATATTGTCATCATCCTTGCTGCTTGCAATGAATCCAGGTACAATAGCCACTGTGCTGTTGTTTTTTAAATGTTCTTTGATAAGTTCGTTAGAAAGAGGTAGGTCGGGTATGTGTGTGTTAAAATGTTTGGTGGTTTTAATAAACTGTGTGGAGTCATACAACTCAGCATTAGGTATAATTTTGCTAAGGATTAGACTCGATAAACGCTCGCCATAGCTAACAATCTTGTCTGACGATTTTTGAGATAAGTCGCCTATAAGATACACACCGCGCAAAATGTTTTTCAAGTCTTCAAACAGGGGTTGTAGCTCATCATACAGGTTCAATTTCACCTCTTCAGAATCGATAACTTCTTCAATGATTTTATGATGTTGATTTTGAATAACATCATAAATCATTTCATATTTCTTGTCAGCATGCAGGGCGTAGTCTGCTGTTTTCAATAGTTGTTCGGTTATACCATATAAAGCCGAAACAACAATTATTACAGGTTGAGGTTCTTCACCAATAATCTTTTTTACTTTATCAATACCTTCAGAAGTTCCAAGAGAAACTCCACCAAATTTCATCACTTTCATCTTATTGTGTAACGATTAATCGTTTATTTTTAGTTGCTATGTTTAAAGACAATTAAATAACATAATTATTTGATTGGCGCATTTCAATGTCCATATAAAATATTCATCCCCCTGTTTAGGGCTTAAGATAAGATGAGGGATATGTAGAATACAAATAAATCATGTTTTGCTTCATTTACTTTACAAAGATAAAGTTTTAATCCTCAAAAGTTAGAAAAATGATACATAAATGAGAAAAACACTTAAACCCTCTTCAAATAAACTGATACCGATCCATCTTTTACATTGAACCAACCTTTACCATCTTCTCCAATTACTACATCTTCTTCTATATTGCCTAATTTGTCAAACCATGCAGATCCTGTATAATCTTCTCCCACAAACATCGGCTTTTTGCCACCTTGCCCATTGCTCATTATCACTACACAACCATCTGGGTGGTCCTCGTCTCCTCTCCTTACCCATCCTACCACATTGTGGTGGTCGAAATAATCATCCTGATCTCCATAAGCAAAGTCTCTTCTTACATCCAAAAGTTGATCAATCATCCATTGATGATCTTCTTGCGGATTTTCTCCACTAATACCATAATAGTCGCCTAAGAATACACAAGGATAACCATCTTTTCTTAAAAGAATAAGGGCATAACCTAATGGTTTGAACCAACTTTGAACAAAAGACTCCAATGATTGCATCGGTTGTGAATCGTGATTGTCAACAAATGTGACTGTTTCTAATGGATGCGATTTAAGTACACTATTTTCAAATATCTTTCGCATATCAAAACCACCGCCATCTTCAGAAGCTTGTTTAAAATTGAAATGAAGCGCCACATCAAACAAACTGATATTATAATCCACATTGTGAAGATATTCCGAAATAACCATATTGTCATAATACCAGTACTCCCCAACAGCATAAAAATCCTCACCAAATTCACCTTTCACGTGTTTTATTAGATCATCTATAAACCAATCATTTATATGCTTAATAGCATCCAATCGGATACCGTCCACGTTTGTTTCTTTTATGAACCAACTGATCCATCTTTTTGTCTCATCATATACATCGGGGTGTTTGTAATCAATATCAGTAAACATAAGATAATCGAAATTCGAAAATTCGAGACTTACCGACCTGTCATTCACATCTATACCCTTGTTGTCACCTAAAATAATATAAATGGCTTCTTTGTTGTCTCTATGATTGTAATCGGTAGCCGAAAAGTGTTCCCAGCTCCATTTAAACTCAGAGTATTTATTGTTTCTGCCAGGAAATGTAAAACGTGTAAAACCCTCTATTTCATAGGGGTCGGTGATACCTTTATTGCGGTCGTGTGGATCCACTTCAATTACATTAAACGTTTGCAATTCATCTCCACCAGCTTTATGATTGAGAACTACGTCTGCATAAACCAATATGCCATTGTCATGAAGTGCATCAATGCAATCGTGCAACTGCTGTTTCGTTCCATATTTGGTGCGAACTGTTCCTTTTTGATCAAACTCTCCCAAATCGTATAAATCATAAGCACCATAACCGACATCATTAGCGTCTGTCCCCTTGTAACAAGGAGGTATCCATACTGCAGTAACGCCTATTTCACTTAGGTGCTGAGCATCATCTTTTAGTCTATTCCATAAGTTTCCATCGTTTGGTAAATACCATTCGAAGTATTGCATCATTAATCCATTTGTTCTCATTCTGATATGTATATAAATGTTTGCAAGCTATAACACTTTATGCCAAAGCGTGTTCATCAACTTGCTGTTATTGATGCTTCAAGTGGTGAAATATTTTTCCTTTGATGAAAAATTAAACGTTATTGATTAAAAGTCTTCAATATAATGTTACTTTTGTAATAGCAGTCGGTCGGTTTGTCGCTTCGTTTTAAAGCGAAGAGGAAAGTCCGGGCAACAAAGAGCACCATACTTCCTAACAGGAAGCTATCTGTGAAGGTAGAGCAACGTAACAGAAAATAACCGCCCGTTTTCTTTTGAAAATGGGTAAGGGTGAAAAGGTGAGGTAAGCGCTCACCGGATTTTGCAGTAATGCAGAGTGCCGTATGTCTTATGGGTTGCAAGGTCATGTATATCGGATATAATGTAGGGCTGCTCGCCCGATGCCGAGGGGTAGACCGCTAAAGAGCAATGGTGACATTGCTTGTAGACAAATGACAAACGCTTTCGTTTATTCGAAATTACAGAACCCGGCTTATAGATCGACTGCTTTTATTTTTTCAAACTAAGTGTATGGAAGAAAATAAAGAAAAGGAAAAAGAAAAGGAAAAAAAAGAGGGTAGGTTTAGTAAGATAAAGAAGAAAGTTTCTAATCTAATTGAATTTCTCACTTACGATATTTGGCGTTTAGATTCGAGACACCTGAGTGGCAAACGAAACATTTTCTACAATGGTGTCAAAGCGCTCATCATGACTGTGCGCAACTCATTAGACCTTCAGTTAAACGTCCGTGCTGCTTCTCTCACTTATAGGACTCTGCTTTCGTTGGTGCCTGGATTGGCAGTACTCTTTGCTGTATCTCGTGGCTTTGGATTGCAAAATATAATTCAAAGTCAATTGTTCACCTATTTTCCAGGTCAAAAAGAGGTTCTTACACAAGTTACAGAATTTATAGATAATTCTTTGCAACATGCACAGGGAGGCGTTTTTGCTGGTGTAGGAGTAATCGTTCTTCTTTACACTATATTTATTCTGTTTTCTGATATTGAAAATAATTTCAATACCATCTGGCAATTAAGCAAAGGGCGAAGCATACAGCGCAGGATATCTGACTATTTTGCATTAATAATTATCATGCCAGTCTTTCTTATTCTAAATAGTGGATTGTCATTAATGATTAGCTCATCAACGGTCTATTTTGATGCTTTTAGCTACATCCTAAACCCTCTTGTTACGCAAGTTCTGAATATACTTCCATTTCTTATTACTATACTTGTTTTGACTTTACTTTATAAATTTATGCCCAATACTAAGGTAAAGTTTATGAATGCATTTATTGCAGCCGTTGTTGCTGGTACTGCCTATCAGATTTTTCAAATAGTTTATATTAGTGGTCAGTTATGGATAACAAAATACAATGCAATTTATGGTAGTTTTGCTGCCCTGCCTTTGTTATTACTCTGGTTGCAATTGTCATGGAATATAGTACTGATGGGAGTTGAGCTATCATTTTCTTTGCAAAACATTCGTAAGTTCTATTTTGAGAAAGAAACTAAAAATATCAGTCGTAGGTATAATGACTTTTTCACTATTCTAATAACATCGTTAATAGCAAAGCGCTTTGCAACAGAGAAACTACCATTAACCGCTGACGAAATTTCAGAGAAGCATGCAATACCTATTCGGTTGACCAATCAAATAATTGATTTACTTCAAGACTTACAGATAATAACGCCAACTCCTTGGTCTGAAGATGAAGAGATAATGGCTTTTCAACCAGCATTCGATATCAACTTGATGAGTGTGAAATCGCTGATGGATAAAGTTGATACGTATGGCTCTGAAGATTTTAGAATAGATACAGACACTAAGTTTAAATCTCAATGGGAAGCTTTGATGAATTCGAGAAAAAGTTTATATAACATTGAGGGCGATGTACTTCTAAAGGATTTATAGTTGAGTCTTAGATCAATTTACAGCACCAAGTCAAGTGCTGTATATGGATGGGTGTTTAAGCTTTAATATTATGCTAACTTTTCAGGAAAGTTAAATAGTCAGTGTTCCAGTAGGTAACTTCATTATTCAACTCCTCAACTTTTCCACCCAACATTTTCTCTAATATATCCCAAAATCTTTTGCTGTGATCTAATTGGAATGTGTGTGCCAGTTCGTGAATAATAACATAATCAATTAATCGTTCTGGCAACATCATTATAAAGAGTGACATGTTAATGTTTTTTCTACCTGTACAACTCCCCCATCGAAACTTACTGTTATTTATCTTAATCTCTCGCACTTGTATGTTCCATTTTTTTGCAAAAGCTTCAATCTTACGCGGTAAAATTCTTTTAGCTTCATGACGAAGAGCATGAATGATCATATCTTTGATAATCAACTGAATATTATCATCATCAATATTGAAATGGGGAGGAACATTTATTGTTAGTATTCCCTTGTTCAAAGACATTTTTATTTTTGTTTCTGAAATTGGATAGCGCGTAATTGAGAGGCTAAAAGTTAAAGATTTGAGGTCGGAATGCTCTCCTATTTTAATTATCTTTTGAACAGGGAGAGCTAATATTTTAGGTTTCAATTTCTCAAATATGCTCAATATTTCACTCTTAGGCATCTTTGAAGGGACAGTTAGTTGTACATGTGAGTGCTTTCGTCTTGCTAAAACTTTTTTAGCGCGACCATGTTTCTTAATCAATACATTACCGAGATCTTTATCAATAAAACTACTCATGAGGACAAAATTACATTTAAAATCTTAAATAATGCATCTTTTTTGTATATATTCAAATTACTGCCAAACAATATTTATCTTTGTATGAAATAATGGCGAAATAATATGAAAGTAATTGAATCGTTAGAGAGTGTAGGACAATATGCTACGCTTATGAGAAAAACGCTAACTCTTCCAGATAGATTCCGAGAGTTTTTCAAAGAGTTCTTCAAGGAAATGTATAAGTTGGGAGTTAACTCAATTTGGATTGTCATGATTATTTCGTTTTTTATTGGAGCTGTAATGGTTGTTCAAATTGCACTGAACGTTGCATCTCCTTTATTACCTCGCTTTACTGTGGGCGTTGTTTCCAGAGAAATAATACTTTTAGAGTTTTCGTCCACTATCATGTGTCTAATATTAGCAGGTAAGGTCGGTTCTAATATAGCTTCCGAAATAGGCACAATGCGTGTGACAGAGCAAATTGATGCTTTAGAAATTATGGGGGTTAATTCAGCTAATTATCTTGTTTTGCCTAAAGTTGCAGCCTTTGTCGCTTTCATGCCTGTATTGGTTATTTTCAGTATGTTTTTAGGCTTGATTGGTGGGTATATTATTTGTGTAATTACAAACACACCTTCTCCTGAGACTTACATATATGGAATACAAGCTTTCTTTAATGAGTTCTTTGTGTGGTACTCTATAATAAAATCAATGCTTTTTGGATTTATTATAGCTACTGTTGCTGCTTATTTTGGATATTACGCAAAGGGAGGTTCATTAGATGTGGGAAAGGCGAGTACAGATTCTGTGGTAATAAATAGTATCCTGATCCTTATTACCGACTTAGCGTTTACTCAATTAGTGATGGGATAACAAAATGAAATTATGATTGAAGTTAAAAACCTTACTAAATCGTTTGACGGACGTGTAGTAATTGACGATATAAGTGCAAGATTTAAGAAGGGTCTTGTAAATATGATAATTGGGAAAAGTGGTTCAGGGAAAACAGTTTTTCTCAAAAATCTTATTGGACTTCTTACTCCCTCAGAAGGAGAAATATTTTATGGTGGGAAAGATTTTCTCAAAATGCGTTCACGTGAAATTAAGAAATTGCGAAAAGATATGGGTATGCTCTTTCAAGGATCTGCTCTGTTTGACTCTAAGACAGTGTTGGAAAATGTACAGTTCCCATTGGATATGTTCTCAAAAAAGAATCTTAGAGAACGAAAAAAAAGAGCTGAGTTTTGTTTAGAGAGAGTAAATTTGGAAGGTGCTCATGATTTATTTCCTTCTGAGATAAGTGGTGGAATGATGAAGCGCGTTGCTATAGCGCGTGCAATTGCACTTAATCCTCAGTACTTGTTTTGCGACGAACCTAATTCGGGTTTAGACCCAAAGACTTCACAATTGATTGACGAATTGATTAATGATATTACCAAGGACTTTGGAATGACCACCATTGTGGTAACTCATGATATGAATTCAGTTATGAACATTGGTGATCATATCATTTATATTCATGAAGGAAAAAAAGAGTGGGAAGGATCGAAGAGTGAAATTATGGAATCTGATAATAATGCATTAAATGAATTTGTGTTTGCATCAGATCTGTTTAAGAAAATTAAAGAGGCAAGAAATTCTGATGAAATAGATTTTTCAATTGTTTAGAAACCTATTGATCATTAAATAGTTCTAAGAATATTTTCTCTTTTTTAGGCACAACAAACATTTTTATAGCTGAGTTGTTATTCAACTGCAAACCGAAAGGTTGCAGTTTTTAATTATAAATAAAATAAACCACTTCATTAGGTTACAGTGGTTCTATCATCTACATATAAATAATCATCGACACATGTTAAGTATAAAAAAACTACATGCCCGCGTAGAAGGCAAAGAAATTCTCAAAGGTATCAATATAGAAGTTAAAGCAGGAGAAATCCATGCTGTTATGGGTCCTAACGGATCTGGGAAAAGTACACTGGCATCCGTTTTAGCGGGTAATCCAAAATTTGAAATAACCCGAGGAAGCATATCTTTTCTGGGAAAAGATGTTTTGGATATGGAACCAGAAGATAGGGCTCGTGAAGGCATTTTTCTAAGTTTTCAATATCCAATTGAAATACCAGGTGTAAGCATGGTCAACTTTATGCGAGCAGCTGTTAATGAGAAACGTAAGTATGATGGCTTAGACCCCATAGCTGCTGGCGATTTTTTGAAGCTAATGCGTGACAAACGTGAAATGCTTGGAATGGACAAACAATTGGTGAGCCGTTCTGTAAACGAAGGTTTCTCGGGAGGTGAAAAGAAGCGTAACGAAATTTTCCAGATGGCTATGTTGAGTCCTAAACTTTCGATATTAGACGAAACAGATTCGGGATTGGACATTGATGCACTCCGCATTGTAGCAGCAGGCGTTAATAAACTACGCTCACCAGAGAATGCAACAATTCTTATTACTCACTACCAACGATTGCTTGAATACATAAAACCCGATTTTGTACATGTACTTCACGATGGTAAAATTGTGAAAAGTGCTGGTCCAGAATTAGCTTTAGAACTTGAAGAAAGAGGATATGATTGGTTAGCCGAATAAACAAATTCGACCTTAACCGATGATATTGATTTAAAACTCATTAAAAAAGCAATTTACCTGATCTCTTTCAGGTAATGCATACTTACATATAAATATAATGATTGAACAACAATATATAGATTTATTTCAGCAATACAGAACTGAAATAGACGATAACTCTATAGAAACGCTCAATGAGCAGCGTGCTGCTGCTTTCGAAGCTTTTCAAAAGATTGGCTTTCCTACATCAAAAATAGAAGAATATAAACACTCTGATGTGTCACAGGCGTTTAAATCAGATTTAGGTTTAAATGTTCTCAATCTTCCCATTCCTGTTAATCCGTACGACACCTTCAAATGTGATGTGCCTAATTTAGAAACAAATTTGCACTTTGTTACCAACGATAGGTATTATGACAATAACAACCAGGTGGAAGGATTACCCAAAGGTGTATATGCAGGAGGCATGAGAGAATTTGAAAAACAATATCCAGCTGTTTTTAAAGAACACTACGGAAATGCAGCCGACTATTCAGATAGTGGATTAGTGGCATACAATACAATGTTTGCTCCAGATGGTTTTGTGCTGTATGTACCCAAAGGAGTCATAGTTGAAAAGCCGATTCAACTTATTAATTTACTTAGTGGAGGAGTTGACTCAAGTGTTAACAGACGCATACTCATTATCATTGAGCAAGGTGCAAAAGCTAAAGTATTGGTTTGCGATCACACAATAGACGATGTTGAATTCGTGGTGACGCAAGTTACAGAAATATTTGCAGCACGAGATGCACAATTAGATTTTTATGAGTTAGAAGAAAACTCAGAGAAAGTAACTCGTTTGTCTTCTTTGTTTACCGCACAACAAACAAACTCAAACGTTGTGACAAGCGCTATAACTTTGCACAATGGATATACACGTAACAACTTTAGTTTCAGATTATTGGGCGAACATGCTCATGCTACTATTGGTGGGCTTTCTATAAACGATAAGGAGCAGCATGTCGATAATTATGCTTTTTTAGACCACCTCGTACCGAATTGCACCAGCAATGAGTTGTTTAAATACGTTTTGAAAGAGAGAGCAACTGGAGTGTTCTGTGGAAAGATTTTAGTTGAAAAGGATGCTCAAAAAACTTTGGCATATCAAACCAATCGAAACTTAATCGTATCGCCAGATGCTAAGATGTTTGCAAAGCCACAGCTTGAAATATATGCAGACGATGTGAAGTGTTCTCACGGACTAACTACAGGTCATCTTGATGATGAGGCCATGTTTTATCTGCAAGCAAGAGGGATATCGAAGAATGAAGCTCAGATGCTTCTAATGGTTGCATTCACTAAAGATGTACTTGATTTAATAAATATTGAAACGTTGAAGGAAAGATTAGAATATCTTATCGACAAACGATTCAGGGGTGAGCTAATGCGATGTGGTAATTGTGCCGTTTGTAAATAAATGATAGATAACAACCCAATATGATTGATATAAGTAAAATAAGAAGTGACTTTCCCATACTTTCACGCAAGGTTTATGGTAAACCGTTGGTTTATCTTGACAATGCAGCTACTACACAAAAGCCTAAATGTGTAGTTGATAAGATTGAGAAAATGTACTTCACGCTTAATGCTAATATTCATAGAGGGGTTCATTATTTGAGTCAACAAGCTACCGAAGCACATGAAGCAGCACGCATTACAATACAGAAGTTTATAGGAGCCAAATCTTCTAATGAAATTATCTTTACACGTGGCACAACTGAGTCAATCAATTTAGTTGCATCTACTTATTGTAGAGAATTTTGCAAACCTAATGATGAAATTATTGTTTCAGCTATGGAACATCACTCCAACATTGTTCCATGGCAGCTACAAGAAGATATTACAGGTGTTAAACTCCAAGTTATTCCCATTAATGATCGCCAGGAACTGATTGTTGAAGAGTTTAAGAAAAAAATCAACGTCCGTACAAAGCTTGTTTCTATCACGCATGTTTCTAATGCTTTAGGCACCTTGAATGATGTGAATGAAATCATTAAGATAGCGCATGCTCATGGCATTCCTGTTTTGATAGATGCTGCACAATCGGTGCAACACATGCCCATTGATGTGCAAAAGATGGATTGTGACTTCTTAGTATTTTCTGGTCATAAAGCTTATGGTCCTACTGGCATGGGTGTGCTATATGGTAAAGAAGAGTGGTTGAACAAGCTACCTCCCTATCATGGTGGTGGAGAGATGATTTCAAGTGTTTCGTTTGAAAAAACAACTTTCAATGAACTCCCCTTTAAGTTTGAAGCAGGAACGCCAGATTTTGTTGGTTCATCGGCATTAGCTACAGCATTAGACTATATATCAAATATTGGGTTAGATAACATTGCTCGTTACGAGCAGGAGTTGCTTGAATATGCTACAGAGCAGTTACTCACTATTGATGGACTTAAGATATACGGAACTTCACCTCACAAAAATAGTGTTGTCTCCTTTCTAATAAATGATATTCATCATTACGATATGGGGATGATGTTAGATAAAATGGGTATAGCAGTAAGAACAGGACATCATTGTGCTCAACCTCTTATGGATATTATGAAAGTAGAAGGAACAGTGAGGGCATCGTTTTCATTTTACAATACCAAAGAAGAAGTCGATTCTTTGGTTGCTGGAATAAAGCGAGTTGTGTCTATGTTTTAATTCATAGTTCCTCTTTATACTTCTCGTGCATTTTAAACCAATTGTTTAGAATTAGAAATAAAATGCACCCTTTTAAATTAACACAATTATTTGCAATTGATTGTTAATTTACTGACAAACCTTTTTCAAAACATTTTTCATGTCTACAAAATGTTTCAAACAGTTGAAAATCGCAAACACCACGGTGAAAATGTTTTCAAACACATTATTTTCGTTTTGCAGCCCTTATTTGCTCCATTTATGCTTTAAAAATCCAATCCCCGGACTTGAATTCTCTTTTCATCAGTTGAATTTTCAATTATAAACTCCTTTTTTCTTTTTTACGGTGTTTTTTTTCCAAATTTGCTCAAAAAAGTGTCATTTTAAGCGATTCAGAACATTTTCAACGCAGTGTTTTCAATTTTCATTGTATGAACGTTCAATCCACCACGGTGGATTTGATTTATAACTGATTTACCTCGCATCTTCGAGTGAACTGTAAAAAAACAGCATCTTTTATTTTCAAATTGATACTTGTTCGATTTGAATGAATTTGAATGTCCAATAATTCTCCCTCTATAGATGCGAAAGTCTTTAAAACAATCGAGCGCTCTTCATGTTATAAGTTTTAAATAACCTTTAGAATATGAAAAGTGTTCTATTTCTATACGCTCAAATGCTTAAATTAAAATACAGCTATATCAATCTCATTTTTTTAGTTGCAACACAAATCCTTTTTTCGTGCAATTATAAAAACAGCTATTTTTCGGAAGAAATGCTTTCGAGACATTTAGAAGCTGAAAAATTTGATAGTCTTGCGGCACAAGTGAAAGATTTGAATAACAGAGGAACTAAAGCCCGAAATGAAGGTGCTTATAAAGAGGCTTTAAATTTACATTTTGAAGCATTGAACATTGCGGAAATGGGCAAAGACACTACTGGACAGATATACGCATTAAATAATATTGGAACTGACCTGAGACGAACCTACTCCAATATGGAAGCATCTTCCTACCATTTTCTTGCTCTTGAACTATCCTCATCAAAAGAAGAGTATTTAAAGAGTAGGGCTGTGGCAATGAATGGACTGGGGAATATTTTCCTGGCTTTAAAAAAACCACAACAGGCAAGAAGTTACTTTCGTCAAGCATTAGCTATAGAAGAACAAGGTCAAAGTAATTTGGGTGCTGCTATCAACTATGCCAACATAGCAGAAAGCTATGATATGAGCAACGATTTAGACAGTGCGCTTTTCTATTATGAGCAATCGTTGGCACAAAACAAGATAATCAGTTCAGATATTGGAGAGGCTATATGTAATAGAGCAATGGGTTTGATTTATTTTAAAAAAGGCGATAGAGATTTAGCTGTTCAATTACTTAGAGAGGCTTATTCTCTTATGGAAGATTCGAAAGATGCTTTTCATAAACTTGAAGTACAAATTTCGCTTGCTGAAACTCTTATAACTCTTGCTAAAACAGAAGAAGCGGAATCGCATGTAACCGAAATAATGTCCTTGGCCAATCAAATAGATTCATATGACTATCAGCAAAGGGGCTATGAGCTGTTGGCTCAACTGAAAGAAAAACAAGCGCTTTATCGTCCTGCTTATGAAGCAAAAGAGATGGCATTTAAGTACCGTGATAGCGTAATGGCGCAGAATAGCGAAGTGCGCATTCTTGAGCTGGAGAACAGGTATAAAGGAAAAGAAGCCTCACAACAAATACAGCTATTGACAACTGAAAAAGCTTTGACGGAAAAAAATAAAACAGATCAACAGCGCATTTTCTTTTTGCTAATTCTGCTCTTGTCAGGATCAATTGGCTTTTTGTACTATCGATACCACAATGGTTTAAAACTAAGTAGAGAGTTAGAGGATATCAACAAAATAAAATCAAGGTTTTTTGGAAATGTATCTCACGAATTTCGAACGCCACTTACACTGATAAAAGGTCCATTAGAAAATCTGCTTGACACTGATTTGTCTCCTGCTTTAAGAAAAGATCTAACCATGATGCTTCGCAATTCGGAGCGACTATTGTTTTTGGTGGATCAATTATTAAGTCTATCAAAAGTAGATTCAGGTATATTTAAGATAAATCCCCAGCAAGCAAATTTATCATCAGCACTAAAAGGTATTTCAAGTTTCTTCGTCCATTTTGCTAATAACAAGTCAATAAACTACAACATCGATATAGAAGATAGCGGTGAAAGCTGGATTGATTTGCATATCGTTGAGATTATTGTAACCAACTTATTGTCAAACGCTTTGAAATTCACTGAGACAAATGGGAATATCTATTTTATAGGTCAGAAAAAGGCAGATTCCTATGTTGTTAAAGTATCCAACTCTGGTAAACAACTTAGTAGTGAACAACTTTCTAAACTATTTGAAAGATACTATACAGAAGGACCATCGCATTATAGTAGTTCAGGCATTGGTCTTTCATTAGTGAAAGAGCTTTGTGCGCTTTATGATGCAAAACTTTCTGTGTCATACAACAATAAGAATGATATTGAGTTTACGGTTGTTTTTCCTCCTTTACAAAAAAGCGAAGAACAAGTTAACGTTGATCGTGATAAGGCTTTAGATTTAGCAAACGTTGATCGGTATCAACTTGCATCAGAAACAATGAATAAAGATGTATCCTCAAATGAAGAGATGGAAGATCAAGAAATAGACACCTACAATGTGACAAATATACCTCAACTACTTGTTGTTGAGGATAACGATGACTTGAGAAAATATGTAGTAGATTGCTTTAAAGATGCGTATCACATAATTGAGGCAAAAGATGGAGAGGCAGGTATAGCAATGGCTCTTGAGCAAATACCCGATGTAATTATATCGGACATTATGATGCCTAATGTAGATGGTTTAAAATTATGCAACACCCTTAAAGGTGATACATTAACCAATCATATACCCATTATTTTATTAACGGCTTTGAATGAAGAAAAAGACTTGATTGCTGGACTAACAAATAGAGCTGATGATTACGTAGTGAAGCCATTTGGAGCTAAAATATTAAAACATAAAGTGGATAACTTAATTAATGTTCGCAATGTGCTGAGTCAAAAATATCGCAACGAGATTTTGATAAAGCCATTTGATCTATTGATTGATGGTCATGAATATAGCTTTGCTAAAACCTTGAAACATGTTATAGAAAACGAAATAACGAACCCTAACTTTGGTGTAGATGAGTTTTGTAAAGTTGCGGCTATGAGTAGAGCACAACTCTACCGTAAACTAAAAGCTACCGTTGGTATGTCTGTGTCAGAGTTTATACGTGTCCACCGGGTTAAGTTGGCCTCCGAGTTCTTAAAGAACAAAAACCTTAATGTAACTGATGTTTGTTTTGCCTCCGGATTCAGTGATGCTTCCTATTTTTCAAAATCATTCAAAGATGTTTTTAAAGTTCCACCTGCTCAATACCGAAAACAATTGCAAGAGAATGAAAGCTAATTTAAAATTGTAATACTGTGACGTTTATTTGTTTTATCATCATTCCTTCATCCAAATCCCCTACATAATATTATACTACAACTTTTTGAGAAAATAGACATAGTAGATATTTGATTCTGATTGTAGATTTGTTGGCATAGAGAATAAATGATATAACAATTAAAACTATCAATCATGAATATCAGTATTTTTAGCCTTACGCTAACAATTATAACTTTTAGCCTTTTCTCATTTTCTTGTGCTGACAATCCTAAAAAGACTGTTGCAGATGGTAAACTTGGAAGGTTAGATGTTGAAATACCACCTTCTCTTATTGATAAGCCAGAGGTAGTTGCCTATATCCACGATATGAATCAAATTGCGGATGAGTACGCTATTTTAATAGACCAAGTATTAACAGATATGGGAGGATTTAAAAATGTTGATGCCGATAATTTGGGCATGATGGATAAGTTAAAACTTATGAAAGTTACTGCTGAAGTGGGTTTCAAGTCTATTGATATCATGTCTAAATGGGGAGATTATCATAACAAGCGAAACCTTTTCTTAGAAGACCTTACCAATGATGAGGCAGTTGCTTTAGAATCTGTTCTTAAACGATTTGAAGAACGCATGCAACAAATTGAGAAGAAACATACTAAATTTTTTAAAGCAGAATCATAATACCATTTTGTAAAAATAAAAGATATTAATCATGAAAAGTATTATAAACACAGCAAAACAATTTATCGTAAATCCTAAGTTAGAGTGGGAGGTAGCAAAAGAAAACACAAACACTGCTCAGCAACATGTTATGACTTATGTGCTTCCTTTGGCACTTATCTCAGCCGTTGCAATCTTTATAGGTGTTGGTCTTATAGGATATCAAATTTTAGGTTATAGGGTACAATCAATTAGTGGAGGCTTAGCACAAGCTGTCATGTCACTGGTGTCAATTGTCATTGGCGTCTATTTATCAGGTTTTGTAATCCATAAGTTAGCACCCACTTTTAATACAACTGTTAGCCTTGATAAAGCAGTTAAGTTAGTTGGTTTTTCTTACACAGCAATATTATTAGCGGGCATACTCAACATCTTTCCACCGTTGGCATTCTTCACATTCTTGGGTGGGCTTTACAGTCTATATATTCTGTACATTGGCTTTAAACCCATGACAAATGTTTCTGAAGAAAAATCAATGAGCTATTTTTTAGTGAGTTTGCTTGTGATTATCGCAGTATATGTGGTTATTGGAATGATTCTCACAGCAATTATTGGCGTTTTAGGTTTCACTGCCTTTGGAGGTTTCATGTAAAAACACTTTTTTTAATTTTCTGTTTAAATTCTACTTTAGACAAAACAGGCTGAAAGTAAGTCCTCGATTCATAATAAAAGGACTGAAGTGTGTTAGCCTGTTTGAATCCAAGCAAGATTTATTTCTTGATTGGATTTTTTTTAATAATACTGCACCATTTGAGATTGTTAATGTGGTCAGTAAATTTGTAATTAATCATGTAAAAACTCTATATTTGTTTTCATCATATAGGTGTCTTGAACTATCCCAATAGCCTCAAACTATATAATATATACGATTATGAAATCAATAACTCTCAAAATGTCTTTTTTATCAGCCTATTCGTAATATTAGGTAGTAACAGTTGTTTTGCACAAGACCCATTTCCAAAGCCATTAGTTGGAGATGAGGGTGGGTTTGTTTCAATTTTTGATGGTGAAACTTTAACTGACTGGGAAGGAGACTCTCTTTATTGGCGGGTAGAGAATGGGACTATTGTAGGAGAGGTAACACCCGAAACTATTTTGGAAAGGAATACTTTTTTAATTTGGCGAGGTGGAACAACTGGTGATTTTGAGTTAAAACTGGAATATAAAGTATCTGATCAAGGTAACTCTGGAATTAACTACAGAAGCTTTGAAGTAGCAGGAGTGCCTTTTGCATTAAAAGGATATCAGTGCGATATTGATGGACAAGGAGAATGGACAGGACAAAACTATGAAGAAAGAGGACGTCAATTCTTGGCACTTCGAGGAGAAATTGCTAAAGTGGATAATCAACAAAAGGTTTTCGAAATTGGCACAGTTGGAGATAAAACTGCTTTACTCAAATTTATAAAGAAAGATGATTGGAATGAATGTCATATTATAGTGCGTGGAAACACATTGATTCACATCATTAATAATCAAATAATGAGTGTGGTAATTGACGACGACACATTAAATCGAAAGAACGATGGTTTATTAGGCATGCAAGTTCATGTGGGACCCCCAATGAAAATAGAATATAGAAATATTAGAATGAAGAAATTCTAAAAGTTTATAGAATCAATTAACTCGCATCACTAAACAATCATATTTTCCTTAGAATCTCGGTTATGGAAAATAATAGTAGGCTTAATTATTTATAGACTAAATTTATATGAAGCTAAAAAGTTTTTTGTTCACTGCAATTATGAGTTTGAGTATTATCACGATAATTGCTCAACCAGTTAAAATAATCTTTGATACTGACATGGAGTCAGATGTTGACGATGTTGGTGCGCTGGGCATGTTGCACGGGTTAGCCAACAGCGGAGATGCAGAAATTCTTGCTACACTTGTTTGTAGTCTAAATCCATGGTCGGTGCCGACCACTGTAGCCATCAATACTTTTTGTGACCGTCCCAACATTCCTGTTGGAGCAGTTAAAACACTGGGTGTATACCGAAACTCATCTTATGCAAAAACAATTTCAGAAGAATTTCCACAAGATATTGGACTGGGCGAAAAAGCCCCTGATGCTATAGCAGTTTATCGCAAAGTATTATCGGAGCAACCTGACTCAAGTGTTGTTATTGTTACTGTAGGCTATTTAACCAACCTTGCATATCTTTTGGAGAGTAACGCTGATGATATCAGTCCCTTAACTGGGAAGGAGTTGGTTAGTAAAAAAGTTAAACACTTAGTTTGTATGGGAGGACGTTATCCACTGGAACAAAATATTGGCCGATGGGGTAATTTCAAACCTGACCCTCAATCAATACAGCTTGTTGCAAAAGAGTGGCCAACACAAATAATATTTACCGGAGGTGGCGATTTTGCAGACGAAATACAAACAGGAAAAGTTACTTTCGATTTCCCTCCAGAATCAAATCCAATCTCAAGAGCTTATTCAATTTTTCTGAAAAGCTGGAATAGAAACTGGCACCATAGTGCTGACTTCATTGCGGTTTATGTTGCGGTTAAAGGATATGATGAGTTTTTTCATTTGAATACTGTCGGCTACAACCATATTTTTGAAGATGGCACAATGGTGTGGCGATTACAACCCAATAATCCAAAGCATAGCTATGTTAGCAGTTTTAAAGATGGCGTGAATCCTGCTGATGTGGCTAAAGTATTCGATAGTTTTTTAGCTGACCCAATTAGGCGTAAAGTGAAGTAAATGAATTTTTAAATTCAATACATAACCAGAAAGGTCAAAAACATGATGAATATTGTTTTTGACCTTCTTTTTATTATGCCATTAAAGTTTTGAGTTTAGTCCTCCAGATTGTTGATTCATTTCAAAACATACTTCTCTCCACCAACAGTCTCAA
>DEZB01000003.1 GCA_002364735.1 Bacteroidales bacterium UBA3143
TTTTTTGTCATGTACTTAGGTATTGAATACAAAGCCACCTCCTTTGGAGAAGATTTCTAATCGTTCTAAAACTTGTTCTCTAATCTGTTTAGGATTGGAATTGTTTAATACTCCTACAGTCTCAACACCGCCACCCCAAAAGGTGCAATCTTTTCCAAACTCTTTTTTTAAGAAATCGGGTTCCATTTTATATGAATTTGTTTGTACTGGATTAAAGATTTCAATACCTGCGTCAATTAAATCAGGCATTAATAAAGAAATAGAGCCACATGAATGAATAAATGTACGCATTTGGCTGTTCGATTTCACATAGTCGCAAAGAATTTTATGACGGGGTTTAAATAATGTGCGATATGTTTCTGCATCCATAAAAGGACCAGTAGACATTCCAAGATCGTCGCCAAAACGAATAATATCCACAATGTCACCTACTGCATTGCAAACTTTCTCGAGCGTAGCAAGGTGCCTTTTTAAAAGCTCATCAAGCATTTTCTCCACATTATAAGGATCACACAACAAATCCATGAGAAAATTATCCATCCGACGCAAAAAAGTACCCCATTCAAAAAGGTTACAACCACAAATAACCATCAATGCTTTGTCTGTTGTTTTACGCAAATTGAGTGTCTTTTCTCGTAATGTTTCCCAAAAACCTTCATCTCCTCCATGATCCCAAGGGCTATGCGCATCACGAGACCACATAATTCGATTCATTTCAGCATCCAAGTTGTCATAATTATCTGGATAACCGTCTACATAAGGAAAATAGGATTGGTCAAAAAAAGTTGCACCTACTGGCATACGAGAGAGGACAGTTTTTCCATCATCATCGTATGTAACATACGAGTTATTATCAAGCTTTACTGGGTTAAACCATACAGGATAGAAAGCTGGTGCATCGTTTGCTAACATTGTGGGCTTCCAGTCAGAAGGTTTATTGTTAAACTCTCTACCAATATCCAACACATCTACACCAAACTTATCAAGAATCGACATATCTGGCTGTGCCAATTGTTGTACCACATCATATATCTGAACTGGGAGATGACTCATTCCTAAATAGTTCTTCAAATTAGAATACGCAATAGCCGAAATACCGCTACTGGGTGTAGCTCCAAGGTCGATTGGTACTTTGTCTGGAGTTTGATGATTGATTGCTGCTAAAACTCTCTCTCTTGATGTCATTTTAATATTCATTTTGATTTTATTTTTTTGATTAATTAGAACCGCTAATGCCAATCATAAAAGAAGCAGCAATAAGTATGAGCAATGACACTATCATAATCATATAAACTCTTGCAGAAACCCCTTTCCATTCACCTCGGATTAAGCCCCAAATTGTGGCAAACCCTATTGTTAAAGCCATTAATATCCCCCAAGAAGTAAAGGTGAAAGAACCCATTTTGCTTTTACCCATACCATAAAAAATATATTGGCTAAACCAGAGTAATCCAGCCAGCAACCCGTAGGAATAATTTAATAATAAGGTTTTTGTGTTTTTACTCTTGATATAATTTCTGTACGAACGGTTTTTTATCCCAAGGAAGATACACCACACAAATGTTGACATAAATGTGCCAGCAAGTAAAACTAAATAAACAGGTATCATAGAAAAAAGAGGATTTACTCCGTTTGCTTCAGCCAACAGCGATACGGGCTGTCCTTGTTCAAATCCAAGTGCCATGGCAGAACCGGCTACACCTACTAAAAGCGAAGCCATTATACCTTTTCGAAGATTGAATTCACTAACACTCTCCTGTTTCTTTTCTGTAGAAATCATTTTATCTTTTGTAATTCCAGACCAAGCCGACAGGATGACTCCCAACACTGCAACTGCAATACCAACAATAAACAGATTGCCTCCTGAAGAAGACATCATTAACGCTAACCTTCCATCTATCGCAGGGGGAATGAGAGTGCCAATCGCTAGCATTAGTCCAAGAGACAATGCATAGCCCAATGATAGTCCGAGATAACGTAAAGCCAATCCAAAAGAAAGATTGCCTACTCCATAAACAGCACCTAAAAGAAAAACCCAAATGATTACATTTTGTGGAACAAGTCTAATTATTGATGCAAAATTAGGTGTGAAAATATAACATGCCAGAAGCGGTAACAGGATATAGGCTCCCAGACTAAAAACCATCCAGTATGATTCCCACTCCCAGTCTTTTATTTTTCCAAAAGGTACTGCAAAGCTTCCAGATGAAAATGCCCCAGTTGCAATCAGTAGAATTCCAAATAAGATATTTAAGTTCATTGTAATTCAGTTTTATATTTATGTCAAGAGCGACCATTATCACTCACAAAAACAACGAGTGTATTATCATAAGCTCCTAGTTTTTTAAGTGTATCCAAAATGATTGCAACTACTTAGACAACCTCTAAAATAAAATAAGTGTATTCATTTAGTCCATATTTTCCTTTGAATTTTTTAGATGGTGCTATAGGAGTGTGTCTCCTTTTTGAAGCATTTGAAATATATTTAGTTGACTTATGTTTAGGTGTTTGTGAAATATATTCCAATTCCCAGTTAGGAATGCTTATTCTATGTCGACAATCTCCATAAGGAAACTCTGAATAATAGACAGATGGTTTTTCATTGTTTTACTGTTTTCAATAAAACTATAAAGAAGATAAATTGGTGAATTTGTAAAATAGAAATCAAAACACAGTTCCTTTGGTACACCAGTAATTGGTTTTTAAAACGATGTTCTATTATCCCAGTGAGTCTATTATCATAAGAAGTCTTAAGTAGTTCAATTACCAGACTCTACATTTTTATTTCAAAACATATTTCTCTCCACCAACAGTCTCAA
>DEZB01000040.1 GCA_002364735.1 Bacteroidales bacterium UBA3143
CGAATTATCGTGCAAAGGTCTCTTTTGATAAAACGTTTTGTTACTAATATCAAACTCTGAATGTAAAGTCATTTGCTTAAGTCATAAAAATAAAAAGTCGAGAGCGATTCACACCCACGACCTTTCACTTCAAATTCTTCATTTCTTATCTTGCCAAATGTCGTTCTATCTTTTCTGGATAGTGTTTGTAATGAAATAGCATTGCGAAAAGCACCATAACTACAACAGAGTAAGCAGTAAATACGAACCAAGCATTCGGCCATCCAGCCATGTCGACGACCTTACCAGCAGCATATGAACCTATGAAGGCACCAAAACCATTCGTCATAATCATAAATACTCCCTGAGCACTGGAGCGGATCTTTGGACTTGTTTCTTTTTCCACAAAAAGAGAACCAGAGATATTGAAAAAATCGAAAGCTACACCATACACAAGCATAGAAAGAACAAGCATCCATACACCTCCGCCTGGATTACCTACACCTAACAACCCAAAACGAAGTATCCACGCAAACATGCTAATCAGCATCACTTTTTTAATGCCAAATCGTTTTAAAAAGAAAGGAATCAGCAAAATACAAAGTGTCTCAGACATTTGAGAGATAGAGATGAGGATGTTGGCATATTGAACGCCAAATGTGTTTTGATATTCTGGCATTTTGCCAAAATAATTTGTCAAATAGTCATTGGCAAACATGTTAGTAATCTGAAGAGATACACCAAGAAGCATGGAAAAAGTAAAGAAAATAGCCATTTTGCGTTTTTTGAATAATGCAAATGCACGCAAACCAAAATTATCTACCCACGATTTGCTCTCACCTGCAGGACTTGTTGGGCATTTTGGCAAAGTAAACGAATAGATACCCAATAGTAATGACAGCGTTGCAGAGAAATAAAGTTGATAAGCTGACTGAGAAAATTTAATACCGTCAATACGTAGCAAGTCAACAGCAATCATTGAACCAATAAAACCAACCGTTCCCCAAACCCTAATAGGAGGAAACGTCTTAACTGTATCAAGACCTGATTTTTCGAGTGCATTGTATGCAACAGCATTTGACAAGGCAATTGTTGGCATATAAAAGACGACAGCAATTAAGATGTAAGTATACAAAGCGGAATATTCTGTTTGAGGTGCTGCCAAAAACAAAAACATAGCTCCCATCAAATGACAAAAGCCCAATAGCTTCTCAGCTGGAACAAATCTATCGGCAATAATACCTAATAAGCCGGGCATAAACAGTGAAGCAATACCCATTGTTGCAAAGAAACTACCAATCTGAACGCCTGTGAAATCTAACTTACCACCCAAATAAGCTCCCAAAGAAATTAACCATCCTCCCCAAATAGCATATTGAAGAAAGTTCATCACAATTAAACGCAGTTTTAGATTCATAAAAGAATAGATTACTATGATGTTATTATATTAGTTCGAATTTATTATTTCTTGAGCCATGGTTCAGGGTTAAGCTTCGTTGTTTTCTGCCATAGTTGAAAATGCATAGAAGAAATTCCAGTATCGGAATCAGTATATATTTTACCTAAAGCTTCTCCTGTCTTCACTTTTTGTCCTTGCTTTACATACACATTTATAATATTGGCATAAAATGTGTAATAGTCACCATGTCGAAGTATAACACAGTTATTGTACCCTGGGAAAGCAATGATGCGTGATACTTCACCTTCAAAAATTGAGCGAATATCTGAATTGTTCTGTGCTTGAATATCAATGCCACTGTTATTTGTAGAGACATTCCACTCGCTGTGTCTGTGAACTCCAAATGAGGAAACAATAGTAGCTGCACCCGTAACAGGCATTGGCAGTCTTCCTTTGTTTGCAACAAAGTTTTTAGAGAGATTAAATGTTTCTGTAGCAGCTAAAATTGGCTCTTTCTTTACAACAGGTCTTTCAGGTTCGCTGGTTACAACCTGTTCTTCTTTTCGTTCAGATTTTCCTTTTTTTGGTTTTTTCTCTTCCTTTCTGCGTCTTTCTTCTGCAATGCGGGCTTGCTCTTCTCTTTTCTTTCGCTGCTCTTCTTCTATTCTACGTGTCTCACGCTCTTGTCGTGCAACCTCTTCAGCTATCAGTTTTTCTATTTCTGTGTTTAGACGATTAGCTTGTCTTTGTTTGTCTTGAAGTACTTTTTGCAACTCGTTTTCTTTACCTTTTGCTTCGGTCATTTCACTTTTTCTATTCTTCTCTTCCTCAATCAGTTTTGATTGTTCTTCTCTGATTGATACAAGTGTTTGGCTGCGTTCTACCTTTGCTTGCTCAACATCCTCTTTCTTTTTTACTAACTGTGCATTCTTTTCTTTAATTTCAGTAGCTTGACTTTTTTGTACACGCGAATACTGCTTTAAATACTGCATTCTGCGCAATGCTTCGCCAAATGATTTACCTGAAAGTATAAAGAACAGTTTATTCTCTTGTTGCTTTTTATGCATCACCATTTTTATGGCATTGGCATACTTATCTTGTCTTTGCTTTAATTCTTTATCTAAAATTGCAATATCTTTTCCCAAACGTACCAATTCATTATCGAGTGCTTCAATCTCTTTGTTCTGCACTTCAATCATTTTCTTTCGATTGGATATTTGTTTATTAATAAGGTTAATGCGTTGAACTATGGTCGTAGTTTGTTTCTTTACATCTAAATAAAGTCTGTTGGTAGTCTCTATCTCAGTTTGCAGATTTTTACGCTGCTCTTGCAAACGTTCTATCCTTCCGGTCTGAGAAAAAGCGTTAAGACTTAAACTTAAGCTGAAAAAGAGAAACAAGTATTTCATTTTTTATCTGAAAACATTTTTAGCACTTCACTCAATTCAATTTTTGTGTAACTCCCAGGAATAGATGTCTCAAGGTTCATCGGAGAATCTAAGGTTATATCTGATAAAGAAAGAGAGGTATTTAATTTTCTTTTTTCAGTAGCAGCAACAATTTTCATTTCGTAAGGAAAGAACAAGTTTTTCATTAGCGTAAACTGGTCATAGTTCCATTGCAATGAATAGTTTTTCTTAGGTAAAAACAATTGGGTTAATGTTATCTGATCATTCCCATTAATTGAAAAAGCATAATCAATGTTCGATTTCTTATCACTGGCTGTCAAAAGATAGTTTTCACGACTCTCGGAGTACTTAAATTTTCGAAAGTCATTGGCTGTTACATCAGACTGTTCAGGTATGAACAAACTATTTGTAAAAAGAGACTGCAAAGAATAGAAGTTAAATCCAACAGGGCTTTTATCTTTGAGGTCTTCGAAAGACTCCTTTACATACCTCTTATTCATTCTATCAAGAATAATGAGATAATCAGGTTCAACATATAGACGAAACATTTCGATACCAAATAACGGCTGAACAGATAGCTGAATAGCCTCATTATTAACAATACGCAAATTTCCTTTTGAAGCGATTGTTTTAGTTCCAGTTGAAATGGTCATGTTTAACTTTGAAGAGAAAGTGGAAAATTCAAGTCCTTTGTGTAGCACATCTTTAAAAAGCACCGAACTTGATTTACTTTCCAATTCAGAATCTGCTTGCACAATCCGTTCTTTTGATTTACAGCCATAAAGACCAACAAACAACACCAACAAAAAGCTAACACTATATTTTAGTAAAGTATTGTATTTCATTTTAGCAATCAATTTAATTTTCATCAATGTATTTTTTCGATTTAATCTTTTTATCCAAGGTCTTAGAATCACTGCCTATCTCTTTTGCTTTCTTCCATTGTTCCAGAGCCTGCTCTGGTCCATCTGTTTTATACAGCACATCTCCGTAGTGTTCTAAAACTTCAGCTGAAGGCGCATCTTCGCTATACTTTACAGCATTCTCTATATATATTTTAGCCATTGTATATGCACCTTGTTTAAACAACACCCAACCATAAGTATCCAGAAAAGTTGCATTGGTTGGCTCTGCTTTCACCGTTATTTCGCTCATTCGTTCTGCTTTGTCTAAATCTTTATTCTCAACAGACAGGAAATAACTGTAATTGTTTAATACACCTAAATTTTGTGGATTAATCTTCAAAGCTTTTTCGTAATTCTCAAAAGCCACAGCCTTATCTCCTAAATGATAGTTCAAGTCGCCAATTTGTGCATAGAAATCTGATTTCACAGGAGGATTTCCTTCATCCATTGTTTCCAATCCTTTTTCATATATATCTAAAGCTTCTTGATATTTCTTTTGTTGGTATTTTGCCCCCCCTAAATAAAAATAAAATTGGTAAGCATCTGGAATATGCTTTAATGCTTTCTCTGTGATAGTTACTACTTGATCTAAACTATCTGGAAGCGCAATGCGAAGCATTTGTTCCCATCCAGTAGGATTGCCAGGCTCAGCTTCTGTATAAATTTCGAATTGCTTCATCGCCTCTTTTTTATTTTCTTGCAACATCAAAACATTTCCATACAGAAAGTTAAGTTGAGCATTGTGTGGATGCTGATCAAAAAGGGTTTCAAATAGTGGATTGGCTACTTTAGTATCTGTTTTGTTCGATTGCAATAAAGAAATATAGCGCGTTAATAGCTGAAGCTTCATTTCAACTTCATACATAGGACTAACTAATGCATTACGTATTTCCTCTTTTGCCAACTCAGGCTTTCCGCTCTTCTCATAATAGTTGACCATTGAAATAACCAAAGCAGGCAGACCCGGATCTTGGTCTTTAACCTTTTCGTATTGTTCAAGCGATTTTTCAAGTTGGTTGTCCTGCATATATACATCACCCAGTAATATGATATAATTTAAATTGTCAGGGTTTTTCTTTATAATGCTCTTAATTTCCTCAAAGGCCTCTTCTTTTTTATTGAGCATGGAGTAAAGCCGAAACTTGTTTAATGTGATAGACTCTCTGATTCCAACGTTTTTTTCTAATTCATCCAACGCTTCTATGGCTTTGTCAAGATCTCCATTATCATTATAAGCTTCGGCCAAAGCCATGTAAATATCGGTTTTTTGTGGATTAGTTTTAAGCAATCTATTGTAAATATCAATAGCTTCTTCTTTCTGGTCAACCTCTCTATAGAGTGATGCCAATACCATATTGTAATAGTAATTATCTGGATCTTGTTGTACAGCTTTGCTGAGATACTCTACAGCTTTGCTTTTTTCTTGAAGCACATTGAAAAAACTGCCTAACTCACTTAACACATTTGCATTGGTTGAATCAAGCGAGTGGCAATGTTGAAAAAGATCGAAAGCCTCGGCAAATTTACCTTGCGCTTTTGCACTAAGTGCATCGTAGAAGTAGTAATCAAACTTTCTTTGATCAGATGAATCAATCACCAGTTTGCTTTCACCTTGTGCAAGTGAAAAGCTTGTTGAAAGAATTAATAACAAAGCAGTTGGTATTATTGCTTTTAATAATGCTGTCAATATTCTTTTATTATAATTCATTCTCAATGTCTTTATATTAAATTTAATGCTTGCCTGTATGACCAAATCCTCCAACTCCTCTATCGCTCTCTTCAAGCTCATCGCACAACTCCCACTCCACTGTGGCATGAGCTGCGACAACCATTTGACAAATTCGTTCACCGTGGTTAACCACAAACTCATCGTTTGACAAGTTAACTAAAACCACACGTATTTCTCCGCGATAGTCGGCATCAATCGTTCCAGGTGAGTTTAACACCGAAATGCCATGTTTAACTGCCAACCCACTTCGTGGTCTTATTTGAGCTTCATAACCAACGGGCAACTCTATAAACAAACCAGTGGGTATTAATGCTCTCTCCAGTGGTTTAAGTGTTACAGATTTTGAAAGGTCTGCTCTCAAATCCATGCCAGCTGAAAACGATGTCGCATATTCAGGAAGAGAGTTGTTTGATTTATTTATTATTTTAACACGCATAGTAAAACTCTTTATTTATTGATAGAAACATATATAAGTAACAGACCCTTTTTTAGTCAGAATTTTTATTTAAAGATTCAACTAAAACCTTATTAGATGCGAAATTAAAAAATTCCATCCAATAAATTGGCTTATTGATATAAATTAAAGATATATCACCTAAAAAACCATTGATAAAAAGAATAATTTCAACTTTGATGTTTCTAAATTTGTATCTTTGCTATAATGAATGATTGGAATGAAATACTAAACAGACTAAGAAGCACACTGGATAATCAAGGAATTGAATCTTTTCATATTTTAGAAGACCTTGTTCCTATGGAGGAACAAATAGCTTATTTCAATTACTTTGATCAGCTGAGAAGTGTAAATAAACCTTTTGTAAGAGATGAAGAGATAGCAATTCTGTTTTCTCCCGATGCTTCCATTGATAGAAAAAAGAAGAGCTTGGCCCTGCTTTCGTCTATCCCTGATGTGGTTGCATACCGCTCAATCGAAACATATCAAAGTAGTCCACTTGAGCCAGAACTTAAAAATTGGTCATCCATCGCATTAGTGGGAAGCCGAATAATGCTTAACTCCGACCTTTTAGGTAAACAGCAAGTGTTTATATCCTCTGGTTTGGGAGGTCATGATAATAAACTTCGATTCTATGCCTTATTCTCTGGTCCTCACAGCGAGGACTTCACAGACCTTCAAAAACAAATTGTGGAGCGAGAGTTTAGATTCCAATTAGAAAATGCTAAAGTAGAAATAGAGAGGTTCGATATCAATGAAAACTATTTTTCGATTTTAATGCTGTTCCCATATGATGTAGATGTAAGATCAATTTTGCAAACAGCCATTGAGGAAGTCAACAAATTTGGTGATTTCTTAGACCACAAGTTCTTATTTACGAATACGAAGGTGATGAGTGATATTGAAATTCAACAATTGTTGTTGAAGAAAAAGAAGAAAGAGTAATCCGAATAGATTTCATGGACCGTGGATACAAGTTTCAACAGTTTTATACATTTTGTTGGTCTGCAAAATGTTTGTAAAGACTATTAAAAGTCCACCCTGAGAAGTCAATCTCACATATTCCCGAACCTAAATCCCCTACCATGGAACTTTAGCAGAGTGCTGATTGTTAGACTTTTCCCTTTAAGAATAAAATGTAGAAAAAGATTAATAATCAGCAATTGTGGGTTTTCATAATGGATCTGACAAGCAAGAGTTTTAATTATTTTCTTTTTACAGAAAAATTTTCACTCATACCCATGATACAAATAAAGAGCCCCATACGTCCAATTAGGTCCTTTCATGCCTGGAAAATTAAAACGATCCATCATCAATGCCACATATTTAAATGGATACCCTTCAGGCAATTGCAAAACATTGGGCCAGACCCTTGTTCCAGATGAATCATCCCAAGGTGGTAAATCCATTTTTAGCGTTCCAGCTTCCTTTAGGTCAGGATAAGAATATATAAATATATCTCGCTCGGAGCTTCCAGAAAAACAATACCGCTCGTTTCCTATAGTCTGAATGGAGGTGCCTGTAGAATTTTGTGAGACAGGACCTGCAATTATTTTATAATCTCTATTCCAATAGTCAGACTCCATCATAATTGCCTTATAACCATCTTGATTTATGCAAGTTAGTATGCGCCATTTATTCACCTCAGCATCGAAGAGAACATGAGGGTCTTCAATATCTCCAACAACACCAAAAGGTTGTGCCTTCATTATCGAAAAACCAAATCGCGGATCTTTTTCACTTTCAATGGTAAGTAGCTGTTTCTTTTCTTTATCTATATTGGCATATGCACTGAAACCAGTTGTTATCCCACGCCAAAGGTCAACATTTCTATCATAGAATATATGTGATGCAATTTCGTTTCGAAGCAATCCATCTTCACGATCGAATACAACAACACCCTCTAACTTAACATCAAACAGGGTTGGATTCATACTAAATACACCTTGAATATGATGTGGTAAGGCACGTCCACGAATGGACATGGTGTACCACAATCGTCCCTCGTCTAAAAGCAACTCTCCATTTTCATACGTAATGGCCCTTATATCTGCTAAGCCAACACCCGCAGTAAGCGACATATCCACATTGTCGATTACAACTTTACCGTCAGTGATATCTACGAAAAGGCTTGAATGGAAAGAGTTAATATATTTTGTCTCTCTCAAGTCCATGTATTTATTGAAATCACTTTGACCAATCACTTGTGGCAAACCTTCCCCTTTTGAATACAACACAAAACCACTACCCAGCATTTGCAACACAACTTTTTTTTGGATGTTGCGCTCTAATTCTTGATTAACAGAAATGGATTCATCGGCAATAACCTTTTTTTCATCAGACACCCTCAGTTTCACATCAGTAATTAAACTGTCTTGGAATTGTAATGTAACAAAAAATTGCTGCTGATGTTTATCATCTGAAAACTCGAATCCAACCTCTCCATAACCTTCACATAAATCAAGATCTACTGTGTAGGTCGCAAACGGGTTGAATCCCCCCAACCATATTCCAGTTTGAGTATTTTGCCTTGATGCTACAATCAGTTTATCTCTGTTTATATGCGTATTGGAATGCTCATCTAAATAATGCGTAATTGGGTGCATTACTTCCAATCCAACAATACTTGCAGGTTGTATGGACGCAAGTGGAATAGATTGTTTTTCATCAAACACCATTCTTTTTACTCCCTGTCTAACGAATTTGATGTCATTGGGTAAAGATTGACCCTGTAGTTCATCTTGTGCTGTAAAAATAAGCACAACAACAACAATAATTAAATTAATAAATTTCATATACCTCTGTCTTAACAGTTCTTCTACGTTTTAAAAATAATATCCTAATCCACCATAAACATTCACGCCTTTGAACATTTCTTTTAACCCCAGAGTAAAATCAATGGGACCTAATCTTGTTTCTTTTTGGTATGTTAATCCACCACTCCATTTTAGGTTACTCATATCTATATTGCTCCATTTGTCAAACTGCAAAAGAGCTTGTATTTTAGGAGTAATATAATGTTTATGACCAACATCAAGCCTAACTCCTATCTCTCCTAAAGTGCTAATTGGCTCTAAAAAACTAATACCTGCTTGACCAAGCACTGGAAAGTTATAATCAGTATAGGCATTAAATTTATTTGAAGCATAATTAATGATAGATATGGGATAATTACTTGTATTGAATATTGAACGGTGATAAAAATTTGTCAGAATGGATACATTTTTTCCTAATGGACTAATGGTGTTCAACTCAAAATTTAAAATGGGGATAAGATTTGAAAAACCACCTTTATTCTCCAAAACAGCCATTTTTGAATTTAAGTAAATGCCACTGGTTGGAATATAAGCATCGTCTCTGCTGTCAATTGTGAAATAACCATATAAACTGGTAGAGAAACCACTAAAGCTCGTTGCAAACATCTCACTTAAGTCATTCCTATAGTCATCAATACTTGAATAAGTTCGGTTGAGTCCAAAACCAAATTCGCCCACATTTTTAAATCTTCTATAAGTATAAAGATCAGCCGATGCGCTACCCACATCCATTTTACCCAATCTTTCACCTCTATGATAATAATTCAACTTATTGTAACGTGCATTTACTTCTATCCCTACTGCAGAAAGAAACAAACGATGCGTTTCCATGATGAATCTTAATTGTGGATTAACTGCAATCTTAGCATCAATGGTTATCAAACTTAGAAAATTAGAATAGTTTAGTTGCGCAAAATTGGCGTAAAAAGCGGCCACGTCAACCGTGTTTAATGCTCCACCCAACATCATTCTTTTGTCTTTTCTATCTTCAATAACCAGCTCTAATATGTAACCATCAGAATTTGGGTGTAATTTATATGATACCGTTTCAAAATTGCTATATGCATAAACTCTTTCAGTTGCTTTCTCAATATCATCTATTGTGTATGGTTTGTTATTTTCTAAATCAAGACGTACGGTTATAAACTGATCGTCATCTTTGTATTTTTTAGGGATTCTTATTTCAGTAATCAACCACTTTTTGTCTTTATCTATCTTTTTATCAACTCTATTGTTCTGCTTTATATTTTTATTTGCTATCAAGGCTTTAATCTTAGGCAGCTGTTCTCTTGCAGCCATCTCACCTTTCTTTATTATACTATCTATTACATTCTCTTTAAAATCGAAAGTCGCGATTCCTTCAAGTTCAGGATTGATTACGACATCCGCCAATTCAACATTTTTATTGTGTATATCGTCTTCAATTTTATACACAATTTCTTTAAATATGGTAGTAACCGATTCAAATTGCGGACTTTTTTCATCTGCTTGTTTCAAATCAACACCTATTAATATATCTGCGCCCATATCTTTTGCAACATCTACGGGGAAGTTATTGATAATACCACCATCAAGCAATTTCATACCATTAAATTCAACAGGAGAAAACACTCCGGGAAATGCCATACTTGCCAACATTGCTTTTGCTAAATTTCGGTTATTCAAAATCTCTCCCTTTCCTGTTTCTAAATTATAAGCAACTCCCGAAAAAGGAATGGGCAATTCGGTGAAATCAATACTATCATTTAACTCAGCAGTAACTCCACAGAAAACATTTAAGATATTATTACCCACAACCAATCCAGATGGAAACGAAAGTTTTTTATCACCTTTATTTATCCCAAGTTTCAGAAAGTATTTTTGTTCAAATTCCTGTTTAAAGCGAGATTTAAGCCTTCTTTGAACACCATCGGTTAGTAATGCCTCCCAATTTTGTCGTTTCGTGAAATCTTCGATCTCTTGTGCCGAATAACCAATCGAATATAGAGCACCAACAATGGTGCCAATGCTATTGCCCGTAATAAGTGTAATGGGAATATTCTCCTCTTCAAAGACTTTAAGAACCCCGATATGTGCAAAACCTTTTGCTCCGCCTCCACTTAAAACCAATCCAAGTTTAATCTTTTTGTTTGAATCTGAAGGTTGCGCCTGAAGGTTTTTTGTGGTAGCAATTAATAAACATGCTATAAGAATAAATATAGTTTGATTGATAGATTGTTTTAAGAAATACATTTCTGAAAAATTTATAGTTTATGGACGATGGTAAATTATAAAACAGCATCCTTTTAATATATAAAAAATTGAAGACCACAAATATACGACAAATTATAGAAAGGTCTATCTAAAAAAAAAATGGAAATTAGAATAACGAAAACCGACAGTAGAGGTTGCAATATGAGTTTAAAGTATGATGCGTTAACAGAGATAATCCATGAATTATCTCTGTTAATTAACTATTTCAATTTTTCACTAACTATGACAGACACAGGTCAGAGACCTGCGCCCAATGTCATT
>DEZB01000053.1 GCA_002364735.1 Bacteroidales bacterium UBA3143
ATTTTTCAAAGCTCTCCAAAAAAGACAAAATGTTGTGAATTTATAAATATTTATTCTAACTTGCAGACTGATTAGTTCTTACAAATAAAAAATATATCTCATGAATAAATTATTAATGTTAATCATCGGTTTGCTCTCTTTTTCCTTCTTAATTGCTTGTAGTGATGACAAGCCTCTTGATCCTGTTGATAACAGTGAACCTAATAAACCTGATATAGAAGTTCCTAAGCCAGAGTATCCCAAAGGGTCTTTTAATTATTCATTGGTTAAAAATCATCCAAGACTATTGATGTTGGCCGATGAGGAAGAATCAATAAAGAAAGTTTTGGTGAATAATGATTTAATGAAAGAATCCCATGATTATATTATAACTCAATGTAATTTAATCTTAAGACAGGAGAAATTGATTTATAAGAAAGATGGGAAAAGATTGCTTGCAGTATCAAGAGAAGCTATAAGAAGAATATTTTATCTTTCTTATGGATATAGAATGACAGGCTCTCAACTGTATCTATCGAAAGCAAAAACTGAATTAAACGCTGTATGTGACTTTGCAGATTGGAATCCAAGTCATTATCTTGATGTTGGCGAAATGTGCTTGGCTGTGGCAATAGGTTATGATTGGCTGTATGATAAATTAGATGAACCATTGAAAAAGAAAATACGCCGTTCTATTGTAGACAAGGCTTTTACTACCTCTAAAGAGTCCAAATATAATGGGTTTTATAATAGCATGAATAATTGGAATCAAGTTTGTAATGCGGGCTTGGTTTATGGAGCTCTTGCTATATTGGAATACGAACCTATCCTTGCAGTTGAAATAATTGAAAAGGCTATAAAAACAAACAGAAAAGTACTTGAGATTTATGCACCTGATGGTAACTATCCTGAGGGACCAGGATATTGGGGTTACGGAACTACTTTTCAAGTCTTAATGAATGCCGCATTGAATAGTTCTTTGGGTAATGATGCAGGATTATCTGAAGCTAAAGGTTTCATTGAGTCAGCAAATTATATGATGTATTCAAACTCTCCATCTGGACAGCTTTTCAATTTCTCAGACAATAACAGTAGAGCCAATCCTTTAGTAGCAATGTTTTGGTTTGCAAACAAAACGGGTAATCCATCTCTTTTATATGAAGAGTTGAAACTATTTAATGCTGGCAAATATTTTAATAATTCAGGAGAAGCAAGAGTAATGCCAATAGCTTTAATTTTTGGAAAGAATATTGCACTTGACAAAATTTCTGCACCACAAAAACAGGTTTGGGTTGGGCAGGGTACCACGCCAATTGTTATGGTTAGAACAGGATGGGGTGGCAACTCTGATAAATATTTAGGTCTGAAAGCTGGCACTGCTTCAACAAATCATGCTCATATGGATGCTGGTTCTTTTGTTTATGACGTTGGAGCAACAAGATGGGCAATGGATTTTGGTATGCAAAGTTATGAAGTTGTTGAAGCGGCTGGAGTTGATTTGTGGAATATGCGGCAGAATTCGGATCGATGGGATGTTTTTCGATTGCATAATAAGAATCATAATACATTAACTATAAATAATCAAAGACATAATGTATCAGGAAAAGCTACTATACTGAACGTATTTGACTCAGAAGATAAGAAAGGTGCAAGTGTAGATTTAAAGGATGTACTCAACTTATCAGGTGAATTAAAAAGTGCTGTAAGAACAGCAACTATTGAGAATAATGATTTTCTTCAGGTGATAGATGAATTGGAAGCAACGGATAAATCGGTTGAGGTTTATTGGAATATGGTTTGTCAAGGCTCAGCTGAAGTAGTTGGTGATAACAAGATTCTTATTAATAAAGATGGTAAAAAGCTAATAGTTGAGGTTATTTCTGATAGTGATTTTAAACTCGAGGCAGATCGTTCTACAACGCCATCAAAAAGCTATGAAGCATCAAATAGTGGTACTACTATGATTGGTTTTACTTCTATTATACCTCCAAATTCTAAGGTTACTTATACTGTTAATTTGAAGGAGCAATAACTATGTGAAACGACCGATAAACAAAAAGGGTGAAAGTTATTGCAAACTTCCACCCTTTTATCCTCGATAGTATAGCGTTTATATGAAACGCTTTTTCAATTATTCTTTCACCTCTTTAGGCATCATGCCCACAACTATTTCGTTTTCTTGTGATAATAACTCATTTGCAAATTTCTTTACATCGTTTGCAGTAATTTCCTTCAATGTTTCAGGGTAGTCTGAATGATTATTTTCATCATAAAAGTAGTAGGTGTTAAGAACACCCAACCAGTAGGCGTTTTCTTTTATGCTTTCGCTGTATTTTTTGTTCATAAACTCTTTCACTTTCTTGAAATCAGTCTCACGAGGTCCGTTTGCAGCAATGTCTCTTAGTTCTTTATGAACGATGGTGTTTAGATGCTCCATTTTTTCAGGATCCGTATCATATACAATTTGTAAAATGGTTTGATTTTCTGGATAACGCGCAATGCTTCCTCTCGATGAAACTCCATAAGTACCACCTTCGTCTTCACGAATTTTCTCCGTATAAACAATGTCAAGAATCTGATCTAACATGCTCATGAGCAATGTATTCTTCAAAGTTCTGTCCATTTTGCCAGTAAAGACATTAAATACGGATGCCTTTGGGTTCTGCATCTCTTTCTCAAAGATATTATTAGTCTTGCCCGTGCTTACATCCATTGGTACACGTAAAAACTCTCCTTGGGTTGCTTCCCCTTTCAGTGATGCAAGATAGGTAAGAACGGCTGGTTTAATTGCCTCTTCATCAATATTTCCTACAAATGTGAATACAAAACTACCCGGATTGAAGAATGTTTGTTTATACATTTTCATTATCTGAGCGTAGTCTATCTTTTTTAGATCGTCCAACTTGATGCGTGATATAATTGGATTATCACCATATAATGCATGGGTAGCCGAATCACTAAATGCTACCATTGGCTCTGCTTCTACATTCTTGAGTTGAGATTCCATTCTTTCAATAAACGAATCGAAAGCATCTTGGTCGCTACGAGGAGATGTAAAATAAAGATAAACCAATTGAAGCATGGTTTCAAAATCCTTAACAGATGATGAACCGCTAAATCCTTGCGTAGTTAATCCAACTGTTGGTAGTGCTGATGCTGTTTTTCCTGCCAGCACTTTGCGTAAGTTAGTCACACTAAAGTTGCCAACTCCACCCAATGTCATGATATTACCCATCATTTTGCTATTAATAGGGTCTTGCTCGGCATACTGAGAAAATCCCCCAACACTTGAAGCAGTCATTAATATTTGGTCATCTTTGAAGTCGGTGTTCTTTAAAACTACTTTCATGCCGTTAGAAAGCGTCCAAACTGTAGCATCAAGCTCTTCATTTTTCTCACTGTTCATTATCTCACCTGCCTCAGGAGGGGTGGTTATAAGTGGTTCATCTGAAACCTCCTCCACGTATGGTTCAATATTTTCCGCTTTCACTTGATCAACTACCTCTAATATCTCTTGTTCGGTTGGATATACAAGACCTTCTTTTTCTGTTCCAGATATTGATATAACCATGTTTTTGTCTTGAATCAACTGAGCAACTGTTTGATTAATTGCTTCAACAGGTATGTTTGGAGCAACCATTTTAATCATGTTATACTCATATTCGATACCTGGAAATGGTTCGTTGTTTGTAAAACTACTTACATACTCTTGTGAGTAAACACTGTTTTGTTGTTTGTCTCTGTTGTTGTAAGCATTTTCATATGATTTAAGTATATTTTCGCGAGCTCTTTCGTATTCAGATTCTGTAAATCCAAACTTTTTCATACGTTCTGTTTCACGAATCATCGCAGCCAATGCCTCTTTCACTTTATCCTCAGCCGAGGCTCCTGCAACAGTCCAAGCATCTTTTGTTTTAGCAACGAAATAATCGCCATCATAAGCATAAGCACCCAAGAATGGAGCGTTTGGTTTTTGAGTTATCTCTTGAAAACGATCGCTTATCATACTTGATGCTACATTCTTGATATAATTGATAACAAAACCAGCTTGGGATAATTTAATTTCGTCAGGTATAGGGTCATGCTTATAAAACACCATGAGGTTTGTACGCGTTGCTTCTACATCTGTAGCTATTGACACAATTGTTTCCTCGTTATCTGGAACAGGAAAGTATTCCCGTTTAGCCGCATCTTCGGGCATTTCAATTGTTGAAAATAAAGCTTTCACTTTCTCTTCTGCTTTATCAGGATCGATGTCACCTACAATAATAATTCCTTGCAAATCGGGACGATACCATTTATCATAGTAGTCACGAATTTCATTGTGCTTAAAGTTATTTATTACATCGATACTCCCAATGGGTAATCTGTTGGCATACTTGCTATCTTTGTACATAACAGGAAGCATCTTTTCCCACAAACGCGATTGTGCGCCACCACGTGTTCTCCACTCTTCACGAATTACACCTCGTTCACTCTCTATTTCATCTCCTTCAAGTGCTATTTCACTTGACCAATCATGAAGAATTAACAATGCTGAGTCAATCACACCTTCGCGCACTACGGGCACGTTGGAAAGGTAGTAAACCGTCTCATCAAATGAAGTATATGCATTTACATTTTCACCAAACTTAACTCCGTTCTCCTCCAAGTAATTCAACATCTCCTTATTTGGGAAATGCTTTGTACCATTGAACGCCATGTGCTCTAAGAAATGTGCTAAGCCAGCTTGAGTATCTTCTTCCTGCATAGAGCCTACTTTTTGAGCGATGTAAAAATCAGCTCTGTTTTCAGGCAGTTTGTTATGACGTATAAAATAGGTCAATCCGTTTTCTAATTTACCATAGCGGACATCGGGGTCAAGAGGCTGGGTTGGATTTTGCTGTGCGATTGCTGTTAAGCTGATAAATATAATCGCTAAAAGAAGGATTCTCTTCATTGGTTTTTTGTTTTATAATTATTGAGAAAGAATTTACATTCTGTCCAAAACTATTTTAATTAAATCTTCTGTAGACACTTTGTAGTTAGCATTTGATTCTAACGCAACTCTGTTAGCTATAATTGCACATACTGTCATTGCTTTGTGTCCCATTAGTTTGCTTAAACCAGCAAGAGCCGAACTTTCCATTTCATAATTGGTGATGGAGTAATCTCCAAACCTGAATGATTCGATTTTAGAATTCAGTTCTGGGTCAGCCAATGCTAATCTAACATGTCTGCCTTGAGGTCCGTAAAAACCGATAGCAGAAATGGTTACTCCTTTAATCATGTCGTAACCAATTTGATCAACCAATCCTTCATCTGCACTCACTACATAGGGAGAGCAATGATATGGAGACCAGTTAACATGTCTTTGGAAGGATGTCTCAAACTCTTCTTCTCTTATTTCTTGCGAGCCATCGTAATAATGAATTAATCCATCAAACCCAATAGATTTTTCAGAAACTACAAAAGAGCCCACTGGACAATGCGGTTGCATCCCTCCAGATGTTCCCACACGAATCATCGTCAGCTGTTTGAAGTCTCTCTTTATCTCGCGTGTTTCAAAATCAACATTTGCCAGAGCATCCAGTTCGGTTATAACAATATCCATATTGTCGGTTCCAATACCGTGAGATAAAGCAGTAATTCGTTTTCCTTTATACATTCCAGTTACGGTATGAAATTCACGGCTCTGAATGTCGAACTCTATCGAATCGAAAAAAGATGCGGTCATAGTTACACGACCAGGATCTCCCATCATTATTATTTTATCTGCTAATTGTTCGGGCTTTATATGTAAATGGAAAACGCTTCCATCTGGATTGATTATTAGTTCAGATTCAGGTATTACTCTCATAGTTGAAAAAGCTTCTAATTATTTATTTGGACCTATCTTTTCAGAACCTGTTTGTGGTTTCGAAATTGCATCGCGCATATCTGTATCGGCTTGTATATTTTTCATGCGATAATAATCCATGATGCCTAAATTGCCTGATCTGAATGCCTCAGCCATTGCTTTCGGTATTTCTGCTTCAGCTTCAATCACTTTTGCACGTGCTTCTTGTGCTTTTGCTTTCATCTCTTGTTCCAGTGCTATAGCCATGGCCCGGCGTTCTTCGGCACGAGCTTGCGCAATATTTTTATCGGCTTGTGCTTGGTCAATTTGCAAAACAGCACCAATGTTTTTACCTATATCGATATCTGCAATATCAATTGATAAAATCTCAAATGCCGTTCCAGCATCCAGTCCTTTTTTCAATACAAGTTTCGAGATAGAATCGGGATTCTCGAGCACTGACTTATGCGATGCTGCCGAACCAATAGAAGATACAATACCTTCACCAACACGAGCTAAAATGGTTTCTTCTCCTGCACCACCCACCAATTGTTTGATGTTAGCGCGAACTGTAACACGTGCTTTAGCTATCAGCTGAATACCGTCAATAGCTACTGCAGTAACAGGTGGCGTATCAATAACTTTAGGATTTACAGACATTTGAACAGCCTGCAATACATCTCTACCAGCTAAGTCAATAGCAGTTCCCATTTGAAATGATAGATCAATATTAGCTTTAGATGCCGATACCAATGCATGTACAACTTTCTCTACATGACCTCCAGCCAAATAGTGAGCTTCGAGGTCATCTCGGGTTACATCTCGAAGTCCAGCCTTGTGTGCTTCAATCATTGCATAAACAATGGTGCGTGGAGGAACTCTTCTCAGTCTCATCAAGAATAGTTGAACCAATGAGATATGTACTCCAGCTGAAAGTGCGTTAATCCATAGGAAAAACGGAACGTAATAGAAAAAAATGATTACTACAAACAGCACTGCTGCCGCAACCATCAAAATTGTAAATTCCATACTATTAATTTTTAATGTTGATTATCTTCGTGAAAATTAAATTCTTCATTATTATGTGGTTTGTTTATAGAAACTAAAATATTTGACCAGTCTACTTTCATAACTACCACCTCTGAGTCTTCGTCAATCATTTCTCCATCTATTGATTTAGCTTCTACTGTTAAGTCATTAATGAAAACTTTGCCAATCGGATTAAGACGCGATTGGGTGATGCCTATATCTCCTTTTTTTATTTTTTTTAAATCGGAAGTATCCACTTTTGCATCTATATTCGTTGTGAGAGCAATTCGTCTTAAAGATTTAGACTTAATAAAATACAAGAAACTTGCCATTAGTATAAATGCGGAAATGACCAGCGTGAAATTGCCTGCCCTTACGCCCATATATGTATAAGCATAAAATATACCCCCCACTAAAAATATAAACCCAGCAATGCCCGAAATAGTAAAACCTGGCAATAAAAAAACTTCTGCCAAAAGGAAAACAATTCCTAAAAGGACTACCAAGGATACAATTATAATATCGAATGTCATATTGTCAATTATTTTAGCACATTCATGTGTTTTATCTCTTCGTTGCGAGCCATAATTTTTACTGTTTTCCATTGGTCATAAAGTTCGCTTTCTCTTTTTTCCAGTTTTAAAACGTCCATCGTCAAAGATGAGTTATTATCAGAAGAGGATTCGATGTATTGTTTTCGCTTTTCATTCAACTCTACTCTTATATTTTCCAATTCTTTTTTTGCTTCTTCTGCTCTAAGAAATAGCTCTCTCGCACTGAAACTTTTAAAATCTGAAAGCTGATGATATGTGAGGTCATCATTTATTATAAATACGAAATCATTGGAGTCCACTTTCTTATCTTGAGTAGCTGTTGTCGCTCGATCTAAAAAAGTTGAGTAGTCCATCTCTGGTTTCCATGTATCACTAATTTTACTAATCTTGGCCCTATGCGCAAGTGTATCTACATCTTCGGATTGCACTAATCTTACATCCTGATTCGGAATAAATGTATAAACACAAACTTTATCTTCAGGTTGATATCTATCACTTGCAAACCAGCCCACGCCTTTTTGTTCGTCTATCACCATCATGTAGTCATTAAATGGGGAGTTGAAAGGCATATTCATTTGATTGGGAGTGAGGTATGTGTTGGAGTTTAGGTTGTAGCGTGAAGCATACAAGTCGTATCCACCAATAGATTCATGACCTTTGGACGCAAAATAGATAGTTAAACCATCTGATAAGAAAAATGGATAAGCTTGCTCCGAATTATCTGTGATGGGAGAGGGCAACATTTTCTCATTTCCAAAATTGTCTATTAGTTTCTCCATAGAATAAAGCGTAGCACCCTGATCGGTGGCATATCTTGAAAAATAAACCTTGGTTTTTCGTTCGTTCATATACACAACTCCATCTTCACCGCTGTAATTCTCAAAGAAATCACGTGTCCACTCCAAAGAACCTCCACTTGAGCTAAGGTTGTAAGCATTTAGAAAATCATCTTTTCTTACCACTACGCTATCAATTATTTGAATATCTTCGGTGCGACTCACTAATCGTTGAAGTCTATCAGCATACTCTCTTTCTTTTTCAAGTTCAGCTAACGCTTCTTTGTTGCGTCGCATGGCTCTTTGATAAGCAGTGAACTCTTTTTCTGCTTCGTCAAATTTGTATTGCATTGCATACAGTCTCCCTAAATAGCGTGTAGCCTCATTCATTCGTTTCTTCTTTGCAAATGATAATGAAGTTTCAGCAGTTTCTACATCACCCGTGCGCAAGGCAGTCATTCCTAATAGATATTGCAAAGCTGTATTTGATGGATTATCTTCAACATCTTTTTCTAATAAAACTTTAGCTTGACTGTATTTTCCTTCGTTATATAGTCTTTGAGCTTCTTCCGAAACTTGACTTTTAAGCAAAGTAGGGAAGAGCAAAAACGTAATAAATAGTACTGTATATAATTTCATTGTTGTTTGCATAGTTCTAATTGTCAAACTTACACAAAAATATTCGATTTTGATATAGCTTAAATAAAAAAACAAGTCAAAATTATCCAAAACTATTGCATCGTTCATATTTTATATCATGAGAGTATGCTTTTTTTATTGTCAAAAAATTAGATTGTGTATTTGTCTGCTGTGAAGATTAAAATGTAAAAACTTTTTCTTGTAAATGACTTTGGGAAGAAAATTAGGTGTAATTTTTAATTATTCTAAACTAAGACGTAAAACGTGCGAAGTTGGTTTGAGATTGAAATAAAATATGCGTATATTTTCTTATATTTGCATCCTTAAAAAATAGATAGATTATGGACGAAAAGATAATTATTCTCGATTTCGGTTCTCAAACCACTCAACTTATTGGTCGTAGAATACGTGAGTTAAATACATATTGCGAAATAGTTCCTTATAATAAATTTCCATTTGGTGATGAAACCGTGAAGGGAGTTGTTTTTTCTGGTAGTCCTTTTTCAGTAAGTGATGACAATGCTTTTAAAATTGATTTATCTGAAATCAGAAATAAATATCCTGTTTTAGGCATTTGTTATGGTGCACAACTCATTGCACATTTTGAAGGTGTAGATATAAACAAAATAGATTCGAGAGAATATGGACGTGCGGAGTTGACTACTATAACCAATGATGAGCTTTTTGAAGGTGTAAACAGTCCATCTACAGTTTGGATGTCTCACGGAGATACCATCACTAATTTGCCAACTAATTTAGAAGTTATTGGTTCAACTGCAGATGTTGAAGTAGCCGCGTATCGTGTGAAGGATGAACAAACTTGGGGGGTGCAATTTCACCCCGAAGTGGTTCATACAGATGAGGGAGTTAAAATACTTTCTAACTTTCTGAATATATGTGGGTGTAAAAGAAATTGGACACCAGCATCATTCGTAAAGTCAACCGTAAATAGTCTTAAAGAAGAGCTTGGCAATGACAAAGTTATCTTGGCTCTCTCAGGAGGTGTTGACTCTTCGGTTACTGCCGTATTGCTTCATCAAGCAATTGGCAAGAATCTTACTTGTATATTTGTTGATCACGGATTACTCCGTAAGAATGAATTTGAAGATGTCTTGACAGATTATGAGCATTTGGGATTAAATGTAATTGGTGTGGATGCAAAAGAACGTTTCTACAACGAATTGGCAGGATCTGTTGATCCAGAAGAGAAGCGTAAGATAATCGGTAAAGGGTTTATAGATGTTTTTGATGTCCAAGCACATCATTTAGAAGATATCAAATGGTTGGCGCAAGGTACTATCTATCCAGATATAATTGAATCGCTTTCCATCACTGGCACGGTAATAAAAAGTCACCACAATGTAGGTGGGCTTCCCGAAAAAATGAACCTGAAACTTTGTGAACCTTTAAAACTGCTTTTCAAAGATGAGGTGAGAAAGATAGGTCTTGAATTGGGCATGAAGCCACACCTTATTCATCGTCATCCTTTTCCTGGTCCTGGATTAGGAATAAGAATACTTGGAGATATCACTCCTGAAAAAGTGAGTATTGCACAAGATGCTGATCACATATTTATTTCGAACCTTCGTAAAGCTGGTTTATATGATAAAGTATGGCAAGCTGGTGCAATATTGTTGCCTGTGCAATCGGTTGGAGTAATGGGTGATGAACGGACATACGAAAATACGGTTGCTTTACGTGCAGTAACGTCGACTGATGCAATGACAGCCGACTGGGCTCAACTGCCATACGATTTCTTGGCGAAAGTATCTAACGAGATAATTAATAAAGTGAAAGGGGTGAACCGAGTTGTGTATGATATATCATCGAAACCACCAGCTACTATTGAGTGGGAGTGAGGTAGATAAAGATTAAGAGCTTTTTAATCATACAATCTTTTGGATAGTTGGAACATGATACAATTATTGACAGATGACAAAAAAGTGATTTATGAGCAACAACAATCAGAGATGTTTCCTGATTATTGTTCAGTGTTGAGGGAGGCTATTGCTTATGGTATTAGCCTTGAAGGTCTTTGTGTTAAATCTGAAAATATTGATAATATTTATTGGAGAGGAACCAATCTTAAATCAGTTTCTTTTCAAAATTGCTCCATGAAGAAAAGTACATTTCTTGATTGCACTGGAATTTTACATTGTTACAAATGTAATTTGGATCAATCGAGATTTAAGGATTCAAAATTCAAAAACATTTTTATATCTGATAGTGTATTATCAAAATTATCTTTTAGAAACTCTTTAAGTGAGCAGTCTTTTCTTGTTGATTGTGATTTGACTAACTCAATCTTTTGGGAAAGCCGTTTGAACAACATAACATTTCACACATGTACTTTGCCTCACACTTTATTTTATCGATGCACTTTAGAGTCTTTAAATTTATTGCATAATAGGATTAGTTCAGACTGGTATAAAAACGCTGCGTTTATAGAATGCGATAATTTGTCTGGAAATATGAAAAGTATAAAAAATATTTCGGAATTATATTTTTGGGAAACTAATCTCAGCAAAAGTAATTTTGCAAAAGATGATCCAATTACTATAATAGAACACAGAAGAAGCAAACTTATTTTAGCAATTGAATCAGATGTTATATGGTGGAAAACTTACAATAGAATTGAAATTCTACCTTTTAGAAATAGCGTAAAGGAGTTTTTAGAAGAGGTGGGTAATAATTTTCCTTCTACAGATATTTATCCAGATATGGATGATTTAGATGTAAAAGAAGAAATGCTTGCAGTATGTGCATACATTCAATACATACAAGAATTGAAAGAGGTAAACGAATAAACTCTATTCTTTTTACATTTATCGTTGTTTCAAATCTCATTCAACGTCTTATTAGTCTTAAGATTCTTTCCTTCTTCTTTCAGTTCTGGGTAAGCTATACGAGAATGATAGATTGTTTGTAATTTTTCAACGAACAGCTCTTTTATCATATCTACTTCTCTAAAAGTGATAGGAGCTTTTTGGAACAAACCTTCTTGCATTTGAGAATCAATCAGTTTGTTTACTAAAGTGCGAAGTGCTTCCTCTGTGTACTCGGGCAAGCTGCGAGAGGCAGCTTCAACCGTGTCAGCCATCATCAAAATTGCGGTCTCCTTACTAAAAGGGTTTGGACCTGGATATGCAAATGCTGCATCATCTATTTCTTTTCCAGGATTAGCATTTTTCCAAGAATTGTAAAAATATTTGGGAGTACTTGTTCCGTGGTGTGTTGCTATAAAATCAATAATCTGTTGAGGTAAACCTTCTTTTCGTCCTTTTTTAATACCCTGAGGGACATGGTCGATAATGATACGAGCACTTTCCTCGAAAGGAAGACCTGCATGAGGATTCATTCCAGGAGTTTGATTTTCGGTAAAGAAAGCAGGATTCTCTAATTTGCCAATGTCGTGATACAAAGCTCCTGTTCTAACCAAGGATGGGTTGGCTCCAATTTTCACAGCGGCTGCTGCTGCAAGATTTGAAACCTGCATAGAGTGTTGAAAAGATCCAGGTGCTTCTTCAGACAGTTGGCGTAATATTGGTTTGTTTATATTAGCTAATTCTACCATGCTTACGCCAGAGATAAAGCCGAACGATTTCTCCACCATATAAACCAGAAGATACGAGAAAGTGATAAAGATAAAGTTGATGAGAAAATAGATCAATATCTCCCAACTGATTTTCGATATATCTCCTTCTTGTGCCAATACTAAAGCAATATAAACTAAGACATACGAACCTAAAATGATGAAGGAGCTACGTATTAATTGAGAACGTTCTGTTAACTCCTTCAAATTGAAAATACAAATCATGGTGATGGTCATTTGCAATACCATAAATTCGAAAGCAAATGAAACCATCAGCGTACACAGGAGGATTGTGATTAAACTCGCGAACAGTGCCGTTCGCGAGTCTATAAATGTACGTATAAGAATGGTGACAATAGCGAAAGGAATGATGTATACATTGAAAAAATTATAACTGACATTTATAGCAGTAAGAACTACAAAAAATACAATTATAAGCAACATGAAGGTTACATGTTTTCTATTTCTGTACTCATTAAGTCTGAAAAAGCGAAGAAACATAAAAAACGAGCCCATCAGTATGGAAATAAGCATGAATTCACCTAATGTTATCCAATTAGATCTACCGCTTGACCCTGTTCGTTCTTGTGTAACTTTTTTTAGTGATGAGAGTATGTTGTATACATTATGGTCTACAATTTCCCCTTCACCAATAATTCTCTCTCCTGCTTGCACCATACCAAGTGTAGGAGAAACTTGTTGCACAAATTCGTTTTTAGCCTTCTCGGACGTATTTACATCATAGACAATGTTTTCTTCTAAATAATTATTTAAATCAGCCGCTTTAAGCTTGTTTACATCCAAGGATTCGGGAGCATTTTTTATTATTTCTTCATAGGCAGATTTAATAGTAAAAAAAGACTCTATTTCTCTTGCTTTTGCTTCTTTATCTTCTCGTAAACGAAGAGTCTTCTTCTTAGTAGCCGCTACTTTATCGTACTCTGCACTATTGATTATTCCTTTTTTATAAATTTCTAATAATTTACTTCTTATATACCCTATATAAGAGCGTTCTAACTTACTAAGTTTAGGATCTAAGTTAGAGTCAGCATCGAATTCGGCAATTGCTTCCGTTTCTGCAACTGTATCAATTTTATAATAAGGTTCGTAGAAAACCAAAATACTGTCTTTGTCTTGTTCTAACTGTTGTTGTGATTTGAATATTGGAAAATCAAACGGGGCAGTTAACAATCCATATCTCCAAGGGCGACCTTCGTTAAAAGAATACTTAAATTTGCCTTGTCGTGGGAACACATATGTAATTAACAATGTTGCCAGAATAAAAATAAGCGGAACATATATCCGGGTTTTTATGCGATATTTCGACTTTGATTTATTCATATTGTTCGTTTACTCCTATTAATTATGTTTAGAGCTTAAGACATTAAATGATCAACCATTTTGCATTTAAATTTAATCACAAGGTAGCAATTAAAAATTAAAAAACTATTGTGTTTACTATTCTTTCCGTAGCTCCGGCATTTGTATAAATATATTCTGCTGCCTTTTCTCCTCCAATTTCTAAGTCTTCGGGCGATGTTACAAAGTTTTTTAGCACTTTATTTAGTTCTGTCTCATTAGAAATAGTAAAACCCCCTCCATTTTCAATAAGTTCGCGAGCTTCTATAAATTTTTTGTGATTTGGTCCAAACATTACTGGAATTCCGTATACAGCAGCTTCTAACAAGTTGTGGATTCCTGCTCCAAATCCTCCTCCTACAAAAGCAACTTGACCATAACGATAGATCGAGGATAAAAGCCCAAAATTATCAACAATCAAACAATCATAATCCTTGATGTTGATAATAGAAGCTTGAGAGAACCTTACAAATGGACGCTTTAGTTTGCTTTCTATTTGTAGCAAATGATCTTCATCTATAAGGTGTGGTGCAATGATAAGCTTAAGATATGCATGTTTATTAAAGTAATTGATAAGTATACTTTCATCTTCGGGCCATGAGCTTCCAGCTACCAGAATTGCTTGATCATCATTATTAAGTTTTGTAAATTCTTCAACAAGAGGTAGGGACAATGCTTCTTCTCTAATTTTAATAACCCTATCCATACGTGTGTCACCCATCACCGTTACGCTCTCAGCGCCGTGTTTCAAAAGCAAACGTTTTGATTGTTTATCTTGAACAAATATTTCTGTATAGTAGTTTAAAATCTTTGTAAAGACATTTCCCCAAGGCTTAAAGAAAAGTTGATTTGGGCGAAAAACTGCCGAAGTAAGATAGACAGGAATTTTTCGTAAATAGAGTTGGTGTATGAAATTGTACCAAAACTCGTATTTTACAAATATGACTATTGAGGGGTTGGTTAGATCTAAAAACTTCTTCACGTTCTTCTTTGTATCGAAAGGAAGGTAACAAACTATATCTGCTGTTCTGTTATTCTTTTGAACCTCATAACCTGAAGGAGAGAAAAAGGATAGCAATATTTTGTAATCAGGTTGTTCTCTTTTCACTATCTCCATCATCGGTTGAGCTTGTTCGTATTCACCTAATGAAGCCACATGAAACCAAATATATTTGCTATTGGTGTCAATTTGCTTTTTCAGTTTCTCAAAGGTCTCTTTGTGACCTTTAATCATCAAATTCGCTTTTTTATTAAATAAGGCTGCAAAGCGTATTAAAAAGGAATAGATTAAAATAGCTGCGTTATACATGCGAGGATTACTCTTTATGAATGTTTGTAACTGCTTTATTTAATCGGTTAATTGTTTCTTCTTTACCAATTAACGATGTAATATCAAAAATATGAGGTCCTTTTGGCTCACCCACAAGTGCCAATCTAAAGGCATTCATTATATTTCCTAAATGATATTGTTTCGATTCAATCCATTGCTTCACAACTGCTTCTTGATTTTCGCTCGAGAAGTCGTTTATTGACTCAATCAATTCAATTAGTTCGGTTATTTGTTGAGGAGTCTCTTCTTTCCAACGTTTTTTTATTGTCTTAGCATCGTATGACGTGGGTGCTTCAAAAAAGAAATTACCCTGATCCCAAAGGTCGCCAATAAGGTGTGCTCTGTTCTTGATCAATCCAATTACATTGCGAGCATACTCTTTAGAAACAATTATTTTCTTTTCATCCAATAAGGGTCTAAATAGAGTTTCTAACTCATCGTTAGATGTTGTTTGAATGTATTCATGATTGAACCATTTGGCTTTCTCAAAATCAAACTTTGCTCCACTTTTGCTGCATCTGTCAAATGAAAAAAGTTTTATCATTTCATCTATTGACATAACCTCTTCGTTATGACCAGGATTCCAACCCAACAGAGCAAGAAAATTGACAACTGCATGAGGCAAGTACCCACTATCGCGATAGCCTGATGATTCTTCACCCGATTCTGGGTCTGTCCATTTAAGTGGAAATACAGGAAAACCTAAACGGTCACCGTCTCGCTTACTCAACTTGCCACTACCCTCAGGCTTTAACAGCAGAGGTAAATGTGCAAATTGTGGCATTGTGTCCTCCCATTCCAAACATTTATACATCCATACGTGGAGTGGGGCAGACGGCAACCATTCTTCACCTCTAATAACGTGTGTTATTCGCATCAAATGGTCGTCAACAATGTTAGCAAGGTGATAAGTAGGAAGTTCGTCTGACGATTTATAGATAACTTTATCGTCTAAAACGGAAGAGTTAACAACAACATCACCACGGATCAAGTCGCTTACAGTAATATCGATATTGGGATCTACTTTTATACGAACCACATATGGAGTTGCATTTTCAATATGGCTTTCTATTTCTTCTGCTGACAATGATAGCGAATTGTTCATTTGCATGCGTGTTGTCGCATCATATTGAAAGTTGTTTATCTCTTTGCGTTTTTCGTCAAGTTCTTCGGGCGTGTCATAAGCTATATAAGCTTTCTCTGCATTCAATAGTTTGGTAACATATTGTTTGTAGATGCTTTTTCGTTCGGATTGTTTATAAGGTCCGTATTTACCACCAGCAGATGGTCCTTCATCAAATTCTAAGCCCAACCATTCAAAAGCTTCTTCAATATACTGTTCTGCACCCTCTACAAATCTGTTTGAATCTGTGTCTTCTATGCGAAGAATAAACTTGCCTTCTTGTTGTTTTGCAAAAAGATAATTATATAATGCGGTGCGAACGCCTCCAATATGTAGTGGTCCTGTAGGACTCGGTGCAAAGCGTACTCTAACTTGATTTTTCATTGTTATATATGTTTGGTCTTTGCAAGATAAATAAGCTATTGTTTATATGATTCGTCATTGTGATCGTTGAAGTCTATACTTTCGTTATTATAAACAGACGTAAAACTTTTATTAATCTTGCTAATTTTTGATCTTATCTTATTGGCGCAAATTTACGTAAAATTTGTGTGAAAGCTCAATGTTTTGACACAGATACATGTCGATAAGGACTACAAATACAAACGTGACTCATTTCCCATATTAAATAATAGGTCTATAATGCTTGCATTTACAACAAATCCGTTTTTATCAGCAAAAACTTGATAGTAGGGCTTCGGTACAAACTGATGATCTATTTCTTGCCAATTTTTTTTGGGGTGGATTGTTTCTCTTAAATCAGATGTATATGGAGGTGTAATCTTTATAAAATCTGTTGTGTGTTGTATGATTGTTTCAATTCCCAATAACTTACAAATAAGCGAGCGGAGCTGTTCATTCAAATCAAAAAGGAAGTCAATCTTATTTTCATAAAAATGAATGAAATCATCTTTATAGTAATCAAAAAAAGGAGAGGAGTTATAAGCAGATGTAATAGCGTTCCAATGCAGATGTTGCCAGTTACCATGTTCTGCAATTCGAATATCCTTCATCTTGCATTTGCGCTCAGGCTTTTCTATTGGGATGCTTAAGTGAATTGCTCCATTGGCTGCGGCAATAACACAACGGTTACGATAAGATTGTCTTTGATAATTATCGTCTGTTTCTATTAATACCTTTTTTGCACGAAATATTTTGCTGTAATACTGGATGGGTGCAAGATAAAGTGATGATAAAAGAACGGTTTGCATTATTTCTTAGCACTTCTGAAAAGTCTGTCCCAACGTATTTTACCACTCAGCCAATCTTTGTCTTTCTCCAATGACAGCCATATTAATAAAGGTTGCCCCACGACATGATCTTCAGGAACAAAACCCCAAACACGTGAGTCGGCAGAGTTGTGTCTATTATCTCCCATCATAAAGTAATAATCCATGGCGAAGGTGTAAGAATTTGTTTCTTCTCCATTTATATATACTTTACCATCACGATATGCAAAGTCGTTTCCTTCGTAGTTCTTTATGCAGCGGTTGTATGCTGCTACTTTAAATTCTGTATCCGTATCAAAAGTTATGGTTGCTCCTTTTTTAGGAATCCATAGAGGTCCGAATGAATCTCTTGACCAGTCTTTTTCATAAGTGAGTGGATAGTATAAACTCGAGCCTGCTGGTTCTTTCTCTTTAGTAACCGCCCAAACAAATGGTTTAGCTTCCATCTTGGCAACCATTTCATCAGTCATGGGTATGCTATAATAGAGTTTTCCTTTTTTTCCATCCACATCTTTCAGCCCCAAGTTTGCCATACTTGCGCTATCAGCATATGTCAAATCTTGCACGCGTGCGCCAGACATATCTTGTGAAGCATAATCATCAATATTGATGCCTATTTCTGAGAAAACTTTTGCGGAAATATCTGTTCCGTCTGTTTGTATGAAATAGTTGTGTTGTGATAATTTCGGATTAGGCAAAAAAGTATCATCTATATATACTGAGTCATTTCTCAACTCAATGGTTTCTCCAGGTAATCCAATGCAACGCTTCACATAGTTCTCTCTTCTATCCACTGGTCGGTAAACAATTTCTCCGTAGGTTCTTTTGTCAGATTTCACACCTTCGCTACCATTCGCGTTGTAAGCAGATAGCACATAATAATCTACTGCCTCCATGTTAGTTGCTACTGTGTCGCCCGTAGGAAAGTTAAAAACAACAATGTCATTTCTTTTTACCTCGCCAAAACCTTTCAATCGTCTGTATCTCCATTGTGGTTTTTCAATATAAGACTTGCCCCCCACTATAGGCATAGTGTGTTGAGCCAATGGGAATGAAAGTGGTGTTATTGGAGCACGTGGTCCATAACTTAATTTGCTCACAAAAAGGAAATCACCTACTAACAAAGACTTTTCAAGTGAAGGTGTTGGTATCTGATAGTTTTGAAAGAAGAAAGTATTGATGAAGTACACCGCAATTAAAGCAAAGACTATAGCGTCAACCCACTCCAAAATTTTCCGTAATGCAGGATTTTTTGTTCTCTTCCAAATTGTCCATGGAACAAATTTTGTTACATATATATCTAAAAGGAGAAATATAAATAAAAGAAGCAATAAATTGCGTGCCCATATAGAGAAAAGCAGCAATAAGGATGCAGTTGCAATGAACCATATCCACTGACGGCGGGATGTGTTAGAAAAACGTTCTTTTAATGTCATAATTGTGTCCTATAAATACAGTTGATATATAGAATTTATTCTGTAAGAATTATATTCTGCTTCTAATCTTTTATTGTGAAGTATATTAGAATGGAAGAAGATCCTTCATTCCCAAAAAGCCCTTTTTGTTTGCTGTAAACTCTGCGGCAATTACTGCGCCAAGTGCAAACCCTTTGCGGCTTTTGGCATCATGGGTGATTTGTATGGAATCTACTTCTGATTCATATTTTACCGTGTGGATGCCTGGCACTTCATCTTTACGAAAAGAATTGATGCGTAAATCATCCTCGTTAGATTGATCATCCAGCTTCCACTGTTTCTTTCTTTCTATCGATTCCATCACTCCTTCTGCCAGTGTTAATGCTGTTCCGCTTGGAGCATCCAGTTTATGTATGTGATGTGTCTCATCAATATGTACATTGTATGCAGGGAAATCGTTCATTATTTTTGCCAAATACTCGTTTACGGCAAATAGAATATTAACCCCAAGGCTATAGTTTGATGCATAAAAGAATGTCTTCCCATCTTTTTCACATGCTTGCCTCACTTCGTCAATGTTGTCCAACCATCCTGTTGTACCCGAAACTACGGGAACATTTGCAGCGAAAGCACGACGATAATTTTCTAATGCGCTTTGTGGAGAAGAAAACTCTATAGCAACTTCTGCGCTTTTAAATTCTGGTGAATCAAACTTGTTTTCATCGCCTATATCTATAATACAAACAATCTCATGACCTCGTTCACGACATATCTTTTCTATCTCGTGACCCATCTTTCCGTAACCTATAATCGCTATCTTCATTTTCAATGTTTTAGAAAGGCAAAAATACTAAATTTAAAATGTAAAACAGAAGGGAATTAAATAAAAGATGTTTTGCCAATAAGTTTTGTCAGTAGTTTTTAACTTACAACCAACCTTTATTCTTGTACCACGCTATTGTTTTTTCAACACCCTCCTTCAAGTAATACTTTGGTGTGAAGTCAATGTCTTTCTTCAGTGGACTAATGTCACACAACCAGTTGCGTTGCTTCATTATTTTGTATTTGTCTGTGTTAAATGTTAGTGGCTTGTCCAGTAGTTCACCTATCTTTTCAGTAACAAATGCAGCTGCTTTTACAATGAAAAGAGGAATTTTTAATCGGAGAACTCTTTTCTTTTGTAGTGCTTGTTGCACTATTTTGTTGAACTCATCATCTGTATAGCCACAGCCATCGGAAACATAATATTCTTTTCGCACTATATTCTTGTTGATACATGAAAACACAATGTCAACCAAATCATCTATGAAAATAAAAGAAAGCAATTGCTTTTTGAATCCTGCTCCTACATTAATTCCTTTATTTACTGTTTTGATGAGGATCAAATAATCCTTATCATTTGGTCCGTAAACTCCCGTTGGGCGTAGAATAACGTAGGGAAACCTCGGGATGTTTTTCAAGAAGTTTTCGGCTAACAGCTTGCTCTTTCCATAAGCTGTATTGGGGTTAGGCTTTCTGTTGCACTCCATCGGGAGATAGGTGATTTCATCGCCAACGCCAATTGCTCCTAAAGTGCTCATGAAAACGAAAGTTTTAGGCACAATGTCTGCTTCCATAATAGCTTCCACAAAGTTTTTAGTGTAAATATAATTTACTTTATCAAAATCACTTTTGCGTATAGCTTTCGTAATCCCTGCAACATGCACAATAGCATCAAACATACCATGTTCATTGGTCAGTTTTCTCAATTGTTCAATAAGAATACGCTTGTCGGTATAGTTTAAATCTATAAAATTGATACGTGTATCTTGAAGCATATCTCTATTGCTACTTGATCGCACTCCCGCCCATGTTTCATAGTCTTGCTCAAGCGCCTTGGCAACTATCGCACTTCCAATAAAACCGCTGGCTCCTGTAATGAGAATTTTCTTTTTCATCTGAACTTCTTCTGATTGACTTTGCGCCAAAATTAATCATAAAAAGTTTAAATGGAGTTCATTTTTCAATCAAATAAAGATTGCCATGCCTTTCTTGATCGTTAATATTATGGTGAAAGAAGAAATTTCTTAAGATTTTTCTGCAACCAGTTGTGTGGTGTTATTAAAAAAGATGCGGACATCGGCTTTTCACTTGCAGTGTAGCTAACGGAAGCTTAGAAACTAACTCTGCAGCTTGCAGACTAACTTTCGTCGCTGCTGAAACTAACACTCACTTTGCAGACCAAGTTTTGTCGCCGCTGGAACTAACACTGCAACTTGCAGACCAACTTCCGTAGCTGCGGAAACTAACATTGCAACTTGCAGACCAACTTTTGTAGGAGCCGACATCAACACTGCAATCTGCAGAGTAACTTTCGGCGGAGAATACCTAAATTTATTTCTTTAGTCCACTCTGAAAAACCTCCATTGCTGATTATTAGTTTTTTTTCTGCCCTTTGTCCTTGGAGGGAAAAGCTTAATAATCAGCACTCTGCTAAAGTCCCCTATCTTTAGGGGATTTAGGAGCGGGAATAAATGAGATTGACTTTTCAGTGTGGACTCATCTCTCGTCTTTATTAAGCATAGACGCTTGTACACAGCTTGTTTATGTGGCACTATTGCAAATTAGAATGAACAATACTATTACATGTGCGTTTTTTTAAGAATTGGATAATCAAGGAAAATTAGATGAACATTGATTGCTGATTGATTAATTTTTGTTACTTTGCAGTTGAACAAATTGAAAATAAGATATGAGAAAAAAGAAGAAATCAAACGAACCCGAACACAAACGTAAGAAAAAGGAATTAGCTTCAGCTATTCTTCAGTTCTTGAACGATAATTCGGAAAAACAATATAACTATAAACAGATATCAGCAGCTTTGGAAGTGTCAGCAGAAGAAGGGAGAGGCACTTTGCGAAGTGTACTTGAAAAGCTGCGCGATGATGAGTTAATTTTGGAAACATCACGCGGAAAATATAAAACTAACAACAGAAAACCTATACTTGAAGGTCGTTTTGAGCGTCGCAGTAATGGCAAGAATTTCTTTGTTCCTCACGATGAAGGAAACATTGTTTACATACCCGAACGCAACTCCAAACATGCAATGAATGGCGATATTGTTCGTGTTCAGCTATTTGCAAAACGTAAACGTTTTGAATCTGAAGGTGAAGTAATAGAAATATTAGAAAGGGCAGAAGCTCGATTTGTGGGAACATTAGAAGTGAAAAGCAATTTTGCATTCTTAGTGTTAGACAGTAGAATACTCGCTAATGATATTTTCATCCCTATAGAACATCTAAAAGGTGGCGAAACGGGAGACAAAGTAGTCGTGGAGATTATTGAGTGGCCTGCAAGGGCTAATAATCCCATAGGAAAAGTGTTAGATGTAATAGGCAAAGCAGGTACGAATGACACTGAAATGCATGCCATTCTGGCTCAATATAATTTGCCTTATCGCTATCCAGAAGATGTTGAGAAAGCAGCAGACAAGATTTCAGATGTTATAACTGCAAAGGATATTGAAGGACGTGAGGATTTTCGAAAGGTGTTTACATTGACCATCGATCCAAGTGATGCCAAAGATTTTGATGATGCATTGTCTATTCGTAAAATTAGTGATACCTCTTGGGAAATAGGCATACATATTGCTGACGTCACCCATTATGTGAGACCTGGAGATATTATTGACACCGAAGCTCAAGAAAGAGCTACTTCCATCTATTTAGTGGACAGAACAATCCCGATGTTGCCCGAAAGATTAAGCAACCAGCTTTGTTCACTTCGTCCAAATGAAGAAAAGCTTTGCTTTTCTGCAATATTTGAGATGAATGAAAAGGCTCATGTCCTTAATCACCGCATTGCTAAAACCGTCATCAATTCTGATTTGCGCCTTTCTTATGAAGAAGCACAAACAATTATTGAGACTGAAAAGGGTGATTATAGCAAAGATATATTGGTGATGAATAATATCGCCAAACAATTACGCGAAAATAGGTTTAAAAATGGAGCCATTAATTTTGAAAGATCGGAAGTAGCTTTCAATTTAGATGAAAAGGGCAAACCTTTGGGTGTGTATTTCAAAGAATCGAAAGAGGCCAATCATCTTATCGAAGAGTTCATGTTGCTTGCCAATCGCACAGTTGCTGAAGATATAGGTAAAGTACAAGGAAATAAAAAAGGGAAAACCTTTGTTTATCGAATTCATGATGTACCCGATCCAGATAAACTGGAAACATTAAATACATTTATATTGCGCTTTGGTCATAAAATTAAAACCTCGGGTAGTAACAAGCAAATTGCGCAAAGCATTAATTCTCTGTTAGATTCAGTTCAAGACAGACCCGAAGAAAATCTTGTGGAAACCATAGCAATTAAAACAATGGCCAAAGCTGTCTATTCCACCAAAAATGTGGGTCATTATGGATTGGCTTTCGATTATTACACACATTTCACTTCACCCATTCGTCGCTATCCAGATATGATGGTTCACCGTTTGTTAGAACAATATTTGATAGAAGGAAAGAAAAGTGCAGACCAAGATGCGTTGGAAGAGCTTTCGAAACATTGCTCAGATATGGAGCAAGTTGCTACGCATGCCGAACGTGATTCAATAAAATATAAGCAAGTTGAGTTTATGTCAGACAAGATTGGGAAGGTATACGAAGGAGTAATATCTGGAGTTGTAGAGTGGGGACTCTATATCGAAATCAATGAAAATAAATGCGAAGGTCTCATACCCATCCGTGAACTTGACGATGATTTCTATGAATTGGATGAGAAAAACTACCGTCTTATTGGCAGACGAACTAAACGTGAATATCGCTTAGGGCAAACATTAAATATTACTGTCGTTCGTGCCAATTTAGAACGCAAACAATTAGACTTTACGCTGGCTAAATAATCTATGATTGTTAGTTCATTCGAACTCTATGACTAACTCTGATAAAATAAAACAGCATGCCCTTTCATTAGGATTTGATGCATGCGGAATCTGCCGTGCAGAATCTTCTGGTGAGGAAGATAATTTGCGCGAATGGATACGCATGAACTATCAGGGAGATATGTCTTACTTGGAAAGGAACATTGAAAAACGGGATGATCCTCGATTGTTAGTGCCTAATGCAAAATCCATTATATCGGTTGCTTTAAATTATTATCCAAATGAAAAGCGAGATGCTGACTTACCAAAGTTTGCATATTATGCTTATGGCAAAGATTATCACTTTATAATAAAAGATAAGCTGAAAAAGCTTTTTGCTTTCATACAAACTATCTTTCCCGATTTAGAAGGTCGTTTCTTCAGTGATTCTGCTCCTGTGTTAGAGCGTTATTGGGCAGCAAAGGCAGGATTGGGGTTTATCGGTAAAAACACGCTATTGATTATTCCAGGGAAAGGGTCGTTCTTCTTTCTTGGAGAGTTGATCATCAATCAAGAGTTAGATTATGATGAGCCTATCAATCTTTCTTGTGGTAGTTGCACCCGTTGTTTACAGGCTTGCCCAACTGGGGCTATAGAAGCGGCTCACTTAGTGAATGCCACTCGCTGTATTTCCTATCAAACCATTGAGAAAAAAGGAGAGCAAGACGAAGATATTTCAACTAATGACTGGGTTTTTGGTTGCGATGTGTGCCAATTGGTATGTCCATGGAACAGATTTTCATCACCTCATTCGACTCCTGAATTTAATCCCTCCCCCGAATTTTTATCACTTGATTTAGATGCTTTGCAAAAAATGAATCAAGAGACGTTTAGTCGTGTCTTCTCAAAATCTGCGGTTAAACGGACAAAGCTTGTAGGGATGCAGAGAAATGTAAAGAAATATAGTGAGCTCAAAGGGGTATAATGATTAAAATAGTAATGGCGCACCTATGTGTGCGCCTTTCCCTGCCCCAAGTGATCCAATTGTAGTGGCCGACCTACGTGTCGGCCTTAAGTCATGGCCGACACACAGGTCGGCCACTACAGGTGCTTTTTAATTAAAAAATTCTCCCTCTTCAAAATTCTCTTTTCCTATATTCCCAATTTATAGCTATTTTTGTGTAATAATAAACCCTATGGAAGATAATTTCGATATTCACGAGAACAAACATTTACAAGACAACGAACGAGAGTTCGAGAACACCTTGCGTCCACTCTCTTTTGACAGTTTTAGTGGACAAAGTAAAGTAGTGGAGAATCTTAAAATATTTGTGAGAGCTGCAAAAATGCGCAGTGAATCATTAGATCATGTTCTTTTGCATGGGCCTCCAGGATTGGGCAAGACTACTCTCTCTAACATCATCTCCAATGAACTCAATGTAGGCTTTAAAGTCACATCAGGTCCCGTTTTAGATAAGCCTGGCGATTTGGCAGGTTTGCTTACATCATTGGAAGTAAACGATGTTTTGTTTATCGACGAAATTCATCGTCTCTCTCCCATAGTTGAGGAATACCTTTATAGTGCCATGGAGGACTTTCGTATCGACATTATGATTGATAAAGGTCCGAGCGCACGCTCCATCCAGATTGATTTAAATCCTTTCACACTTATTGGTGCCACCACACGTAGTGGTCTGTTGACAAGTCCTCTTCGAGCACGATTTGGTATAAATATGCATCTTGAGTATTATGATATGGACACGCTTCAAGGTATTATATTACGTTCTGCATCCATTCTGCAAGTTGCATGCAATGACGATGCTGCCTATGAAATAGCCTCTCGCAGTCGGGGAACTCCACGTGTTGCCAATGCTCTGTTGCGCCGTGTTAGAGACTTTGCGCAAGTAAAAGGGACAGGTAAAATTGATTATGAGATTGCAACTTATGCCTTGGAGGCATTAAATATTGATCGCTTTGGATTGGATGAAGTTGACAATAAAATACTTGTTACCATTATCGACAAATTTAGAGGTGGCCCTGTTGGCATCACCACCATTGCTACTGCTATTGGCGATGACCCAGGAACAATTGAAGAAGTGTACGAACCTTTTCTTATCAAAGAAGGTTTCTTGAAACGCACACCCCGTGGACGCGAAGCTACACACTTAGCCTATGAACATTTGGGCAGAAAGCGTCATAATGAACCAGGGATGTTGTTTTAAAAAACAATGCTTCATTACTGTTTTAACACAAATACTCCTAACGCGAATGCGTTTCCCAAACATTTTCAATGCATTTTACGGTGTATTTAAGCAGCTCATGCTTTATATTAATGGTAATCTGCATGTTAATGTATGTCTTCGAAAAGTATTTGATAAATAAACCTCATTCTAATAGTTGCACCAAAATATAATTCATGTGTAAATCTCTTCCCGAAAGCCGCATAAGCTGATATTATATAAGAAAAATAAATTGAATTACCGCTCAATCCTGTATTGAGGTATGATTCGATTGTTGAATCAGGGGTCAATCCTTTATTGACTGTTAAAACAAGGATTAAATTATATGACAATACTGAAATGATCCACAAATAGATTTACCATTGGTATATAATATGAACCAAAACATACATCGGGAATACCCAAAGGTATCATTTGTGATTTAAAACGTACTTCATATAAAGACTATCTGGTATATTTTGTTTATGAACGGTTATTGTCAATTTCTGAATAGATGAATAACATGCATAAATGACCATTGATGTTTTATTATTAGATGTATAGTAAATTATTTGAGCCTTTCGTTGGGGAGATAGACACAAATAAAAAATGTTTTGCCTTTTCAATACTATCCTTATTTTGAATAGATTTTTTCCAAAACATGCCCGCTTTACCCAAAAAGTGTTAACTATTTTATAAATAATTTAAGTGAGTGTTCAAATGAGGAAAATTATTTTACCTTTGCATAGTTGTTTAAACAACCGTTTCAATTGTTGTATCATTAAAAGGTTTTGTTTTGAAGGTAAATGAAAAAGAAGTTTTTGATATTCTGACGGGAAAAATCTCGACTACCATTAATCGTGCGTTGCTTAGAGCTTTTGCTCAAGAAGAGGTAAACATTACTACCGAACAATGGTCAGTTATGTCATGTTTGTGGCATGAAGATAAAATCACCCAGCAACAACTTTGCGATTTAACCAGTAAAGATAAGCCCAGCATGACGCGCTTGATTGACAACTTAGAGAGGGGTAATTTGGTTTTCCGGCATTCGCACTCAACGGATCGTCGTGTAAACCTTATTCATTTAACAAAAGAAGGTGCAGCCCTCCGTGAAAAAGTTACCAGTATAGTAAAGGGTGTTGTTGACAAAGCACTGATGGATATCAGTGATGACCATATAGCTATATCACGAAAAGTGTTGACTAAAATCATTAGCAACTTAGATTCATAAATCACATTATAATTTTAAATATATTTTATTTCGCAATATGGTTGCGTATGCAACCGTTGTTTTATTAATTACATTAGAAATGAGAAAAATAGTACTTTATATCACGCTGTGTTTGACTGTTTCAGTGTCGGCACAAAATGTGTTTACTGTAGATGATTGCCGAAAGATGGCTTTAGAGCATAACGCCTCCATCAAAATTGCTAAAGAGAATGTGAAAGCAGCTCGAAGCATGAAGAAGGCTGCATTTACTCACTTTTTACCCGATTTTAGTGCCATGGGTGCTTATGCATGGAATGAGAAAAACATGTCTCTCTTTCCTCACGACTTGATGTTGCCTGTAGGTGTGAAACAACCTGATGGTAGTTTAGGAACAGGTATTGGAGAAACTTCAGTGCCCACACCTAATCCTGATGGAACTTTTAGCTTCGAAGATGCCGCTATAAGCAACAACTTTACACTTGTCGATGGCAAACCTGTTCCTCTAAATGCTAATGGACAGCCTTTCGACCCAAGTACAAACCCTGGCGATTTGCAGTGGAGAAATCATGCTATTTTACCCAAAAAAGCATTTGAGATGGATATGACCAATGTGTTTGTGGGTGCTATCAGTTTTGTGCAACCCATATATATGGGTGGCAAGATAAAGCAGATGTACTCTATTGCTGGATATGGCGAAAATATTGCCGAAGCACGTTCGAAAGATGCTTTGACCGATTTGATTTTAGAAGTGGATGAGGCATATTGGCGCGTGGTGTCGTTAGAGAATAAAGTGAAGCTGGCACATGAGTTGAAAAACGTGGTTTCTAAACTCGACACCAATATTACAGCACTCTTTGACGAGGGGATGGCAACAAAAGCCGATGTACTGAAAGTGAAAGTGAAAATGAATGAAGCCGACCTGTCAATCATAAAAGCAGAAAACGGACTAAGTCTGTCGCGCATGGCACTTAATCAAGTTATTGGATTGCCCCTTGATGAGCGAATTATCTTAGAAGATGAAGATTTGGATAGAAACCCCGAATTGGTGCAAGTGATTCCGACAGAAGATGCATTGGACAATCGCCCTGAGATACAAATGCTAACTCAGGTAGCCAATATTGCTAAAGCGAAGGAGAAATTGAAGATTGCAGAATTCCTGCCTACAGTAGCACTAACTGGAGGCTATGTGGCAACCAATCCAAGTGCATTTAATGGCGTTGCTAAAAGGTTCGAAGGGATGTTCAATTTTGGTGTTATAGCTAACGTGCCTTTGTTCCATTTCGGAGAACGTGTGCACATGCTTAATGCTTCGCGTGCAGACAAAGTAGTAGCTGCATTGGAGTTGCAGGATGCAAAAGAGAAGATAGAGCTACAGATTAATCAATCTTTGCATCAAACAAACGAGAGTTTGAAAAAACAGATGCAAACTAAAAAGAATGTAGAGAGTGCCCAAGAAAACTTGATGTATGCCAACGAAGGCTTCACAGAGGGTGTTATCACCGCCAGCGATGTGCTTATGGCACAAACAGCATGGCTCTCGGCCAAGTCTGAGAATATTGATGCCGCAATAGATGTAAAATTAAATAACTTGTATCTAAAAAAATCATTAGGCACGCTGTTGTCGCCTATTTCATACAACACCAAATAAACAAAAACGATAATTATAACACTATAACAAAGCATATTTTATGAAACAAGTATCTGAAAGCAACCGTAATTTGCAGGTAGCTCTAATTGGATTGGCCACGGTGGTGGTAATAATATTTATTATAGGATGGTATGTTTACAAACCTGAACCCACTATTATTCAAGGTTCTGCTGAGGTAAACGAAGTGCGTGTTTCGGGTAAGGTACCCGGACGTATCGACCAACTTTTAGCAATGGAAGGACAATTTGTAAATGTTGGTGATACATTGGTACTAATTGATAGCCCCGAGGTAAATGCAAAATTGGCGCAAGCAACTGCAGCAAAGTCGGCTGCTATGGCGCAGAATCAGAAAGCCAATAAAGGTGCTCGTTCAGAAATGATTGAAAGTGCATACGAAATGTGGCAAAAAGCTGAAATTGGAGTGGATATTACCAAGAAATCGTTCGACCGTGTACAACGTCTTTATGAAAAAGGTGTTGTGACTGCGCAAAACAGAGATGAAGTAGAGGCAAAGTACAAAGCTGCTGTTGCTACAGCTGCTGCTGCTAAATCGCAATATAATATGGCGAAAAACGGAGCTGAGAACGAAGACAAATTAGCTACATCAGCTTTGGTTGATCAAGCAAGAGGTGCCATCCAAGAAGTTGAGGCGTTTCTTTCTGAAACCGCTTTGTTATCTCCTATATCGGGACAGGTAACTGAAGTGTTCCCTGCTCGTGGAGAGTTAGTAGCAACTGGTGCACCCATCATGAATATTGTAGACTTGAACGATATCTGGTTTTCATTCAATGTGCGCGAAGACCTATTGGACGAGCTAAAGATGGACAAAGAGATAGAGGTATTCATTCCAGCATTAAATCAAAATGCTGTTTTGAAAGTTACTTACATCAAAGTGTTGGCATCATATGCTACCTGGAAAGCCACAAAGACCACAGGCCAGTTTGATGCAAAAACATTTGAAGTACGTGCCAAACCAGTTTCTCCAATCAAGGATTTACGTCCTGGCATGTCTGCTATATTTGAAAAAGTAATCAAATAAGATGTCTAATAATATATATAAAGGTGCAATAGCTGTCATTCGTCGCGAATGGAAAAGAATGTTGGGACGACCCATCTATCTGTTTTCATCCGTGTTCGTGATGTTCTTTTGCTATGTGTTCTTTCTCACAGTCTTTAGTGACGGGTTGCCTCGTTCGCTGCCAATTGGCGTGGTCGATATGGACCACTCTTATGTATCGCGCACATTAATAAGAAACATTAGTGCCATACCACAGACTGAGGTAATTGAGACCTATGCCAATTACAACGAAGCACGCGATGCTATGCAGCGCGGTAAAATATATGCTTTCTTTGTAGTTGATAAAGACTTTGAAAAAGATTTGATGTCACAGCAGCAACCCAACTTCACATTTTATGTAAACGATGCTTACTTGGTGGCGGGATCTTTGTCTTACAAAGAGTTGACCTACATCAGTAATTTAGGTTCTGCTTTCGTTCAGAAACAAATGATGGAGTTAAGGGGTACTACAGTAGATGAAAGTCAAATTCTGGCAACCGTTCAACCTATTGCAAATGATAGTCATCTAATAGCCAATCAGTATTCCAATTACGGTGTGTATCTGCTCAATATGTTATTGCCTGGTATATTGCAAATGTTAGTTTTGCTGATGACAGTCTTTACAATCGGAAATGAATTGAAACAAAAAACTTCTCCCGACCTTTTGAAAACTGCCAACAACTCGATGTTTGCGGCATTGTTGGGTAAGTTGATACCATACACCATTCTGTTTTCAATTTTAGGTATTGGTGGCAATTTGATATTGTATGAGTACATGCATTTTCCGATGAATGGAAGTATTATTCGATTCTCATTTGCAACAGTGCTCTACGTTATAGCCTATCAAGCAATTGGAGTTTTCTGTATTGGTCTGATTCCCGCTTTGCGCGAAGCCATTAGCTTGGTGGCAGTATATAGTATATTGGGAATTAGTTTCACAGGATTCACTTTTCCTATAGAGGCCATGCCACGTGGGGTACAAGTGTTTCAACACTTATTTCCTATTCGGCATTATTTCAAAATCTATGTAAGCGAAGCATTAAATAGCGCACCAATCAGATATTCTCTCATCTATTTTGCAGCAATAACCGCTTTCTTTATTCTGCCTTTCATTATTTATAAAAGATTGAAAAAGGCAGCAATTAATTTAAATTATCCAGCAAAATAGTCTTAGTAATAAAACGCCAAATACTGCATTTCGACATGCTCAATGTACCACGTTATTCTCGTTTTTGAAACAGTCATTTACTAAAGTAAACTCCTTGATTTCATCCCGCCACGGCGGGACGAAAGCCTTGTCTTTGACGTTTTCTTATCAAAGACGCAAAACATCAGTTCTCTGGCAGACACTAAATAATTTCAAGATATAACTATGAATGATTCTAAGCATTCTCCCAATAATAAATTCAGACACTCAAGGAACGTTCTTTCCGTTTTAATTGAGGAGTATAAACGTTTGTTTAAAGACTCAGGTGTGATGTTGATTTTTCTGGGAGCAGCATTTCTTTATCCTCTATTATATGGCGTCATTTATATGAATGAAACCATTCATGATATGCCCATTGCGGTGATTGACCAATCAAATAGTACGCATTCGCGAAAGCTCATCAGAAGCCTTGATGCAACACCCGACTTGAAGGTAGCTCATATGTTTAGTAATATGGAGGAGGTGAAAGACGCTTTTTTCAAAAGGCACATACATGGGGTTGTCTTAATACCAGCAGACTTTAGTCATAAAATAAATAGAAAAGAACAAGCAACTGTCTCTACTTATTCGGATATGAGTAGTTTCTTATATTATAGAACCATGGCACTGGGTACCAACTTTGCTATCTTGGAACATGGAAATGAAGTGAAGCTTGAGCGTTTGAATGATATGGGGATAGTTGGGCGCGATGCAGAGGTGGCTGCCACTCCGTTCACTTATGAGGATGTAATTCTTTATAACGAACCCATGGGCTATGCAAGCTTCTTGCTTCCTGCACTTCTTATTCTAATAATTCATCAAACTTTGCTATTTGGAATTAGCATGTCGGCTGGTACGGCACGCGAGAAGAATACTTTTCATCATCTCATTCCTCACAATAGTGACAGATCAGTCTTTCATGTAGTAATTGGCAAAGCATTGTGCTATTTCTCATGGTATCTTGTTGCAGCAGTATATGTGTTGGGCTTCATTCCCAAGCTTTTCAACTTGCCACACATAGGTAATCCAATGGATATAGCCATAATGATTGTTCCTTTTTTGTTAGCAGCAATCTTTTTTGCAATGACATTGTCAGTTTTTATACATTACAGAGAAACTGGATTTGTTGTATTTCTGTTTACTTCGCTTATTTTCTTGTTCCTTTCAGGCTCAACGTGGCCTCGAACAAGTATGGGTGGTTTTTGGACAACATTTAGCTATCTATTCCCTTCAACATTCGGCATCAATGGTTACATTAAAATAAACACCATGGGTGCTAATATTTCTCAAATAAATATGGAGTATATCGGGCTGTGGGTACAGGCTGGCTTTTATTTCATCACAACGTTGGTGGTGCACAGGTGGCAAATAATTGGTAGTAGAAGAAGAATGATTGCAGAAGGTGAGTGATTAATGAGAGTTCTTTGTTTTACCTCTCGCAGAGACGCAAAGGAATATTGTTAGGGTACTGGTGAGATTTATTGTTAGCTAATTCAATGGTGGTTTGGTTATTGTATTGGTTGTATTGTAGAGAAAATTCATGAATTTTCTCTACGCATAATTTTAATTCCAAACTAAACGTTTCCTCGTTAATCACATCTATACTACTAAAGCAAAAACATTAAGCTTCTATTCATTGTTTTAATCAATAGCTTAAAGCATACACAACTACACAGCTTGCAAACAAAGAAGAAACGAAAAACAAAGTATTATGAAGAGGACAATATTCATTCTAATTACCTTACTAATTGCCATGACACATCAGGCACAAAACAAACAAACGATGATTGACAACGCATACACTAATTTATGGCAGAAGGTGGCTGAGGCGGAGAAGAAGTCGCTCCCAAAATCAGCATCAGATGTGGTAAACACCATTTTGAAACAGGCTGTGGACGATAAGAATAGTCCGCAAATAATAAAAGCGTTGATTCATCAAGGCAAGTACGATCTTGCGATTGATATGGAGAATGATACTTTGATTTTCTACAATCTTAAGCAGATGTTGACATCAACCAATGATATTGTGGAGAAAGCGGTAATCAACTCGATGTTGGCAGAACTCTATTTGCAATATTACAACAAAGATAGGTGGACCATTGATCAGCGGACGCAGTTGGCTGATTTTGTTCCTGCTGATATCAAGGAGTGGACTAAAAATAACTTCTTTGATAAGGTTGTATTACATGCAAATGCTTCATTGTCTGAACAATCGAAACTGGAAAAGACGGAGGTGAGAACTTATGCAACAGTAGTCAATCTGAAGAAAGATTCACGTGATTTTTATCCTACTATGTTCGATTTCTTGGCAATGCGTGCTTTGGATTTACTGAAGGAGGTGGATGATAACAAAGATTTGAGTCGCTCGTTAAGCAAAGCGGGAATTGAAAAGAAGGCGTTATTTGCACCAGTCACAGAGTTTGTACAATTGTCTATTCAGCCCGATTCCACCAATTACAATCTACACGTGTTTGCGGTATATCAAAAGTTGCTCACTTCATTGCAAAGTCGCAACTTAGATAAATCTGTTGTGTTAGTTGAGTTAGACAAAATGAACTACTTGAGACGATTGGACGCTGCTTACAAACTATATGCTTTTGATGCATTGCAAATGATGTTAGATGAGTGGAAAGATAAAGATTTCAGTGTGGAGATTGTAAACGAAATCATTCCTTTTTATGAATCTTACGAAGTGGGAGGTTTTATAGATGAACATGAGGGAGGCGAAAACCACTCAAAAACTAAGGCGTTATATAATTTACTACAAAATACAATTGCTACATTCCCAAAGTATGAGCGCATCAATCTATTGAAAAACAAACTCACAAGTATTACCAATCCAGTCTTCTCTGTTGAGGGGGAGAAGTCGTTCACTCTTTCGGGTGAGAAGCAATTGAGTCTTAACTATAGAAATATCAAACAACTTAAGGTTAAATTATATAGCATATCCTCTCCGTTTGGAATAGAATATGACTATTATAGTCGCAGTCAATTGAAGAATGAGAAGAAAACATTCATCAAAGAGATACTCGTTCCATTGAAATCTGATGAGCCCTATATGTTTTATGAAGACTCATTCTTAGTCAGCATCAATGAGCCAGGTGCCTATAAGTTGGAGTTTGAGATAAACGCGCAATTAGAGCCAGATGCACCACAAGATTATTACTTTTCTGTTACGGATTTGGCATCGTTTGCTCGTTCCACATCAGATATTAATCGCGAGATATTTGTAGTGAACCGCACAACTGGCAAGCCCGAAGTGAATGCAAAAGTAAATATCTATCAGCGAGCCAACAGAGTGCGTGATACGAATCCTACATTGTTGAAAACCATTCCCGTGAATAGTTCAGGGTTGGCAGTGTTTGAAGGCGACACCAAAGGATACACATTGTTTTATCATGCTGTGGTAGGCAGTGACAATGGATTGCGGTTGACCGGGATAAACTACAATTACTATCAGCGAGCAGAACCTGACAAAGATGAGACAAAAGAGACCATTAGCATTTTTACCGATAGAAGTTTGTATCGCCCAGGACAGATAGTTCATTTCAAAGCAATAGCTGCTACTTCAAAAGATAACAAGCATAACGCAATAGCTAATGAAGCTATTATATTTACTCTATACGATGCCAACGATCAAGAAGTGGCAGAACAAACATTAACCACCAATGAATTTGGCTCTGTGTCGGGAGAGTTTGTTTTACCGCAAGGGTTGCTAACGGGCAACTTTTACATTGAAGCAGACTATGATGAGTCTATTTATTTCAAAGTAGAAGAATACAAGCGACCCACGTTTGAAGTGACTTTTGATAAGATAGAGAAGACCTATAAGTTTGGTGAAGAAGTAACATTGAAAGGTAAAGCCGAAAGCTTTTCGGGTATACAATTGCAAGATGCAGAAGTGAGTTACACCATAACACGTCAAAAAGCTTGGTGGTGGAGATGGGGTGGTGGTAATGCAGAGCATTATGATGAAGGAATTATAACTACCAATGATAAAGGAGCGTTTGAAATACAATTCACTCCACAGCTAACCGATGCTGATGATGGTGAGCACGCTGTTTATTTGTTCACAGTAGAGGCATCGGTCACCGACTTGAATGGCGAAACACAAGTGGCAACATACTCCATCACGGTGGGTACGATATCAATGGTATTATCAATAGATATGCCCGATAAATTGGAGAAAGATTCGCCTAACGAAATAAAGATTGAGGCAAAGAACTTGGATGGAAATGACATTAAAGCAAAAGGAACTTATCAACTCTTTGCATTGGATGATAATGATTCTATTCGTCAACAAGTGAGTGAAGGCACTTTTAAAACTGGTGTTCAGAGTGAGCTAAAAGATAAACTAAAAAGTAGCCCATCGGGCAAATATAGAATAAAGCTGAGTGCCGAAGATGACAGAGGAAACACAGTGACTGCTGAAAAGGATGTGTTGGTTTTCTCTTATTCGGACAAGCGCCCACCCATCACAACCAATGAGTGGTTGGTGATAAAGAACGCTACATTTAGTAAGACAAAACCTGCTGAGGTGATATTGGGAGTAAGTGACAAAGATGTGAATGTACTCTATGAGTTATGGCAGGGTAATAAATTGCTTGAGCGCAAATGGATACAACTAAACAATGAGAACAAATTATTCACCATTTCTTACAAAGATAAATATGCCGATAATGCGACTTTGATATTGACCTATGTCAAAGATGATAAGTTCTACACCCACAACATTGGGTTGATGCAGGAAAAAGAGAAAACTGACCTAAACATCAAGTTAGATGTATTCAGAGACAAAATATTGCCAGGTGGCAAAGAGGAGTGGCGCATTAGTGTGACCGATGCTAAGCAACAACCAGCCTTGGCTGAAGTGTTGGCTTCGATGTACGACTATTCCCTTAATAGTATTTACCCAACCACCGAGTGGGTGTTACGATTGCCAGGTGGCAGTAGATTCGTGAGTGCACCCAGGTTATCACAAGACGCTTCGTTTGGAAAGAATGCAAGTAGAGGCTTTCAATCGGTAAGGCATCTCAATTATAAGAACTTCGAGTTTGATACGTTCAATTGGTATGGTTTCTCTTTCTATCGTGCATATAATCAAATTATGGTGCGTGGTGTTAATCAGCCTAAACCGATGCTAACTGGCTCTGTAGCAGGTGTAGTTTTAGAGAGCAAAGTGGATGACATGTTTGCAGTAGCTGAAGATAGTGAGCTAAGTGAAGTGGTTGTTAGTGGTGTGACACCACCTGCACCCGAAGAGTCAACACCCCAAATAAGAAAGAACTTCGACGAGACAGCCTTCTTCTACCCACAATTGCGCACCAATGAAAAGGGAGAGACGGTAATTGCATTTACAGTGCCCGAAAGCAATACCAAATGGCACTTCCGTTTGTTGGCTCACGATAAGAATTTGAATAGTGCGACGGCTGAAGCATTTTCTGTGTCACAGAAGAAGTTGATGGTGACACCTAATATGCCAAGGTTCTTGCGTGAGGGAGATACGACATCTATCTCTACCAAAATATCGAATTTGTCTGACGGAACATTGGATGCTGCGGTGAGTATTACTTTCTTTAATCCTGTAACGGATGAAGAGATTACCACCATTGATGTGGCGGACAGAACTCAACAAGTAACTTTGGCAAAAGATGGTTCATCAACTGCTACGTGGACATTTGTTGTTCCCGATAATAGCGATGTGTTGGGTGTGCGCATTGTTGCACAGAGCAATTTGTTTAGTGATGGTGAGCAGCATGCTCTTGCAATACTGCCCAACCGTATGTTAGTGACCGAAAGTATGCGCATGGATGTGAACCGCAACCAAACGAAGCAGTTTACAATGGATCGTTTGGTAAACCAAACGTCAAACACATTGCAAAACTATAGACTGACACTTGAGTTTGCTTCCAATCCTGCATGGTATGCTGTTCAAGCATTGCCGGTGTTGAGTGCGCCAGACAATGACAATGCCATAAGCTGGTTTGCTGCTTACTATGCTAACACATTGGGATTACACATCGGCAATAAATACCCAGAAGTGAAAGCTATGATTGATACATGGCAACAACAAGGTGGCGATGCTGAGACATTATTATCGAATTTGGAGAAGAATCAAGAGTTGAAGAATGTGTTATTGGAAGAAACACCATGGGTGCTGGAAGCCAAATCGGAAACGGAGCAAAAACAGAAGCTATCGTTGCTATTCAATCTCAATCGTTCTACAATGCTCACACAAAATGCCATTGAGAAACTAAAAGAGTTGCAAGACAACTCGGGTGGTTGGACATGGTTCAAAGGGTTTTACCCAAATGTGGGTATCACACAATATATATTGTATGGTTTCCATCAGTTACAACAATTGCAAGCAACAACCTTCACCGATGATGTGCGTGCTATGCAAGCAAAAGCGATATCGTTTATCGATACAGAGGCTTTGCGCTGGTTTAAAGAGTGGAAAAAGAACAATAAAGACTGGCAAAAGGCGAAGTCTATCTCCACGTATCAATTGGAGTACTTGTATGTACGCTCTTTATACAATCAGTATCCACAAAGCAAAGAAGTGCAAGAGATGAACGACTTCTACTCTTCTATAATAGAAAAGAATTGGACAGACTTCAGTCTCTACCAACGTTCGTTGATATCCATATTGATGCAAAAGCAGGGCAAACAAGAAGTGGTGCAAGCCATTTTGAAATCGTACCGCGAACATGCAACGGTCAGTGAGGAGATGGGCATGTTTTGGGCCAACAATCGTGCATCGGTATTCATGTCGCAATCGGCGGTGTCGGTTCACACTTTCATTATGGAGGCTTTTCGCATGGCAGGAGCCAGAGAACAAGAGATGGACAATATGAAACGATGGCTATTGAAGCAAAAGCAAACCCAACTGTGGGAATCTACCCATGCCACAATGGATGCTGTTTATGCATTACTCAGCACTGGGTCTGATTGGTTTGCTTCGGATGGTGAAACGGTGATAAAGATGGACGATGAGGTGATAGAACCTGAAAACAAAGAAATGGGCACAGGTTATTTCAAAGAATCGTGGAGCAAAACGGAAATAAAACCTGACATGGGCAAGGTGGAAGTTGCACAAAAAGGTAACACTCCTGCTTGGGGAGCACTCTACTGGCAATACTTTGAGGATTTGGACAAGATAGAAGGCACGTCAGCTTCGCTGGATGTGAAGAAAGAATTGTTCAAAGAGCAAACTGGTGAGACGGGTAAGCAATTAACGCAAATAACCGAAGCAAGTCCATTGAAAGTGGGCGACAAAGTAGTGGTGCGACTGACAGTGCGAACCGACCGCGACTTGGAGTTTGTACATTTGAAAGATATGCGGGCTGCAGCTTTCGAGCCTGTCAATCAATTGTCGGGTGTTAACTGGCAAAACCGTGTGATTTATTACCAAACATCCAAAGATGCTTCTACCGATTACTATTTCGATGCGTTGCCTCGTGGCACTTACGTGTTCGAATATTCGGTTTTTGTAAACCGTACGGGTAGTTATTCAAACGGCATCACCACCATTCAATGTATGTATGCACCCGAGTTTACATCGCATACACGTGGCATTAGAATTAATGTTAAAGAGTAGCCCGTTTTAAACGGATTTGTTATTTTTGTGTCAGAGAACACAGAGAATAGATGATAGCAATCCGAAATTGCGATTGCATAACCATAATAAAACAGATATAATCAGATGAAAAGAATAAGTTTTACTTTACTCCTAACGATAATGATGAGTGGCGTGTTGTTTGCTCAAAACAAACCCGAAGCATCGTTCGATAAAAATGTGTATGACTACGGATCAATTAAGGAAGAGGTGGAAGTTGCCGTATCAGAATTTGAATTTACCAATACTGGCAAAACTCCTGTTGTTATACAGCGCGTCATTGCATCGTGTGGTTGCACATCGCCATCCTATACGCGTGAACCTGTGTTGCCTGGCAAAAAAGGACAAGTGAAAGTTGCATACTCAACCCTTTATCGTCCTGGCACATTCCGCAAAAACATTAGGGTGTATACCAATGTTCCCGACACAGTGTACACACTTACCATAAAAGGAAACGTTATTCCCAAGAAGCGATAAAACAATTATCAGAAATTGTTATTGAATGCCGAATGAAGTATCTTTGTAATGAAGGCTTTATTCGGCATTTATACAAAAGCACTATTATAATCCCAAACAAGCATATGACACATCACGAAAACGACCCCAAATACCAAGGTCTCAACGTTAGCAAAGGTATTGAAAGACCTCCCACCATCAACCCTTACACGCAAGGTAAGCACAAGCGCAAAAAATATTCGGTGGATGAGTATGTAAAGGAAATTTTGGCAGGCAATGTCACCATGTTGAGCCAAGCTGTCACCTTGGTTGAGAGTTCGCGTGCCGATCACCAGGCATTGGCGCAAGCCATCATCGAAAAATGTTTGCCTCATGCCGGGAGTTCCATTCGTGTGGGCATAACGGGTGTGCCTGGTGCGGGTAAGAGCACGTCGATTGATTCATTTGGTGTTTACTTGGGCAAGCAAGGCAAAAAATTGGCTGTCTTGGCCATCGACCCATCGAGCGAACGAACCAAAGGAAGTATTTTGGGCGACAAAACACGCATGGAGCGTTTGGCAGTGCAGGATAATGCATTCATTCGTCCTTCACCATCGGCAGGTTCGTTGGGAGGTGTTGCCCGCAAGACACGCGAAACCATTATTCTTTGTGAAGCTGCTGGCTACGATTATATATTTGTGGAAACAGTTGGGGTGGGGCAGTCCGAAACGGCGGTTCACTCCATGGTCGATTTCTTTTTGCTGATACAATTGGCTGGAACGGGCGACGAATTGCAAGGAATCAAACGCGGCATTATGGAAATGGCCGATGGTATTGTCATTAACAAAGCCGATGGCGACAACATTGGCAAAGCCAACATTGCCCAAAACCATTTTAAGAATGCATTGCACCTATTTCCCCTTGCCGAATCGGGATGGTCGCCCGAGGTGTTGACTTATTCGGGTTATTACGACTTGCGCATTGCCGAGATTTGGGAAATGGTAGATCGCTACATTGCTTTTGTCAAAGAGAGTGGCTACTTTGATGTGAAGCGCAACAAGCAATCCACCTATTGGATGTACGAAACCATCAATGAACGATTGCGAAACGATTTCTACCGCAACGAAAAGATTGAACAACTAATGCCAACATTGGAGCGCCAAGTGCTGGGAAGCAAAAAAAGCTCGTTTATTGCCGCAAGTGAGGCAATAGATGCCTATTATGGTGAGTTGTAAATTAGTTTTCTGATAGAAAAGACGAAGAAATCTTCACTCATAAATAAAAAGAAGGTGCAAAAGATCAATCGATTTGACATTTTGCACCTTTTTATTGACAAAAAGTTTACAAAGTGATTAAATTACACCCTTCCCAGCGATAAAAAGCACTAAAATTTTCAACTTTATATGCTTCCCAGAGCTAAAAAGCACTAAAAGTTGAAACTTTGCATGCTTCCTAACGCTAAAAAGCATTAGAATTTTCAACTTTGTATACTTCCCAACGCTAAAAAGCACAAAAAGCGGTCGCTGTCTATGCTTCCCAACGCTGAGAAGCATAAAAAGTGCTTCGTCTATTTATAGTTTATAGAGAAAGTTTAGTATAAGCTATTGTACACAGCCATTAAATTATTTGCCGTGCTTTCATCCGAAAAGCCCAAGGCATGTTTTTTGCCCTCGGCAATCATGGTTTTCCTTAACTCCTCGTCAGTTAGCACCCGCTTGATTTGATCTCCCCATTGGTCAGCATCCGTAGGGTCGGCATACAGAGAAAATGCACCTGCAGTTTCCTCAAAACAACTGCCGGATGAGGTAATGACAGGCGTGCCAATGGTCAACGCTTCCAAAATGGGAATGCCGAACCCCTCAAAGATGGATGGAAAAACAAAAGCCTTTGCCATGGCATAAAAAACGGGTAAATCCTCCGTAGTTACGTTGTTAATGATATACACTTGGTGCAACATGCCGCGTTTAGCAATCAATTCGCGCAGCTCTTTTTCGTACTCGGTGGGTTTACCCACAATCAGCAGTGGCATTTTGTTTTTCGTACGGTGCAAAGCCTCCACAATCAACTTCGTGTTCTTTCGTTTTTCAATTGCCCCCACACTTAATATAAAGTCTGTGGGAATATTGTATTTTGACCGTACATGTTGCTTTTGGTCCACATTAACAGGCTTCCGATAAATTGCGTCGCAACCCTGATACACCACTTTTATCTTCCTTTCGTCTGCACCAAAGAACGCAATTGCATCCTGTTTGGTCTGCTCGCTTATACAAATAATTCTGTCGGCTACTTTGCATGCATATTTGTTCTTGGCAGTAAACACAAGTCGATAGCTTGTTGGATATAACTCTGGATAGCGCATAAATATGGCATCGTGGAGTGTCACAACCGTTTTTGCTTGGGTGTTTTGAATGCCATAAGGCAGCTCTTGGTTCAATCCGTGGTAAATATCCAACTTTCGTTCTCTAATTTCTTTCAACATCCCCATGCTTCGCCACAACGAAGGAAGCGTTTTCCACAAGCCACCCTGAGGATTAACTTCCGTCATATTATCTGGCACAGAGACAAGCAACTCTTTTTTCACCTTTGGATTAAAAAGATAGTAATGATTGTTAGGATAAAACCTTGATAAGATACTTAATGTGTGACGGCTGTAGTTTCCCAAACCTCGCGTGTTGTGGAAAGCGCGTTTTGCATCAAAACCTATGAGCATATCGTTAATAGTGTTTGTGAGGTGGTAATTATGATGGAAATCCCTCATCAACAAAAGTACATACAATTCCGTTTCACTCAAAATCTATCTTTACACCCTTATATAATAGTGCCATTTGAATTAAATCGTTAAATTTGCACCTTCATTTCATCAAGCAATTAGGTATCTATAAATAAATTATGAGAATAAAGAAGAACTCCCCCCTCTGGGGTAATATATATGTGGTGTTAACACTGCGTTTGTTATTGGTTTTCGCGATTTATACCATCTCTCGCCTGTTGTTTTATCTGCTAAACCAATCGCTTTTCCCAGACATGGATGCAGGCTATTTGCTAAAGCTGATGTATCATGGACTTCTGTTTGATGCCTCGGCCATAGCCTATACCAACTCGTTGGTAATCCTTATGCACATCATTCCCTTCAGATTTAGGTATAACAGCGGCTATCAAAAAGCCACTTCCATTGTGTTTTACATAGTCAATACCATCGGCATAGTGCTCAACTTGATTGATGTTGTCTATTATCGCTTCACCATGAAACGTACCACATGGGGCGTCTTCCAAGAGTTCGAAAACGAAAATCCCATAGGTTTCTTTGGCTTCATCTTTGACTATTGGTACATCACGCTAATTGCTATAGCATTGGTATTGTTCATGGTCTGGATGTACAAAAAAATAAAAGTAGATCAATCCTCCATGCGTTTGCGTAATTATATCTACTATCCATTGGGATTGGTTGTAATGGCCATCATTGGTTACTACACTGTGGGGGCCATGCGAGGTGGATACACCCCTGGCACGCGCCCCATTACATTGAGCAACGCTGCTGAATATGTACGCAAGCCCGAGCATCGATCCATTGTGCTCAACACCCCCTTTTCCATTATTCGCACCATTGGCAAAACACGATTGGCACGCAAAGAATATTTTGGAAAAGAAGAATTGAATGAAATATTTTATGCGAAGCAACAATTGAATGACAGCTCTACGCTTTTCAATCAATTTGAAGGGCGCAATGTGGTGCTCATCATTTGGGAAAGCTTTCACAAAGAATGGGTAGGCTTTTTGAATCGAGACATTGAAGATTACAAAGGCTACACACCATTCATCGATTCCCTTGCAAGTCATAGCTATGTGTTCACCCGAGCTTATGCCAACGGACGCAAGTCTATAGATGTGCTGCCGTCTATCTTCGCAAGCATTCCCTCCTCCGAAACTCCTTTTGTATTGTCTCACTATTCTGGCAATAAAATAAACTCTTTGGCTTCCATTTTGAAAGATAAAGGATATAACTCAACCTTCTATCATGGTGCACCCAATGGCTCCATGGGTTTTAGTGCATTTATGCAGCAAGCAGGCTTTGATAGTTATGTAGGGATGACTGAGTATGGTAACAAAAAAGATTTCGATGGGCATTGGGGCATATGGGACGAACCTTTTTTGAAGTATATGGCACGCCAGATTAACCACCTTCCTGAACCTTTTCTTGCTTCTGTTTTTACTTTATCATCTCACCATCCTTTTAAAATTCCTTCAGAATATGAGGGTGTGTTTCCTAAAGGACATATTCCTAATCATGAAGGAGTGGGATACACTGATAACGCATTGCGCAACTTCTTTGCCACTGCTTCGCAAGAGGAGTGGTTCGATAACACCCTTTTTGTGATTACTGCCGACCATGCCGTTGATGGATTCTTGCCCGAATACAAAACTGCTGAAGGTGCGTTCACCATTCCCCTCATGTTTTATGCGCCAGGTAGTAACTTTACGGGTTTCAACGATTCCACTGTTGTGCAACAAACAGACATTATGCCAACAGTGCTTTCAATGCTTGGAGTGAAAGAGCCATACATCTCTTTTGGCAATAATATGTTCGATCCCAACACACCACATTTTGCATACAACTTTTACAATGGTGCCCACCAATTGATAGAGGGCGAGTGGTTGTTGCAATACATGAATGAGGAGACAATTGGTTTTTACAATGTTGTGGAAGATCGGTTTATGAAAAGCAACTTAGTAGATAAGCATCCTGCACTACAAGCCGCAATGGAGCGTCGCGTCAAAGCCTTAATACAGCAGTATAACAATCGGTTAATTGATAATGAATTGGCGTTTTAAGAAGGGGGGGAGACGGGGGACTCGAGATTCGGGACTCGGATAGCAGTGAACAGTAAATAGTGAACAGTAAGCAGTGAATAGTGAATAGTGAATAGTGAGGGACTTGAAAAAGGTTTTAGGTTTTAGGCGTTGGGCGTTAGGTTTTTTTATTAAAGACCTGAATGGCTGGTGTCGGAATTCGGGACTCGGAGACTCGGGATTCGGGTAGTAGGTGATAGCTATTAGGTGTTAGGTTTTAGCTGTTAGGAGAAAGTCATTGTAAGGTATTTATAGGGTTAGTAATGCGTTTAGCGCAATTGTCTGAACCATGATTAATATGATTAAATGATTTTGATGATCTTTTTTTTACCGCAAAGGTCACAAAGAAGGCGCAAAGGGAGCGAAGAAAAGAAAGAGATTACTTTACTTCTTTATAGTTAATTGCATTTGAATTTAAAACCTTATTTGTATTTGCAATTTAAACCTTAGTAACTGGGTCAATCACTACCAAACCAACCTTATTACCTTATTAAAATTTCGGCCTGGGGACTTGATACTTGGGAATAGATGGTAGCTATTAGGTTTTGGCTTTTAGCAGTGAACAGTAAATAGTGAACAGTAAGCAG
>DEZB01000030.1 GCA_002364735.1 Bacteroidales bacterium UBA3143
AAAGCACCAAATGTTTTTGAAGTTTATTTTAAAGAGTGAAAGTAAATCGCTTCATATATAACAAAACTGTTACTTTAAGCTTCCTGTAAATAAAATTCGAAAGTTCTAATCTCTCTTAGAACGGGTGCAAAGATAGGGCATTTTAGGGTTAGCTTCCAAATATATTTTCAACTATTTTGCTTAGGGTATTTTCGGAAATAAAAACACTATAACACTCTCACTTTGTGCAAGATAAATACTGAATAGTGGACTATTGGCACATTTATATGTACTCTTCATATCTAAATATCAATAGATTACCATAAACATAAAGAATCTAAATATATTAATAAACTTATGAACACGATACTGCATTATATTATTGATACCCGTCATAACAGACTGACGTTCTATCAACTAAAACCGATGATATAGAAAATTCATTGAATAAAACATTGTGCGATTTCTATTTGAATTATTCAATATTGCTATTGAAGTTGGTTTATAGAAAATACTGGATGAGCTTATTTTATGCGATCATTTTTAATATCCTCTACAATTTCGGGGTTGAGTAATGTACTTGTATCTCCAAAATCTGATAGTTCTCCCTCAGCAATCTTTCTTAATATTCTTCGCATTATCTTACCCGAGCGAGTTTTAGGTAGTCCGTTTACAAATTGAATTTTGTCCAACTTGGCAATAGGTCCAATTTGATCGGCTATCAGTTGATTAATCTCTTTTATTAGGTTATTTTTATCACGCCATAAACCTGCTTCTTTAATTACAACATATCCATAAAGTGCATTTCCTTTAATTTCGTGGGGGTATCCAACAATGGCACTTTCGGCAACATATTGATGTTCGTTAATTATATCTTCTATTGGAGCTGTACCTAAATTATGTCCAGAAACAATTATTACATCATCTACCCTACCTGTGATACGATAATAACCAACCTCGTCCCTCAATGCGCCGTCTCCACTAAAATATTTGCCTGGGAAGGTTGTAAAATAGGTATCAATATATCTCTGATGATCACCCCAAATAGTTCTTGCTATGGCAGGCCAGGGATACTCTATACACAAGTTGCCCATTTTTTGATTTCCCTCAATTTCATTTCTCAACTCATCCATTATCACAGGCTTGATGCCAGGAAATGGCAAAGAAGCATATGTAGGTTTGGTTGGGGTAACAAAAGGTATGGCAGAAATTAAGATTCCTCCAGTTTCAGTTTGCCACCAAGTATCTACTAATGGACACTGCTTGTTTCCTACATGATCATTGTACCAATGCCATGCTTCTTCATTTATAGGTTCGCCAACAGAACCAATTACTTTTAAACTATTCAGCCTATATTTCTGAACAAACTCTACTTTCTCTTTTGCCAAAGAACGTATTGCTGTGGGTGCGGTATAGAATTGATTTACTTGATGTTTTTCGATTACTTCCCAAAAACGACTATGGGTAGGATAAGAGGGGATGCCTTCGAAAATAACAGTGGTGGCACCATTCAACAGTGGCCCGTATAATATATAGGAGTGTCCAGTAATCCAACCAATATCTGCTGTACACCAAAAGACATCGCCAGACATATAATTAAATATATTCTTGAAAGTATAAGCTGTATAAACCATATAACCAGCAGTGGTGTGTACCATTCCTTTTGGTTTGCCAGTTGAACCAGATGTATAAAGTATAAATAAAGGATCTTCAGCATCCATTATTTCGGCTACACTTGTTGCAGGAGCATTATCTAAAAGTGGTTGCAGAAACAAATCTCGATCTTCAACCATCTCTATCTCTTGTTTGGTGCGCTCTACAACAAAAACCTTTCTAATACTTGGTGTTTTTTGGAGTGCAACGTCTGCCACACTTTTAAGATCTATAATCTTTGTTCCTCTATATCCCCCATCGGCTGTAATGAGGTATTTACACGTACTGTCGTTGATACGTGCCGCTAATGCATTGGAAGAAAACCCACCAAAAACCACAGAATGAATTGCACCCATACGAGCACACGCCAATACGCTGAAAGCAAGTTCGGGAATCATTGGCAGATATATACAAACTCTGTCACCTTTTTCAACACCTTGTTCACGCAACACATTTGTCATTTTTGAAACTTCTGCATACAGTTCATTGTATGTGAAATGTTTTGCTTCTTCATTTGGATCGTTTGGTTCAAAAATAATTGCAGTTTCTTCTCCTTTATTGGCTAAATGACGGTCGACACAGTTTTTTGTTATATTGAGTTTAGCATTTTTGAACCATTCGAATTCGGCTTTCTGCATGTCAAAGTCCACAACTCTGTCCCATTTCTGATACCAAGTAAAGTTGTTTTCAGCAATTTTAGCCCAAAACTTTTTCGGTTTATTAATTGATTTTCTATAGACTTTAAAATACTGCTCTAACGATTTAATTGAATAACTACTCATGATGAAGCCTCTTAGGTTTTATAATAATTGAAACAAAAAAAAGAGATAAAAGTTTTTCCATTTACGGACTGACTTTTATCTCTTTATAATATTAATAATGACCTATCTCAAAATGAATCAATATGCCGATATATGTGCGCTTTTGTACACTTCGGGTCTTACTTCGAAGTTTAAGCTTTCTCTATTTCTGTCTACATCAATAGATATAGTGTTGGGAGTATTCCAATCTATATACTGATTAAAATTGAACAAGTAGGAAAATGCTGTTTGATAGCCCCTTTTGTTTAATGTTTTAGCTATTTGATTGTATTCACTTACTTCCCAAAACATACAATCTTTATAACCATTTGTGTCTGTATATCGTGTATTTGGATTACGTAATTCCATCGTTTCTGTTATAAATTGTCTGTATGAATTGGTCAAAGACTTAAGGTTGTTACTAAGCTTTACACCCTGAATACTCTTGATTACATCTCCACTCCTAATTCCGGCATTGGCTGCAGACGATTTTGGATCTACATAGGCCACCCTTGAAATGTCCTCGATATTATAATTTAAACCTGTGTAATTATATTTCAGAAAGTTGACTTCATAAGTTGCTAAGTTCATGCTTCCAGGATATGGATACTTTAGTAGTATGAGGGGTAAGTTTGTTTCAAGATAATTCTCTAAGCCATAATTAGTCTTCACCCTTTCATTCACTTCACACTCCCATATCTGAACCATTTCGCCTGGCTCTAAAAATTTTCTATCATAGAAGCGGTAACCAAATTCTAATAAATAGGGTACATTACTATTTTCCACCACTTGGGTTGGAGAAAACAGCGGCAATTTAACCATTTTGTTGCTTTTGATGTCGAAACGCCAATTGGCAAGATCCTCCGCTTGACTTGGGTTGGTGGATGAATAGGCTGAATTGCTCTGATAGCTATAGAAAGTTTGGATAATGAAATCTGGATCATTCTTATCTCTTCTAAGACCACGCTCGTTGAGCACCCTTTCAAAAATTGATGATATGCGTGCATCTATTGCTGGAGTGCCATCTTGCACGGGTGCAAAATCGAAAGTGCGATAATCAGAAAAAACAGCTTGTGGGTTCGTCGTTATTTTCATAGGTATGTGAAAAGTTCTGTTTTGAACATCCTCTAAACTATAAAATGCAAACACGGGAGCCAATTTGGACTCATCAATTCCATTCCTACTTCTACAGTCTTTTGCAAATTTGATTGTTCTGAAATCTGTTTCAAGATTTCTGATTGATACTTCAATATCATTCATATCGTTGTCCAACAGCCATGCCTTAATAGTATGATGTGGTTTGAGGTATGTGCCGTTTTGGTTAATTTCAAGTATTATATCATTCAATTTGAGTCCAGCTTTTTCGGCAGGTGAACCTGGGGTGATATTAATTATTACTGGTTCGCCATTTCCCCAATTCGGGTTATTGCTTATTTCGAAAGCAAAGCCAGCACGGCAAACAGTAGATGCAGATTGTGCATTGGCTTGAAATACAAGTAAAGATAAAATTATGAAAGATACTATTTGTCGCATTATGTTATGTTTTAAACATTAAAAAACTGAGTGATTCATCTACTATCACTAAAAACAAAGATATATGATTTTTCTCAATAATAATTGTTTGATAGATAATTTAAAAATAATTGCATGTAGATTCAACGTGCTTATATAGCCTGTTTATTCAGGTCTGTATTATAAATATTGATGTAAAGGATGTATATTAATAAAAATCTAAATTCACGAACTCTCTACATCAGGAGTCTGTAAAATGTGCGAAAAGTTCTGAAACGGTATATTTTGTTCAGCTATGATATTTATTGCAGGTAGTTCAGTTTTTTCAATTTCTTTATTGGCAGGAGGTGAGATGCTAACAGTTTCGCTGGCAGACTGATACTGTGGTGCTGGCTCGTTAGCAACCTCAATTATTTCAGCAGCTGCAACTGTGGCTTTTGTTTTGTTTTTACGTGTGTTGTTACACGTTTCGCGTGTGTGAATCAATCCTGAAAACCTTGCAATTAGCACATTAATCTCGCTTATCAAACCAGAATAGTCTATGTCTGGATAAGTAAACTGATAGAAATTAATTTGTTCAAAAATGGACCTCAACACATAGTGAGCCTCCTTTTGTACAGCTTTCGAGTCTATTTTGGGTCGTTGAGATATGTCCCTCGATCGTTCATTGGACAATTTATAGTGCTCTTCGTTGGCTTTTTTCATTTCGTCAAGATAGAACTTCATCCCCAAGGTCTCCAATGCATTCTGAATGTCAGGTTTTTTGTTTAATTGATCGAAAAAGATAGTAAGGGTTTGATCAATTACATATTGGTTGTTTTGCCTCAAATAGTATAGGTGTAGCTTCACAAAGGGATGAGCCAGCTCCAACAATTCGCGTGTATCGTCAAGGTTCATCTTCTTTATGAAATTTATCTGTGTGGTTATGGCAGCAGAATATTTCAAACGCTTCAAATGCAATTTGTGAATTACTGGTGTTAGTATATTTTTGCCATATGGCACCCTGAGTAGTGCCATTTTTGAACGTTGGTCCAACAAAACGTTATAGGCATCTTGCAGTTTCAATGCTTTGGGATTGTGTTTTTCCAAGCACGTTGTTATTTTTTTCACAAATTGAGGAAGTTCCAGCTTAAGTAGCTTGGTTAGTGCTATACTCTGTATCTTATCCATAGTGTTTTAATTTAAGATTGTATTAGTTAATCTTACCTACAAATATAACGAAATTAACCTTAACATCAAAGCTTTTTAGTCACTATTTAAGCTGTTGCAGCGTCTTTTATAGCAAAACATTGAAGATATATTACATCCTTACTCTTACTCACCGATTAAAAAACCGAGAACCACCTTATATAGCCTACAGAAATGTCTTTATTCTGAGAGCGTGAACATTTGTGTCTTGTTTATCCGCTTCATTCCGTATTGAGTGAACAGCAGAGCAATGAATTCAAAAGAAACTTTCAAAGTATAGGTAGAAAAGAGTTGTTTATCTGTTCTATTTCAGATGAACCAAACAAAAACTGGTTTACAATTGGCTTTATCCACAAAAAGGGATCAAAAAAATATTGATGACCAAGAACTACAACAAAGCAGCTTTAGCAAATGTGTTAAAAATGACTCAACGAAAAATATCCTCATGCAGTAGCCTAAGAAACTGGTATTATTTCAAATATTATATCCTATTATAATCGTGAAGAAGCTATTGAATGAATAAAGCTGCTGAATAGTATTTCTCGTTCGATAAAATCCCCCTGCATAACAACTATGTTGAATAATACACCTAAAGAATAGGTAAAACATCTGCATTTATTCTCAGTAATGATAGAAATTTATGAGTTTAAACTTGATTTTTTATTTTACCTGTGTATATAATAGCGTATTTTTATGTAAGTTTGTCAAAGTAAGAATCCTAAAACATAAAGATATGATTGTAGACAACCTAAAAAACGCCTCTCTTTATTACAATGTGGCGAAAGGTTTTGAGAAAGCCTTTAATTTTTTGAATACGTTAGACCTTGAAACCTGCGAGGAAGGCACCTTTGAAGTAGATGGTGAAAAAGTAAAAGCTATCATCACAAGCGATAAGCTAAAAAACAAAGATGCTGCTGTGTTAGAAACCCACCAAAAACACATAGACATTCAGATACCATTATCGCAAAATGAAACTTATGGATGGAAATCTGCAAACACATTGGATAAAACGACTGACAACTATGATGCAGCAAAAGACTTAGAGCTTTACCCAGATGTTACACCAACTACCTATGTTACTTTACTACCAGGTGAGTTTGTAATTTTCCTACCCGAAGATGTACATGCTCCATTGATAGGGAATGGTGACATCAAAAAAATTATTTTCAAAATACTTGTAGACAAATAGTCTATAGAAAACAAATTACCGCCATGCTGGAATTAATAAAAAATGATCCTTGGTTGAAACCCTATGAAAGTGTTATTCAAAAAAGGCATGATAAATATTTAGCTAAAGAGAAAGAAATAACCAAAGACGGCAGCAAAAGCTTATCTGACTCTGCGAATGGACATATGTTTTTTGGACTGAATAAAACTTCCAGTGGTTGGTCTATGCGAGAATGGGGACCCAATGCAACTGAGATTTTTATGATAGGTTCCTTTAATGATTGGAAAGAAGAGGACAATTATAAATTAAAACCGATTGGTGATGGAGTTTGGGAGTTGATGCTACCTGAAAAAGGCATTAAGCATTTAGATTATTACAAATTGTCCGTAAAATGGAATGGTGGTTCAGGTGAGCGTATACCAGCTTGGTGCAAACATTTGGTTCAAGATAAAGACACACATATATTTAGTGCCCAAGTATGGGAGCCTCCTCAAAAATTCGTTTATCAACATCCGCATTTTGTTGCTCCCACTGCTCCACTTTTTATATATGAATGCCATGTAGGTATGGCATCTGAGAGCGAAGGAGTTGGAACGTACAACGAATTTCGCACAAACATTTTACCAAAAATAAAAGAGAAGGGCTACAATGTGGTGCAACTAATGGCCATACAAGAACATCCTTACTATGGATCATTTGGATACCATGTTTCCAGTTTTTTTGCTCCCTCTTCACGATTTGGCACTCCCGATGAATTACGCCAATTAATAGACGAAGCGCATGGTATGGGAATAGCTGTGATAATGGACTTAGTGCATTCGCATGCAGTTAAAAATGAGGTGGAAGGGCTGGGAAGGTTAGATGGCTCTTATGATTTATACTTTCATGGCGATGATAGACGTCTGCATCAAGCTTGGGATTCTCTATGCTTTAATTATGGCAAAGACGAAGTGATGCATTTCCTATTATCTAACTGTAAATATTGGCTCGAAGATTTCAAATTTGATGGCTATCGCTTCGATGGCGTAACATCGATGATATATTACAGCCATGGCTTGGAAGAGTCATTTTCAGGATATGAAGATTATTATAACAAAGGACAAGATCTGGATGCTATCTGCTACCTTACACTTGCCAACAAATTGATACACGAAGTTAACCCACGTGCCATAACTATAGCCGAAGAGGTGAGTGGCATGCCAGGTTTGGCAGCCGATCCAGACAAAGGTGGATATGGATTTGATTACCGTATGGCAATGAATATTCCCGACTTCTGGATTAAAATAATCAAAGAGCTAAAAGATGAAGATTGGGATCCATCTGCTATATTTTGGGAAGTGACCAACAGAAGAGCTGACGAAAAAACAATCTCATATGTGGAAAGTCACGACCAAGCACTGGTGGGCGATAAAACCATTATCTTCCGACTGATAGATAAGCAAATGTATTGGTTTATGTCAAAGTTTAGTCCTTCTATGCCAGTGGACAGGGGTATAGCCCTACATAAAATGATTAGACTGGTAACGGCAAGCACCATCAATGGCGGATACTTAACCTTTATGGGCAACGAATTTGGTCATCCCGAATGGATAGACTTTCCGCGTGAAGGAAACGACTGGTCATATAAATATGCTCGTAGACAATGGAGTTTGGAGGAAGATTCCACTTTGAAATATCACTACATGAGCGATTTTGATAAAGAAATGCTCGCTTTGATAAAGTCTGTAAATGATTTTCCTGATACACCCATAACTAAAATTTGGGAAAAGAAATCAGACAATGTATTGGCATACATGCGTGAGGATCTTCTTTTCATTTATAACTTCAACCCCACTAATTCGTACACAGACTACGGCATGCTTGTTCCCGAAGGAGAATACAAAGTAGTTTTAAACACAGATGAAGAACGATTTGGTGGATTTGGATTGACTAACGACAGCATACATCATTTTTCCAACTTCGATGGACTCTACAAAAAAGAGCATAAGGGTTGGCTCCGTATATATATACCTGCTCACACAGCAGTGGTTTTAAAAAAAATATGCAACTAAAAAACAATAGCAAAACATGAATTTATATCCTTTGAAATTTCAACCAATTCTTAAATCAATTATTTGGGGTGGCAATGACATCTCAAAATTTAAGAATTTAGAAAACATAGAAGACGGAATAGGCGAAAGTTGGGAAATATCGGCAGTAGAAGACAACGTATCTGTGATCAAAAATGGGGAGTTAGCAGGCAAACCACTCGATGTACTTATAAATGAGGCCAAAGAACAATTGGTTGGCGAAAAGGTATATGCCAAATTTGGAAACAAATTTCCACTTCTTATAAAGTTTATTGATGCCCAAGACGACTTGTCCATTCAAGTTCATCCTGATGATGAATTAGCAGAAAAAAGACACAATTCTTTTGGCAAAACCGAGATGTGGTACGTTGTGAAAGCAAAACCAGATGCTTTTATAATTTCTGGATTCAAAGATAAAATAACACCCGAACAGTATTTAGAAAAAGTAGAAGACAACACTTTCACCGATGCATTACAAAAACACATGGTGAAGGAAGGTGATGTTTATTTTTTACCTGCTGGGAGAGTTCATGCCATAGGAAGTGGCTGTTTTATTGCTGAAATTCAACAAACCTCAAATATTACTTATCGTATTTACGATTACAACCGAAAAGATGCTCAAGGCAAGGAACGAGAATTGCACACTGAGTTGGCAAAGGATGCTATCGACTACACTGTTTACGACTCGTATGAAACCGAATATAAAACAGAGAAGAATAAATTGGTTGAATTAGTGAGTTGCGAATACTTTACAACAAACCTACTCTACTTAGACAAACAATTCGAACAAAACATTTCAGATATTGATTCATTCATAGTGTACATGTGCCTCGAAGGTAGTTGTACATTGGAAGATGACAAACAAAACAAAATAACAATAGAACAAGGCGAGACTATATTGATTCCGGCAAGCACAAAACAAATAATTATATCTCCAACAAGCAAAACGAAGTTACTTCAAACTTTTGTGAAATAAATAAGACAATTAGTTTTAAATGAGAGGAATATTACTTTTAAATGTTGGAACACCAGCTGAGTGTTCAAAACCAGCTGTGGAGCAGTTTATAGGAGATATGTTATCAGACCCTTTGGTTTTAGATAAGTTTCAAGTAGTTTCAAAATTTCTGGCACGACAAGTGATTGCTCCTTTGGGGGCAGCCAAATCATGCAAGAAGTACTCTTTAATTTGGAGAAAAGAAGAACCTGCCATATCGCCAATCTTGTATTATATGCAACAACTAAGCGAAAAGCTGGAAAAGCAAAAAAACACGCCAGTTGAAATAGCTATGCGATATGGTTCGCCTTCTATTGAAAATGCGTTTGACGCATTAATGAAAAAAGAACCACAGCTAACCGAAGTTGTAGTTTTCCCTTTGATACCTCATTACGCACAGTCGTCAACACAAACATTAATTGAAGAAGTACAACGTGTATACACGCGAAACAACTATTCTTTCGAACTAAAGATTGTAAATTCTTATTACAACAATCCTATATTTATAGAAGCGTTGGCAATACATGTTAAGCAACACTTAAATTGCGACATCGACAGATTGGTTTTTTCATACCACAGTCTACCCATTCATCAAGTTAAAAGTGCTTGGAAAAGGGGAAAAGAATTTGACTATGTATATCAACTAAAGGAAACAAATCAGCTTTTGATTAAAGAATTGGGAATAAATTTGAATAAAACATTATTGCTTTATTCTTCACAGCGTGGTAATGATTGGTTGAGACCTTTTTTAAATAAAGATATTGCTGATTTACCAAAATTAGGATGGAAAAACATTGCCGTGGTGGCACCTGGCTTCCCAGTAGATAATCTGGAAACTTTGTTTGATATAGATATTGAAGCCCGCAATATGTTTATGAAAGCTGGGGGAGAAAAATTTATATATGTGCCTTCGCTCAACGCCGAGGAATATTGGGTTGATGCTTTATGGAAAATGATATCAACGATGTGATGAAAAATTGCATAAAGAAACCTTACGCGGTTATAATTGCTAATGGAGAGTTTCCTACTCATCCGTTTCCCCTATCTTGCATTGATGGTGCAAAAGAAATAATCTGTTTAGATGGTGCATTAACTCAATGTTTGACTCACAACATTGTGCCCAATGCCATTGTTGGTGATGGCGACTCAACCTCTGATACTTTAAAGAAAGAATATGCACACCTGCTACACTTAATAGCTGAACAGGAGACCAACGACTTAACCAAAGCGGTTAACTATTGCGTAAAAAAGGGAATTAAGAAAATTAAAATTGTTGGTGCTACTGGCAAAAGAGAAGATCACACAATGGGCAACATTTCATTGCTATTAGAGTATATGGCAATTGTAGATGTAGAAATGATTACAGATTATGGCGTATTCTCGCCCATCGCTAAAACTACTCAATTTGAAAGTAACACAGGGCAACAGGTATCTATTTTCAATTTCGACCATAAACCAATTACATCACACAATCTAAAATATCCGCTGGAAGCATTTATTCTTGACAATTTATGGAAAGGTACACTAAATGAGTCATTGGGTAACATCTTTACAATAGAAACTGAAGGTAAAACGATTGTTTACCGAACATTTGAAGTAAAATAATTGGAGTTAACTAATACAACTCTCTCAATATCTCTAAAGATTTTATCTCGGGAAAGTCGTACACATGAATTCTATAATAATCCAGCATATGATTAATGATTGCATTTCTATCATTTTGCGATAGTTTGAAGCAATGCATATTGTTGTAATTGATTCTTTTGAATGTGTTCAAGAATTCACTCTGTTGCGGCTTTAAGAAATGTGTACTCAGTGGCCTACTCATTTTGAACTCTCCGTTCATTAAATCGAAATAAAAACCTTTACCATAGTTTTCCAGGTTGGGCGTTATACCCAAAAATTGAGCAAGTAGGAACATAAATGCAATGTGGAAGTTGGCCAATCCTTTTTCTTTCTCCTCTAATGCAATAATTGACTCTTTGAGGAAACTAAAGATTATTGTATTTTCGGTTGTCTCTTGTAAAACTTTAGAAAGAAACTCTGACAGAAAAAAAGCCAATGACACCTTCACAGGATTTACATTTATTGAATAAAGTGGAAATTGCCGTTGAGCTTCTTTCAATCGATGGATGTGACGTAAGGGGAAATGTTCAACTTCTAAGTCTACTACAGAGAGAGGGAAGAATATAGCTCGGTTAATTTTACTTTTCTTGCTTTTCGAAATTGGTAAAAGATAAGTGATGCGTCCAAACTCTGAAGTAAATACTTGAGCCATCGAAAACCTATCGTTATATTTATTGACAGCTAAAACAACTCCTTGAGTTTTAAGATGCATAGATGTGTGTTTTTATTATACGTTAGAGCGAAAAATATTTCCCACTTGCTAAGTACTCCATATATTTTTCTTCACTGAAAGTGTAATAGAATGCTCCTCTCTTAGATGAAACAGTCTCTTTCTCATCCAGTTTATCTAAAATATTCATGGACGCAAGTTTTTTTCTAAAGTTACGCTTATCTATTGGATGTTGATATATTGCCTCATACAAATCTTGTAGTGCTGGCAACGTAAACTTTTCATCGAAAAACTTAAATATAATTGGTTGCATTGAGACTTTAAATCGTAGTAAAGTTAAGGCATCATGCACCATTTTATTGTGATCAAAAACAAGTTGTGGAAGTTCTTTAATGTTTGTCCATCGGGCATCAAATTTTTGTGCAAGCGTTGTATCAAACTCCTCTAAACGAACCAATGCATAAAAAGCCACCGAAATTACACGACCACCAGAATCTCTGTCAATTTCTCCATAGGCATTCACTTGCTCCATGTAAATGCCTCTTTGTTGGGTATAATCGAATAGAACTTTTTTTGCCGCATCCTCTAAACTCTCATTTTCTGAAACAAAACCGCCCATTAAAGACCACTCACCTGCCTCTGGTTCTACTGGTCTGCGAGTAAGTAAAATGTGAAGTTCTTTGTCTCGAAATCCAAAAATAATGCAGTCAGCTGCAACTAAAAACTTAGATGTGTCTAAATAATATTGATTTGTCATAGGGATGTTTTTTAAACAAAAGAAGTTGGAAATCCTGTTATATTAGATCCCCAACTTCTTTAAAAATTAGATTAGATAGTTAGAGTTTTCTTGCTCCATCGCTTATGACAACGTCATATACTTTGGGCTCATGTCCATATTTCTCTTTAAATTCTGCTTTTGCATCTATCACAAATTGATCATACAATTCATCTTTAACCAAATTGATAGTGCAACCACCAAAACCACCACCCATAACACGGGAGCCTGTAACATTATGCTTCTTAGCTAAGTCGTTCAAGAAATCTAATTCTTCGCAACTTACTTCATAAAGCTTACTCATACCATGATGCGTTTCATACATTTTTTGACCCACAGTTTCGTAGTCATGTCTCTGAAGTGCATCAGAAACGTCACGCACACGTTGCGTTTCTTCAATCACGTACTGAGCACGCATGTAGTCTTCTTCTGTAATATCACTTTTCACTTCATTCAACATATCCATTGATGCATCACGAAGAAACTCAACTTCCGAATGATTCTTGCTAATAGCTTTTGCAGCTCTTTCGCATGATTCACGGCGTTTGTTATACGCCGATGAAGCAAGTTCGTGAGTCACTCTTGTATCAAGAAGTACTAACTTATATCCTTCCGGATCGAAAGGGAAGTATTCATATTCCATTGATTTAGTATCCAAACGAATCAAATGACCCTTCTTACCAAAAAGCGAAGCAAACTGATCCATGATACCGCATTTAACACCTACATAGTTGTGCTCTGTTGCTTGACCAATCTTAGCTAATTCGAATTTGTCGATACCAAGATCAAGCATTTCATTTAAAGCAAATGCATATGTACTTTCTAATGCTGCGGATGACGACATGCCTGCACCAAGAGGTACATCACCAGAAAATACTGTGTCAAAGCCTTCAACTTTTCCACCACGCTTGATGATTTCCCTGCAAACGCCAAATATATATTTAGCCCATCCCTCTTTTGGTAAATCCTCTTCATTTAGTCCAAACTCTGATTTTTCATCTAAGTCAAGGGCATGTGCTTTTATTTTATCTGTTCCGTTTAGTTTTATTGCTGCAATCATTCCTTTATCAATTGCACCCGGAAAAACAAAACTTCCATTATAATCTGTATGTTCGCCAATTAAGTTTATTCGTCCAGGAGATGTAAAAACTTCTGGATTAGAATCTCCAAAAATTTCTTTGAACTTATTTAATACTGTATCTTTTGTCATGATAAATTTTTCAAAAATATTTTATTTTATTTCTCATCTGTAGGCAAAGTTGCTGAAGCACTTGCGACAGGCATGTCAACATCTTCTACAGAAATGTCTGTATTCACATTTTTGGAACCTATCAAAGCATAGTATAGTAAATATGCTAATGCTGCAACGATAACCCAGTAACTTGATAAATACCCTGCAACGTCGGCAACCCAACCTTGAAAAGCAGGAAGAATACCACCACCAACAACCATAACCATAAATATTCCAGAAGCAGCAGCCAAGTATTTACCTAATCCTTCAACCGCAAGATTAAAGATGCCACCCCACATAATCGATGTACAAAGTCCTAATAAAACAATAAACATAGCACCTATAGGCACTTGAGCTAAACCAAATGAAAGAGCTCCCGCAGATGAACGTTGAAGTACTGGCAATGCAACGTCTATTGACGTTGGGAGAAGAATTGCTAAAAGAATAAACACTAAGCCAACACCTGAAGCAGTACCCAACATAGCTCTACTTGAAACTTTACCTCCTAAGGAAGCACCTGCCAAACGACCTATCAGCATAAGGAACCAGTACGTACCTGCAACAAATCCTGCAGTAGTTTTACCAATTTCAGGAATATCTGATAACCAATACATCATAACATATGGGTTACCAACTTCAACACCAACATAAACAAATATAGCAATTGCACCCAATACAAAGTGTCTAAACTTTAATGCACCTGCCATTAAATTCTTTAGCGGTTCTTTAGTTTTTGCTGCATGAGGCTCGGGTATACTAACGGCCCATAGAACAAAGAATACAACTGCAAATACTCCCATTGCGATGTACATTACTGGAAAAACATCAGTAATATTAGCTTTTGCAGCTTCACCAATTAAGATACCAACAAAAGCTGGAGTGAATGTAGCCATCACAGAATTGAATGATCCTCCAATTTGAATAAGCTGATTTCCTTTGTTACCACCTCCACCTAATGTGTTCAACATCGGATTTACGACAATATTTAAAAGACACATAGAGAAACCTGCAACAAAAGCACCAAGAAGATAAACGCCAAATGCCATTGATTCAGATGCATGACCAGAAAGAAACTGAACAAATATTCCAACAAAACCAATTGCTATGGCAATTAAGGCGGTTTTTTTGTATCCTACTTTAGTCAAAAGAATTCCACCAGGTATTCCCATTACTAAATATGCTATGAAGTTAGCAGCATTTCCTAATAGCCCCTGAAAATTGGAAGCTCCAAATTGTTCTTTTAAAACTTGTCCCATTGGCGCTGCCAAATTGGTTACAAATGAAATCATCCCGAAAAGAGCAATCATCATAATGATTGGTATAATCCGAGCTGATGCTTGATTAGTTTTTGTGTTCATACTTTTTTTTATTAATTATTAATTTTGATATGTAATTGTATATAAATGAATAAGCTTGATTTCTATTTAGTTGAAAACTTGAAGGCTGTTTTCGATGTATATGTTTCACCAGGATGAAGTTCTGTAGTTGGATAGTCGGGTTTGTTTATGCTATCAGGAAAGTGTTGTGTTTCGAAACAAACTGAAGATCTTTCAGGATATTTCATTCCATTCTTGCCTGTCAACTTATCAGTCATCCAATTGCCAGTATATAACTGCATTCCTGGCTCTGTTGTATAAACCTCCATTACGATTCCCGTTTTAGGAGATTCACAACGAGCACAGAAAGAAAATTCTTTGTCGAACTTTTTATTCAGTACATATGTGTGATCATATCCTTTTCCGTAAAGAAGTTGCTGAAAATCATCGTTAATTCTCTCCCCTATTGTATGAGGTTTCGTGAAATCCATAGGAGTTCCCTCTACAGTTTCTGCATCTCCATATGGAATAGCTGTAGCATCAGTAGGAAGATATTTTTTAGCGTTGATAGTTAGCAAATGATCATTGATAGATGAATCACCCGCGCCAGACAAGTTGAAATATGAATGATTTGTTAAGTTTAATATTGTTGGCTTGTCTGTAGTTGCTTTATAATCTATTATAACCGAATTTTCATTTGAGATGGTATAAGTAACTGTCACAGTTAAATTGCCTGGATAACCCTCTTCACCATCCTTCGAAAGATACTGCAATTTTATAGCATTTGATAATACCTCTTTCACATCCCACACCACAGCATTAAAACCTTTTATGCCACCATGCAAACTATTTGGTCCATTGTTAACAGCCAGTGTATATGTTTTACCTTCTAAGGTGAATTTTCCATTTGCAATTCTATTTGCGACCCTACCACAAATTGCTCCAAAATAGGGTTCTTCAGAAGTTAGGTAGGTGTCAATTGAACCATGCCCGGTAACAACATCTACCAGCTCGCCCTCTTTATTGGGCACCATAAGCGAAACAATTTTTGCACCATAGTTGGTAATGGTCAACTCACAACCATTTTTGTTTGTGAGAACGTATAAACTGGTCTTCTTATCGTCAACTACTTTTTTAAAAGCTTCAACTTTGAGACCGCTTTTCGTACTTATTTTATTGGTATCCATAGTTCTTGTGATTTATTTATTTCAAATATTTAAAAAGCAAAGTTCCCCTTTTCAAATTCGTGTAAAAATAACACAACCATTTCAGTTTTTAAATCAAATAAATGTGTTGTAAAACATAAACCTGACATTATTGATGATAAATACAATACCTTCTTACTCTTTCATCGGTTTTTTTGTGATCAACACTTTATCTACCCTATTTCCATCCATATCCATTATTTCAAAAACTAAATCTTCATATTCAAATTTATCACCAAGTTGAGGCATATTATTAATGTTTGCCAAAACAAAACCGGCAATGGTAGAGTAATCAATTTCTTCGAAATCAATAAAAAAGCCTTCAATAAATTGAGAGAGCAACTCTATTGGAGCATCTCCACTAACCAAAGCCGATTTATCTTCGCGAATATAAATATCTGGTTCTGCATTTTCATCTTCTTGTGGCATATCGCCAACTAAGTTTTCTATTATGTCGTGAAGCGTTATTATCCCTTCAAAATTACCATATTCATCTACAACTATAGCTACATATTGCTGTTTCTTTTTAAACAGGTCTAACACACGCTGGGCGCGAATGTTGGATGGTATGATAAGTGGTTCTGTAATGAACTGACGGATAGAGAAATCTTTTTTTGTTAACAATTCCACCAAAACTTCTTTCACAGTTATGACACCAATAAAATTGTCAAGTGTGTCTTGACAAGCAATTAGTTTGCTATGGCGCGAAAGTAAAACTTCATCAATTATATCGGACAAAGGATCGCTAATGTCTATCCAAGCTACATCTAAACGATGCGTCATCAAATGTTTTGCACGTTTATCAGAAAAATAAAAAACTTTTTCATGAATTATATCTTGCTCTTTTTCTATAATACCCTGAACTGATGCACTTTTTATCATTGAGCGTAGCTCCATCTCAGATATCACATCCGACTTTTTTTGTATTCCCATAAGATGGGTTAGTAAGTTGGTAGATTTTGATAGTAAAACAACAAAGGGGTAGAATGCTTTACTGAAATAGTGAATAGGGATAGCAACTTTTTTTGCTATTCTCTCTGGATTATTTAAAGCTATAGTTTTAGGAACAAGCTCGCCTATAACAATAGATATATAGGTGATTGTAAAAACCACTAAGGTTAATGAAATATTTTCTGCATAGGGAGCTAAGATAGGGATTTTCTGAAAGAGAGGAGCAACTTTTGAAGCAATAGTTACCCCTCCATATACTCCATTTATAATACCTATTAGTGTTATACCAATTTGAATTGCTGAGAGAAAATCTTCAGACTTAGTTTGAAGCTGAAGAGCGATTTTCGCTCCTTTGTGTCCTTTTTTCTTCTCTGCTTCTAATCGATTTTTCTTACTTGACACCAAAGCAATTTCTGAAAGGGCAAAAAACCCATTCAGAAGTATAAGTATAGTGATAATTAGAACATATATCATTTAAAGATTCTTCTAATAAACATATTGTTGTGCAACATAAATGCTTATATTAATTGACCTTTTAAAACAATGGAGAAGGATATTCACGACTATCGACCAACTCTTTAAATTTATCTACAACCCATTGTCTGTCCTCTTGATATGTAACACCAAACCATTGAGATGTTGTATCTAACACCTTCATTGTTGCATTGTTATTTATTATTAGATCATTCACAAGTGTCGGTATAAAATATTCAACTTTTAATTGATCAGCATTATCTTCTAAAAAATGAATAAAGTACTCTTCAGAGTAATCAAAATAGTCGGGAGTAAAGCCAAACATATTCATCGATACTGGTTTATTGTCAGGAATCGATATCCACTCATCATTATCGTCTTTATACTTAACAGTACCGTCAATTCGTTTTATTTGTGTACGCTCAACAATTCCAGTAAGATTGTTTTCAGCATCTGTTTCGCAAACACCTCGTGCCACAGTCCCGCTTTCAGACAAGGTATTACCTACTCTATACCCGACCATACAGTAACGATTTTTACTACTCTCATCTAACGATGATAAGAACTCACAAATAACTTTATAGCTGTTTCTTCCATAAAAATCATCGGCATTAATAACGGCAAATGGTTCGTTGATAACGTTTTTGCCCATCATCAATGCATGGTTTGTGCCCCAAGGCTTTATGCGATCAGGATTTAGTTTAAAACCTTCAGGCAGATTATCCAACTTTTGATATACAATTTCAATTGGTAATAAATGCTCGTATTTTTTGGCAACTTTTTCTCTGAACTCGCTATCAAAGGATTCGCGTATCACAAAAACAATTTTACCGAATCCTGCATTCACTGCATCGTAAATTGAATAATCCATAATTGTTTCACCATTGGGTCCCAATCCGTCTAATTGTTTCAACCCACCGTAACGGCTTCCTAATCCTGCTGCTAATACTAATAAAGTTGGTTTCATTTTGATTCTTCTTAATTATATTTAATGCTTACAAATGTATGATTTTTATATCGAAATTGAAAGATAAATAAGAATTAATACTTTGAATAGTGCGAATCAGTCTAACATCATTTCACACTTTGTACTAAAGCTTTCCATAATGCATCATCTGGAACAGGAGCTTCAACCTCTATCTTCTGGAGAGAAACAGGATGAATAAAAGAAACAGAACGGGCATGCAAGCTGATGCTTCCATCTCTGTTTGAGCGTTTTGCACCATATTTCAAATCACCTTTAATGGGACAACCAACTCGCGAAAGTTGAACACGTATTTGATGGTGACGACCAGTCTCTAAATCTACATGTAGAAGGAAATAGTTATCTGACTGAGCAATTAATGAGTAATGCAGTATGGCTTTTTTGGTATTGGGTTTTTCAATATCAAATGCAGATGATTTATTTATCCTCTCGTTTTTAATAAGAAAATGCGTGAGAATATCCTCCTTTTTAGGCGGACGATTCTGCACAATAGCCCAATACACTTTCTCTACCTCATCATCTTTAAACATTTTGTTAAGTCGGGTCAATGCCTTACTTGTTTTTGCAAATATAACTACCCCACTTGTTGGCCTGTCAAGTCTGTGCGTCACACCACAAAAGACATTGCCTGGTTTATTATACTTCTCTCTCAAATAGTCTTTCACCATTTCCGACATAGGTTTATCGCCCGTTTTGTCACCTTGCACAATTTCGGATGATGCTTTATTTACAATTATGAGGTGGTTGTCTTCGTATAATACAGTCATACTAAAAAAGAGTCTTTATTATGGTTTTAAATTATCATTCTATTCACAAAGACACAAAAATACTAATAATTGCTATTGAAAATAAATTTAAATAGTGAATAATAAATTAGCCGCAAAAACAACTTTTACTGAACTAAAAACACAAAGAAAGGATTATTAGATATTAAGATTAGAAAATACAATTGTTTTTTATGTGCAAAAGAGTGTCCAATAATTACTGGACACTCCTTTATAACATAATGTAATATTAACACTGAAATATTTAACTTAATGATATATCCTAAACCCCACTATTTAGGCTCTATAATATACTCATTCTGAGTAAGATTTTTATTCAAATCTATTTGCTCTTGAGGTATAGGACAAATTAAATTCGTAGCATTTAATTTAAACCCTTTAGATTTCATAACTTCAACAGCTTTTTCTGTACGAATAAGGTCGAACCATCGATGTCCTTCGAATGCTAATTCAACACGTCGTTCGTTATCAACCAAATCTTTAAAAGCATTTTTGTTTGTAGTATTTTTATCATATGGACTTACTTCGTTTGTGCTATATCCAAAGCCACGTCGACGAACCATGTTCAAATAGTCACACGCTTTTGTAGTTTCTCCATTTTCGTTTAAAGCTTCAGCATACATTAACAACACATCAGCATAACGAATAACTGGCCAATTATTATTAGAATCATAACTTTGATATGGTGTATCTTTATACTTTGTTATGTGTAATGCATTAACCCATTCATTTGATTTCTGTGCATTATAATAACCCAAAGCCATCGAATAATCTCTTCGAAGATCATTATCTTCGTAAGCATTAAACATATCCATAGTTGGCAAATTGTTCCCTCCTGTTCCACCAACAGGAACTACATTCGTGCCAGAGTTCTCAGGAGCAAAGTTATTGGCAAATCCACTTCCTTCTCCAAAACCACCTTTTTTAAATTGAACATCAAAAATTGATTCTTTGTGGTTGTGATTATTTGGATCAAAAATACTTGCATAACCATCGATATTGATATCTCCAACTGTATTTTCTAATAGTTGATATTTACCACTTTGAATTACTTCTTCAAAAATTGTTTGGGCTTTTTTGAAATCTGACAGGGTCATATATATACTACCCAATAAAGATTTTGCTGCGCCTGAAGTTGCTCTTCCAATATCATTCCCCGTATAAGATGCGGGAAGTTTTTCGGCCAGTTTCAAATCAGCAATTATTGAGGTATAGACATCTTCAACTTTTGCTCTTGTTAATTGATAAGACTCTTGTATTGTAATTGGTTGTTTAACCAAAGGTACATCTCCAAACACTCTAACTAAATTATAGTACATTAAGGACCTTAAGAAAGTAGCCTCAAGTTTATATCTTTCCTTTAAGTCAGCATCCATTTCAATAGCATCAATTCTTGAAATAATAGTATTTGCTCTATAAATACCGTTATAACTTGTATTCCAAAAATTAGCCAAATAAGGATTTAATGTTCTAATATAATACTTATCAAACTCATCTTGATCTGAAACAGATCCTGATAACTGATTACTGGTATTATCTGAAGGAATTTCGGAAAACACATACCAGTTACTTCCATACATATTTCCTTCTTGTAAGACTGAATACGTACCATTTAAAGCTGATCGAAAATCGTCAGGTGTTTTGAAAAACACCTCTTCACTCAATTGTGTTTTTGGGTTTAAGTTCAAAAAATCGTTGTTGCATGAACTCAAGCAACCAATTACAATGAGTATAATGGATAATTTGTAGATCTTATTCATAGTTTTTATGTTTTAAAATGTGAGATTGAATCCTATTGTAAACGATTTAGCCAGTGGATACATACCATAATCTGTACCTGGAGCTAAAGCACTATCTTGGTTGAAGCTGGTTTCAGGATTAAATCCACTATATTTTGTCCATGTGAGCATGTTCTGACCAGACAAATATACACGTAAGCTTTCTAAAGATATTTGCTTCATCACTCCTTGAGGTAATGTATATCCTAAAGTCATGTTGTTAAGACGAACGAAAGATCCATCTTCAACCCAGCGAGAAGAAATTGCATTATTTTGTCCTGTTGTCTGAGAATTAGCTCGAGGAGTCCATCCATCACCTGGGTTTTGTTCAGATTGCCATCTATTGAGGACATCTTTCATTTGACCTTGATTGCCCTCTAATTGTGTGTAAAATCTTTTTCCAAGATGTAGAATTTCATTTCCTTGAACTCCTTGAATTAAAAAACTTAGATCAAAACTTTTATACCTCATCTGGTTGTTAATTCCCCACGTGAAATCTGGGATATTATTCCCAATCACAGTCCTATCATTGGCATCGATGGCTTTATTGCCATCAATATCTGCAAATTTAACATCACCAACTTTAGAGTTTGATAATTTAGGATTTGAATCAAGGTCTTGTTGATTCATATAAACGCCGATTTGTTTATAACCATAAAAACTACCAATAGGATGACCAATTTTTGTGATATTTGTGCTTCCAACTCCACCACCGCTATAAATTGGATCTCCTGAAGCACCGAGAGCGATTACCTCGTTTTTCAAGAAAGAGATATTAAAATTAGTAGACCATGAAAAATCCTTCTGATCAAAATTTATTGTATTAACACTGAATTCCAAACCTTTATTATCCATCTTACCAACATTTTGCCATGCATTTGTAAATCCTGATGCTGACGGAATCTTAACATTCAACAATAAATCTGATGTTTTACGAAGATACGCATCTACTGTAAAGCTTAATCGATTATTTAGCAATATCACATCAAGCCCCATGTCGTATTGTTTTGTTTTTTCCCAAGTAAGATCAGCATTAGATATAGAAGACTGCGCAGAACCTGCAACAATGTTACCAATACCAGTTCCAAATACATAATTGGCATTATTCATAAGTCCGATGGCACCGTAATTAGTGATACTATTATTACCAGTAAGACCAATGCTGGCACGCAACTTTAAATCATCCAACCAACCAATTCCGCTCATAAAATTTTCTTGAGAAGCTCTCCATGCTATTGATGCTGAAGGAAAATAACCGAAACGACTATTTTTGCCAAATCTGGAACTTCCATCGGAACGTATTGAAGCTGTTAGGTAATAGCGATTATCATATCTGTAGTTAATACGTCCTAAGTAAGAAAGTAGGGCCCATTCGGTATAATCAGATGTGCCACTCTTAACTGTTGCATCATTAATAGTTTTAATTACATCTGTAGGAAAATTGCTCCCAGTGGCCTCATTCATCTTATACATATTTTTTTGAATTGTGAAACCAAGCAAACCATCTACTTCATGTTTTTCTCCAAATGTCTCATTATATGCCAGTGTATTTTCATTCAACCAGTTAAATATATCTATAGATCTATCAGTGCCCACTCTTGCCGTTGCAGGTAGAGGAGCAACATTACCATTGTTTGGCACATTGGATGGTCTAAAATAGTTATAACGTGAATTCAAAAAGTCACCTCCAATAGTTGATTTAAAAATCAGATTAGACAAAAGAGAAACTTCGGCATAAGCATTTGCAAATAACCTCAAAGTGGAAGTTTTATTATCAATATCTGATGCAATAGCAACACCATTGGGCACACCAGTTAGACCATCTCCCGAAAATGCATACATAGTTTGCGAAGCCCATGTGCCATCAGGATTGTAAACTGGTACTACAGGTGTGCTTGCCAAAGCTGCATTCACAACACCATCACCAGCCCAATGACCTTCAGGAACTTGATTTTCATTGGAGTAAGTTGGGGCAATATTTACTCCTAACTTCAACCAGTTGTTCAATTTTGAGTCAATTTTTGCTCTTGCCGAAAAACGTTGAAAGTCACTACCAATGATAATTCCTTTTTGATCAAAATAGCCACCAGTAAACATATACTTGGTGTCTTCAGTACCTCCATTGACGCTCAATTGATAATTTTGAACGGGTGCATTTCTGAATATTTCATCTTGCCAGTTTGTGCCTTTACCTAATTTAGCAACAGCATCGACATCATCATAAAAAGCAGGATATCTATATCTATTTCCTGCAGGACGCGATCCTACTGGATCATTAATTGATGCTCCGGGAACATTGTCAAGATAGTTTCTATTAAATGCTTCTTTCGAAATCATAATGAACTCTTGTGCATCAAGCATATCCATTCTTTTTGACACATCCTGAACCCCATAATAAGCATCCAGGGTAACAGATGCTTTTCCAGTTCTTCCACTTTTTGTAGTAACCAAAACAACACCATTAGCAGCACGCGAACCATAAATGGCGGCCGAAGAAGCATCTTTTAAAACCTCAATTGACTCAATATCATTGGGATTGACAGAGTTAAGATTTTGCTCTGCCAAGGGATATCCGTCAACAACGTATAAGGGAGAACTTGATGCAGAAATAGAACCCACTCCCCTAATTCTTATCGTTGCCCCCTCACCTGGTTTACCAGCAGTTTGCTGCACTTGAACTCCTGATAATTGTCCTGCTATTGCCTGTGTGGCATTGGGTACTTTCATGTCTTTCATAGACTTGGCTGATATTTGTCCAACTGAGCCTGTTAAGTCTTTCTTTTTGACAATACCATAACCAACGACTACAAGTTCTTCCAATGCTTCAGTATCTTCAGAAAGAATAATTTCAATAGATGAACGACCGTTTACATCGATCATCTGACTTTTCATACCAACATATGATACTTCAAGTCTTCCATTTGCAAGAATATTGTTTAACTCAAATCTTCCATCTACATCAGTAACTGTTCCTGAAGTAGTTCCAACCACTTGTAGAGTAACCCCAATAAGAGGCTCACCATATAAATCTTTCACCACTCCGTTCACATTAATATTTTGTGCAGAAAGACTCAACGAAAATGTCCATATGAACATGAACAGAATACTTTTAGATAAATTCAAATAATCTTTTTTTTTCATTAATTCATTTTTTTGATTGTTAATACCCAGGATAAGGATTTTAATTTGAATAGTGTACAAAACGGTCTTCGCCTTTTAATTTATTTATCTCGTATATTTATTGTAATAAATTTAATTATAAGCTATGTGATTATAATTAAAAAGTCTAAAGAATGACATCCTTCACAAAGATAATATTAAAATATGTATCACCAAATTATTCATAGTTGATATTTATTTTATTTATATCTATGAACACGCACTTTTTTAAGAACATTTATTCTCATACTTCTAATTATAGTTTATTGCTTTTATATTATAATACACTCAAATGTAAATATATTTAAGACCTTTGATCTCTTCAGTGATCACTTTACAAACGTTTTATAGCTATTGAACCGTTCATAAACCTTCTCGTAATTATTCTATGACCATTGAAGTGTTCATGAGTCATCTTGTAAATGTTTTATAGTTATTGAAGTGTTCATGAGTCTTATCGTAAATATTTTATCGTCATTGAAATGTTCATGAATCATCTCGTAAAGGTTTTATCGTCATTGAAGTGTTCATGAATAATATCGTAAAGGTTTTATGGCTGTTGAAGTGTTCATTCATTAAGATTATACTATTTTTGACGCTAAAATTTGTTTCAGGTGAATGTTTTTCAATACAATTTCATCAATCCGTCATAACGAAGAAAAGACACAATTAATTGCGTCTTTTCTCATCATTCTACACAAATATTATTCGCAGAATGCTATATTAAATTAATGCACTTTATGATATGCATTGTAGTTTAACAGTATTATGTATTCATTCCTCCACAAACGTGAATCACCTGTCCACTAACATACGAAGATAAATCGGATGCTAAATATAATGCTGTGTTTGCAACGTCTTCGGGAGTTCCCCCACGGCGTAATGGTATTTGTTGTGCCCATTGCTTGCGCACTTCTTCAGACAGTGCTCCAGTCATATCGGTGATGATAAACCCTGGTGCAATAGCGTTGACACGAATGTTGCGTGAGCCAATTTCTTTGGCCATCGATTTAGTCAAACCAATCATTCCCGCCTTAGAGGCTGAATAGTTAGCTTGTCCGGCATTTCCCGAAACACCTACTACAGAACTCATGTTGATGATGCTTCCACTTTTTTGACGCATCATGATGGGTGTAATTGCATGAGTAAAGTTAAAAGCCGACTTGAGGTTTACATTTATCACCATGTCCCATTGTTTCTCGTCCATGCGCATCATCAATCCGTCGCGCGTTATACCTGCATTGTTAACAAGAATATCAATAACTCCAAAATCTTCTTTAATCTGGTCAACCACTTTATGCGTATCTTCAAAGTTTGCAGCGTTTGATGCATAACCTTTCACTTTTACGCCTAATGCAGCAATTTCCTTTTCGGTTGCCTTCACATTATCGTCAATTGAGAGATCTGTAAATGCAATATTTGCGCCTTCTTGTGCAAAACGCAATGCAATAGCTTTGCCAATGCCGCGAGCAGCACCAGTGACGATTGCGGTTTTACCTTCTAATAGTTTCATATTATTCTTTTATTAAAATGATGTTGAATATATCTATTTACTTCTTAGTAATTCCTTTGAAAATTATATTGGCAACAGTAGTTCGATCAATAGTGTCTGAAGAGTTAGGATTCATTACTCCTCTTATATATGGAACCTCTAAACCTTTGAGCGCAAAATGAAGTATCCGGGCTGTTTTCATGCTGTCAACCATTTCAAATTCACCCGATTCAATACCCTCGTCTAAAATCATTCGTAGGAAATCAATCTCTTTTTTATCAAAAGTCTTTCTAACATTTTCTACACGGAATATATCGCGAAAAAAGTCTCCTCTTAGAGTTCCGTTTCGTGTAACTACTTGTTTGATTATTTCGAGGCGCGTAACGAAAAATAGCAGCAGCTTGTCATTAGCAGTAGTCTCTTTGTCAACTGTTACTTTTAGTTGATTGTACATACTGTCTAATTCTGACTCGATAACAGCATCGTATATTTCTTTTTTGTTGCGAAAGTAAGTATACAATGTACGACGACCTCTTTGCGATGCTTCCGCAATATCATTCATAGTTGTATTTTCAAAACCAGACTTGGCGAAAAGCTGTCTGGCTTTTTCCATCAACATATCTCTTGTTTTCATTGACGACATAATTGCACATTTTTATAACTAATGTGCAAATTTAAGAATAAAAATTCATATCGAACAACTAATAGCAAGTAAAATAGCCATAAATAAGTAGAAAATAATATACAAGAGATTTCTAAGCTTGAAAGTCTCTGTGATTAACAATAAGAATAACCTTAAGATGGTTATTGAGTCTTCAACTCTTTTGGTTTTTGCAAAGTTGGAAATATGCGCTGAACGTTCTGAGCTATTTGTGTGGCAAAGTATTCTATGTCTTGATTTAAAGCAGAAGATATTTGTTGATAAACTTCCAAAATGGTTGTTTCGGACTCATCTGTTTCACAAAAAAGAGCATCATATGGAATAAATTCGAGTGCATCAACATTAAACCGTTCGCCCAATGAAAACATAAATCCTACCTTTGTCATCTGTTGCGCAACTTGGGCATTACCTCTAAAGCCATGTATTATCCATGGTTGAATAGGTTCAGCTTCTTTGCGTATGTGATACAACTCCTCCCATGCTTTGACAGCATGTATGATTAGTGGTTTTTTCAGTTGTTCAGAGAGTTCTATGTGACGTTTAAATACAGGAATCTGGACATTGAATGGAGGACCTTTTATTTTATCTAACCCAGTTTCTCCAATAGCAATGATGCGTGGATTAGAAGCAATTTCTATGAGGTATTTCATCTGTGATTCGCTTTCTTCGGAATACCATGGATGAATACCACAAGAAAAACTGTGGCGTTTGTATGTTTCTTTAGCAAACTCAAATTCTAAAGGATAAACATCAAGTATGCACGAATGATAAGGGTCATCATTATCTTCTAATAGAATTTGATGTGTATGAATATCGTATAGTTCCATTAGATATTAAATAAAAGAATTATCTTGGACAAAGTAATATATATAATGTAAATGTACCTTATTCAGGGCACAGGATCGTAACCATTCCCTCCCCATGGATGGCAACGCCCAATGCGTTTGGCTGCCAACAAAGAACCTTTGAATGGACCGTGTTTCTTTATTGCCTCTATGGCATATTGGGAGCATGTAGGTAAGTATCGACATGTTTGAGGTTTTAGTGGAGATATGGCATGTCGGTAAAAAACAATAGGGGCTATGAGTATCTTCCCTCCTATTTTGTTTAGTTTACTCACCTTGTTCTGTTTTTTTGATACGATCTGTAATTTCACTCAATGCTTTTTGCATTGCTTTTTGTATAGTGGGATAATCAGAGACATCATCCTTAACATAAATAAAAGCTATGTCCAGTGATTTATAATCAGATGCCTCGTAGTCCATCATTGTTTTGTTCAACCGATATGATTCACGAATCAATCTTTTAATTCTATTACGTTGTGATGCTTTCTTTATTCTTTTCTTAGGCACACTTACTAATATAGAACACATGGATTCTCTTCTTTGTTCGTATACAAGATAGATAACTCGGAGAGGAAAACTAATAAAGCTTATACCTTCTTTAAAAAGTGTATCAATTTTTATTGTTCCTGTAAGTCGTTCTTTCTTAGTTAATGTAAATCTTTCTTCAATTTTTTTCATATATGGACAATAAAGCACGTTGTATTAAGCTTAGCTTTATAAAAAAAATGATTTTACATTTGAAGATGACTGCTACACATATTATTAATAAAAGAAAGTAGATTTGAATACTACCAAGATGAATTACTCTTTATACTTTTTGTGATTCTCAGTTAAGTACTGATCTAAAGCGGCAGTCATAGAAGTAATTCCAGGAGCTGGTGCTGCACAATCTATTTTTATACCCAATTCTCTAAGTGCCTTTATAGTGGCATGTCCAAAACAACCTACAGCAATGTGCTCTTGCTCAAAATCAGGAAAGTTCTTGAGAAGTGAAGAGACGCCAAGTGGGCTAAAAAAAATGAGCATATCAAAATCCAATTTCTCACCCTCTTTGAAGTCATTGCTAACGGTACGATACATTATACTTTTGGTATAATCCAGTTTCTTTTTGTCTAAGAAAGCTGCAACATCATCATTATGTTGTTCTGATACTGGTATAAGAAATTTCTCTTTAATGTGTTTAGTAAACGCAGCTGCGAGACCTTCAATTTTACCAGTTTGGCTAAAGAATATTTTTCTTTTACGATAAACAATGTACTTCTGCAAGTAAAGAGCAATTACTTCAGAATTGCAAAAGTACTTCATCGACTCAGGCATTGTAATTCTCATTTCTTCGCATAGAGCAAAGAAGTTATCAACTGCGGTGCGCGCTGTAAAAACAATTGCACTAAAATCTAACACCTGAATTCGTTGTTGTTTAAATTCTTTCAAAGGCAATCTTTCAACTTGAATAAACGGACGAAATGTAATCTCTACATTATGTTTTTCCGCTATTTCATAATAGGGTGATTTATCGTTGGAAGGTTTCGGTTGAGAAACAAGTATCTTTTTTACTTTCAAGCTCATACATTCTTATAAAATAAAACAAAAACGCTATAATTACATCATGAAAGTAATGACCTTATATACTATGAAGTATGGCATTATTTCCACCCCGCAAAGATAGACAAAAAAATAGAGAATTCCAATGTTCGATTTTTGGAACATAGTATAGGTCTTTGCAAAAATTGTTATGCGCCCAATCAAGAATATTGCTAAAATCAAGAATAATGCATATATCTTTACTTCAGGAATGTAAATATAAAGAAGCATTGGAAAGAAACTTAAAACCCCCGAAAGATAGACAACCCACAAATAAGAATTTAATAATTCATTGGATCTTGTATCCATAAAGACTGCTCCTACAACCTTATAAACAATATACCTCAAAGACATAAAAAGCAATATTCCTACCATCATTTGAGAAAACAAAATCAAGTATTCATATCCTTGAAAAGATAACTCAACATGTTGTAAAGTTAAATCAAAAAATAGAATTGAATATAATACAATGGTTTGGAAAATAAAGAACACCTGTCCCCATACATCGGTAGTTGTAATTTGTTCATTAAAAAACAAATTTTTATTACTACTCCCCAAAGAGAATAAGTTCCCAAAGTTGTTAAATAGTGTTCGTCCACTTTTAATAAATATCAGAGAAGTGAAAGTTAAGAATAGCGCAAAGACCAAAAACAAAGCACTTGCATACTGATCCATAAATGGACGCATGAGTGCAGGTAATCCAGAGAAAAGAGCTTCTTGATTAAACGCTTCAAGGTTGTAAAAAAGTTTTGACGTATCTAAAGGCAAAAACTGATAAGACAAGAATTGATTCACTGGAATAGTATCCACAGCGACTATCACATCCTTATCTAAATAATATGGAATTGAATCTATATCTTGTTGCAACAATTGTAACACTGACTCTCTCTATTAAATTAAATGGTGTGTGTTAGTTTTAAGCTTTCTCGAATTTTGCTAAATGTGAGAACCATGGAGTTTCTCTGCTTAATTCTGCAACTGCCTCTTCGGGTGTATTCACCACTCGCCACATATCCCGATAGCGTTTGTGCATAAAGTTCTGTTCAATCATATTGTTGAACATTTCCAATAGGGCATCATAATAGTTATTAGTATTGAGAATGATGATGGGATGTTTGTACAGCCCTAATTGCTTCCAAGTTATGATTTCCAACAATTCCTCCAACGTCCCCACTCCACCAGGAAGGGCAATTGCTGCATTGGATAATTCAGCCATTTTTTGTTTCCGCTCGTGCATCGTTTTCGTCACAATCTGCTCGGTAAGATTATGATGACACCAACCAGAATCGACCATAAACTTAGGAATTACTCCTTTTACTTTACCACCGTGCAATAAAACAGAATCGATAACTGCTCCCATCAGGCCCAAATTGCCACCACCATTGATACAAGTAATGTTGCTTTTGGCTAACAACACACCAAGATGTTTGGCAGCATCTATATACACTTTGGCAATGGCATCACTTGATGCACTATATATAACTACACCAAACTCATGGTTGTCGGATAAGGAGTTGTTAATAATATCACTCATTTTATTCTATCTATATTCATTTATTAATTTTCTATTCCAAACGCTTCCTTTATTTTATCCACAAAGTCGAGTTTTTCCCATGTAAATAATTCCACTTCCATTTCAATACACTCTTCCATATAACGTGATTGGAAAACTTTTTTAACTACTTTAGGTTCACGTCCCATATGACCATAAGAAGCCGTTTCTAAATAAATAGGGTTCAATAGTTTTAAACGATGTTCAATCGCCTTTGGGCGCATATCGAACAGCTCTTTTACTTTTGCTGCAATCTCAATATCAGATATACCAAGCGTCGATTTACCATACGTATTGACATATATATTCATAGGTTCTGCTACACCAATGGCATAAGAAACCTGAATAAGCACTTCAGAAGAAACTCCTGCTGCTACTAAGTTTTTTGCAATGTGACGTGTTGCATACGCCGCAGAACGGTCCACTTTAGATGGATCTTTGCCTGAGAATGCTCCTCCACCATGCGATGCTTTACCCCCATATGTATCAACGATAATTTTTCGACCCGTAAGGCCTGTATCACCATGAGGTCCACCGATAACGAATTTGCCCGTGGGATTAACGTGATAAGTAATCTTATTGTTGAATAATTTTAAAATGTTCTTTTTTTCTGCATATTTCTCTTTCACTCGGGGAACAAGAATCTCAATAATATCTTTTCTGATTTTGTCATTCATTTCTTTATCAGCATCAAGAATATCCTGTTTTGATTTAGATGATGGCTTACTGAAATCGTCATGTTGGGTAGAAACTACAATCGTATCAATACGCAGTGGTGTTCCATCTTCATCATATTCAATAGTTACTTGCGATTTTGCATCAGGACGAAGATAAGGCATTAAATGCAACTCGTGTTTACGTATATGCGCCAACTCTAACAGCAGTGCATGGCTCAAATCTAATGCCAAAGGCATGTAGTTTTCAGTTTCGTTGGTTGCATAACCAAACATCATACCTTGATCACCTGCTCCTTGATCCATTGGGTCTTCTTGTGCAACTCCACGGTTAATATCTTCAGACTGTTCGTGAATACTTGAAAAGACACCGCACGATTGCGCTTCAAAACGGTACTCACTTTTGATATAACCAATCTGGGCAATGACGTTGCGGGCTACTTCAGCCACATCAACGTATGCTTTTGATTTAACCTCACCCGCCAATATAACCTGACCCGTTGTTACCAATGTTTCACACGCAACTTTGGAGTTGCTATCGTATGCCAAAAACTCGTCTAACAGAGCGTCAGATATTTGATCGGCTACTTTATCGGGATGTCCTTCGGATACCGATTCAGAAGTAAATAAATAACTCATATTCTTTTGTTTGAAAGATAATCAATTAGGAAGGCAAACAACAATGGAGTACTAACATTAGAAAGGAATGCAGAAATAAGTTTTAGCATTTTTTTCTGTGGTTGCAAGCATTTTCAAATTTGTCCACCTTTTATATTAAAGCACAAAGGTAGAAATAATTCTATTCTTAAAATAATATCTGTGTTAAAAAGGATATATTGCATGATTGTGTTAATAATTACCCATAAAGATCTATGTTAAATTGTTAAACAATACTTTATAAGGAGGGAGTTAAGTCAATTTGATTATTTTTGTGCCGATCAAAAAGTTTTTGTGCTTATGCCTTACAAATCATATTGTAAATTTATTGTTTTTATCTTTTCTGCTTTCATCCTTGCATCATGTGTATCACAGAAGGGTAGCGTAACTCGTAAACAGAACACGGAACAAGATGATATTATTGAATATGGCAAAAAGTTTTTATACAAACCATATAGTTACTCTGGCAAGGGACCACATACTTTCGATTGCTCTGGTTTTACCTCTTTCGTTTTCAAAGAATTTGGATATAAACTCAACTCAAGCTCTGCAGGACAATCGCAACAAGGAAAAACCATTAGACGTAAAGAGGAACTGCAAGTGGGTGACTTGGTGTTTTTTGAAGGACGCAGTCACAATGGGAAAGTGGGCCATGTGGGAATAGTAAGCGAGTTGAGAAGAAACGGAAAGTTTAAGTTTTTGCACGCATCTACACAACATGGTGTCATATTTTCATCATCAGAAGAACCCTATTACAAAGCAAGATACCTGAGAGGTGGCAGGGTATTAAAAGATGCATCTAAGCAAAACAAAAAGTCGAAACAACAACAAATCAACGACACCTATATTGTAAGGAACACCAACACAAATTCTACTCATCCTAAAGGTACTGATGAAGTTTCTAATACTACTACACAACAAACTTCCACGAATGTGTCAAGCAATGAAAGTACTACTTTAGCCATTCATTCTCGCCCAGTTAACAGCAATGAGAGAGAAGTTACTATCACCCCAGAAACAACCAACAAAACTGTAAAGAAGAACAAGGCAGAGGACAAAGAGGACAAAAAACCAGATTCGAAAAAGCAAAATGCTACAACAATGTCCGAAGAATCTCTCTTGCCTCCACCAGTTAGAACAACCCACGTTGTGAAACCAGGCGAAACACTTTACTCTATTTCTAAAAAGTATAAATGTTCGGTTGATCAATTGCAAGCTTGGAATCCAACTGTAGAAGACAATAGTGTAAAAGCTGGTGACACATTAAAAATTGAGAAATAACTCAATATTTGTTTTACTTTCCTTCGTTCCAATAATAACTATCTGCATATATGCGCTGTCCAAAGATGGCAGTTCCCACACGAATCATGGTGGAGCCTTCCTCAATGGCAAATTCTAAATCGTGACTCATACCCATCGACAGTTCTTTCATTTCAACATTCGGCAAACTCAATGAGGCTATCTGCTGTTGAATATCGTTGAGCATTTTGAAGCACACCCGCACCTTTTCTTCTTCGGCACTGAACAACCCAATTGTCATCAATCCTTTGATATGAACATTGGGAAGCTCTGCAACCTGCTTTGTCAGCTCAATTGCTCTGTCGGGCGAAATGCCAAACTTGCTATCTTCGTTAGAAGTGTTCACCTGAATGAAAACATCTATCTCTTTTTCCTCAAATTGCAGTCGTGTGCTTAGTTTTTCTGCCAAGTCGAAGCGGTCGATGGATTGAATGCACGAAACATCGTAGCGCAAAAGCTCCTTTATCTTGTTAGTCTGCAAATGACCAATAAAATGTTTTTCAAGCGGTACGTCTTGCAGCGCATCATACTTGCTTTTCAACTCTTGCGCTTTGTTTTCTCCAATCAAGTGTTCACCCGCATTAAGGGCTACTTTGATATTCTCGGCAGATACTGTTTTGGTTGCAAGCAACAGTTTCACTTCGTCGGGATTACGATTAACACGGAGGCAGGCTTGCTTCATTCGCTCACGAATGAGGGCTATATTATTTACAATAGGGTTCATATTCGGTGGGGGTTATTAGGTTCTTTCGTGCAAATATACTTAATTGAGAAACCAATAGACTTTAAAAAAACTAAATCTTTGATCGAACCACCCATGAAAAACATTGCTATTTGTGACATCGGTTAGTTTTGTGTAATTTTACACACTGATTAAGAATAACAATAAAACAAAAACCATATGATTACTGCAGACCAACTAAAAGATGTGTTGGAGCGCGAGCACGCGCTGAGGGGGTACCTTTGACATCGATGCTAAAACAATACAATTAGAAGAGGAGGAACTCCGTACACAATCGCCCGACTTCTGGAACGACTCGCATGTGGCCGAACAGAAGATGAAAGTGGTGAAAGACCTAAAATCTTGGATCAACGGATACAGCGAAGTGAAAACAGCAGTCGAAGAATTGGAGCTGGCATTTGAATATGTTAGGGACGAGATTGTCACCGAAGAAGAGGTGGATAAGATGTACAAACGCACAATGCATCTGATAGAAGAACTGGAACTGAAAAACATGCTTCGCAAGGAAGAAGACCAACTGGGAGCAGTGTTGAAGGTGAATGCTGGTGCTGGTGGCACCGAAAGCCAAGATTGGGCTTCGATGTTGGTGCGTATGTATCAACGATGGTGCGAAAACCACAACTACAAAGTTTCCATCACTAACTGGCAAGATGGTGACGATGCAGGAATCAAAACCGTGACGATGCAAATTGAAGGCGATTTAGCCTACGGTTATCTAAAAAGCGAAAATGGAGTACATCGCCTTGTGCGTGTTTCGCCATTTAATGCCCAAGGAAAGCGTATGACCTCTTTTGCATCCGTATTCGTGGTGCCATTGGTGGACGATAGCATAGAAATTAATGTGAACAGAGCCGACATCACTTGGGATACTTTCCGTTCATCGGGCGCAGGTGGTCAGCACGTAAACAAAGTGGAATCGGGTGTACGTTTGCATTATATGCATACGGATGAAGATTCGGGCGAACAACAAGAAATTATCATTGAAAATACCGAAGGTCGTTCGCAACAAATCAACAGAGAGAATGCCATTCGATTATTGAAATCGCAACTCTACGAAATTGAATTGGAGAAGCGTCGTGCAGCACAAGCAGTGATTGAATCGGGCAAGAAAAAAATAGAATGGGGGTCACAAATACGCAGTTATGTCTTCGACGACAGACGCGTGAAAGATCACCGCACCAACCATCAAACTTCGGATGTGCCAGGTGTGATGGATGGCGATATTGATGAATTTATTAAAGCTTATTTGATGGAGTTTGGTGCAGAGGCTTAATCTTTTTGGAGAAAAAACAGTCAATTACACCACTCACATTATAGAACTAACAATAAAACAGAAGAAAACATGCTAAAAGTAGGGATTATACAACAAGCAAACTCAGCCAACTTACAAGAAAACATCGAAAAGTTGAAAACTTCGGTACGTTCGCTTGCCAATGATGGTGCAGAGTTGATTGTGATGCAAGAGATACACAATGGTTTGTACTTTTGTCAAACCGAAGACACGGATGTTTTTGATCAAGCGGAAACAATCCCTGGTCCTTCCACCGATACGTTTGGTACTTTGGCCAAAGAGTTTGGTGTGGTGATAGTACTATCTTTGTTTGAAAAGCGTGCTGCTGGATTATATCACAACACGGCAGTGGTAATAGAAAAAGATGGCACCATAGCTGGGAAATATCGCAAGATGCACATTCCTGACGATCCCGCATATTACGAAAAATTTTATTTCACACCTGGAGATTTAGGATTCAATCCTATTGATACATCAGTTGGTCGCTTAGGTCTGCTCGTGTGTTGGGATCAGTGGTATCCCGAAGCAGCCAGACTCATGGCATTGGCGGGTGCAGAAGTGCTTATTTATCCAACTGCAATTGGTTGGGAATCTACTGACACGGAAGCTGAAAAGAAACGACAGTTAGATGCATGGACAACCATTCAACGAGGTCATGCAGTAGCAAACGGCCTGCCTGTTATTACAGTAAATCGTACTGGCTACGAACCCGATCCATCGGGTCAAACCAATGGCATCACATTTTGGGGCAATAGTTTTGTGTGTGGACCACAGGGGGAATTGCTTTACACGGCACCTCATCACGAATCGGTGAATCACATTGTGGAAGTAAACCGCATGCGTACCGAAAACGTGCGTCGTTGGTGGCCATTCTTTCGCGACAGACGAATTGATGCTTACGAAGAGATTACTAAAAGGTATATTGATTGATCTGATAGGTTGATTAGGGTACATTAATGATTAGGGTAGATAGAATTCATAAATTCTCTCTACCCTAATTGCATTTTCTCGCGTTTTAGTAGTCATGCTACGAAACATAGGTGCTTTTCTTGCGTTTTAGTGGTTATGTTTGAAAACATATATGCTTTTTCTATCGTTTTAGTGGTTATGTTTGAAAACATATATGCTTTTTCTATCGTTTTAGTGGTCATGTTTTAAAACATGGGTGCTTTTTCACGCGTTTTAGCCCATTGTTTGACATTATGTAAACTTATTGACGAAAATACGATACATATTGTCACTACATAGTACTTTTACTCCAACACCTCATTTAAATTCTCTTTCAACTTAGCCAAAAACTGTTGCGTTGTGAGGTAATCCTTGTCGGTTAAATTGTCTCCATGCACCAAAATGGCCAAATCCTTGGTCATAAATCCACTTTCCACGGTGTCAATGCAAGTTTTTTCCAATGCTTTACTAAAGTCAAGCAAATCGTGATTGCCATCCAGTTTAGCTCGGTGTTCCAATCCGCGTGTCCATGCAAATATAGATGCAATGGGGTTGGTCGATGTCGCTTTGCCCTGTTGGTGCAATCTGAAATGGCGCGTCACTGTGCCATGTGCCGCTTCGGCTTCCATTGTTCTGCCATCGGGCGTCACCAATGCCGAGGCCATCAAGCCCAAAGAACCAAAACCTTGTGCAACGATGTCCGACTGCACATCGCCATCATAATTTTTGCAAGCCCACACAAAACCACCCTCCCATTTGATGGCGGCAGCTACCATATCGTCTATCAAGCGATGTTCATATGTGAGTCCATTTTCTTTAAACACATGCTTAAATTCTTTTTCATACACCTCTTCGAATATATCTTTGAAGCGACCGTCGTATGATTTCAATATGGTGTTCTTGGTTGAGAGGTAAAGCGGATATTTTTGCTGCAAAGCCATTTGAAATGACGAACGTGCAAAACCATATATCGACTCATCCGTATTGTACATAGCCATGGCCACACCGCTTCCATCGAAGTCAAATACTTTCCAGTTTTGAGTTTCACCCTTTTCGTTGGTAAATGTCATGGTGAGCGTACCTTTTTCGGTAATCACTTTATCGGTTGCCTTGTATTGATCACCATATGCATGCCTGCCAATGATAATTGGCTTGGTCCATCCCTGCACATAACGAGGAATGTTTTTCATAATGATGGGTTCGCGAAACACCGTTCCACCCACAATGTTACGAATGGTGCCATTGGGCGATTTCCACATCTTCTTCAGTCCAAACTCTTTAACGCGTGCCTCATCTGGGGTGATGGTAGCACACTTTATGCCCACATTGTGTTTCAATATTGCGTGAGCCGAGTCTATGGTTACTTGGTCATTGGTTTTGTCGCGGTTCTCAATACTCAAATCGTAGTATTCTATATCTAAATCTAAATAGGGAAGTATCAAATTCTCTTTGATATTAAACCACATTACGTGAGCCATTTCATCTCCATCCAATTCCACAATTGGGTTTTCAACTTTTATTTTCTTCATGCTTGTTTTTTTATTGTAAAAGGTCAAGAGTCTATTGACTCTTGACCTTCAATTAATCTTTACTTTATATTAGCGCTTTTCCATTGGAACAAATTCTTGTTGCTCCCTCACATTTTTGTATGCAGGACGAATAATTCGTTTGCTACTGAAATTCAACTCTTCAATTCTATGCGCTGTCCAACCCACAATGCGTGCCATGGCAAACAAAGGTGAGAAGACCTCTTCGGGCAAGCCGATAGACTTGTACACAAAACCAGAATAGAAGTCAACATTGATGCAAGTTTTTGCAGCTTCTGGACCTTTAAACTTGTAGAACATTTCCAAAGCCCGTTCTTCTATCAATTCCATCAAGGCAAACTCTTTCTCCAAGCCTTTTTCTTTGGCCAAATCGCGAGCCATTTCTTTTAATAACCCTGCACGGGGGTCACTTAGTCTATAAACAGCATGACCTATACCATATATTAAACCAGACTTATCGAAAGCTTCCTTATTTAATATTTTAGTCAAATAAGCATCCACTTCATCTACATCTTCCCAGTCGCTAATATTTTTCTTCATGTCATCGTGTTGCGCAGTAACCTTCACATTTGCACCACCATGTAATGGACCCTTAAGCGAACCAATACCTGCAGCAATAGATGAGTAAGTATCAGTTTCTGTAGAACTGGTAACACGCACCGAGAAAGTAGAGTTGTTACCACCTCCGTGATCAGCGTGAAGAATCAGTGCTAAGTCAAGTATTTTAATATCCAGTTCGGTGTAGTTGTTATGACCTTTCATCATAAACAAAAAGTTCTCTGCCACCGATTTTGTTTCATCTGGATGACGCACATGGAGCGATCGAGCTTGTTGATTATGCCTTAAAACATTGTAGGCATAAGCAATAATGGTTGGGAACTTTGCAATCAAATTAATAGATTGACGAATGAGGTTATCCTTTGATACATTGTCCGGATCTTCATCATAAATATATAGCTCCAACACACTACGTGCCAAAATATTCATAATGTTTTTGCCTTGAAGAGACAAAATATTCATTGTAGCATTATGAGCCAACGGCATGGTGTGCATCATATAACTTCTGAATGATTCCAATTCATCTTTATTTGGTAGAGAACCCGAAAGCAATAAGAAAGCGGTCTCTTCAAACCCTAATCTATCGTCTTTTTGTATACCACGCACCAAATCTTCTACATTTATACCACGGTAATATAATCTTCCTGGTACAGGTTTTAATGAGCCATCTTCATTTCTTTCATACCCTACAACATCACCTACACGGGTTAGACCTGCCAGTACGCCAGAGTGGTCTTCATTTCTTAATCCACGCTTCACACCCATTTCCTTGAAAAGCGTTTTAGGGATGTTACTGGTTGTTTTAATCGATTCTGATAATCTTGTAACTAATTCTTTATTTTCCATACAGTTTTTTTCTTTTAAAGATTATGTATAAGTTGTTCTGAGAATTCTGTTGTTGATAGTGACTTGCTGTCTTTCATAAAACGAGCTAAGTCATGTGTTGCAATACCTTTTTTAAATGAATCTTCAAGCGCCGTTGTTATTAAGTCGGCAGCTTCATTCCATTTCATATATTCCAGCATCATTACAGCTGATAGCAACATAGAGCAAGGGTTTGCTTTGTTTTGACCGGCTATGTCTGGAGCTGTGCCATGGGTTGCTTCAAAAATGGCATGCCCTGTGTTATAATTAATATTTGCTCCTGGCGCAATTCCTATACCGCCCACCATTGCTGCCAATTGGTCTGATATATAATCACCGTTTAAGTTAAGCGTGGCAATCACTGAATACTCTTCAGGTTTTAGCAATGTGTTTTGCAAAAATGCATCGGCTATCACATCTTTAATTAATATCATGCCCTTTTCTTCGGCTTCTTTATATGATTTAACGGCTGCCGTAATGCCTTGCGCATTCTTTATCTTATCAAACTTGTTGTTCGTATAAACTTGATTAGGGAATTCACGTTCGGCCAAGTCATACCCCCACTTCTTGAAACCACCTTCGGTATATTTCATTATATTGCCTTTGTGCACCAATGTCACCGACGGCACCTTATGCTCAATGGCATATTCAATGGCTGCTCTCACCAATCTTTCTGTTCCCTCTCGCGAAACAGGTTTAATACCTATTGAGGTTGTTTCCGGAAAGCGAATCTTTGCAACTCCCATTTCATTCTTTAGAAAGTTAAGCACCTTCTCAACTTCGGGTGTACCTGCATTCCATTCAATTCCTGCATATATATCTTCGGTGTTCTCCCTAAAAATAGTGATGTTTACTTTTTCAGGATGAAGCAATGGTGTTGCAACACCCTTGAACCATCGAACTGGACGCAAACACACAAACAAATCCAGCTCTTGACGCAAAGCAACGTTCAAAGAACGTATCCCTTCACCCACTGGTGTTGTTAGTGGTCCTTTAATACCCACTAAATATTTGCGAAATGCTTGAATTGTTTCTTCAGGAAGCCAGTTGCCAGTTGCAATGTGTGCTTTGTCTCCTGCTAATACCTCTTTCCAATCTATTTTCTTTTCATCATTGTAGGCTACACTCACCGCTTTATCAACAATCTTTTTCACCGATGCCCAAATCTCTTTGCCCACACCATCACCTTCTATAAAAGGAATGGTTGGATAGTTCGGTACTACAAGATCATTATTTATAAATTCTATTATTTGAGGAGTCATTGCGATTGTATAATTTTAAAACAGTATGTAATTGGATAAAGCTACGATCAACTTGTGATAATGCTTACAGAGATATTATTTAAACATAAATTTAATAATAAAGTTCACGCTTCAATTTTCTATTAAAGGATATATGATATGTTAAACAACACATTTCTTTAAAACTATAACATTAATCCTTTTATTAGCAATATGAATATATATTGACTTATTGTATAGTGATAACTGAATATCTATTCCATAACACAATCAATCGCAGGCGAATTTAATAAAAGTGAATTAATTTGTCGACCATTTTGAATATATTTTGTATTTTCGGGACAAATTTGAGTGCAAGGACTAATACAAGATATTAATCAAATATATAATGAAGGAAGAAGAGAAAGTAAAAGGACTACCCGAGAATGCTTCACGCGAGCTGAAGCCAGGGGAAGAGTACAAACCGGTAATGTCTCCTGATAGGGAGTATCGGGAAGTTAATTTCAGATCAGTTTCAATAGGATTACTGATGGCAGTTTTGTTTTCAGCTGCTGCTGCTTATCTTGGTCTAAAGGTAGGTCAAGTGTTTGAAGCCGCCATACCAATTGCCATTATCGCCGTTGGTTTGTCCACTGCTACAAAGCGCAAAAACTCTTTGGGTGAGAATGTAATCATTCAATCTATTGGATCCAGTTCGGGCGTTGTTGTTGCGGGAGCCATTTTCACACTACCTGCTTTGTATATTCTACAGGCAAAATATCCAGAAATATCAGTCAGCTTTCTACAAGTGTTTGTGAGTTCTCTACTTGGAGGCATCTTAGGAATACTTTTTCTCATTCCTTTTAGAAAATATTTTGTGAAAGATATGCACGGTAAATATCCATTTCCTGAGGCTACAGCCACTACACAAGTATTGGTGTCGGGCGAAAAAGGTGGCGACCAAGCAAAACCATTACTTATGGCCGGTATCATTGGTGGACTTTACGATTTCACCATTGCCACATTTGGTGGATGGGCCGAGGTGTTCACTACACGTGTAGTTCCAGCAGGCGTTGCACTTGCTGACAAAGCAAAAGTTGTTTTCAAGCTTAATGTGGGTGCTGCGGTTTTAGGACTGGGTTATATAGTTGGTTTGAAGTATGCAGCCATTATCACCATTGGATCTGCCATGGTTTGGTTCATCATCATTCCTCTGTTACCTTTAGTTAGCGATGCAATGGCAACCACACTCAACCCTGCATTTGTGGGAACAGTTGGCAACTTATCTCCTGAAGATATTTTCTCTATATTTGGTCGTCACATCGGTATTGGAGGTATTGCCATGGCTGGTGTTATTGGCATCATCAAGTCGTGGGACATTATAAAAGGTGCTGTTGGGTTAGCTACCAAAGAGATGGGTGGTAAACTACCTGCTACAGATGTAAAGGTTAAACGCACACAACGTGATATCTCCATGAAGTTTATTTCCGTTGCTGTGATTGTAGCGTTAGCAGCAACCTTCATCTTTTTCTATTTTGGTGTTGTTAATAATTTAATGCATGCCATAGTTGCCATATTGGTAGTAGCAATAATTGCTTTCTTGTTTACAACCGTTGCTGCAAACGCAATTGCAATTGTAGGTACTAACCCTGTTTCGGGTATGACACTTATGACTCTGATTCTTGCATCGGTTGTTTTGGTTGCAATTGGTTTAAAAGGGACCACGGGAATGGTTGCTGCAATGATAATTGGGAGTGTTGTATGTACGGCACTCTCTATGGCTGGAGGATTCATCACCGATCTTAAAATTGGGTATTGGTTGGGAACAACTCCAAAGAAACAAGAGACATGGAAGTTTCTTGGCACATTGGTATCGGCTGCAACTGTAGGTGGAGTTATTATATTATTGAACAAAACATATGGTTTTGTTGGCGAAGGTGCATTGGTTGCGCCACAAGCAAATGCCATGGCTGCCGTTATTGACCCATTGATGACTGGAACTGGTGCTCCTTGGATACTGTATGCTGCTGGGGCGCTCCTTGCCATAGTGCTTACATTCCTCAAGATACCTGCATTGGCTTTTGCTTTGGGTATGTTTATTCCTTTCGAGTTGAATATCCCCCTGCTTATTGGTGGAGGAATCAGTTGGTTTGTTGCTTCTCGCAGCAAAGATATTGCATTAAACACAGCGCGCAGAGAAAAAGGAACATTACTTGCTTCTGGTTTAATAGCCGGAGGGGCATTGATGGGAGTTGTTAGTGCAGCCATTAAATTTATTCAAGACATACCAGCAGACGCTGCCATTAAAGCTGCTGGAACAATGAGTCCACAAGAAATTATGGAAATCAAGAATAGCTACAATTGGATCAATGAGACTTGGGCAAATAGCAATGGTGCCATTTGGTTGTCATTGGTGATGTTCGCATTGTTGTGTGGCTATTTGGTTTGGGATTCTATGAGAGCTGAGAAAGAATTATAATATAGAATTATTGCATTTACTGTAGAGACGCAAAATTTTGCGTCTCTACTCTTATATATAAACATTTCGTTCTGCAACACATCTTTGTATTGTGAGCGAATCATTCTAAATAAACTGTGACACAATTATGAAAAAGTTACTCCTCTACACCATCATTGTTTCTATTGCTATAACATCTTGCACATTTTCGAAGCAAGAAACTATAAGCAAAGATGTTGATTACACCCAGTTTGTTGATCCATTTATTGGAACGGCATACACAGGTCACACCTTTCCTGGTGCTACATATCCATTGGGGATGTTACAACCCGGACCCGAAACGGGCAACTTCTCTTGGGATTATTGCTCAGGATATGTATATGGCGACTCTACCATCACAGGTTTTTCGCAAACCCGTCTTAATGGAACTGGATGTATGGATTTGGGTGACTTGCTGATGCAGCCTTTCTCTGGCGAAAAGCGTGACAATATGCACAGCAAATACGACTTGATGAGCGAAGAAGCCACACCGGGTTATTATGCTGTGAAGCTAACAGACAACGATGTGAATGTTCAAATAACAACATCTCCACATGTAGCCTTTCACAAATACACTTTCAACAAAGATAAATCGGCAAACATATTGGCTGACTTTCAAAGCGGATTGGTAATGGATATAAGAGTACTTCATCGTCATATAATGGACAATGAAATCAACTTTGAAGACGATAAAACAATCACAGGCTATACAAAAAGAGAAGGATGGGCCAACAGAGAGTATTACTATGTAATCAGCTTTGACAAACCCATCATTGGTAAAGAAAAACTGGCCAAACAAGATCCACAAGAAAAAGCCCCTCGCTACATCCTGACTTTCGACATGCAAGACAACGAAGAGTTGAACATGAAGATAGCACTTTCATCAACCAGTATAGCGGGTGCAAAGGCGAACATGGCAGCAGAAGTATCAGGTTGGGACTTTGAAGCTGTGCGAGAAAATGCAGTGAAAGAATGGAATCGATACCTTTCACGTATTCATATTGAAGGACTGGACGAACAGAAGGTAAATTTCTATACTGCAATGTATCACCTTTACATTCAGCCAAACAACATTGCCGATATTGATGGCAAATATGTAGGTCCAAATGACGAAATCTCACAATCTTCGGATGGGAAACACTACTCTACCCTATCTCAATGGGATACTTTTAGGGCAGCATTCCCAATGTACACATTGCTCAGCCCTGAATTGGTTCCCGAAATGGTTAACTCCATGTTGGATTTTAGCGAGCAACAAGGGCATTTACCCATTTGGGGATTGTGGGGAAAAGAAACTTACACAATGATTGGAAATCACTCTGTGCCAATGATTGTGGATGCTTACTTAAAAGGCTTCGAAGGTTTTGATAGCGAACGTGCATTCAATGAAATAAAGAAATCAATTGTAACAAGCACACATCGAAAATCGAATTGGGATTTGTATGATAAATATGGTTATTTGCCTTACGATTTAGTGAAAGAGGAATCTGTTTCGCGCGTTATGGAGTGCGGATATAATGATTATGCAACTGCACTAATGGCAAAGAAGATGGGGAAAGATGATGAATTTGAATTTTTCAACAAACGCTCCAACTTCTATAAAAACTTATTTGATAAAGAATCGAAAGCAGTGCGTCCAAAAGATAGCAAAGGCAATTTCCTGACACCCTTCGATCCATACAGATTGGCTCACGCTGACTCTGAGGTGGGTGGACACTATACCGAAGGTAATGCTCGTCAGTATACTTGGCATGTATTGCAAGACATTCCAGGATTGATTGATTTGATGGGTGGAAAAGATGAAGCGGGCATCATTTTAGACTCATTGTTTTATACAACCAAAGAAACAACAGGAACACTTTCAGATGTTACAGGTCTAATAGGTCAATATGCCCATGGCAACGAGCCAAGCCATCATGTTACTTATATCTACCCCTATTTAGATCGTCCAAAAGAAGCTCAAAAATTGATTCGTCAGATCAGTACAGACTTTTACAAAGCACGTCCCGATGGATTGATTGGCAACAACGACTGTGGACAAATGTCTGCATGGTTCTTGTTTTCATCTATTGGTTTCTACCCGTTAGACCCAGTGAGTGGTGAGTTTGTAATTGGCGCACCTCAAGTGCCTGCAGCAACTATTTCTGTAGCAAACGGAAAAACTTTTAGCATGAAAGCTGAAAACTTATCGGTTAATAATCTGTATGTTGATAGGGTTGAGCTGAATGGAGAGGCATATAATAAGAAAACCATCTTCTATAAAGATATTATGAATGGAGCTAACCTTGTGTTTTACATGACTGATAATGCCACAGAGTAAATATTTATAAGAAAGATCGATTTAAAGAGAAGCTTTCGTCGCATATACTTACGGACAAAGATGCACATTTCAAGGTTTTCGAAATTCGGAAACCTTGAAAATTTAATTGGTGACACTTTCAGAAACTCGGAAAGCTTAAATATTCAGTTTATCATGCTTTTCGAAACTCGGAAACCTCGAAGAACTCAAAAAATGGACTTTCAAAAAGTCAAGAAACCTTTATGTCAAGCAAACATGACTTACTAAAACTACATTTTCTTATAAGTTTCCCTGACCGCCTTCTTTTCATAAAATGTAATGGCAATTCCTGCCAATATAAATATACCCCCAATTAACTTCACTATCGTAAACTCTTCTCCAAGAACAAACCATGCAAGAATGCTGGCAAATACAACTTGACTCAACAACGACAATGATAGACGGGTGGCTCGCATCCGTTTAGTTGCATAACTGATAAGTAACCAAGCAAGCAGTTGACTCACCAATCCTTGTAATAATAAAGAAATCCAAGCATTAGTAGAGAAACCCCACAGCGATTGATTGGCAACCAAATTAACAACAAGCAAAAAGAGAGCACTACTAACCGAACTTAGCGTAATAAAAGAGACCACTTCCATTTTAGTTAATACATGTTTGCTCAAAAGAATATAGAGTGCATAAAAGAAACCTGAAAGAACTCCCAAAGTAAAGGCCCTGTCAAACGATAAAGTAAGAAATACCTCAACGCCAATAAAGATAGCAATGCCCACCATAGCCACCACAGTACCCACCCAAAAAGAGCGACGTGGTTTATTTTTGAAAAATAAAAAAGCAATTACCCCCACCCAGATTGGAGCTAAGTTAGTTAGCAACGTCCCTTGTGTAGCAGTAGATTGCTGTATGGACAAGTTCCAAAGAGAGATATCGGTGGCGAAGAGGACACCACAAACTGCGCCAAGACTTGCTACTTGCCATGAGGGGACTTTGAAAGTTCCTGTTATTAAAACATAACCGACCAATGCCACAGAAGCTATAGCCATGCGATAGAAAGCCGAGGTGAGTCCAGAGGTTAATTGCATACCAACTATAACTGGGAACAAGGAAATAGCTAAGATTCCTATCAATAAAGCAAAGCGAGTTTTTTTCATTTACTAAATATGTGATATCATTAATTTGAACGGCAAAATTACTTCAAATAAAGACGGTAAAAAAAACAATTAATTGAAAACAACCACACACATAATATATTTGTAATCACTTAGCGTGAACCCTTATTTTAGAATGCTTGTTATATGATAAGTTCTAACAATTTTTTCTCCTCATTCACATTATATGGCAACAGCAGAAACAATAGCACCAAACGTTCTTCCCAAAAAAATATCTCCTAAACAAATAGCGAAGATTATAAACGATCCAATGAAAACAGCTAAAGTTGTCAATCTGGTCTATGTTAACGATTCCGATATAGGAATCTTAAGAAAAAAATGGGGCAGAGGTTTTAGATATACACTTGAAGATAAAAAGGTAACCGACAAAGCACAACTTGAACGCATAAAAAAATTAGTTATACCTCCTGCATGGAGAGATGTTTGGATATGTACACTTGAAAATGGACATTTGCAAGTGACAGGAATGGATGATAAAAACCGAAAACAATATATATATCATCCTGTGTGGGTTGCATTGCGCAATCAAACTAAGTTTTATCGCATGATTCAGTTTGCTCATGCTCTGCCTAAGATTCGCTTAAACATAGAAAAAGACCTTGTATTGCACGGACTCAAACAGCGTAAAGTGTTAGCCACTGTAGTTAGCCTGATGGAAAGAACTAATATGCGAGTGGGCAACGAAATCTATGAAAAACTTTATGGATCGTATGGTATAACAACACTAAAGGATAGACATTTTAAAGGAACAAGCACAAAGTTGAACTTTACTTTTAAAGGAAAAAAAGGAGTGAAGCACGATATATCTTTTACCAATAGAAAACTGGCCCGCATTGTGCAGCAATGTAAAGAAATACCAGGTAAAGAATTGTTTCAATATTACGATGAAGAAGGTAAACGACACCCAATAGATTCGGGAATGGTGAACGATTATATAAAAGAAATAAGTGGAGAGGACTTTACTGCAAAAGATTTCAGGACTTGGTCTGGCACGGTGAATGCTTTTTTAGCTCTCAACGAATTGGGAATGGCAGAAACAGCAACGGAGCGAAAAAAAATGATCGTTTCCGCTTTAGATAAAGTAGCATGTTTATTGGGCAACACACGGTCTGTTTGTAAAAAATATTATGTGCATCCACTCATTTTGCAGCTATACGAAACTCAATCACTAAAAAAATATTTGAAGCAATTGGACAATATTGAGAAGAACGATAACAAAACAGGTCTCACACATGAAGAAGAAGTTATCCTTACATTGCTGGAAAATGAAAAGCTGTAAGAAAGTTATAAGAATTTATTTTGTTCGAAGACTCAATGTTGCAATTTGAATATAATTACTTGTTATTTCTTACAATTCAATAGAAAATTCACCCATAATCAGTTAGAAATTAAATCCACCATGGTAAAATGGACTTTCAATAGATGAAAATTGAATTTACCGTGGTAAAAATGTTTGAAATCAAAAAAATTGTCCATTTCGAGCATTTATTAAGAGATTATTTAGTAAAAAAAATAAAAAGCAGTATAAGATGGAAGAATTAACAGCTAATAATTGAATATCTACATTGGAAATTGAAATTATACGACATAAATAGGAGAAATTTGTAATGCAAATTGAAAAAAATATATTTTAAAACATTTTCACCGTGGTGGATGCAATTTTCAACGTTTTCAAACATTTTCGACGCGTTGAAAATGTTGGAAAAAAGATATATCAAAAATTTACTCAATTTATATCACTAACTTGAATTTAATTGGAAGATATTCATAAAAGAAACTCAATATTTATATTGTTTTCGCTTACCCATAAATAAGATTATTGTTACAACAACTGCCATAGCCTCTGCTAAAACAATAGAGAGCCAGATGCCATCTAATCCCCAAAATAAAGGGAAAATCAGAACCGCACCCGTCTGAAAAACAAGTGTGCGCAAAAAAGATATAAGAGCTGATGTTAAGCCATCATTCATTGCAGTAAAAAAGGAAGATCCAAAAACACCAATTCCAGAAAACAAAAAAGCGAATGAAAAAACAAATATTGCTCTTTGTGTCATGTCCATCAAAACTTGGTCGTATCCCACAAATAACATCGATAACGGTTTAGAAAGCATTTGTGCTGAACCAAACATAAGAAGCGAAAACGTTCCCATAATTACAACACTTTTTTTTAGTAAGCTCTTTAATTCTTCATGATTTTGAGCGCCAAAGTGATAGCTTATTATTGGTGCAGCCCCAACAGAATATCCCAAATAGATAGAGAGAAAAATCATATTGACATACATTAAAACGCCATAAGCTGCAACACCGTTTTCACCAGCATATTTCAGTAATTGCATATTGAAAAATATACTAACCAAAGACATAGAGACCATGTTCATTAGCTCAGAAGAACCATTAGTGAACGTCTTTAACAGAGCTTGTCCATCATATTTGGTTTTTGTAAGTTGCAAAAGGCTCTTGTTTTTTCGACCAAAATAAATTAAAGGAATAACAGCGCCTACTAATATGCTTAAAGACGTTGCCAGTGCTGCTCCTACAAGTCCCCAAGCAAAGACAACAATGAATAACGCATCTAAAATGATATTGGTTAACCCAGCTACAATTGTAACATATAATCCTATTTTAGGTTTTTCTGCCGTTGCAAACAAAATTTGAAACTCTGTTTGTAAAACAAATGTCGGAACTGATAGTAAAATTACTCGTCCATAAGTGATACTATCCTCAAGCAACTGACCTTCTGCGCCAAGTAATGAGACAATTGGTTTAATAAAGATAATAGCCAAAAGAGTTAAAACCAAGCTTATAACAATGGAAACATAAACGAGAAGAGAAAATATTTCATTGGCTTTTTCATTCTTTTTTTCGCCTATTGTTTTTGCAATCAATGCACTGCCTCCGCTTCCAAACATAAAGCCAACACTTCCCAGTATCATCAATAAGGGCATAATAAAGTTGACAGCTGCAAAGGGCGTTTTACCAACAAAGTTAGAAACAAAAAAACCATCTACAACACCATAGATGGAAGTGAAAACCAACATGATAACTGCTGGAAACGTATAACGAAGTAGTTTTTTATAATTAAAACTGTCGGATAGTTTTATCATGAACTGGTTCTCTCATACCAGCTTTTAGAAAATTCAGCAATTGCCAGTGTTAACTCTTGTAGATTCCAACTGCTTGTATTCACCGTTAGATGATAAGCAGATCTGTCACCCCAGCTTCCACCAGTTACAAGACTGCGTGTTTGGGCTCTACTCTTATCTACTTTGCTTATTTTACGCTCCATTTCTTTGGTGTTGAGGCATTCGTCTTCTGGTGATCGCTCCAAGCAACGACGAATTTTGGCTTCCATATCAGCACAAACAAAAATATTGAATGGGTGGTAATCTCTAAGTAGCACATCTGCATTTCTTCCCACGATTACACAGTTTTTTCCTTTCTTTGCGATCTCCTCTATCACACGCTTTTGCTCTAAGAGCAAATCTGTGTGAGTAGTATCCAAAGGTATTCCAGCTACAGATTGATGGAAAGTCAATGGTATGTTTTGCCATCTATCTTGTTCAATAGAACGCGCTACATAGTCCTCATCCAACCCTTTGTTGGAAGCAATGGCAGTTATAATTTCTTTGTCGTAATAGTCATAGTCAAGAACTTCGGCAAGTCTTTTACCAAGCTCTCTACCTCCACTACCGAACTCTCGGCTGATGGTTATTATTTTCATGTCTTCTTGTTTTTATTATGGCAAATATACAAAAACTCTTTTGGTGATAATGAAAGAGGTGGTATGTATTTTGTTCATGAGGGTAGTCATTAGCACAAGAACATCTTGTATATTGAAAATGAGCTATTTATTTACTTTTTAGCTACTTCAACAATTGCTCAAACAACCAATTATCTCTTTTCTCACGTTGTTCAGGGAATATCCAATGTTGCGTTTCTTGATATATATGCAACTCTTTCTTTGCTTTAATAACGTTGTAGACAGCATACATAGAAGTAGGTGGACAAACATTGTCGTTATAACCCCAACTATACCATCCTGGCACTTTCACAAAACGAGCAAAATTTACCACGTCATAATATTTTGATGTTTCTATTTTTTCTGGTGTGTTGGTGAATGTATCGCGAAACATATGAGGCCAGCCTCCAGCACGATTGTGCAAATAGCCAGTCAAATCGGACAAGGCAGGATAATAAGCAGCAAGATAATTGATGCGATCATCCAATGCGGCAGTTATGATAGAAAGGGCTCCACCTTGGCTACCACCAGTTACAGCAATGTCTTTTTCATTAAAACTATCTAACGATTCAATAAAATCGACTGCACGCACACAGCCAAGATAGACACGTTTGTAGTAATAGTTGTCTTTATCGTCTAAATTAGCTTGCTGATAACCATTAAGCGCACCCGACCTCAAATTATCGTAAACATTTTGATCGAGGTTCACCGGGATTCCATGTATTCCTATTTCGAAAGTGATGATTCCTTTTTCTGCTTTCCACATATCACCGTTGTAGGGACGAATGCCAGCTCCAGGTACATACAAAATAGCTGGATATTTACCTTCAGCTTTGGGTTTACTTAATATACCATAGATTTTACCATTAATATTGTCGATGCTAACATGATAGACATCCACACTTGATGTGCAACGCTCGGGCATTAAGGTTAAAACTGGATTTACAGGCACTTTTGCCAATTCATCTTTGGCTTGTTTCCAAAACTGTTCAAAATCAGCAGGCAATGTGGTAGTTGGTTCAATTTCATTGGGCGAAAAACCTGCAGTAGCATACGATGTGTAAGTTTTGCCATCAACATCCACTGAAGCGTGACACCTCAAAAACCCAGGATCATTGAAACGTTTTGCTTTTACTGAAGCCACTCCTTTTTTAAGTGTCAGTTTACCTTCATCCCAATTATCCATTTTCTCAGGATTGATACGGTAACTCACTTCTACATCTTGTAGCGGCACATTGTTCTTCAACACCATAATCTGAAATTCGGCCCGTTCGCCTTTGTCATAAGTCCAATCAGCATTATCGGGCGTAACAATTACTTGCACCAACTGTTTGGCAGGCTGACCAATGCTTTGAAAACACATTCCTGCAATGAGCAGGGAAAGTAAGAGAATTCTGTTCTTCATCATTCAAAAATTTATAAATATTTGTTGTTTTGTTTATATGAAGCAAATATACAAAGAGTCATTATATCAGGACGAGCATTAATGAAAATATTTACTTTTTGTGAATAAATCGATAGTTCACTAAAACATAAGTAGTAAAAAGCGGTACTACTTTTTATTCAGATATCTCTCCATTTTTTTATCGTGGGGTTCTTCAATAGCTAATATGAAAACAGTAGCCCACAACCTATTTTTGGGAATGGTAAAGTCAAATTCAGTGTGATTTTTAAGAAACCATGCTTTAGTTGTGGGTGCTAAACCTCCAGCCATTTTTATAGTCTCTTTTTCAGATTTGTAATAATCATCCTTCTCAGCAAGCCTTTCAAGATAATCTGTAACATATCTACCGCTAATACTTAACTCTAAAAACTGATAACCATCTTCATAAATAGAATCTTGATACACTGCTTTTCTCACACGTCCAATAGTCCAGAATTCATTGAAAACTTTGGAGTCTAAATTTTCAAGGAATTTATATTTCTCCTCTTCCTTAAAAGGCACAAGATATGTGTAGCCGTCATCTATAGGCTGTAATAATTTGTCTAATAATTGATGATAAGCTTGTTCAATATCTTTATTGCCTGTTATTTCAATAACCCTATCATCAACATAGTTAATCATTTTCTCAATTTCTTTCAACTCGTTATCTGAAAATAGATCATTGAGATGTTTATCTGATTTTAAATCAATTTTTGATTGACAAGAAAAGACTGTAAATCCAACAATAAACAATAAGGCAAGTTTTATCCTTCCCATACAAAGCTTCTTTTTAGTTTTATAAATCGCTCATTAATAATAAAAATATAAACGTCACATTGCTTTATAAACCCATGTTCCCAAAAAGTAGAATAATGCTAAAAACGCTATTAAAAGTAAACCTCCAAAACCCATCCTATTGCACAATTGCTTATAAGTGCTTTATATATTAGAAAAACATTCTTTGTCCTGCCTTTTTTCTATTGTTCGTTTATTAAAACAGTTGCGCTTTTGCCCATTTAATATATTGTTCCCAATCGAAGTCAGTAACTGCATGTTTGCCTGTACGTATATGATAAGCAGTAGTGTTTTGTATGGGTTGATTAATGCCTGGCATCTCAATATTCTTGATACCTTCCTTATTATATAATTGATAAACAGGAGTAGCATAGTGTAAAGAAAGAAACTCTCCACGTGGATCGGCCCATTCATCGTCTTCGGCACTGGCTACATACAGTGGACGCGGAGCAATTAATGCAAGTAGTGCGTGCTGATCTACTGGTAACTGTTCTTCATTATTACTGTATCTTTTAAAATTATCGCAAAACCAATGTGGAAAGTTATTGTTGATACGCCAAACGGTTTCGCCAAACTTGCGTTTTGAGAGTGCCGCACCTCCACAACCAGAGTTGTTGGATATAACGGCTGCAAAGCGTTGATCGGTTACACCTGCCCACAACGCTGCTTTTCCCAATCGTGAATGTCCAAACACAATCACTTTTGATGCATCAACATCCGCATCCATTTCTAAATAATCTAAAGCACGACTCAGCCCCCAACTCCATGCTGCAATACTTCTCCATTCATTATTAGCAGGAGCTTTTTGTCCCTCAGTATAAAAAAGTGAATGAATACCATCCGTCATATCGTTTTTGTCTGGATCAACCTCACCATAATATATGGTTGCCAATCCAAAGCCAGCGTCAATCATTTTTTCAACAGCCCAAGAGTTTGCACTTGCCCCGCGCGACTGCTCATCAAGTTGATTATTTGTAATACCATAGGAGTCGTTATTTCTTGACCAAGCATCCGAAACAATAATCTGCGTATCGCTGGATACAGTATGGTTGCCATAGAAATTATATCCTATAAAAACAGGCGCTTTAATTACGTTTTTTGGTAGATACAGCAACACATTGAAAGAAAGTTCTTTCCCGTTTTTCTCAAATGTCAGTTCAATTTGTTTTCGTTTGGCCTTCCCTTCAATAGCATCATTACTTTGTTCAACAATCTCGAATGAAGTTATTGCCAATTTGCCAGGTATTTCGCCATAAACATTCTGGGTGAAGAAGTCGAGTAGCTCAGGACGACGTTCATCTTCCCATTCCTTTACTGTTTTCACTTCTTTCCCATTAAATGTCTCTAAAACATTAGGCAATACAAACTGTGGGACTTTGTTTTCGTCATAATTAGGCTGGAACACAAACTGAGCAAACGAGTTGTGAATGAAAGTGGTCAACATAAATAAAACAATTATTTTTCTCATAAAGCAATTATTTAATTTAATCTAATATCTATGATAAGCGATAAAGAGGGGTTTTATAATGAGATATAAGTATAAAATAGATGCGGAAACATACAAGCATATTTCAGTCATAAAGATACAGAATTTTAAAGATGAAACAAATCAATTGGATTTGTTTTTTTATGTCAGCTACTAAGTTAAGTCTGAGTTTTTTGTTGCACTCAAAATTATTCTCTATCATTGCCACGGAATTTTTCTTCTTGTTAGTTGAAAATACTAATACAACAGGTTTTTTCATGAATCCATTGACCAAATCATCATTAAACTAACGAACATTTGACGATATACTTAGTGCCTGACAGGAAACTCGAAACCATGAGTCTTTAATGAGAAAACACTTAGTTTCAAAAAAAGATGGAAAAACAAAATAGGAACCCAAATTTGCTTCAAGCATTTATCCCAATATTTACAATGATAGCCTTACTGGGAGTAAGTAATATATGGTTCAATTTACGTATTGAAATTTTATTACTTATAGCAACCTTCATTTCTGGTCTTCTGGCTATTTATTTAGGGTATAGATGGGATGAAATAATTGAGTCGATCAATAATAAAATTAGTCAAACAATGCCTGCATTAATGATTTTGCTAATGGTTGGCTTTTTGATTGGAACTTGGATGATTGGGGGCACAATACCTTTTATGGTTAAATTAGGTTTGAGCATCATTCATCCAAAGTATATTATTGTAACTGCCTTTATTGTTTCTTCAATTGTCTCTATTTGCACTGGTACTTCATGGGGGTCGGTCAGTACAGTTGGAGTGGCATTAATGAGCATTGCTATTGGCATGGATGCACGCTTGGACATGGTGGCAGGAGCTATTGTTTCAGGAGCTTATTTTGGCGATAAAATGTCTCCTTTATCCGACACAACCAATTTAGCATCCATTGTAGCAGGATCTAAACTATACGAGCACATTGGTCACATGTTGTATACAACAGGGCCTTCTTTCATTTTAGCAGGTATCGTTTACATTTTTCTTGGATTTTCTATGGATACTTCTGCTGTAATTGTTACAGAAAACTCATTGCAACCAATTGCTTTAATGGATGAAATATATAAATTAAACTGGTTAATGATTTTACCAGTAGTGATTGTTATTTGGGGCTCTATAAGTAAAAAGCCAACAATACCAGTGATGATGATTTCGGGCATTGTTGCCATTATTAATGCAATATTCATTCATGGTTTTTCGATGAATGATGCTTTCGATTCAGCCATTATTGGTTGTAAGCCTGAAATGTTTGCAAATTTGGGGTTTCAGGCAAGTCAATTTTCAGATGAGTTAAACTTATTACTAATGAGGGGTGGAATGATATCGATGTTGGAAACATTATTGGTTGCTTTATGTGCATTTGCTTTTGCTGGTGTAATATCTGTTTCAGGTTCACTTGAAATAGTATTAAAATTTCTACTTCGAATGGTTACCAGTACAGGAAGTTTGATTCTAACAACAGCTATTTCATGTATAATTACGGTTGCTATAACTTCCAATGGACAAATTTCTATTCTTCTACCTGGGGAACTATTTAAAGATACTTACCGCAAATATGGATTGAAAGCAAAGAATTTGAGTCGAACACTTGAAGATTCAGCAACTGTAATTGAACCAATTATTCCATGGACAGTTGCAGGTATGTTTATGGCCAGTACACTTGGTGTGCCCACTTTAGATTATTTACCTTGGGCTATAGTTTGCTACACTGGCGTTATTTTTGCTGTTATTTGGGGGTATACTGGATTTGGTATTGCAAAACTTGATGAAAATAATTTAGATGAAATGCAATTAATCGTAAAATAGAATTAACTGCCAATTTCTGCTTTTTAAAATGAACGAAATGAAAGAAATCGTTCCTCACACTTGACTTATTTATTTTAGTGCGACAAAGTTTTAAAAGTCACTCCACATTATTTTAGACATTCCTAAATGTCAATTTGCAAATAACAGTTCATTATTTTTACGCTTAAATAGAAGAAGTGTAAAAAACCATATTAATAGATCTCCAAAACATTTCTTTCAGATTATAATTCAATATATATATATATTTTTGCAGACACAAATGGCGTATAATATATTCGAATTGTTGGGGTGAATAATTTTCAAAAGAATAAACTTTCCAATGTTTCATTTGGCTGACGGTGGTTTATAATTTGGATGATTAGTTTCTTCAGAAGTAAGTTCACTTTGAATATTCAGACCAATAGCTGCCGCAAAGCCTACTCCTAACAGAGCATCTAATGAACGTCTACCCCAAAGTCTGGTTAGAGCCCAAGAATAAGATTGACCAGCAAATTGTCCAGGCATAAGTTGAGCACCAGTGATTCTATAAATTGGTATTGTAATATCATTAACAACTCTTTGGCCTACCTGCTCGGCAGCTTCAAAAGTTATATCACCAAAACCACTTTTACCTTGTCCAAGTAATCTTTTAATCAAACTGAATGGACCAGTTACTTCATGAGGTTTAAAGATATTATTTACACCCCCAAATTCGAATATTGCAGAATTAGGACTCACTGTTCCTCCACCAGTTGCTCTAAGAGTTGGTAAATTGGGAGTATCCATAACGTATACACTTCCTTCTGTTTGTCCCCAGATTCTTTGGCTACTAAGTATTGCATCTCTATCTCCTTGCAATGTCCACGATGTATTTGGACGATTTGCCAAAATTCCCAATCCTCTAAATATAACACTAAATGTGCCACCTGCAACATAGTCAGTTGCAATAGATTGAGATGAAATAGGATCTACATAATCTGGAAAAATATTATTAAAACCTCCTCTAAGAATAGATCCCGTCATCGCAGAGCTCGTTCCATACAATACAAATGTTTGAGTTGCCGTTAACGAAGCTGCCGTTGTTGTAGAACCTGCTGCAAAAATTCCTGTTCCGCCTGCTGCTAAAATAAATTCTCCACCTAATATTGCAGCTCCACCTATCACAGCACCGCCAAAAACATTTCCTAAAGTTCTTAAACTTCCCTGCCAACCTTCATATTTTTCTGGTTGTTTATATGCATCGTAAAAACTATAACCTGCACCAGCCAAAGCTCCTCCAATAACGAACACACCTATAACAAGAGGGATTATCTCACCATTTGGATCAATATTGTTTATTGGGTTTTGTGCTGCATAAACATACTGTGATGATGAATCAATATATCCTTTTGGGTCTAAACTCAGATACACTCCATTTTCAGGATTCATTAATCTCTTCTTAGATAAATAAAGTGAAGTCGTAGATAAATATCGTTGCCCTCCAAAAATAGGAGAAACACCATGTTCTGAAATTGCAATTGATGTGCCACTTGCATTAAAAATTTGTGGTTGACCAAACGACTTATATCGGTAGCTTTCTAATAAGTTACCATTATCATCTATCAATGCAATCAGATTAAATCTATTGTCGAAAAATGGAAAATGGGTTCCTAAATTAGAATGGTATGCTATTGGAACTCCGGTTACAGGATGCAAGGTTATTTGTCTGACTGGTGTATCTCCGTCATTCTCTTGTTCTATAAAACCTCCCAAATAATTGAAAGATCGCTCGGGTTTTCCAAACTCCTTTATTATGGAGGGTCTTCCAAAAGCATCATAATTAATTTCTGTAACAACGTCAGTTGCTGAGCTTATTCTAACAATTCTTCCTAATGCATCAGCTTCATAACTAAAAACACCATCATTGCTCAACGTCCCATCAGTATAATAAGAAAAGGTGTTAGCTGCATCACTATGGACCTGATAGCCTGGAAGGTAAGTGTAGTCTTTATCTACCGCTCCTGTTTCTAAATATTTAAGACGTGCATCTGATTTATTATACGTAAAATTCTCCTGATGAGTTGCAGCGTGTGACACTGATTTTACTGCTGTAATTGCATTGTCATGTTCTGACTGAGTAAAGACAGTAGGAATAGCGGGAACAAACCCATCTTTTGATTGTAACAATCTATATTTACTGTCATACTCAAAGATATTAAATTTGGAGTTAGTCCCTTTAATTGCTTCTACTTGTTTCTGATTTGAAGTATTATAAAGATATTTTACTGATCCGTTTAATCCGCTCCAACTTGTTGCAATTATTGAAGATAAGCGTTTTCTTTCGTCGAAACTATTTTTAAAAAATATTTCCTCATTATAAATGGCTTCTCCTAAAAATGAAGGACCACTCAGTTGAAAGTTCGCCAACAAATTATTACCTGATCCTAATGTTCCAGTTAATGTTTCATCAATTCTGACCAGTACACCGTTTAAGTTATGGTAAAGCTTTTCTGTTCTACCATCAGGCCATTTTTTCTCTACTTCTCCCAATGTATCATTGTACGCACATTTAATTGTTTTACCATGATTAGTTTCTTTCAATAATCTATCCTGACTATCATATATTCGTTCTACTAAATTAGAACCAACTTGAGCAGACAAAACTCTATCTAAACCATCATATGTAAAAACATGATCGTCTATTCTTACAATAGGTGTGGGAGAAACGGTATTCTTTATTTTCACTACTCGGTTAGAATTATCATACTCATACACCATTTTCACACCACTTCCTAAAGTCTCATTAACAAGTTGATTTTTACTATTGAAAGACCTTCTGCTTATAAAACCGTTGGGTAATGATATTTTTATATTATTACCTACTGTGTCATATTGATAGTGTGATATTTGGCCCATAGGATCAATATACGAAGTTACTTTTGACATATTATCCACTATCCATTGGTTTGCTATGTTTAATCCACCCACATCTTCAACCTCTCTAACTTTATCATTGAAAGAATTGTAAGACATTTCCTTAATTATTCCTTGTTGATCAATCAACTTGACAAGCAAATTTCTATCATCATATTTACTAATTACTTTTGCACCGTCAGGTTCGATTAAGGCTTTTCTTCTATTCCGAGAGTCATATTCAAATTTCTTTACAAAAACAGAGACAGAATCATCCTTTTCTACATGATTAATTTCTGTTTTGATCAGATTTCCAATATTATCGTAAAAATGATGTTCTTTATTACCTAATGGATCTGTAACAGTGCTCAATCTACCTAAATTATCATATTGAATTGTTGTGATTCCTCCCCTGTTATTTATTACCTTTTCCATTCGGTCCATGTTGTCGTAATAATATGTGGAGGTAACATTTACGAAGTCATCAGGATTTTCACCAAATGTCTTACATGTTTCTGAAATCATTCTGCTTTTCTCATCATAAGCATAAGATTTAGATGTTAGTTGTCTGATAGTACCTGTTCCATCATCACCTATTACTTCTTCTGACTCCAATAAATCATTGAGGAGCCATTTGTTCCTTATTTCACTACCATTGGGCAAGTTAACTTTATTAATTCTTGAAAATCCGTCTAATTCATATTTCGTAATTAATTCATTCACAGTAGTTTCTTGAATCAACATTCCAGAACGATTGTAAACTCTTTTAGTAGAAAGAATTTTACCATCAACACCTTTCAGTTTCTCGTTTAGGAGTAAGCCTCTTTCATCATATGTTCTTATGCTCTTGCTTGTATCAGGATTTATAGTTTCAATTGGAAATCCACGATAATTATTATTTACTTTTAAAACTCTCGATTCATTCGTATTACTGCTTAACTGATACATAGTAGGATAACCTAAAACATCTCTTTCAACTTTATCAATAATATGATCTCCTGTAATTACAGTGCCATTAAAATTCCCCTTTGGACGTTTGGATGAAATTAATTTTTTATCAGAGTTATAGTGAAGGATGTATTCTGACACTGCACCATTAACTGTAGGAAGAGTTGTTTTTTCAAGTAAGCCCAGTGCATTAATCACAAGCTTTGTCACATTTCCATTTCTATCAATATGTTCCGATTCAAATCCAAAAGTGTTATATTTTATCTGTTCGTTTACATTCAATCCATGCACATCAAATACTAACTTGATCACTCTGCTTTTTTCGTCACCTGAAGTACCATATATTAACTCATTTCTAACTCCATTTGGTAAGATTGAAGCCGTGAGTTGCCCTTTAGCATTATACTCATAAACTGTTTTAGCAGTTTGCACTGATCCGTCAGGTAAAGTAGCATTAGGTTGAATAAGCTCAATTAATTTTCCCGAATTGGATAAAGATGCAGGCGTTAAATTAAAATCATATTTAGATGTTATTGTGACACCTGTCTCATTCTTTTCCTCAATCAGAAGTTGATATAAAGGTTCGTATCTACCTCTCCATATTATCCGACTTGGTGAAGGAAATCCTGAAGCAGATGTAACTTCCTTTTGCAGAATTTTATTTCTCATTCTGGGGTCAGGATTTATAAAATCAAATATATTGATTTCTTCACTACCATCTGGACGAGTAGTTTTTGAAGGATTTCCTTGTTCATCAAATTCATATTGCCACACAACTACTCTGTATGAATTGTCTTTTTTTAGCCTATATCTTCGATCTAATAAATCTCCCCTATAATTAAATGTATATGTCTCCAACCCAAAATCGGGATTCATTACTTCAACTCTCAATGCGGGTATATTAATAAAAAGTGAGTTGGCTGGCACCCATTGTAGTTGGGTGTACTGAAACTGATATAAATAACCCCCATAGAGTTGCTCAGTAATTCTTCCAAAACTCCATGATGAAGGGTCTTGTTCGTAAGTGTTTTCCAAATATGTATTCCCTTCAGCGTCTTCCACCCTTAGTATGTTGTGCCTTAGCACGGGTGATAACCATGACTGTTCATAATGATAAATTCGAGTTGTGCCATTTGTGTGATCTGTTGTTGCTGGAGATTTCACATACACCAACTGCATTGTTTCTTCGTTATGTTCATAAAGAAAAACCCTACCAGAATGATCGCTAACAGCAACTAAGAGACCACATTCATCATAATCAAATTTAAAAAACCGATCATCATCATCTCTTACTTCTCTTAACTTATCTTCGGCTCCGTATTTAAAATGCAATTGATTTCCATGACGATCTTTAATCCAAATTAAAGGTATTCTTTCACCGTCAATCCAGCCCGAAGGTCTTTCAAAATGCATCAACACTCCACATTGTCCTTTTATTTCAAAGACTTGAGCTAATCCAGAAACTCTTTCTAATATTTCAAAAACACCTCTTTGAGGTTCAAACTCTACTCCATTATATTTAAATATCTCTTCATGCAGATTGCGCCACAAAGCAACATCTCCATTGTTTAATTCACGAATAAATAAGTTAAAGTTATGATCCCAATTCCATCCAAAAGGTCCAAAGGAAGGTGTTCCACTTTTATAAAAGCGTATAAATTTGAGTGGTATTATTGTATTAGGAATTTCAAAATCTGTTTCATGTAAGTATAAAGAGCCACTGAATATATCTACTGGATCACCTGCATCTGTTTGTATTTGAGGCTGCTCATCACTAAGTGTAGCATGAGGGGTGCCTTCTGGAGGTCTTCGTGGCTCGTCGGTGGGAGAAGTTGAATCTCCATCGGCTGGATTGACATCAGGTCTTGTCCCTACTACACCCGAGGAAACAGGGTCAGGTGCCCCTTGTTGCTGAGAATCATCTCCTGAAGGAGTCTGTCCATCTATAGCTGGTGCAGTAGCAGCTGGTTGAGGCTGTATTGCACTACTGGAGTCAAAAACTATCGGACAACCTGCATCTCTTGAAGCCGTCTCGAGACTTTCAAAAAAACTTTGATCTTTTTCTCTCGGATTTGCAACATGACTTTGTATAAATCGCACCATCTCACATGGGTTATTTGTCTCGAACCGTTGCGTGCCTCCTCTTCCATAGTCTTCTACAGTACTGTCGTCTTTCGTGAAGGAAAAACCAGGAGTATCCTGATCTAAATCATAATACCATTCCATCTTATTTAATTTATGATATTGCCACAACTATTGCCTTTTCACCATTCCATACTACATCGCCCTCGTTTATATTTACAGATGGTTTATCCGATAAACAGTTTGCAGCAGACATTAAGAAACTATTTATGTCTTCATTAATTTTCTTTGATTCTGTATCAGAAAAAACTCTCCCAATCACAGAATTAACTTTTGTAGGATTACTATTGTCTGTTATAAACCTTTCTACTAATATCAGTTCATCTTCACCAGTTATTTTATTCTTCCTACAATGAACCTCAAACGAATTATCAATCCATTCATTTCTTGTCACGATTACTTCAAAAGGTAAAAGATCATGTATCACACAAGTAATATCCGAAACCTTAGCAACATTTATATCTGGGAAAGAACATTTAATTATGTGCAACTTATTTGATGTCTCTTTTAATTCTTTGGCTGCCTCTACATCGCGTGCCACATTTAATACAAAAGTTTCTTTGAAATTATCACTTTCAATCGAAATTTTCCATACGCTTGAAGTATGACCTTCTTTTATATTCCAAATTTCAATTGCCGAAAAGTTATCCATTTCTTTGCTTTGTAGATATTGTTCTACATATTTCAGCGCAGCAATAGCTGATTGTTCAAAAGAAAGCACCTTACATTCAAGCATCTCATTTCTTAGTATATCTAAACCTGGATTTTGCACCGAAGAGTCTTCCTCGTGTAAAATATGTGCAGATTGATACCACAAGTCAGCATTTTCGTTTTTTGTGACAATCTTATTTAGCATACCACGACTGATGATTCCATGATATGATATGATTGACACTATGTCAATCATACCTTTCTCATCAAGCCTGAATGATATTTTATCAGGCCCAAAATAAAATTGAATCTTCATGAGAACTTATTCATTTACAGATGTGGGAGCATCTCTTTTATCTTCGTGTGGGCTATTTTTTGACTGCTCTTTAGATTTAAATCTTACACCCATTGCACTAAGCTTTAGTTGTTGGATTTCATCGCGCTTTAAGCCCGTTAAGTCAGTAAGCTTTTCTTTTCTCATTGATAGTAAGTCTCCCCGAGTAATTTCCGAGCCTTTCTTATCAAAATACTTCTCAAAGTTTGAAATTGTTTTTTGGGGTATTGTTTTTTCGATAGATTCATCAAAGAGTTTATGACCTTTATTATACTGTACCAGTTTTGTTTCCAACTGCTTGGTAAAAAAATCTGTTTCATAAAACTTTTTAGGTTGTATAGTCGGATCATTAAGGCTTTTGATTGTTTCGGTCTTCATATAATTACTCAATTCATTAGCAAGACGAATAGTATATTTCGGATCAGGATTTTCAACTGTTCGATACTCATTTCTTCTCTTAGTATACTCTTCATCTTTCTTACTGATTACATCCTCTTTCGAAATATTTGTTATGGTGTCATATTCTTTCCATTTTAAGGATTCCAGCTTATCTAAATATCTTGAAACACTCAGCTCTTTGGGTATTAACTTTATATCAACCACCAGCTCATCAATATCTATCCTATCAAAGTTATCTGAACAACAACACAAACCTCTTGTAGTTATCATCAAAGCCTCCTCTTCGCCAACTTTCTTATTTCTAACAGTAGATTTAAGATTTACTTGCACTTTTCGTTCTGCTCTTGCAGGCTTCTCGTCCAAAGTAGATGGAGGGCAATTATCAAGACACGCACCGCTTCCTTCATCTTGAAACCAAATACTGCTGGTTGCTCGCGACTCAATAGTCAATGATTTTCTATTACCAGAGATACTCACAGTTGAATATGCATTTCCATTATTTACATTCACTAAATCATTGTAATTTTCTATTGTATAGCCTTCAGGAGCTGAATAAACCTCATTGGCAATAACAGTTTTTGTATAATGCTTATAGTTTATATCATCTGTCCATAATCCATAGTCCACATGCCAACGAACTTTTCTTTCAACGTAATGATCCGTTTTCGAAGGTAAGGTCGCATTGGCTAAGGCTGTTCCACTTTGAACACTTTTTCTGTCATAGTCCATTTTCGAAGTATGGGTTAAATGGCTCGTATCCAATCGGAGTGAAACACAAAAATCATTTTGTTCTTTTGGTTGTGCCACTACCATGAAGAATTCTTGAATACCTTCCACAGGCCTTGGTCCTCTCACAAACCCAGAAGGCTCCTCCAAAACGTGTGGCCTTGGTTGGATAAAAAACACAACTCTATTTGTGCCAAGATGATAACTATCAAGTAAATGATACATTTGAGATAACTGAGTAGAGTAGGAGTAAGACTCTCTTTTCTCTTGTCCTACATCTGCAGAACGGGATGATAAACTTTCCTCCGAGTTCATCCTTTTCGTACCCCACTGTCCGTTTGGAGCAGAGTAATTAAACCCACCGCCTGTACCAGCATAAGATCCTTGCATCCCAAAACCACCTCCACCCATATCAATATCCAAAACTTCTAATGATTGAGTTGACCCAGCAGATTTAGTAATGTTAAGCGATTCAATAGAACGAGAAGATCTTTCGTTGGTATCAGTTGCTAATTCATATAATTCACGTTTCTTGGGTTCAAAATCCATAAAAAACGGATACTTTTTCAATGGTAAATCTGGCTTATTACCATGCGGACCTACTATCACCTGAAGAATTGCTCCATTACAGGGGTGATATGTGTTTAATAAATCCTTCAAGACTTCATTTGTAAATTCAGTATCAGCGTCCACCCCCGACCAGTCAATTTTCCCCTGTATCTCTTTATCCAAAGGTTGATAGCCAGTTATTGTTGAGGTTACTTTTAAATAAGAAATATTGTATTTAGGAAACTGCTGATACTCATCTTCTGGTGTGTATTTAAATACAGCCAGAGAGGTTTGCCATTTTGCAGGCAATCGCTTATCACATACAATGGGATCGATCATATCCTCAGTAACACATATACGTTCCCAAGGAATGTCTGTTGGAAGATTTAATTTGAAGTTTGACATACTTTTAGAAATTTAAAAAGTGAATGATTTAATTAATTACAGAAATTAATCTTTAAAGAGATAATCATTGTAGGCTTTATCCTTATAGTTTAGTTGCAGAACTATTAAGACAGAACTTAATCGATTATATATAATCCATTCCAAAGCTCAGACGAAGGTGAAAAGCACCTCCTGAGCATAATTTCATAAAAGTATAGAGTATAGGTGGAAATAAAACAAATGAATCTTCAATATTGTTTCAGACAGTACTGTTAATTGATCATTTTTATTTTTCTTTGATTAAGATGTTTTTTATTTATGTATAAACTTAATCTATAATCATTCATTGTTTAAATATATATGCAATAGAGAAGGGTTGAAATATCATATCACTCCTATAAATAATAAAAACACTCATACTAACAACCCAATTTTTGAAAATCATTCATCAAGGTATGTTTAGTTTTATCCTCTTCTATCTAACGTTAAAATTATATTGCTCAACGGTACTCAGTTGATATTAGATCTCGTATATAATGCTACAGGATTTGATGTAATTGATGACGATATTTTAAGGCATCTTTTAAAGTAGAGTCCTAAAAATTACACACTTTATAGGACAATACCGTTTTGGTAAGATACTTAGGGTGTCTCAATGTGGAAGTCAGGAAATAGGATTGATTGTAGTACTATGCTTTCATTAAATTGAAGCCAATAAAAAAATCGCTCCCCACATTATACTTTGTGAGAAACGATTAAATATGCATGAAGTATATGTTTCTACGTATTACACCTATAATTGAATCATTTTAGCTTTGTTGTTAATGAATTAAGAGAGTAATTTTTTCACCGTTTCAGCTATTGCGCGTCCTTCAGCTCTTCCACCAAGATACTTAGTAGCTGCCCCCATCACTTTACCCATATCTTTTAGAGATGACGATCCTGTTTTTACAATGATCTCACCAATGGCTCGCTCTAATTCTTCTTGCGTATAAGGAGCAGGCAAGTATTCTTGTATAACTGACACCTCTGCCAATTCTTTCTCCGCTAATTCAGTGCGGTTTTGTGCTGCATATATATCTGCACTATCTTTACGCTGTTTCACCATACGTTGCAAAATGCCTACTACTTGCTCTTCCGTCAATGTGTGTGCGGCATCTTTAGCTGTCGTACTTTCCATAAAGGCAGTTTTTATGCTTCGCAGTGTTTCAAGTTTTATTTTATCTTTAGCCAACATGGCCGCTTTTATTTCCTGATCAATAGTTTCAAATAAGTTCATAGCTAAATATAGTTATTATGTTAGAGAATATCAATTATCGAACAAAGAAGACGAAGGAGTTGAGGTTTCATTGCGATACTCACGTGGATTAAATTCGCTTGTACGTTTAAAAACAGGATTCTTCTCTAATGCTTCAATAATTTTATCATCGTTGAGTTCTTCAAGGGTCAACACGAAGGGATCGGGTTGATGATTGGCATTAGAAATATTGCGTAGACCTTCTTTTCCATAGTATTTTTCAATCAATTGTTTGTCCAATTCCTCTTGTTCTTTCAACGCATCTTCTTTTATCTTGCGCTCCAGCTCTTCTGCTTTCGACTCTTCCAAATGTTTCTCATTAATTCCAGGCACACTGCTAATATTGAACCCAGTGGCAAGCAATGTTATTTTCACATCCTCTCCAAGGTCTTCCTCAACGGCAGCACCCCAAATAACTTCTATCTCGCTTCCAAATTTGGACATAAATTCGTGGAAGGCATTCATCTCTTCCATCATCAATGGAGCGGATTCACTATATGAGATGTTTACCAATATCTTTTTAGCACTAAACACGTCGTTGTTGTTTAGCAACGGTGAGTGCAATGCATCCTTTATGGCATCATTAATTCTTTCTTCACCACTACCAACACCACGACTCATGATGGCCACACCACCCTCTTTCAATGTTGTGTTCACATCGGCAAAGTCAAGGTTAACATGTCCATGTATAGTGATTATTTCTGCAATGCTCTTAGCAGCAGTTGCCAATGTATCATCGGCTTTTGCAAAGGCATTCATGATTGTCAAATCGGAGTATATTTCGCGCAATCGTTCGTTGTTAATCACCAAGAGTGCATCTACGTTATTGGCAATTTCTTCTACCCCTTTAAGCGCTTGAACTATTTTGCGCGGACCTTCAAACACAAATGGGATGGTTACAATACCAATAGTTAGAATGCCTAAGTCTTTTGCAACACGTGCTATAACAGGAGCAGCTCCCGTTCCAGTGCCTCCACCCATTCCGGCAGTAATAAACACCATGCGCGTCCCATCGCCGAGCAACTCTTGAATTAAGTCGATGCTTTCTTCAGCAGCTTTGCGTGCAACTTCAGGTTTATTGCCAGCACCCAATCCTCCAGTTGTGAGTTCACCCAATTGCACTTTCACAGGCACGGGAGATTTAGACAAAGCTTGATTGTCTGTATTGCACAATGCAAAAGAAACGTCGTGAATGCCTTCATGAAACATGTGGTTAACGGCATTGCTACCACCTCCACCAACGCCTATTACTTTTATAATTGCTTGTGTATGATTTTTTAATTCAAAATGTAAAATATCGTCATCCATTGTCATTCTCATATAATTAAGCTATACGCCTTTTGTGTATAAAGTTAATCGTTACCTTCATCTTCGTTAAACATTCCACCCAACATATTCTCCATTTTAGTAAAGAATCCTGCACCCTTCTTAGGTGGCTTAACGGGCTTCACAGGACGTTGAGTAGGTTCTACCACTTTTTGGGTCTCTTCAACAGGTTTTTCAACCTCAATCTTCTCGCAATTGTCCCATCCAAATAGCAACAAGCCCAAAGCTTGCGTCAACGAAGGGTCGTTGGCTAACTCGGGGAAGTTATTGATGGCTGTTTTTCTTGCTGACGCTTTGCGTACAGGCATTTTCAATTTGTCTTTTAAAAACTCTGGCAGGTTTTTCAATTGAGATGCCCCACCTGTAATCACTAAACCTGCTCCCAATTGATCTTTATATCCAGAATTCTTAATTTGTGCGGCAATGTTGTCCACAATCTCTTGCAAACGCATCTCAATAACATGATTGAGCGATGGCAAATCTATTTCGGGTTTGGTAGCCGTAAATGGGTTGAAGAAACCTGTCTCGGGAACTTCGTGTGTCTTGCCAAATTTTATCTTATACAACTCTGCATCGCTCTCAATAAAGTTAAGATCGCAAATGTCTCGTGTAATTGTGGCTCCGCCAAATGGTATTACAACCAAGGAACGCAGTTTTCCTCCCTTATAGATGGATAACGAACTGGTGCCCGCCCCAAAATCGATGAAGGCACAGCCCAATTCTTTTTCAGTTTCGGTAAGAGCAATTGTAGCAGAAGCCAATGGACCTACAACATAACCTGCAATATCTAAGTTGGCTTTGTCCTTGATGCTTTTTTCGATGTTGCTTATCAAGTTTGGTCGGCCCACCACCATTTGGTAGTTTGCATCAATCTGCGTTGTGGTTACACCTACGGGTTGTGGTTCGGCTTTTCCATTGATAATATATTCCACATCGGCAATGTCGTATCGTTTGCTCATTTCGGGCATAAACTTCTCTGCCTCTTTGCGCATTTGCTCAATCACAGTGTCAGTTACTATCCCCGATGAAGAGAGCTGTTTGCTTACAGTATGCGTGATGGAGTGAATTGATTGTCCAGCTACTGAAACATACACCTTGCCTATTTTGCGATTCAGTTTATTCTCCAATAAACTGATGAGTTTTCTAACCTTTGCGCCTGTCTCTTGTATATTGTAGACCAACCCACGCCGAATGCAGTTATTAGATGGAACGCTTTCGGCTGCTAAAACAGAAATAACATTGTTTTCGTTCTTACGACCTACAATTCCTGTTATTTTAGATGTTCCTAAATCGATGACGGCGATAAATCCTGATTGTATCATTGTATAATATGTTGTTTGAGCTATTACTGTATCTTGAAACAACTATTGGCTGTTTCTGTTTATAATTTGGTGCAAGAAAAAATAAGACTCGTTGACCTACTTCACTTCATTGTGCACACTACTTGGTTGTTGTATTCTAAACTTATCTCTGAATATCTGTTCCAACCCACTGTGTTCAATCCTTTTTCAATAAAGAGTTTCAGTTTGTCAAGCTTCTCCTCATAGTTGTCCAATGTGCCGAGTGTGACACGAAAGTCACCTGCACGCGGGATTATCTGAACTTTCTGTTTGGGACCTACAACTATCTGCTCGATCCATGCATCCCATGTGGGACTATTGGTAACGAACATCACGAAGTCATACAATTCGCTCTTTGCATACTCCTCCGATATATTTCCAGTTGCTACGGGCAGGTAAACAGTGTAGTTTTGAGAGATTGGCATTCGCTCTCGTTCAGAATCTATGTAGTAACTGCCTTCGGCATGCGACATGATGCGCAATACTGGGTTGCGTTGGCGAATGCTTGCAACAATGCTTCCATCTTGTGTGGCATATACCTCAACTGACTTCACCAATCTGTTGCCCCTGATGGCTTCTTCCATCTCCAACGTATTAATTTCAGAAAGAGGTTTGTCAACAGGATGCAGTTTCTCTTTGCGGAGGAGGGTTTCGATGTCTTTTGTTTGAATAAATTGCTTGTCGAGGCTATCTTTCACCACAACTACGAAGTTTTTGCACACTTTATCCTGCACATTGTCCCTGAAATAATAAGCTGAGAACGCTAAATATCCCAATAATACAAGAATTGCACAAACTAACAAAAATCTCTTCATGTTTCACAGATAAATTCATACAAATATACTCGTTCTATTTCAAAGTGGAAAATTGAAAGTCAACATTTTATCTGCTTAACATCAATTGTATTACTTATCGCGCAATATTTTCTCGATTTCGGGTAGCAATGTTTCAATGTCTCCTGCGCCAAGCGTCACCAATACTTCAGGATTTCTCTTTTTCAATAGATCTAAAGCCTCCTCTTTAGAACACAACACCTTATTCTCAATTTTCACCTTATCAAAAATAAGTTTAGAGTTTACACCTTCAATGGGTTCTTCGCGTGCAGGATAGATGTCAAGCAAAATCAACTCATCCAGCAGGGAAAGACTGGAAGCAAATGCATCCACAAAGTCGCGGGTGCGACTATAGAGGTGGGGTTGGAAGATGCCTGTAATTTTTTTATTGTTGTATAGTTGCTTTATAGACAAAATTGAAGCTCTCAACTCATCGGGGTGATGCGCATAGTCGTCTATCAACACCACTTTGTCCGATTTGTAGCGCACATCGAACCTTCGTTTTGCACCCATATATCCCAGCAACGCTGCTTTTATTTCTAAGGGGGTTGCTCCACTTAGCCAAGCAGCTGCTGCTGATACAACGGCGTTCTCAACGTTTATCAATATGGGTACACCCAGCTCTATATTTTTTATTTGTCCCTCGGGATATATAAAATCGAACAACAACGTTCCGTTTCCAATGCGAATATTGTCGGCATGAAAGTCTCCCTCGGTGAGAGAATAAGAGTATTGATGCACGGATGAATGGCAACGAGGTGTGACGGGTATATTTTTTCTCATTATCAGGTATCCATTTTCGCGAATGAGCCCTGTGAACTTCTCGAAACTCTCGTAATACTTGTCAGCAGTTTGATAAATATCTAAATGATCAGGACTTGCCGAGGTGATAATAGCAATCCAGGGGTGCAACCAATGAAAAGAACGATCGTATTCGTCGGCTTCTATCACACTTATTTCGCTTTTAATAGAAAGCAGCAAGTTGCTTTTGTAATTCTTGAGTATTCCTCCTAAAAAAGCACTGCAATCTACCTCCGATTGTCGTAAAATGTAGGCCACCATGCTGCTAACAGTTGTTTTGCCATGCGTGCCGGCGCAGCATATGGCGTTGCTCAACTTAGTTATCTCGCCCAAAACCTGTGCACGCTTTAGAACAGTGAAACCATTTTTCAGAAAATATACAAACTCTCTGTTTGTGGGTGGCACAGCTGGAGTGTATACGACCAAAGTGGTGAGTGGATCCAAAAAGATGGGAAGGATGCTTTCTACTTTGTCTTCATAGTGGATAAATGCACCCTCTTCTTCCAATAGTTGACTCAACTTGGTGGGAGTGCGGTCATATCCTCCTACTTTTTTTCTATTTGCTAAGAAATAACGTGCCAAATTGCTCATTCCGATACCACCTATTCCAATAAAATAAATGCTGGTGAAGCTTTCTATCACCGGTGTTGGTAAGTGATGAAGTTTGTCCGTTGTTTGTTTCGCTGTCATGATGGTTGTTTTTTTAGATTTATCAATTTTGTTAGCTCATCCACAATTCGGTCAGCTGAATTATGCTCTGCAAGACGTATGATGTTTGCACTTAGGCCAATTAATTTAGCTGAGTTATGAACTAAATCAAGCGCTACGGAGAAGAGTTGACTCTCGGCTGTGTTATCAGCCACCAGTATAGCTGCATTTTTTTGTACCAAAGCCATGGCATTTTTTGTTTGATGGTCTTCGGCGACATTGGGGGAAGGAACCAGAATGACGGGTTTGCCAAGTATGCTAAACTCGGATATGGAGCCAGCACCGGCGCGCGATATTACCAAATCGGCTACGGAGTATGCTAAGTCCATGCGCGATACAAAGTCGAACAGCTTCACGTTTTCGGGGATTTTGCCTGCAACGGATAGCTCCATCATTTCGTCGTAGTAATACTTGCCACACTGCCAGATGATTTGAACGTCACTTTCTTCAATTTCGGGGAATGCTCGAATAATACTGTCATTAAGTGTGCGTGCGCCGAGGCTTCCGCCCAACATCAGGATTGTTTTTTTAGTAGGATCTAAGTTGAAAAAGTGGTAGCCTTCTAAAATGCTCTCGGGTGTGATGGTTAAATCTTGGCGACAAGGATTGCCCGTCAATACAATGCGCTCTTTAGGGAAAAACTGCTCCATGCCTTCGTAGGCTACACATATGGTGTTGGCCTTTTTGCCCAACCATTTGTTGGTCATACCGGCCAATGAGTTTTGTTCTTGCAGCAGTGTTGGAATACGTGCTGCTACTGCTGCTCGCAACACGGGTGCGCTGGCATAGCCACCTACTCCGATAACAACATCTGGGCGAAAAGAGTTCACTATTCGCTTGGCACGCGATATGCTCTTGAGGAGCTTCATGCTTACGGATATGTTTTTGAACATATTCTTTCGGTCGAAACCATCAATGGGCAGTCCCACTATTTCGTATCCTGCTGCTGGCACGCGCTCCATCTCCATACGGTCTTCGGCACCCACAAACAGGATGGCGGCTTGAGGCCACCGCTCCTTTATGGCATTGGCAATGGAAAGCGCAGGGAATATGTGACCGCCGGTGCCACCACCGCTGATGATAAAGCGGGGTTGTTCTGACGGGAGAGGAGGGGGGTTGTTAGTCATATCAACTTCATGTAAGATTGTTATATAGTATTTGTGTAAACTTTTAAATTGTAACTGTGCTGAAAGGGGCTATGTTAAATACAAATCAAAGATAATAAACATTTCTTTAATAAAATCAAAACGCATGGTTAAAGTTATGCTTGAAAGGTGTTAAAGTGGCATTGTTTTTAGTGATTTTCTCACAGTTAGGTGCAGATGGGTGTAAAAATGATGACTATTTATGAAAAAGCAAGGGACGATGTTAGTCGTCCCTTGCCCACTTCATATCTGTAAAAACACCAGTGCGGATTAATTAATATTGTTTGTTTATTCTGTTACTTCTGGTTCTGTTTGTTCTTCTTTCTTTTTGGTGCGTTGTTTGGTGCGGTCGACATACTTTTTCATAAGTGTGTTAACTTTTTGTTTCAGTTCGGTGTATTTTTCCTCTCCTTCAACAATTGCCAAAGCATTCACCACGTTCACAAACTCAATAAATTCGTTTTGTGCATTAGTACGTGCATTTTTTACAACACCCGCTACAAATAGAGATTGATCTGTGTTTCGATTTCGTTGCAATTCTGCAAAGGTAGCATTAGAGTTTCTTAATTGATCTAACACATGTTGTAAGTTCAACTCTACTGCGTGATTTTCTGCCGTTTCTTTGTCAAAGTCCTGCAACAAGTTTGACAGCACACCCGTTTCCGTATCCTGCGCCATTGCTGCAATTTCATAACCCGTTCCGTAGGGTTTAAAAACCTCCAACAAGTACTTGGCTGCTGTTTCCTTTTGTTCTTCGTAAGGGAAGTCTGAATACTCTTTTATCAGTGCATACATTTTTCGCACTGCATGATCGCGCCCATCTTCTGCAGCAAGCAGTGCATCGGATGATGCTTTTTTCTCTTGTACTAACGCATCATCGTACGTTTTGAATGCTGCTTCTAATTCAGCAAGCTTATTGGTGTATAACTCTGGCATTTCCTCAGACAAGGAATTAGCATAAATAATTACATCTTCCAATAATTGAAATGAATCCCACCTATTGAGGCGGTCAATGTTTGAATAAGATATTTTCATAAGTTATTTATAAATACACTGTGTGTTTACAGGTGTGAAGTTTCTATATTGTGTTAATTAAGATTGTATATTCAAGTTTTCACTAAGATTGTTATGTGCTAAATGATATCTCTTTGACAAATATATGTAAAGATTTTTGCTAAAAGAATCAAAACAAAAAGAAAATCACCAATTTTTTTAAAATAAAGTGGTAGTGCTATGAAACAAAAGTATATTTTTTTGACAAAAAGTAGCGATGTAAGCTTACATGGGTGCATTTTGTCGACAGGAAGTGGTCATGTAAGCTTACAAAGGTGCTTTTGGTCGACAGGAAGTAGTCATGTAAGCTTACAAAGGTGCTTTTGGTCGACAGGAAGCGGTCATGTAAGCTTACAATAGTGCTTTTTGTCGGCAGGAAGCATATTTGTTTAACACTTTGTAAGCTTTTTCCCTCAAAAACCTTACAAACTGTCAAACCACAACCACTCCCCCTACCCTTTCACCACCTCAAACGCAATTTCCTCTTCAAATTCTTCGAGAATTGCCGCTGTTTCGAGTTTGGTTTCGTCCACATTTTCGTCAATATCCACATGTTCGTTGATGTTGATGTTCATTGTGGCAATATCCATGGCGGGCGTCACCCTTTTTTTGCCAATGCCGAAGCGATCGGCACTGAGGATGATGCCAAAATAGGCGCAAGTGATGAGCGTGGAGGTTCCGCCCCTACTGATGAGGGGCAGCGGTTGCCCCGTGACGGGAATGAGCCCTACGGCCACGGCCATATTTACGAATGCTTGCATGGATAGCATCAGGGCCGAGCCCAAAATGAGGTATTTGGGAAACAGTTTTTCCGTTTTGCGCGCTATGATGCCCGAGCGCCACAGTATGATGATGTAGAGCATCATCACCATGATGCCACCCAGCAAGCCCAACTCTTCGAGAATGATGCTGTAGATGAAATCGGAATAGGCTTGGGGCAAAAAATCGCGCTCTTTGCTGTTGCCCGGAAAGCGACCGAACACGCCGCCATTGGCAATGGCAATTTTGGAGTGCGCCTCTTGGTAGTTTTCGTCGGTTATTTGATAGTAAGATGCTTCATCTTTGTCGGCTTTGTTGCCATATCGGTCTAAACGTGCTTGCCAAGTGGATGCACGGCTAAGGGGACCACTGCTGGTCCACGAAGTGGGAATAATTTTGAGAAACAACACCGCAACAACCACTATAGTTAAACCAATGAGTGCCACTTTTGCCAAACGCATAAACTTTACGTTGCCAATGAACATCAACACGAAGCAAACGGCAAACAACAACACGGCAGTTGACAGATTGTCCATAGCGATGATGAGGCTCACGGCCGTCATCAGCCCTATCATCCACTTAAACAGGGTGTGTTCGTTTTGCTCATTCTGCTTGCTCAGCAGAAATGCCACTGTTCCCATGAGCGATATCTTGGCAATTTCGGAAGGTTGTATCGTAATGCCCATGATGCTGATCCAGCGCTCGGCGCCATTGACCGTTGTGCCCAAATAGGGCGTGAGCAGCAGCAAAACGATGGAGCCCAATAGCACGAAAATGAGCGACGAGAAGTAGCGATAGGGCACATTGTGAATAAAGAGGATGACGCCGATGCCGCCCAATAGAAAGGTGGCGTGACGGAGGATGGGTCCCCAATGATTTTGTTGGCGATACACTATGGTGCTGGTGGCACTAAACACTTCAACCAACGACACAACGCACAGAACGATGAACACTGCCCAGATGACTTTGTCGCCTTTGAAGATTTTGGCGAAGAAAGATGAGTCGGGGGTGGGGTTTGGGGTGTGGGATATGGGGTGTGAGGTGTGGGGTTTGGGGTTTGGGGTATGGGGTTTGAGGTCTGAGGTGTGGGGTATGGGGTGTGGGGTATCAATACCAGGGTTTGTGGTATGGGGGGTGGGGTGGGGGGTATCAATACCAAGGTTTGTGGTATGGGGTGTGGGGTGTGGGGTGTGGGATATTGGGTCTCCGTTAATTTCTTTATAGTTTTTCATATTTATATCGTTATTTTGTTGGGTAATTATTCCAACTTGATTCTACATATTGAATATATTTATTGAGTTTTGCACCTAACAGGTCGTACTCATTATACAATGGCTTAAATTAATATATCTGTAATTTCCTATACCACATATCTATTTATCTTTTATAATAGTCAAACGTCATATTTTATCGCATAAGTTTCAATACACAAAACCCACAACCCATAACACAGAACTCATACCGCATTCCTTTATAGTTTTTCATATTTATATCGTTATTTTGTTGGGTAATTATTCCAATTTGATTCTACATATTGAATATATTTATTGAGTTTTGCACCTAACAGGTCGTACTCATTATACAATGCCTTAAAGTTTTCATTCAAATCGGGGTAAAGTTGAATTATTCCATTCAAATGACATAGCGTTTCGTTGTTGCTGGCATGCGAAAATACAAGAAAACGAACATACTCTTGTTTGTACCTCCCTCTGCCGTATCCTTCCACAATATTTGCAACCACCGATCCAGAAGAACGGCGCAATTGAGATCCTAATTCATACATTTCGTACTTTGGCAATGTGCGAGAAGCCTTGTGAGTTCTTATAAACAGATCAAAAGAGATCGAATATATCTGTAATTTCCTATACCCCATATCTATTTATTTTATTTCTGTACTAATTCAACATCACACTTATCTCAAACCTCACAACCCATATCCCAAAACGCATACCTCATACCGCATACCTCACAGCCTGCGAACATATTCCTTAAACTGCTCCCCCCTATCCTCATAATTCCTAAACAAATCGAAGCTCGCACAACAGGGCGAGAGCAAAACAGTGTCACCCTTTTCGGCCAATTCGTAAGCCATTTCCACAGCGTCTTCCATAGAAGACACATCGTATATAAGCGAAACCTTGTCGTCGAAGTATTTGTGCAAAGGCTTGTTGTCCACACCCAAGAAAATGAGGGCGCGCACCTTCTCTTTCACCAATTGCTCTATCTCGGAGTAGTCGTTTCCCTTGTCCGTACCTCCCAAAATGAGCACCACTTTCGACTTGATGCTTTGCAGTGCATACCAGCACGAATTTACGTTGGTAGCTTTGGAGTCGTTGATGTATAAAGCACCACGAACGGAGGCCACTTTCTCTAAACGATGTGGCACCCCTTTGAAATCGGTCAACGATTGGCGCAAAGCATCATCGCTTATGTCCAAAAGTTTCGACACCAAGCCTGCCGCCAAAGAGTTGTAGAGGTTGTGCGTGCCCTGAAGGGCCAATTGATCTTGTTTCATTCTAAATTTGGTGTTATTGGCATGAATATATATGTGTGCATCTTCTTGATAGGCACATATTCCCTCGGCTTTTGCTTGTGCAAAGGGAATTAATTGTGAGTTGGGCTTAAGTTTCTCTATTTCGCGCGTTATCAATGGGTCGTTCGACCAGTAGATGAACGAATCTTGTTCGGTTTGATTGTTGAGGATGCGCATTTTTGCATCCACATAGTTCTGTATGTTGTGCTCGTATCGGTCCATGTGGTCGGCCGTAATGTTAAGCATCACCGCATAGTCTGCTTTAAACTGAGTCATACCCTCAAGTTGAAAACTACTTAGCTCCAACACATAGAAATCGTGGTCCTCTTCGGCCACTTGTTGTGCAAAGCTCGTTCCCACATTGCCCGCCAGACCCACATTAAGACCAGCCGATTTAAGAATGTGATAAATAAGGCTACACGTAGTGGTTTTGCCATTGCTTCCGGTCACACAAATGGTTTTTGCATTGGTGTAGCGTGCTGCAAATTCTATCTCCGATATCACAGGGATGCCTCGTTTGGTCAATTCTTCCACTACGGGAGCAGTTGGCGGTATGCCAGGGCTCTTAACCACCTCGGTTGCTTGCAATATGGTTTCCATCGTATGGTCGCCTTCTTCAAAAGGGATGTTGTGTGACGCTAATGCATCGCGCGAATTGGGCGAGAGCAAATCTCTGTCCGACAAAAACACATCCAGCCCCTTGGCCTTTGCCAATATGGCGGCACCCACGCCGCTGAGGCCTCCGCCCAATACCACCAATTTTGTATGTTTCAATTGTTCGCTCATCTTTCTCTATCTCATTTTTAAAGTTGCCAATGCCAATACTGCCAATATGATACCTATCAACCAAAATCGCACAGTAATTTTTGATTCGGGTATGGGTATGATGGGTTTTTGGATGATTGCATTGATGGTTCCATCGCCTGCTTTCTGAAAATGGTGGTGCAAAGGTGTCATCTTGAATACTCGCTTGCCGACACCGTATTTTTTTTTGGTGTATTTGAAATAAAACACCTGAATTATTACCGATAAACTCTCGATGAAGAACACGCCACACAAAATGGGCAGCAACAGTTCTTTGTGAATCAACACGGCAAACACACCAATGATGCCACCCAGCGTCAAACTGCCCGTATCGCCCATAAACACTTGTGCTGGATAGGCATTGTACCACAAAAACCCAACAGTTGCACCCACAAATGCGGCGGCAAACACCATGAGTTCTTGACTTCCGGGGATGAACATGATGTTGAGGTACGAAGCGAAATCAACGTGACCCGAAACATAAGCCAATATCCCCAAAACGACGCCAATGATGGAGGAACTTCCGGCCGCCAGGCCATCCAGCCCGTCGGTGAGGTTGGCACTGTTGGAAACTGCCGTCACAATCAGTACAATTATCACTACTATCAGCACCCAGACAGCCCTGTCAGCATGTTCACCCATAAAGGAGACAAGGTTTTTGTAGTCGAAGTTGTTGTTCTTTACGAAAGGTATGGTGGTTTGGGTGGTTTTTACATTGTTTTTGGCATGAACCACATTTTCGATGGTGTCACCCACGCGCGTTTCTATGTTTTCGCGCACCACAATGTCATCACTCATATACATAGTCATGCCCACTATCAAACCCAAGCCCAATTGGGCAACAATTTTGAACTTTCCTTTCAGTCCTTCCTTGTCTTTGCGGAAAACCTTGATGTAATCGTCCGAAAAGCCCAATACACCCAACCAAATGGTGCTTACAATCATCAAGATTACATATATATTGCTCAAAAGTCCAAACAAAAGTATGGGAATGAGTATGGCAATGATGATGATAACGCCTCCCATAGTGGGCGTACCACGCTTGCTGTATTGACCTTCTAAGTCTAAGTTGCGAATGGTTTCACCTATTTGGTACATTTGCAGCTTTTGTATGATGCGCCTGCCAATGATGGTGGAGATAAACAACGAAAACACCAATGCCATGGCCGAGCGGAAGGATACGTATTGCATCAATCCTGCGCCGGGGAAGTCGAGCTTCTGTAAGTATTGAAAAAGATAATAAAGCATGATGAGTAAGTAGTTATTCTATATGGTTGTTTTAAATTGAAAAGCACTTCTTTCACATGCATCTACTAATACATGTAGGTCATCGCTCGCGCGCATTTGTAATGCGTGTGTCGCGTTAGCGAAATTAACTTTATTCATTCTCATTTTTAATTCTTTTTTGCTTCGCAACACACCGATTGCAAATCGGCGCGAGCGTTATTCATATTGAGAAACACTCTGCTACCACCTCAGCATCGTCAAAATGGTGTTTAACGCCCTTTATGTCTTGATACGTTTCATGTCCCTTGCCCGCAATGAGTATTACGTCGCCTGGCTTTGCCAAATTGCATGCCGTTTTGATGGCTTCTCGTCGGTCGAGGATGTTTATGGCTTGTTGTTGCTGTTGATGTGATAGGCCTGTGAGCATATCGTTCAAAATATCTTGCGGCTCTTCGAAACGAGGATTGTCGGATGTTAGAATTACCCTATCGCTTCTCTCCACTGATTCGCGCGCCATGATAGGACGCTTAGTTTTGTCACGATTTCCACCGCAACCCACCACAGTTATAATCTCACCATTGTTATTGAGCACCTCATGTATGGCTTCCAGCACATTCACCAATGCATCGGGGGTGTGTGCATAGTCAACAATGGCCGTTATGTCGTTCGCAGAACGTATTGTTTGGAAACGACCAGCCACAGGCTTCAACGAACTAAGCGTAATTAGCACCTCATCGGCTGGAAGTCCCAACAGAATGGCTGTTCCGTATACTGCCAATAGGTTGTACACATTAAATACACCCACAAATTGGACGGTCAACTCCTTACCGTTTATCTCAATGTCAGTCCCATCAAAATGTTTCTCGAAGATGCGCGCCTTGTAATCGCCCAATTTCTTCACCGAGTAGGTATGTTGAGACGCTTTGGTGTTTTGCAGCATCACTTTACCGTTTTTGTCGTCAACATTAGTAAGAGCGAATGCCGATTTGGGGAGGTTGTCAAAAAATTGCTTCTTCACGTTCAAGTAATCGAGCATGTTTTTGTGATAGTCCAAGTGGTCTTGCGACAAATTGGTGAAAACGCCACCCACAAACTGCAAAAAATGTGTGCGGTGTTGATGAATGGCGTGTGAACTCACCTCCATGAAAGCAAATTCGCAACCAGCATCCACCATTTGACGCAAATATCTGTTCAGCGAGATAGCATCCAGCGTGGTTAGCGAGGTTGGATAAGCCTCATCGTTCACATAGTTGCAAACAGTGGACAATAATCCGGCTGCAAAGCCCAGCTTTCGCACCATATTGTATAGGAGAGTGGCAACTGTGGTTTTGCCGTTAGTGCCTGTGATGCCTACCAACTGCAACTCTGTGGAAGGATAGTCGTACCAAGCGGCTGCAATTTCTGCAAGCGCCTTGGCGCTATTCTCAACTTGAATGTAAGTAACACGTTCGAAGTATTCTTCAATCATGGCTTTGTCGTATACCACCGCAGTAGCGCCTTGCTCAATGGCTTTTGATATATAGTCGTGGCCATCGGTGCAAATACCTGCAACGGCAATGAACAAAAAGCCAGGAGCTACTTGTCGTGAGTCTGCACAAATATCTTTTATGTCAATGTCTCTATCTCCGTGTACGGAAATAATCTTTGTGTTCTGAAGAAGTTGATTCAATTCCATGATGCTGCTTGTATCTTTTTATTGTAAAACCAATCCGATGGTTGTACCCCTTACTATTTTCTTCCCTGGTCCGAATGATTGCGAAACCACCCTGCCAGCTCCTGTCATGTTGACACGCAATCCAGACTTCTCTAATAAGTATAGTGCATCTCTTGCACCCATTCCTTTAACATTGGGCACTAAGTTGTCAATCAATTCCAGTGTTTGTGGATGATAACTGGTGCTGTCGTTCTTTATTTGCACCCACTCTGTTTTTTTGTCGGGTGCTTTTGGGGCGTAGCCCAATTCTTTTAGCACCAATTGGTTCTTTGCCCAGAGGCCATTCTTTATTGTGGGAAGCTTTATTAGTGTTGAGTCCAAACGACAGTCCTTCGTTGTTAAGCGTGTGTTCCTAACGTAGGTTTGTTCTGCAATATTTTTGAAAACCATACCCGCCATGCCACCGCCCGACGGTATTCCTTTGGGCTTACGTATACCAACGAAGCAAGTATATTTGGGTTCGTCTGCTGGGAAGTAACCGCAAAAGGAAACAAAGTGTCCGCTGTATCCACCGCCAGAGGCGATTTGTGCTGTGCCGGTCTTACCTGCAATTGGGAAGTAGTCCGATTTGACAACCTTGGCAGTTCCTCGTTCAATTACTCCTAAAAGCATATCGTGAACCATATCTATTGATTTCTTTGATGCTATGGATGGATTTACGACTTCAGGGTCGAAAGTTTTTGTGAGTCTTCCGTCTTTGTAAAGCTCCTTCGCTATAAAAGGTTTGAGCATCTTACCCTTGTTTGCTAATGCATTGTAAAACATGAGTAGGTAAATAGGTGGCACTTGCGTTTCATATCCAAAAGACATCCATGCCAATGTAGTTTTCGACCAGGGATTTGCTTTGTCATTGGGATGACGTATTTGAGATGTGCCTTCAATTCCCTTCAAGGGAACGTCCCACTTCAAACTCTTGGTTAGACCCATCTTGTCTATACGCTCTGTAAACTTTTCGGGATGATCTTGGTATGCTTTTAAAGCAATTTTTGTCATCACCACGTTGGATGACACTTCCATTCCTTCTTTCACAGTCAAATAACCTCTGTCCTCGCCCCGTGTCCAATAGTGGTCGCGCACCACTCTGCGATTGTGTGTGTACAATCCGTTGCCTACATGAAATGAATCAGTAGGTGCAATAGCACCTTCCTCAAGTGCTGCAAGCACAGTCACGGTTTTGAAGGTTGAGCCAGGCTCGTTCATGTACGAAAACACATTGGGATTACCCTCTGCATACACTCCTGTGCGTATTCTATCTAAGTTGACAATGCCTTTTATTTCGCCTGTCTTCACTTCCATTATCACGGCACAGCCAGACTCTGCATCTATCTCAATAAGCTTGTTGCGAAGGGCTCTTTCGGATATATCTTGAATGTCTGCGTCAAGGGTGGTGACAATATCGTAGCCATCCTCTGCTGGAATCTCTACAACATCCATCCATTTGCCTTGAATTTTCTGACGGTTCTTCACTCCAGGTACTCCACGCAGTAGCGAATCGAACTTCAACTCCAGACCACTGGCGCCGCCCATACTCATGTCTTTGTATATGCTCCCAACTGTGCGGGTAGCCAATGAACCGAAAGGTTTTTTGCGGGAGTTTTTCTCTTCGGCTATCATACCGCTTCGGTTAGATCGTTGATTGAGAAACGGAAGTTTCCTTATTTCTTTGAGTTCTACATAGGAGATATCGCGTTTTACTAATCGTACATAGCGTGTGCGTATCTTGACTTTCTTGTCAATGCCTTTTGCTTTGTTAGCTGCTATTTGTTGTGCTTCGTTCTCCTTTTGTTTGTAACCGTTTAGTAGTATTGAGCGATATTGACCAGCAGTTCTGTCTCGAAACATATCATCCAAGCCTTTGGATAATGCTTCAGTATACTTCACCAATGTGTCTTTCTTCAAACCATCTGCCCAAAAGTCAATATAGATACCATAAAGTGGTTCACTTGAAGCAAGAAGCTTGCCATCATGAGTGAAAATATTTCCACGATTAGGTAAAATAACCCTGTCTCGTATTACAGTTTCTTTCTCTCCCACTTCGCGCCATTTTTTACCCTCGGGGGTAAAAACAATTTTGGCTGCCCATGCAACAATGAAAACTGCAACGACCAGCATTACGGCCACAACCAAAGCGTAGCGGGTTAGAATCTTCTTTTTCTTGTCTATATTTTTAGGCATAATATCTTCCTCCTCACTTTTTAATGTAATAAATGGGTTCGTTAGATATCTTAATCTCTAAACCATATTGAAAAATAAGTTTTTCTATCTCTGTTTGTCTGCTTGATTCGGTAAGTGTTGAAGAAATTGTAAGTGACTCGTATTTGGCATCTTTCAATTCGCGTTGCAGCTTCTCAATCTCAGACATTTTTTGCAGATAGGTATAACGGTGGCTGATGAAAACAAAAATTATAATGAGCAATACAACAAAAAAACGCATGTTGCTGATGATGAAATTCTCTGTGAGAATGTCTCCACCAAACACACGTACAAATGATTTTCTTATTTTGCCGAATTTCATAACGTTTATATTTTCTCTGCAACCCTTAGCTTAGCACTTCGGGATCGAGGGTTTCTTCTTTGTTCTTCTTCTGTAGGAATAATCACTTTTCGGTTGATAATCTTTAGGTCTGTTATTGGATTCCCGTAGAAATCCTTTTCAATCTTACCTTCCAAGTTCCCAGAACGGAAAAAGTTTTTTACCATTCTGTCTTCTAAGGAGTGATAGGATATGATACATATTCGACCACCAACCGAAAGATGCTCAACCGACTGTTGCAACATCTCTGACAATGCGTCTAACTCTTTATTCACCTCAATTCGCAATGCCTGAAAGGCCTGCGCCAATACTTTCTTCTCTTTGTCACGTTGCGTATAACGATCCATTATTTGCAGAAACTCATTTACTGTTTCAATTGGTTGTTTTTGTCTTGCAAAAACTATTGAAGAAGCAATCTTTCGTGAAGTACGCAACTCGCCATACAAATAAAATATGCGCGCAAGTTGTTGTTCGTCATAATTATTAAGAATATCAGCAGCAGTTTGTTTGGCTTTTCTATTCATACGCATGTCAAGCTGGCTATCATATCGGAAAGAGAAACCTCTCTCCTCATCATCAAAGTGATGAGATGAAACTCCCAAATCACCCAACACTCCATCTATCTTTTCCACCTGATAATATTTGAGGAAATTCTTCAAGTACCTGAAATTGCTACGCACAAAAGTGAATCGATCGTCATCCAACACATTATCATAAGCCTGTTCATCTTGATCAAAACCAAACAATCGACCTTTCTTGTCTAATCGCGCCAAAATTTCACGTGAGTGACCTCCACCGCCAAATGTAGTATCTACATATACACCATCTGGTTGAATATTTAATCCATCAATTGTTTCTTTCAACAAAGCTGGCACATGATAATCCGTCATAACAGGTATAGTAAAAAGATTATTCCATTAATTTCTCTATCTCATTGGCAAAGTCTTCAGGCACCATAAGTGGTTTTTCCAACTTTTCCTTCGCCCATATTTCAATCGTGTTATCAACTCCCAGGAATCGAACATGATTATCGATATCCACCAGTTGCAAATAACGTTTTGATATAAGAATCCTACCACTTGCATCCATTTCAATACGCTCTGCATCCAAAACAAACTGACGAAAAACCTGTTGTTGTGTTTTGTTCCACTTGTTTAGCTTACCCCGCAATGCTTCAATCTCTCTTTCCCAAACTGAACCAGGATAAAGCACCAAGCAGTCTTGAAAAATGTCTTTACGCAGTACAAGCCATGTCTCATTTTGAGCTTGCAAGTGTTTCCGAAATACTGCAGGAACAAAAATGCGTCCTTTTGCATCGGCTTTTGCTTCAAAATTTCCTAAAAACTGACTCATTACACAAAATAATTGAATAGATAATATTGATATGTGGTGTAAAATTACTAAAAGTATCCACTTTCCCCCACATTTCAACACTTTATTTCAGAAAAAGTTATCAACAATCGCATATTTATAGTACAAATCTCACAATGACTATGTTAAATATTCAATTTAGTTTGTTAAACTGAAGAAAAAGTACTCTTGTCTTATTCTTCACTCATAAAATATAGTAAAACCAAACGATTTTTATATCAATACATGAGAGTTTAGTATATTTGTATGCTTAAATGATAAAAACTACTTTGAACAGAGAAACAAAAACTATATCAGAGACTAAAATGGTAACCAAAGACTCCAAGCTCCCTAAAAAGCTGGATATTGATGCTGTGCTAAAAGCTAAAGCAAAAAGCAACTACAATAAAATCCCAAAAGTAGCAATAAACTATCTCAAACGGAAGGTTCATCAAGATGAATTAAATTATATTATTGAAACTAATCAGGACAAATACGGCACCGATTTTATGAAAGCATGCGTTGATTACTTCAACTTAACTTTGCATATAAAAGGTGAAGAAAACATTCCTGAAAATGGAAAGTTTATTTTTGCGAGCAATCATCCGTTAGGAGGTTTGGATGGCATTTGTTTGGCAGCTGTATTGGGCGAAAAGTACAATAAACAAATAAAGTATCTTGTAAACGACATTCTTTTAAATATAGAAAACTTAGAGTCTATATTTGTTCCCGTGAACAAGCATGGCTCGCAAGCAAAAGATTCGGTGAAAGCTATAAATGATGCTTATGAATCCGACAATCAAATTATAACTTTCCCCGCAGGATTATGCTCTCGCAAGCAAAATGGACAAATAATGGATTTGCAATGGGCTAAAAGTTTTGTTGTAAAGGCAAGGGAATATAAAAGAGATATTATACCTGTTCATTTTGAAGGAAGAAACTCTAATTTTTTTTACAATTTATCAAACCTCAGAAAAAAACTGGGGGTTCGCCTCAATTTAGAAATGCTTTATTTAGCAGATGAAATGATGAAAAAGAAAAATGATGAATTTACTATTACTTTTGGGAAACCAATACCATGGGAGTCATTGGATAAATCAAGAACTCCAATACAATGGGCACAAAATATTAAAGAATTTGTCTATAAATTAAAACGGAGTTGAAAGGAGATATTATGAAAAGAATTATTGATCCAATTGATAAAGATTTAATCAAAAGTGAACTAACTAAAGATAAATTAATGCGATCCACCAATAAAGCTAACAATGAGCTTTATATATTTACGCATCACGATTCTCCTAATCTTATGTTGGAAATTGGTCGACTAAGAGAAATCGCATTCCGATACTATGGAGGAGGTACAGGTAAAGAAGCAGATATTGACAAATATGATATCATGGACAATCCCTACCGCCAACTTATTGTGTGGGATCCAGAACAAGAAGAGATATTAGGAGGTTATAGATTTCTTAGTGGCTCTGATGTAGAATTAGATGAAAATGGAAAACCTATATTAGCAACTGCACACCTTTTAAATTTCTCAGATAAGTTTGTAAAAGAATACTTACCTTACACTGTAGAGTTAGGGAGATCATTTGTTTCACTTGAGTATCAATCAACTATTAGAAGTCGCAAAGGTATTTTCGCATTAGATAACTTGTGGGATGGATTAGGAGCTTTATCTGTAATAGACCCAACCATTAAATACTTTTTTGGTAAAGTAACCATGTATGGTACATACAATAAAGATGCTCGTAATATGATTCTTTATTTCATGCAAAAGCATTTTCCTGATAAAGATAACTTGATGAGACCTATTGTTCCTTTAGAAACAAATACTGATATAAATAAAATGCAAGATTTGTTTTGCGGCAAAAATTTTAAAGAAGACTATAAAATACTTAATCGTGAAGTACGTGCACTTAAACTTAATATCCCTCCATTAATTAATGCCTACATGAGCCTTTCTCCTACAATGCGTGTTTTTGGTACTTCAATAAATGATGAGTTTGGTAATGTAGAAGAAACTGGAATATTAATTGAAGAAGATCAAATTTTAGAGGATAAACGGATACGTCACATTGAATCTTATTTAAAAAACTTACCAACAAAAAGATTGATGAACCACTTAGGTAATATTATAAAGGGTAATATTAGAAAAAACAAGAGTAGCTTTTAATTCCTTTATTTATGAAGATGCGATTTCCACGAAAACTGAAAATAACCTTTTAATAAAATAGCAGACCTGAACATATAATTTTGATAGATGTTATTAGTTTGATACATGCGTTAATTCATGTTTCATAAACAAACGATTAAATTTAGCTAATTTAAAGAATATTCTTCCAGTGCCTGATATTTTTCAATCAAATACTTTAGAAAAAGTAAATATTTATCAAATCTTTTTCCCATATTCGAACTTTCTATTTTTAAAACAAATACAATGAAATCAAAAACAATTCTTTTAGCAATTATGCTTTTATTTTTTTTGGCATGCAAGGAGTCTCCCATTGTAGATTATCAAATTATTCCTCACCCAAATTCAATAATTTATACAAACGGTTCATTTAGTCTTACTAAAGAAATCAAAATATTTTTTACTGATGAATTAGAATCAGAAGCAAGCTTAATGAAAGAGTATTTTAAATCAGACTTTGGAATAAACTTCGTAGATGTTGATGATGAAAAGAGAGCTGATATAATACTTGAAATAAACAATCAATATAATTCTGAAAAAACAGAAGGTTATAAACTTTATGTTGGAAATACCAATATTATTATCAGCTCTATATCTCGTGCAGGAGTGCTTAATGGAATGCAGTCATTACGTCAAATTGTTCGAGCTAATGAAGATAAGTTTATTGTTCAACAAGGAGAAATCAATGATTACCCTGCTTTTTCATGGCGGGCGTTTATGTTAGATGAGGGAAGGCACTTTAAGGGAAAAGAAGTTGTAAAGAATCTGTTAGACGAAATGTCATTGCTTAAGATGAATGTTTTTCATTGGCACTTAACTGAAGATCAAGGCTGGAGAATAGAGATAAAAAAATATCCAAAACTAACGGAAGTGGGATCGTACCGGGATTCAACAGAAATAAATCATTTCCATAGTGAGGTATTTGATGGTGAACCACACAGCGGATTCTACACCCAAGAAGAAATAAAAGAAATTGTGGATTATGCGAGAAAACTTCACATTAACGTTGTACCAGAGATAGAAATGCCTGGACATTCAAGTGCTGCCATTGCAGCATATCCATGGCTTGGAGTTTCAGGAAAACAAATATCTGTCCCTACAAGATTTGGAGTTCAATATGACACATATAATGTTACCGATCAAAGAGTCTTAGATTTTTTCAATGATATATTTGACGAGATTATCGAACTCTTCCCTTCTCAAGTAATCCATATTGGTGGAGACGAAATACGTTACGATCAATGGAACAACTCTAAAAGAGTACAATATTATATGTATAAAAATGGACTTAAAACACCAGCAGAATTACAAGTATATTTTACTAACAATATATCTACCCTCTTAAAAAGCAAAGGTAAAAGAATGATGGGCTGGAATGAAATTACTGGTGCACGACTGCACAACTATCAAACGGATGAAGACACACCGGAAAGTAGTCAACAACTTGCCGACAGCACTATCGTCCATTTCTGGAAAGGAGACTCTGCTTTAATTGTAAACACTATAAAAAATGGATATGATGTTGTAAATTCATTTCACGAATATACTTATTTAGACTACAACTACGAATCAATACCGTTATCAAAAGCATATTCATTTAACCCTATTCCTGATGGATTGCCAATCAACTTGGAAGATAAAGTGTTGGGGTTAGGTTGTCAAATGTGGGGAGAGTTTATACCAACAGTTGAGAGTATGCAAACAAAAGTATTTCCACGTATAGCAGCTTATGCAGAATCAGGATGGACTTTACCAAACAATAAGAATTACGATGGCTTCTTAGAATCTCTAAATTTTTATTTGAAAAGATGGGACAAAAAAGGGATTGCTTATGGACCTTTAAAGTAAGTATTAAAAATATTGGTCTTGGCTTCCTATTTGATATTTCTTTTCACTTAGTTGGTTTAATTCCTGCCATTTATTTTAAAAAGTTCAATTTTTGATGTTGACAATCTATTATCATCTTTTGATTCCTCAAAATTAAAAACAGCGAGCTATTATTTACAAATTAGTCATTGTGGAAATGGAAAATTGTGTGGAGTATCAGATAAAACTATCTATTCTTAGCAAGAAATAATACATCCATCTCAAATGTCATAAAACAATGTTATAATATCATTTATAATAGCCCTATTAATTAAAACATCATTATTTTTCCTGACTTCGACACGCATCA
>DEZB01000002.1 GCA_002364735.1 Bacteroidales bacterium UBA3143
ATATTACTGCAATGTGGGTTAACCTGCACCATTGATCAAACTTTGATTAATAATGGGTGTCGGTAGCTAATAAAAAAACCCGGAAAATTATTCCCAGGCTTCTTTTTTTATTTAATTCTAAACAATTTAATTGTTATACCAACTATCAATCATTTCTTTGTTTGCTTCATACCACATCCGTGCACCAGCTTCACTACCATTCTCATCAATAGTGCTCATTAAATCATTTAGCTGTGAATCAGTTAAGTGGAAGTTTTTAAAATATCCAGCAGCTTGAGGCATGTCTTCTTCAAATCCTCTACGCGAAAGAATTGCACAAACATCCGTAGGATATACTCCTTTTGGGTCTTCTAAGAATTTTAAATCAAATTGTGTCCACTTTATGTGGGGTTTCCAACCTGTTATTACAATCCAGTCTTCATTTCTTGTTGCTTTCTGAAGAGCAGCAACCATTGCTGGTCCGCTTGATGTTATTTGCTCAAACTCTAAACCATATGCTTCAATAGCATCGTATGTATCTCTATGGATACCCGCACCGCTATCAATACCAATGATCTTGCCATCAAACTTTTCCTTATTAGCATTCAATTCTTCAATAGAATTGATGGGTAAATATGATGGTACTACCAAGCCTGTGGTTCCTTCACTGAAAGACTCGCCCAGTTTTACTAATTTATCCCCATAATCTTCCCAATAATATTTGTGCGTGTTGGGCAACCATGCATCCATGAAAACATCACCTTTGGAGTTTTCTTTTGATAATTCAGCGAATATCAGTCCTGGATCTAAGTTGGTTAACTCTACTGTGTAACCTTGTTCTTCCAAAGCTACTTTAGATAAATGAGAGTATGCAACCGCCTCTACCCAATTTGGATATAAAATGGTTACTTTCTTTTTTCCGTCATCACTGCTTGTACATGCAGTAAATGATACAATTAAACCTACTATTAAAGCAAGGCTTAATAGATTTCTAAATCTCTTCATAATTGTTTTGTCTTTATTATTAAATTCTATTTTTTTATTATTCGTTCTTGTTCGCTTGGTTTTTGTTTGCGAAAGCTTGTGTTATGCGGTCAAGTATAATTGCTAAGATAACAATTCCAAGCCCAGATTCAAATCCTTTTGCAACATCATTTTGTTGAATTCCTTGATATACAATACTTCCAAGCCCACGAGCACCTACCATTGAAGCAATAACTACCATAGAAAGTGATAACAAAATTACTTGGTTGACACCTGTCAAAATAGTTGGCATTGCCAATGGTAATTCAATTTTGAATAGTATTTGGTTTTCAGTTGCTCCAAATGCCCTTCCAGCTTCTATGACTTCTTTCTGCACATTTTTAATTCCCAAACTGGTAAGTCGCACTGCGGGAGGCACCGAGAAAATAACGGTAGCTATAACACCTGGAGTATTTCCAACACTGAAAAAGAAAATGGCAGGAATAAGGTAAACGAAAGCAGGCATGGTTTGCATAAAATCAAGAATGGGTTTGATTATGGCTTCAGCAACTTTGCTTTTCGCTGATAATATTCCAAATGGAATCCCAATAATGAGTGCGATAAAGGTTGAAACCAATACCAATGTTGTTGTTTGTATAGCTTCTTTCCAATATCCCATGCCGTATATCAATAAAAAACCAAAGATTATAAAAATTGACAAGCCAATTCCTTTTTTTAATCCTTCTTTCTTTAATGAGCTGCGACCTGCATTTGCATAATAGGCTAAAAAAGTAATAACTATTAGGAGCACAACAAAAGGAATAGAGAGTAGAAATGCAGTCATGTTGTCTACAGTCCAAGATATTCCATCATCCATTGCATCCCAAATGGGTGTGAAAGTTACTTGCAAGTAATTAATTGCAATTTCGATATATTTTCCTAAATCAATAATTTTGTTCATATCAAATTTCGTTAGCTTTTTCTATTAATTCAATCACCTCATCATCATCGTAGCGTGTAGCTTCTATGACAATTGAAGTCTGAGTAACAAGTCCAATCAGTTTTCCTTCTTCTTTATCAACCACTGCAACAGGGTAACTGTTATTAGAGATAAGAGGTATCATTTGCTCCACTGTGTAATCTTTGTGCACACTCGGAACATCTGTTTTCAATGCTTTTTCTACAGTTCGTTCTTTCTCGCGTGCAAGTTGTATCATATCAGCCAACTCAACATAACCAAGAAACTTGTGTTCTGAGTTCTCAACAGGAAGTACATATACACCAGTAGATCGCATTTTGCGAATGGCACCTTTAGGACCATCTTTACCAAATTGAACTATTGTAGGTTTACGAAACATCAATGTTTCGGCAGTGATAACTGTTTTACGGTCCACTTTCTCGATAAATGCTTTGATATAGTCGCTTGCCGGATTAGAGAGAATTTCTTCGGCAGTACCAATTTGTTCAATAACACCGTCTTTCATAATCGCAATCCGATCACCTATTTTAAATGCTTCATCCAAATCGTGGGTAATAAACACAATCGTTTTATGTAATTTGCCCTGTATTTGTAAAAGCTCATCTTGCATGTCCGATTTAATCAATGGATCGAGAGCCGAAAAAGCCTCGTCCATCAACAATACATCTGTATTGTTTGCTAAAGCTCTGGCCAGACCTACTCGTTGTTGCATTCCTCCAGACATAGCTCCAGGATATTGTTCCTCATAACCTTTTAGCCCAACCGTTTGCAACACCTCCATCCCTCTCTCATAGCGAGCTTCTTTAGAGTCGCCTCTTAGTTCAAGGCCAAATGTTGCATTATCAAGAATAGTTCTGTGTGGTAGTAGTCCGAAGTTTTGAAAAACCATACTCATCTCATTTCGACGGGTATTCATTAACTCTTTGTTTCCTGCTCGTGTAATATCGTGGTCTTTAAAGAATACCTTACCAGCAGTGGGCTCGTTTAGCCTGTTTAAACATCTAATTAAAGTGGATTTTCCACTACCAGAAAGTCCCATCACCACGAATATTTCTCCTTCATATACTTTAAAATTGGCTTTGTTAATTCCAACCGTACATTTAGTTTTTCGGAGAATTTCCTCTTTAGATGCTCCTTTATTTAGCATAGCAAGCGCCTCCTTTTTTCTTTTTCCGAAAATAAGAGTCAAATCTTCTACTCTAAGTTTTATGTTTTTGTTATCAGCCATATAATTAAGTATTAAAAATAATAACCCAAATTGATATTTAGTCGACCATTCCAAGGTGCGTCCTTTATTCCCGAACCCAATCCTTTTCCGAAATCGTCAGTTAACCATGGTTGGTTTTTACCCATGGCATAATCGAAGTAAGCGTAAATTGGACCTGCAGTAACCATAAATCCTGGGATGAGGTGATGCGTGTTTTCAAACTCTTTATTTGCTTTGTCAACCAAAGAATAATCTAAATAAGGTTGAATACTTGAGATGGGTCCCCAGCTAACGGGAATGTTATATGCAAGACCAACCACATAAATGTTTGCTTTCGCAGCCACCCCTCCTGTATATGTGTCTCCACCAGGATAGTTAGCTCCATAAGCCCCCATTTGTAGAACGTCAAGTTTATTGCCTGCATCGTCTTTCGCTTTATAATTATAATGTACAAACTCAGTTTTTAAATTAAAACCTGCAAAATCTCCCACCACATGAGCTGCAAAAGCATTAGATGTTTCCGATTTATCTAATGTTTTGTTGTATATTCCTCCAATTTGTCCCGAAAGACCTACCTCCCAGTTAGGAACAACACGCCACGCTACTCGTGCATTAAATTGGTCTAACTCCGAGAGCGCAGCTTCTCTTTGCTCGAAGTTGCCGTCAGCATCAACAATAGCTCCTCCTGGCACAATATCATAAGAATATCTCGCAGTGTTTGCTGGCCCAGACCCATTAGGTTCTGCCTGACGATAATATGCCAGTGATATGTCAATGTCGTCTGTTGGAGTGATGTCAAACTTTATCCCCATGTCGTAATCATCTTCCAAACCTACATAATAAGGAGCTTGAAAGAAATAGTTGTGCGATGCAAAACTAAGAATACCAAAGGGTACTTGCGAAACTCCTAATTTTGTATATACCACATCTGAGAATTTGTAACCAAAATAACCATGATGCAAGAAGTGATTTTTAGAAGAAGGATAGAAACGATATTCGAAACTTAAGTCGATACCAGATATAGAGCCATTCATATTCAAACGCCAAGTATCCCAAGTAAATTGTGGATCCGATTTATCTGTGCTACTTTCATAGTTCGTTGATAAAATGTTGTACCGCAATGCGCCACCAAATTTGATTCCATCTTTTTTTTCACTTTCTTGAGCAGTTGTTAAAAATGGGAAAAGCAACAATGTTAGAACAAAAAACTTCTGTTTTAGTTTTAAATACATGTTTAAAAAATTTTTATTTTAATGATCACTTTATATTGTGTAAGATTTTCAAAACGTTGATTACTTTCGCTAATATGAGGTGATTGGAGGGAAACTAACTAAATAGAATATCACAGTATCTGGGTCTAAACCACAGAGATTAGTAGTTACTAAATTTTAAAAGCTACAAAGATACGATTTTTTAGGGAGCTATCAAAATGGGTGGTGCATGCAATACTATTTAGAATGGTTTATTCAATGGTGTTTTTTTGTGTTTTTTGCTGTATTAAGTTTATGGTAAGTGATACTTTATTATTACGTTGAATAAAGCTGTAGCATGTTTATTTTCAGGGAATGTATTATTTAAATGTCATGGCAACAACATTTAATAATGATTTATCAATGATCAAAAATAATTCATTTTGCTGATTGAGGTACCATTTAAATAGAAAAACACCTCATTTGTATGTGTTAAACAGGTGTTACAATTTGTAATCCCACCAATGAGACGATTAGAGTCGAAAGAAAAACCATTCGCCACACTGTTACAGGTTCTGCAAAAATGAAAATACCAAATATTACGCTACACACTGCACCTATCCCTGCCCACACAGCATAAGCTGTACCAACTGGTATTGGTCGTGCACCTCCCATTGATCGATATAGTAAATACATGCTTATACTTACACAAATAGCAAATGATGCTAACCACATCAATTTCTCTTTTCCTAAAGATTCTTGTGCTTTGCCCAAGCTTATTGCAAATCCAGCTTCAAAAACGCCACCAATTATAAGAAGAATCCAATTTATACTCATTTTCTAATTATCTGTTTTAAAAGTTATACTATTACTCAAACTTGATTGATTTCACTGGCGAAATCTTAGCAATCAAATAAGAAGGACCAATCATCATTAGTAAAGATACTAATAATGTGCCTGCATTAATAATTAAAATTATCAATAAATTTATGTCTACAGGAACGTAAGCCGTGTAGTACACTTCAGGATTGAGCTTCACTATGTGTAAATATTTTTGTGCAAAACAAAGCGTTAAAGCAATTATGTTACCCCAAAACAATCCTTTCAGGATGAGGAATGAAGAGAGATAAAGAAATATCTTCCGAATGTTAAAGTCGCGTGTACCTACTGCTTTCAATATACCAATCATATTGGTGCGCTCCAATATAATTATCAATAGACCCGATATCATGGTAAACCCCGAAACAATAAGCATCAATATAATAATTATCCACACATTCATATCCAACAAGCTTAACCAATCGAATATAATAGGGTTGATGTCTTTAATAGACTGCGTGTAAAGGGTGTTACCCAAGCGGTCGCGGTGAGTGGCCATATCAAAAAACAGGTTTTGAGCAGTCAAGTCCAAGTTGTTGTAATCTTTCACCAACACCTCCAGTCCACTTGCAAAGTCATCATCCCACTGGTTTAGTTTCGATAATAGGTTCATATCTGTGAGAATATAAAGCTTGTCGTAGTCCTCAAAGTTTGTTTGATAAATACCCGTAATCTCAAAACGACGTGCCCTGACAGGTTCTTGTACAAAATAGGTTGTAAACTTATCCCCCAATTTCAAGTGAAGCTTGTTGGCAATATCCCTTGATACAATTGCTTGATTTACCCCCGAAGTGTCATCAGGTTGTATAATGTGTCCTTCAACCATATTCTTTTTAAAGAAATCCCAATCGTAAGCATCATTAATGCCTTTCAGCACAATCCCTTGAAAATTTTCGTCCGTCTTTATTATGCCCGGTTTAATAATATAGGGTTGAACATGTCTTATTTGCGGATTGGCATTTAGTTTATTCATCAGCGTGTCAGATATGGCTATGGGGTTTAGTTCATACGAACTATTATCCTCAAACGAAGTTATCTGAATGTGCGACCCAAATCCAATGACCTTTCCGCGAATCTCTTTTTTAAATCCAATCACAATACATACCGATAGTATCATTACCGTTAATCCCAAAGCAATGCCCGTCACCGCAATAGATACAGCTGGAGATGAAACACGTTTTTCGTTTTTCTTCTCGCCTTTGTATAATCGTTTCGCTATAAAAAGTTCGGTATTCATTTGTCTATTTTAGTGTTCAATTGCAACAAAGATACTGAAATATATTTTGGTGTTTGTTTTTTTTATGAGAAAGCTCACATGAATAAAAAAATAGCTGACGCAGGTCTTCGACCTGTGCCTTCTGCCTTATGTATGAGAATAGAAGAATAAGTTTATAAACTGCCGCTCGCGCCGATTTCCATATTGGTGTGCTGCGAAGCATGAATAATAATCAGTGAAAAAGAAAATTTAGTTTAAGCGACACAAATTTTTTAAAGAGCCGTACGAGGGTGTGTTTGTCGTGTTTTTTTAATCATAAAGCTTATGCGAATAAACTACTATTTAAACCTCCCTCAATTCACAATCACTTCGTTATGATAGATGCTAAGTATGTCCTTTGCCTTTTGTAATTGTTCAGGTGTGTTTTGCGGTACTCCTTCCAATTCATATTTCCAGCCCAAAGATTCATACTTGTGTACCCCCAATTTGTGGTAGGGTTGAACTTCCAGCTTTTCGATGTTCGTCATGGGCTGTATAAATTTGCCAAGAGCATGCAGGTCTTCTTCACTATCTGTGTATCCCGGCACTAACACGTAGCGCAACCAAACTGGTTTATTAATCTCTTGCAAATATTCAACCATGCGAAGAGTGGCTTTGTTAGATGCTCCAGCAATATTAATGTGAGCCTGCTCATTCATCTCTTTTATGTCTAACAGCACAAGGTCGGTATATGCTAACAGCTCCTTCACATCCTGTGTAATGTAACTACCATTTGTGTCGATACAAGTATTGAAGCCCTCTTCTTTCAGCATTTTAAAAAAAGGAGTAATTGCTTTTGCCTGCATCAGTGGTTCGCCCCCCGACATGGTTATTCCACCACGTTTTCCAAAAAAAGGACGTTGACTGCGTGCCAGTTTCATCAACTCTTCGTAGTCGTAAAGACGCGCTTCGCCCGTTTTATCAATCGTGTCAGGATTGGCACAGTATTTACATTTAAAGTTGCATCCTTGCGTGAAAAGCACAAGACGAACACCTGGCCCATCGTAAGTGCCTAAAGATTCTACTGAATGAAGTCTGATCATTTGTGAGGGATTGTTTCAAATATGAATTGAAAAGGTATTGAAAAGAATAGAAGCCGTCCCATGCACTTTTTGCATAAAGGACAGCTTCTAAAAAAATTGTTTTTTCTCATATAAAGAAAAAATATATTACATTGCTTCAAAAAAGCTGCGCGATATGACTTCCATTTGTTGAGCACGTGTTAGCCTAACAAAATTGACAGCATATCCCGAAACGCGAATTGTAAGTTGCGGATACTCCTCTGGATGCTCCATTGCATCCTCAAGCATTTCACGGTCCAAAACATTTACATTAAGGTGGTGAGCACTTTTCGAGAAGTATCCATCCATAATGCTCACCAAGTTTTCGCGACGTTGCTCGTCGGTAGGGCCCAATGTTTTTGGCACAATAGAGAATGTGTTGGAGATACCATCCATTGCACTCTTGTAGTCAAGCTTAGCCACAGAGCTAAGTGATGCCAAAGCACCATTTGAGTCGCGTCCATGCATGGGGTTTGCTCCTGGTGCAAAAGGCACACCTTGGGCACGGCCGTCAGGCGTTGCACCTGTTTTCTTACCATATACCACATTAGAAGTAATGGTGAGGATGCTCAGCGTTGCCTCTGCATTTTTATAAGTGGGTAATTCCTTTAATAATGAGTTGAAATAGATAGGTATCTCACGTGCAAATGTATCAACCCTATCGTCATCATTTCCGTAATACGGAAATTCGCCATCAATCGTAAAATCTGTAGTAATACCCTTCTCGTTGCGAACTGGAGACACCTTGGCGTGCTTTATAGCAGACAGCGAGTCAGCAACAATACTCAATCCTGCAACACCATAAGCCAAATTTATATGCGGATTAGTATCAATAAGTGCCATTTGCGCTTTTTCGTAATAATACTTATCGTGCATGTAGTGAATGATATTCATCGTATCAGCATACACACGGCTTACTTCACGCATTGCTAATTTGAAGTTTTCCATCACTTCGTCAAAATCAAGTACATCTGATTTTAATGCAGGAATACCTTTGATAACTTGTTTGCCAGATAGCTCACAACGACCTTCATTAATGGCAAGCAACAGCGTCTTCGCCAAATTGCAACGAGCACCAAAGAATTGTATTTGCTTGCCAATTTCTTGGTAAGAAACGCAACAAGCAATTCCGTAATCATCGCTAAAGCGACTCTCTTGCATCAAATCGTCATTTTCATACTGAATGGATGAAGTGTCAATTGATACTTTTGCGCAGAACTCTTTAAAACCTTGAGGAAGGCTATGAGACCATAACACAGTGAGGTTAGGTTCGGGCGATGGACCTAAATTGTATAATGTTTGCAAAAAGCGGAACGAGGTTTTCGTCACTTTGGGACGTCCATCTGCCAAGTTTCCTCCAATTGCTTCAGTAACCCATGTAGGGTCGCCCGCAAATATGTCATTGTAGGCGTCCATACGTAAGTGGCGCACCATGCGTAATTTCATCACAAACTGATCGATCAGTTCTTGTGCATACTCTTCGGTTATTTTCCCATCGTTAATATCTTTCTCAATATAAATATCTAAAAAAGAAGACACATTACCCAAGGACATTGCTGCACCGTCTTGCTCTTTCACAGCTGCAAGATAACCCATATACACCCATTGCACAGCTTCTTGTGCAGTTTCGGCGGGACGAGTTAGATCGAGACCATATATCGCTCCCAGCTCTTCAATAGCCTTCAGAGCCTTAATTTGCTCCGATACCTCTTCACGAAGACGAATTTGACTATCCGTCATGGGCCCTTTTAGCATTTCAAAGTCAGCCTTTTTTGCTTCAATCAAAGTGGTGGTACCATACAGGGCAAGTCTTCGATAATCGCCAATGATTCTTCCTCGTGCATAATTGTCAGGCAGTCCGGTCAGAATACCCAAAGAGCGAAAAGTCCTTATTTCAGGCGTATATACATCAAACACACCATCGTTGTGAGTTTTAGCATACTTAGTAAATATTTCCTTTACCATGGGAGATACTTCTACACCATTTTCTGTACACGCTCTTTCCACTACCGAAAATCCACCATAAGGTTTCATGGCACGCTTCAGCAACATGTCGGTTTGCAAACCTACAATTAGTTCATTGTCGCGATCAATATATCCAGCTACGTGGGAGGTTATAGTAGAAACAAGTTCATTGTCAATAGCCCGAACGCCATTGTTTGCTCTTTCTTCTTTTATTGCTTTTAAGCAAATGTTCCACATGTTTTTTGTACGCTGTGTTGCTCCTTTCAAAAAAGAGGCATCTCCGTAATAAGGAGAAATATTTTTAGATACAAAACCGCGGACGTCAATTTTATTGTTAATAATACCAATGTTTGAATTAACCATAAGATTAGTAATAGTGTTTATAAGATAATATATTTAACCTGAAATCTTTTTCAACTACAAAAATACTGCTTTAAAACATGTTTTGGATATATACTTGGGCTCTTTATGGATTTAAAACATATTTTGAGGTAGTATTAAGTTTGGTGTGGCGCAATAAGTGGTTTTCTGGTTAAAGAGTAGCTGTTTTTTTTCGCAAAGTAATAAGTGGTTTCTCGCAAAGGTGTAAAGACGCAAAGAAGGGGGGGGCAAAATGCGACTCCAATCTTCGCAAAAGTGAACCTATAACATGGCAAATCAAGAGATGTTTTATCTCCTATTTTGCAATAAGGTAATAAGGTTAAGATGGTAGAGAGCAACCTCAGTTACTAAGGTTTAGGTGAATTGAAGCATATGCATAAAACTTTGAATTATGGCATAAAAATAACAGGACGCACCTGACGGAGCTAAAGTGCATTTTGTCAATTGCTTACTACAGACAGAGAGGCTCCTACGGAGCTGCAGCCGCTGTTTTTTTTCGCAAGGGTGCAAAGGCGCAAAGAAGTGGGGGGCGCAAAATACGACTGTTCTTGAGGAGTCATCCTTCATTTGTTTGTAACGCAAAAGCAAAACACTTACCGCACTCCATGCTCCATAGGAGCCAAACTGTTTGTAGTATATCTAAATAATTAGCTACACTGAGCTTCGTAGATGCGTACCTGTAGACCACTCCCCTTCGTTTGTAACCGAAGGTTTGAAACATAAAAATAACAGGGCGCACCTGACGGAGCTAAGGTTCATTCTGTCAATTGCTTACTACAGACAGAGAGGCTCCTACGGAGCTGCAACCGCTGTTATTTTTCGCAAAGGTGCAAAGGCGCAAAGAAGAGGGGGGCGCAAAATATGACTTCAATCTTCGTAAAAGAGAACCTATAACATGGCAAATCAAGAGATGTTTTATCTCCTATTTTGCAATAAGGTAATAAGGTTAAGATGGTAGAGAGCAACCTCAGTTACTAAGGTTTAGGTGTATTGAAGCATATGCATAAAACTTTGAATTATGTCATAAAAATAACAGGGCGCACCTGACGGAGCTAAGGTGCATTCTGTCAATTGCTTACTACAGACAGAGAGGCTCCTACGGAGCTGCAACCGCTGTTTTTTTTAGCAAAGGCGCAAAGGCGCAAAGAAGTGGGGGGCGCAAAATGCGACTCCGCTCTTCGCTGGCACTGTTTTCCGACCTCTGCATTTTGCCATAAGTGTGAAGTTAGCAGCACAAGTCTGGATTGCGCCAGCCGGAGCGAACTACTAAACATGTGAAGTGTTATAAAATCAACTGACTTATAACACCAAATCATATGCTTCTCAAATTAATTCTTTTCTCAGTATTTGCAGGTATAACCATCCTAATTGGTGGTCTTTTGGCAAACTATTTCAATCACCATATTAAAGAAAGTCCAGTAAAATATGAAATAACCCATACTTTGATGTCATTTGGTGCTGGCATCATTTTGGCTGCGGTTGCTTTGGTGCTTATTCCGTATGGAATGGAACAATTAAACTTATGGCCCATGGCCTTCTTTTTTGTAGCCGGTGCAATCAGCTTTATGTTTCTCGATCAATATTTAGAGAGACGAGGTGGAAATACCGCAACATTGCTGGCCATGATGATGGATTTTGTGCCCGAATCCATTGCAATGGGAGCAGTATTTGCTGCTAATACAAGTATGGCTACATTATTGGCAATAATTATAGGACTTCAAAACCTACCCGAAGCTTTCAATGCTTTTCGTGATTTAGTGTTGGGTGGAATGACTATCAAAAAAACATTAATATCTTTCGCCGTCCTTAGTTTATTTGGTATTCCCAGCGCATTGTTGGGACATTATGTTTTATCAAACGCTGCTATCGTAACAGCACAATTAATGACATTTGCAAGCGGAGGCATCTTGTATCTCCTTATTCAAGACATTATTCCAGCAAGCAAATTGAAGAATAACTATGTATCTGCTTTGGGAGCCACTTTTGGGTTCTTGGTGGGGATAATAGGGAGTAAGATTGTTTGATTTGTTGGGGAGCTATAAACTTTTATTCTTCTGTCTGCTATTCCTTCGCTGGCGCAGGTTCAATGTCATTAAGTTAAGCAA